>NZ_JAPZUB010000068.1 GCF_027533505.1 Flavobacterium sp. | reverse complement strand
ACAAACGGGGGCGCAGTGGCGGGCCGGATTTTTCTTTTGGGCGGCTTTTCGGCTTGCCAACCGTAGCCAAGCGAAGGTTGGGCTGCTCCGGGGTACGCTTCGCTCCCGTGCCCACGCGAGGCGCGTGGGCACCAAGCCCGGCGGCAATCCCGCTAAGGCGGGGCATCCCGGCCGCGCGTTGTTTATTCGGGCAGTTCGCGTATCAGACAAAATCAACGAAAGCACCTGTTATCCGAGTTCATCTCGTTTGTTGGTGACCCACAGCGCTACTGCTCACGCGCAACACCAACAAAGGCGAGGTTACTTTTTGTAATTTGTTGCGCTAAACTTTTGAATCGAAGCTACTTGAAAATAAAAGATGAACCTTTTATCTGAATCAAAGGCATTACCTTAGTCAATTGTAAAATCAGATAATAAGTCAAAGTTCTCCAAAAAACATCTACTTAAACATCTCTTTTGTTTGACAATGCACTGAGCCAACTGGGTACTTACTAAAATCAATCCCAATTATCTTATAATTTGGCATAGCTTTTCGATATGCATCAAGAGCTGCAATATCCTCGCTAACACCAAAAACAGGAATAATTACCGATCCGTTTAGGGTTAAACTGTTGATGTAACTCCAAAAGTTAACTGATTCATTATTGGTTTTAGGCATACTAAGCCGAATAATCTGATACTTGTTTCCATCGATGGATTTTATTTCTGAAAGCTCTTTCGCTATATTTTCAAAGTCCTGATACCACTTATAAGAAATATCACTTTTAATAACCATTAGTGTGTTTTTATCGACAAACTTAACTACCATGTCAATATGACCAGTAAGCTCATCTTTAAGCAATGGTAGCAGAATTAGATTTTTGCATCCGTAGTATTCCTTCATTGTCTTCTCTAACTTGCTTAGGTTATAGTCTGGATTATTGATTAAAACTGAATTAAACATGATAAAAGTACCCTCTCCATCGGAAATAATATTACCGCCTTCAACTATCAGTGGAACCCTATAAACGGGGATGTCAAAGTATCTCCCCAAATCACCTGCCGCATCTGCACTGAGTTTATGGTATGAATTATACTCTTCATAATAGTTATTCCAAATAAAAATCTTTTCACCATTGGTATTTATCACTGTCGTAGGTCCATAATCTCTTGTCCAGACATCATCTGTTTTAACATATGCAAAGCGAACATTCGCAAGCGATATATCTTTCTGCTCAAAGTAAAGCATAACGGCTTTTTGCCAATACTCATTGGGAACCAAAACTATTGCTTCAGCTTCACTTGAAATTGAATTGATCAACTCTGTATGCGTTTTCCATTGCCCTGGATAATATATTGGGAAGGAAACAAATACCGATTTAATTGGCTCAAATTCAGCAGGCAATCTAACAGGGAGGGTGGGTGTTGCATTCATAAATGCTTTTGTAAAGTCATCTTTGGGAACCATTAGATTTTGAGAGATTGATATTTTCTCCAATTTGAATTGTGCTTGCTCAACGGATAATTGGATTTCGTCTAACAAACCGGTCCCTTTCAAATAATTCATTATATCATTTTCTGATTCAGGTGAGTTGATAGCCGCATCAAACCTATAGGCATATCTTTTTCGTACAGCCTTTTCTATGCTTGATACCATGTCCTCATCCATAAACTGTTTCGTCCAGGGAGCCGCATTGGCAATTATGTTTTCGTAGCCAAAATTTGTATAGGTTTGAAAAGGAAGATTTACATCACTATTTTCAAAATAATCAATGCCTTGATTTTTTAATTGCCATTGTACTACCTTGCGAGGTAGAAAATAACCTGCGATTATTCCTATTAAAAGAAACAGGCATCCGATCATAATTATTTTTGCTTTCATTTTATTTCTCTCCGTAATTTCAATGTCAATTCTTTATTTAACTCTACTTTATCAGATACACGAAAGTAGAAAAATCGGATCAGTAAGTTGCCGCTAATAAGTTTTTTGCATCAGAAAAAAACGCCCTTAGGACGAGAAAGACCAAGGGCGTTTCAAAAAAACAAAACTTAACTTATATACATTCAATTTTCTATCTCAATTTATTGGTTTATTGTATTAAGTGAAGCTCTAATAACTTTGTTTTTAAAAAATAAAATTCCGACCGGTTTTTTTAAATCGTGCAATCCATTTGAAAATTCTTTACTATTCCTCAGAGTCTCGCCTCGGACTCTGCGGCTTCCCTACTCCCCCTAGCTTGCACTCTCAAACCACCACCCTTGGCCTGAGCACCTGCCGCCCCGTTCATGCTTGCGCTCCTCGCCAGCGTGAGAACTAAAAGTAAAAAGTCCTGCCGGTTGGCAAAAATCCGTTCGCGGCCTAGGCTGCCTGCGCCCACGATTTCCGCGGCACGTGCTGCACACACGCGCTGGCTGTGGGCGCCAGTCTTTTGCAAAACTAAAAATACAAGTTTACGTGTTGGCGACTTTCATCGCGCTGGGTGGTGAAGACCACAAACGAGGGCGGAGTGGCGGGACATATTTTTCTCTTGGGCGGCTTTTCGGCTTGCCAACCGTAGCCAAGCGAAATTTGGGCTGCTCCGGGGTACGCTTCGCTCCCGTGCCCACGCGAGGCGCGTGGGCACCAGGCCCGGAGTTTATCCCGCTAAGGCGGGGCATCCCGGCCGCGCGTTGTTTATTCGGGCAGTTCGCGTATCAGACAAAATCAACGAAAGCACCTGTTATCCGAGTTCATCTCGTTTGTTGGTGACCCACAGCGCTACAGCTCACGCGCAACACCAACAAAGGCGAGGTGCTATCCGCCAAATGCACAATACACGATGTTATGGGCTGCCTTTGGTCTACATTTAACTCTTTAAATAATTATTGAGTTAATTGAACGTCTTATATGTTTGCCATAACCATCTTGATTGCTGTACCCAAGCCGAATTATAAATTGTATGGGCTTTTTAAGCTCCAAATTATCAGAAATATCATTTTTCATTGGCTCTTCCTCCAAGATTTGGGAAATGGTGTGATTTCTTATACTTAATTCAGTACACTTTAACAGGGCCTTTTGATAAAGTCTTCCAGATTCGTAAATAGAAATATTTTCACTACTATTTGAAGTTATCACTAAAAAGCCGCTCGTGTGCTTAACTTGTTCTATCGCACTTTTTATTCCCTGTTCAACAAATGAGTTGCCAATAGCTGATTTTTTGTTAAAGAAACTATACCAGACAAATTTGGGCAAGCCATTTAATCCCAGCATTTCAGGAAAAAGACCATCACCTGATTTTTCCTTTTGATCTTTGTCAAACCTCAACCAATCGCTCAGTTCCGATTGTTTGCTTTTATCATTGCTTTGTTTTGTGAACGCTTGAATTTGCAAGTCTGATATTATTTTACCTTTTGGGGAGTTCGAGGAGAAGAAATGTATATTTTCCCTGTCCAAGTCTTGAAGATTGGTAATGTTCTGCTTACTCATTTCTCCAATATTATAGTTTTTTCTGTCAGTAAAACGATTTTCAATCAAAGATAATGTTGCATTGCTAGAACTTTGCTTATTACCTTTCATTTCAATACTAAACAATTCTTTGTCTGCTGAAATCGAACCTAGAAATGGTTCAATTTCCAATTGATTACCTATGGCCATGGCCGCATTATCAATTGTTTCAATAAAGGCAGATATTGAAAGTAAAAACTCTCTGTTATTTGGATCAACAAATGGTAATCTTCGTTGAAAATCACCGAAAACCTTTATTTTGTTTTCATCAATTTTAACCTTCCACGGTTGAGTATTATGACTACTTGGAGCATGCATGCCATAGGCAAGAATTTGCTGAATAGTTGAATCTGCTTTTTGCATTGGTTTGTAATTTATGGTTTGTGCTTTTAGAATATCCTTTGGCAATACAGAAGTAATACCTAATGCTGTCAACGCTTTCATAAATTCTTTTCTGTCCATATAAGTGTTTTTATTTATGTATACATTCAATTTTCTATCTCAATTTATTGGTTTATTGTATTAAGTGAAGCTCTAATAACTTTGTTTTTAAAAAATAAAATTCCGACCGGTTTTTTAAATCGTGCAATTCATTTGAAAATTCTTTACTATTCCTCAGAGTCTCGCCTCGGACTCTGCGGCTTTCCTACTCCCCCTCGCTTGCACTCTCAAACCACCATTCTTGGCCTGAGCACTGCCTGCCGCCCCGTTCATGCTTGCGCTCCTCGCCAGCGTGAGAACTAAAAGTAAAAAGTCCTGCCGGTTTGCAAAAATCAGTTTGCGGCACAAACTGCCCGTGCCCATGATTTCCGCGGCACGTGCTGGGCGCAAGCCTTTTGCAAAACTAAAAATACAAGTTTACGTGTTAGCGACTTACTCGTCCCGCAGCATCTCCCCAGGACATGATGCGCAAGCGCGGTACTTCAATCGTATCGTGCTCTTAGAAAGACGATAGCTGAAGATGTGGATATGTTACGATCTACTTGCACGATTGTCAGGCAACCAGCGTGAACAAGTGTTAATTTAGGAAACATCAAAAGTGGAATAAAAATGAATCCACTTGCTAAAAACAAGAAACGATTAGCAGAAAACTCTCGAAAGTTGCCCCTAGGGGCACTATCTACTGACCACAAGTGCTGAAGTAAGCGACTATGGTAAGCCGACCAATGATAACGAAGGCAGAAAAAGACAGACCACATTTCACTTTAGCGCATACTGTGTGGCCACCAGGTGCTCGAAAATACGGGCCGGCAATAAACGCTTCAAGGGTATCATCAATCGCTCCAGTAGGGTTCCCCCAACATACCGAAGTGAGGGGTGGCGCTCTCCCATAATATCCTCGATCTTTCTGGCTATAATTAACGGACTTGATCCGGTTTGTTCATTCTTAATGGCTGCGTTATGAGCTGCTGTCTGGTATCTAAAATAGGGTGATTTCTCATTTGTTTTGCTGCCTGAACTAGGTTTAGCAGACATACCGGTATTAATATCCCCTGGCTCAAGTATAACAACCTTAACGCTAAAAGGAATTAACTCGAGGCTAAGCGCCTCAGACAATCCCTCAAGGGCGAACTTAGAAGCGCTGTACATACCATCAAATGGGATGGCTATCTGCCCGCCTATTGAAGTTGTATTGATAATAAGACCACGCATATTGTTACGCATTGAGGGGAGGACCGACTGTATTACCCTTAGTGGCCCCAGCGTGTTAACTTCAAGTATTTGCCGGGCATCATGAATATCCATTTCTTCCAGAGACCTTGAAAAACTGATTCCAGCATTGTTGATCAGAACATCGATTCGTTGGGCTGCCTCTAGCACCCGGTTTACGGCAAACCTCACAGACTCGGTATCTCTTACGTCCATTGAAAGTATCGAATAGCCATCTTGATGAAGTTGAATACCGTCAACAGGCTCGATTACTGTGCCGAAAACGGTCATCCCCTTGGAGGCTAAGTAACCTGCAGTTGCCCTACCTATGCCGGATGATACACCTGTTATGAGAACTACTGGCTTGGTATTGTTCATACTGTTATAGGGTTAGCGGTATCAATGGCATCAAACAAGTCGGCCACGAATCGATTTACGGCATCCTGGAGAGGATAAATAAGTTTCACAATTGGCCGAAGAAGTGGCTGCTTGACCTGAATTTCCTCATAGATAAAAAGCGTAGTAACTTTATCTGTGTCCTTAGTGAAGCGCACCAGCCAAGTACCGCGGAATCCAAAACCTTTAAAATGCGCCTCGAAAAGATGGTTGGTAACTGAGCGTACCTCTTCGTAATCTACCGGTGGGGAGTCAAATGCCAATTCCCGCCAACGCTTATTTGAAGTTACGATAACCTCCCTCAGATCGCTACGAAACGCTTGTCTCCGATCTATCGCAATCATGTGAAACAACCACTCGATTGGGGCTTCGATTGTAACCGTTGCAGTGGCTACTGCAACACGAGATGGCGCAACGAAACTCAAAACTAAATAATAAAGCGAGGGTATGGCGATCAAGAGTAAGGTCATCATGTCGTTCATAAACTTTTTTGTCTTGCTTCGATGAAAACAAAGTTAAAAAACTTTCTTGCTGCATCAAGCCAATATGTGCAGGCGTGCAAAGACAATTTGGAGTCGTTTACCAAGTTCTTTTTTTTGGAAATTTTATGGTTTTCCCTAAAAAGAAAGACTCCTGAGAAAAGAAGCCTTATCCTACTCCCCAAAATTCAGACCATAGGTTAAGCGAACCTCTAATAACTCCATTTTCAAAATATAAAATTCCGACCGGTTTTTTTAATCGTGCAATCCATTTGAAAATTCTTTACTTCTCCGCAGAATCACCCCTCAGACTCTGCGGCTTCCCTACTCCCCTCGCTCGCCCTCTCAAACCACCACATTACCCGTTGAGCACTGCCGGCCCGTTCATGCTTGCGCGCCTCGCCAGCGTGAGAACTCAGAATAAAACAATCCTGCCGGTTTGCAAAAATCAGTTCGCGGCACAAACTGCTCGTGCCCATGATTTCCGCGGCACGTGCTGCACACACGCGTTGGCTGTGGGCGCAAGCCTTTTGCAAAACTAAAAATACAAGTTTATCTGTTAGCTACTTTCATCTCGCTGTGTGGTGGAGACCACAAACGGGGGCGCAGTGGCGGGCCGGATTTTTCTTTTGGGCGGCTTTTCGGCTTGCC
>NZ_JAPZUB010000056.1 GCF_027533505.1 Flavobacterium sp. | reverse complement strand
CCAAATTTTGGAGTTTTGGACTACAACTAAAAAATAAACCTCGCTTATCCCGAAGTTTCGGGAGCTTAAACGAGGTTGTTTTTTACGAATTATTTTGAAAAATTTTATTTTGAATGGGTTGTGCAACAGTTACCCGTGTTACAAGCTGCCCTTCTTTCTGTCGAAGTGCTGTCATGTCGAGTTTGCAGTGTCCTTGTGCGGTTGGGCAGGCATACTCTTTTGCAAGCTTGGGCTAGTGTGTCGGCTTGTGCGGCTTGCAAATGTGTATGACTGCGAAGGGTTGGCATTTTAGTTTTTAGTTTGTTCTCTGTCAAAAAGATATTTTACATACTTGTCCGCTTCCTTAAAATGAAACAAATCTGCTTTATTAACTTCTGTAATTACAATTTCAAAATTTGGATATTCTTCATAAATTAATTCAGCAATTTCGTCATTAAGTTGCCAGTCTGAAAGCTAATAACTTAAAAGAAATGTATTGTTAAAAACTTCCACAAAGTCAGCAGGGAATTTGTGCTTAATTTTATCTAATGAAAATGTGTCGTCTGTAACTACTAAATATACTGGCATTATTCTACTGTTTTTATTGTTTCGTCTCCGCTTATGTTTCTCACTTTTATTCTCAATGGATTTTTGTCGCTGGTAATTTTGCCGTTCCAAAAGTTTTTTGATTTTACTCCGTTGGTAATTACATAACCGAGTTTGTCAATTTTAATTTCTGTGGTGCTGTGCCATTGTCCTTCTGTGTTTTCGCAGTCAAGGGCAATAAGCTCAATGAGTTCTAATCCTTCTTCACTGATGTTGATGGGATTGAATTTCTTGCCTTTGGCAACAGATTGTAAATTTCCTTTTTGGTTAAATTCACCGATTTTCTGAATTAGACGGTCGCTAATGAATTTGTTTATTTCTGTTTCGTAACCGTCTTTTGTTTTAGTAGTTTTAAAATCTATAATGTCCTCAATTACTACATCGTGCAATAGATTTTTAAGGTCTTTTAATTCAACCTCTATTTCTGTGGCGTTGTTGTCTTTTATAAATTTCTCCAATGCCTTTTGGTCGTCAATGTCTATGTAATACACAATTACTTTTTTGGCATTGACTTCTAAGTTTGATAGTTCCTGATTGATTATGGTGTTTATGGTGGGAATGTCCAAAACCTTTTCTTGTGTATTAAGCAAATTGGGAACGTAAACCGGCACAATGCCTTCTTTACTTTTTGTGATTGCACCAAACCAAAAATTGCTAATTCCTTTTACTCCTTTTTGTAATCCTGGAATAAGTGTTGCCAACTTATCCATTGTTTGCTGTGGGTTGCGGAATAAGCTAACACCGTCTTTTATTTCCAATATTTGAAAGTTGGCTTTGGCTTCAACTAATCTATCTCTAACTGTCTGAATACTGTTTATTCCAATATCACAATGAATAAATTTTCTGCCTAAGTCGTTTGCTACTTTTGCTGTTACTCCACTACCGCCAAAGAAATCAGCGATTATCATTCCTTCATTACTACTTGCCTTAATGAACCTTTCTAACAGTGCTTTGGGCTTTTGTGTTGAATAACCGACATTTTCACTACTAGTTTTTCTTGTCACTGAAGTTTGACCAATTGCCCAAACACTATCAAGGAATTTTTCTGTAAATGTTTCATAGATTATTTTACCATTTTCATCTCTCGCAACTTTTAGTGTCTGGGTTTCTTTGTCCCATACTACTTTATTTCTTTCAACTGGCTTGTCAAGTTTTTCGGTTACCCTTTGAAAGGTATAATTGTCCGATTTTGTATAGAAATATATCACATCGTGCTTTTTAGCAAAACCTGTGGTGGCATTACCTTGTATATAATCAGCATAATACCATATAATCTCATTTCTAAACAAGTCCTCTCCAAAGACTTCATCCATAAGTATTTTTACATAATGGCCAATATGCCAATCTAGGTGAACATAAATACTGGCCTTTTCATCCATAACTGATTTAATAGCTAAAAGATTTTCATACATCCAATTGAGATAATCTTCTTTTGACCAAATGTCTCCATACATTTTTTCTTCAAATGCTCTTAATTCCTCAATATCCATTTGTTGTTCAGCCTCTTCAATTTTTTTGGCAATATTTGGATTTCTACGGATAAAAACTTTTTTTGAATAATCAATACCACTTGCAAATGGTGGGTCAATGCAAACCAAATCAACCTTAATTCCTTGTTCCTTCAAATATGCACAAGCCGATATACATTCGCCACGTATAACCAAATTTTTAGAAGGTGCTCCTACTGTTTCAATAGGTTCTACTTCATAAAAGGGCATACCTCTTTTTATGCGGTCAAAAACCTTATCATTTTCACGGTATCGCAATACTCTTTGATTGCGTGTTATATTATTCAAAACTGCTTGTCCTTCAACCGTGTTAGGGTAATATGGAATGTATTTTATTGGCATTTTTTCTAATTGTTAATTATCAATTGTTAGTTGTTAATGTTTGCTTTGGTCGATTTGATTATTGATGTAAGTAGTTTGATTATTTCTACTGCATCTGCATTGATGCTTTGAAATTGTTCATTGGTTAAATAGTCCGTTTCTTTTAGCAATTCGAGCCAATAGATACTTTCATTTATTTCTTTTTGAGCAATTGACATTTTGTGTTTAAAATCTGCTTTGCTTTCAGCGTGTTCAGCTTCTCGAACTAATGCACCAACAGCAGTTCCGCTTCTCAACAATTGCTTTGAAAGAACAAACTCCTTTTTTGTTTCACATAAAAACTGATATAGTTTTACAACTCTAATTGCAAATGCAAAACTTTTATTTTTTATAATATTCTCTGTCATTTCATTAACAATTTACAATTAACCATTAATCATTGAAGAACTGGTTTAACTTATTGTTCAATTCTGTGATGTTGGCTGCAATGTTTTTGCTGTCTTCCAAATACAGGAAGTCGAAACGTTGATAGCCGAATTTATCTTGGTTGAGTTTTAAAAACTCTGTTTCTACATAGTTTTTCTTTTTCTGAAAAACCTTGTCTTCTGCATACAAAGCACCTTTGGTTTCAATAAGTAGGGCTTTATGAATTTTATCTTTAGCGGTTCGTTTCACAATTAAAAAGTCAGTAGTGTATTTCCCAATGTTTTTCCAATACTTTCCTTCTTTGGCAAAGCAGTTAATGACAAATTCGGTTAAGCCACGTTCGCCATTGTAGTATATTTCCAACTCTTTAGTTTTGAAATCAGCTAATCTTAAGGTTTCTTGAAGTGCTTGTATTTCAAAACCACTGCTTCCGCTAGCTCCAAAATTGTAGGGTAAATAATGAAAGGAATTATTTTTAGATTTTGTTGGTAGAGAATAATCTTTATCGGATTTGAAAGTTTCATATTCAGGAACCCACTTTTCCATTCCTTGACTTATCATTGTCTCCTTCATTACCAGATAAGCCTTTTCAACTTCTGCCCAGTCAAATTCAACATCGGCATTGCTTTTATCTAATTCAAGAATTTTGTTTGTATCAGCTTCGTTCGGATAGAGTTTTGGATTTTTCTCTACATTGGTCAAGCGTTCGGCAATCAATAATTCCGCTTGTTTTGGAATTACTTCTGTGTCGGTTTGTAAATCTCTTTTGATGCTAAACGCAACACGAATTTTTGATTGTATCAA
Source organism: Flavobacterium sp. (assembly GCF_027533505.1). Taxonomy (GTDB): domain Bacteria; phylum Bacteroidota; class Bacteroidia; order Flavobacteriales; family Flavobacteriaceae; genus Flavobacterium. The sequence goes on along the minus strand of NZ_JAPZUB010000056.1, from coordinate 60,700 downwards.
ATGCAAATCATACAGTTCATTGAAAAAGCGGTTTCCGTCTTTTTCAAAAGAAACGGTTTCAAATATTTCGTTTAATTCTGTATCGTATTGATGCAATTGTGTTTCCGAAATCAACCCAAAACTTTGGCGGCTCATTTCAAAAAGCCATTGGTTGTAATTGGCAAATGCAATTCCTGTTTCGTTAATAATGTCAATAGTTCCAGTATCAATGTTTGAAATTTCACTGGTGCTGATTAAGGCAGAAGCCTTGTAATCTTCCATCTTTTTAATGATAGCTTTTAACTTGGCTTTTGTGTTTGCTGTTTCTTCCTCATCAATGCTTTGATAAGTAACTTTCATTTGATAAAATTCCACTTTCGGCAACTGCAAGTATTCCATACGGCTGTGGCGTTCAACCATTTCGGCTTTCCCAATTCGTTTGGTGCTGTTCAGTTCGTCAATGCTGCTGTTTTGTTCTTGCTTTAACTGTTTGTTCAATGTATCGGCATTATCTTTATTCAACCAAATCAAAGCAGTTTCTTCTTTTCCTTTGTCCACTTGGCGTAAACATCTGCAAGATGTTTGCAGCACCATATTTTGTGGGCTGTCGCCTTTTTGCGAAAGGATTACACCTGTTAAACTTGGACAGTCCCAACCTTCTTTTCCCACTTGAACTAAAAGAATGTAACGCTTTTTTGAAATAGCCAAATCCAATGAACGGAATTCTAATTCATTCTCTTTTGGCAAAGTGTATTTTTTATTTCCTCCATGAAATTTTAAAATCTCGGCAGGATTTATTTTCAATTCACTTGTCAGGAACGGATAAACTTCTTCTTCTAAAACCTCAATGTTACTGCAATAGATAGCTATTTTAGCAATAGCACCATTTTCATAAACAGTTTTCTTGTATAGTGTATCAAAGTCCTCAATTCCTTTTTTAATGATTTGAAAACGGTCAAGGTTTTGTCCGATTTTTACTGTTGGTGTTTTCAGAAATTTCTTAATTGCTGTAACCAATGGATAATAATATACCGTGTTGGTTATTTGAGAAAACTTAAAAGCGTAATCACCTGCTTTGATAGTTTCAGCACCCTGCAAATATGGCGTTCCCGAGAAACCTAAAACGGTTGTGATGTTCCCTTTGCTGTGCCAATAATTTACGGCTTGCCGTAATTTAATATCATCGGTTGCAGCGTGGTGAACTTCATCTATAAGGATTGTCAAGTTCGGAATTTGTCCGAACAATCTTTTTAAATCGTTGCTTGTATCTTTTTCTTCTTCCTCCAGTTCCAATTCTGTTTGAGCATTGAATTTGAAACTTTCCAAAATCACTTTCTCTGCATTTACAACAAACACTTGTCCGAATGGATTAGGTAAGCAAGCATTTACTTTTTGAGCATTGGGGTTTCTTGCCTTGTTACTTTTCTTCGCTGATTTCTGCTCGTCCAAAACATCAAACTTCAATAGTTTTTTTAGTTTGCTTGCCGATGGTTCGGGCAACACCCAAGAAGGGTCGTAATTTTCAATTGTCTTTAAACTCGGAACGATAGAAGATTTTAAGCCCGAAGGAATAAGCACCAAAAAATTATGTGCAAATGCTTTATTCTCTGGTTCGTTGTCGGCAAAATACAAGTCCAAATAAATGAAAGCAGCCATTAGAAATGTTTTACCTGCACCCATCGGCAAACTCATTAAGTAGTCGGCATAGCTTACATTGTAGAAAATGCTTTTTATAATAGTGTCGTAATCTAATTCAGTTGGTTTGTCAACAATTAGTTTTTCGAGTTCGGGGAGTAAAGAACCGTTTCCGTTTTTTGTTCTTGCAAAGTCATACAATGCAAAAGCGTCTTTGTTGGCGGTTAAAAAATCTCTTGCCGTTTGATTAATATTAAGTTTTGATAAGTCTGTGCCGTTAGTGAAAAAGCCTTCTGAAAATAATTGCCAAAGTGGTTTATTCTGTCCTTGTATTTTCAAAAACAAATAAGTCTCAATTGCTTCAATTTGCGTATCACGTAACTGTCCTTTGTCACGGATATACTTTATCAAATCACTAATGGTGCAGTCGTCAGACTGCAACCATTTGTTTTTCTTTTCTTGTATGATATAATGAAGCATTACTTTTTCTTGTATTTAATTTTCTGTTCAGCAGCTTTCAAAACTTTGTCAGCCAAATTCTCGTCTTGCAGGTCGTAAGCTACTTTGTCGCTTAACCACTCAACTAATAAAGTTTCCTTGTCGAGCTTATAGAACTTAGCAAATTTCAGAACCTGTTCCTTTGTCGGCTTGCGTTCGTTGCGTTCAAATTTGCTAATGATAGCTTGGTCAATGTCCAGTTCAGCTGCAACTTGTCGCAGGAACAAACCTTTCTCTTCTCTTGCTATTCGTATTAGGTCACCAAAGTTACTCATAAGACAATATGTGTTTTGACAAAACTGGTCAAATTTAATACTTATTTTCGGAATGTCAGTCCGTGCGGTAGGAAAATTTTAGCTCTTTTGGTTTTGCGAAGGGTTGGCTTGTGTGTCGGGCAAGACCAAATGTGCTAAAATGTGCGGTGGCTTTTTTTTCTGTCGTTTGATGGTCGCACTGTCGGTCTTTTAGGGTTGCTTGTAACTAGTAAATATATTCAAATTTATGTAACTATTTCTTAGGTTTCAATTCGTATTCACTTTTTTTCTCATATTCTTGTTCGGTAATCTGATCCAATGGACTGATGATTTTATTCATAGCACTTGCACTAATATGCGTGTAAATCGTTGTGGTCTTGATACTCGAATGACCCAATATCTGCTGAATATATCGAATATCCGTTCCATGCTCCAGCAAATGTGTAGCAAAACTATGTCGTAACGAATGTACCGTGGCCTTTTTCTCCAAACCAGTCTTCTTTAATGCCATTCGCATAACCTCCTGAACACTTCGCACAGAATAGGGCTCACCTGCAAATTGCCCCTCAAATACGTACTTTTTGGTTTGATACGTCTCTTTATAGTATTCCAATGAACGAACTATACGCATAGGCAACATCACCATTCTATCTTTCTTTCCTTTCGCATTCCTGATGTGAATCTTGTGTTCCGCAAACAGAATATCACGCCACTCTAAATTCACAATTTCACTCACGCGTAAACCCGCTCCATAACCAATTAATAACAATAACTTATGCTTCGGATTTTCAACCACCCCAAAAAGCAATAAACATTCTTCCTTTGTCAAAACAGTAGGCAACTTTTTTTCCTTTTTAGGCCGAGGTAGTTTTAATTCATAACCCGGTATTTGTTCCACCTGATTATAATAAAACAGCAATGCATTCACCATCGCATGACCAGAGGTTGCACTCAATCCGCGTTCCATCAAGGAGGCTAAATAACGAACCGTTTCTTTATACGTGATATCCTTGGGGTCTCTGTACTCAAAATCGCGTAAAAATTGTAAAAATTGTTGTGTATAAGTACGAATGGTTGAAACACTATAATTCACCGCCATTAACGTATCCATGTAATTGGAAACAAAATAATGTGCCGGCTCAGGAAGTTTGGAAAACAAATGTGATTTTGTTCGCGCCAAATCAAGTTGCTTTTTATTAACAACATTTCGTCGGTTTACATATCCCTGAGGCAATTCCGATTGAATCACAACACGATGCGGTTCAAAATGTACCACTAATGCATTAACAACAGCTGGGGTTGCAGGCAATAAAAAACAAGCATTCGGTTTACTGTACCGAACCATCGAAATGCGTTTTATTTTTTCCAATAACACCAATTGTGCAGGAACATACACCTGCATCCATTTCACATTCTCAAGGTGTGGACGCAAAACAATCGACTTGCCTTCAAAAACAACCTCTTTTTCCAAATAGTTTTCAGGAAAAAAATTGGAAACTTCCAAAATACGTTCCACCGCTTCTTTCACTTTCGGATGCCGATTGGCCATATATACTTTGTACGTCGAATGCCAATATACGCCTTTTACCAACTTAAGTTGATTCACAACCGATTGCACATACCGAATTTTAAAAACCCAATATTTCCCCAAGGGTGGTAATAATTCTAATCGCAACTTATGGGCTAACGAAGCCTTGTTCGTTATAGGTTCAGGGTTGTTTACCAAAGGAGGTAAACCTAACTGAAGTTCGCTTTGGGCTATGGGTGGAAGGTCACGGCTACTCGTTTCGCCGGCCACCGGTTGCTGTATTTGTAAATCGGGAAATAAAATTTTTAGCTGTTGATACGCTGCTTTGTTGTAATCAATATACCAACATTGAAACGTCTTGCTATAGGTAGCTCCAATCCCTTTTAATTGTTGCTGTATCGCATTATTCCTTTCAAAAAAAATGCCAATGCGTACCGCTCCTTTGTGTTCAATTTTTCGAATAATTAAAGTCATATGGCGTGTAGTTGAATGACAAATATACAAAAAAATGAAGTAAAAAATCATCGAGAAGCTGAACCACTAAACCGTTTATTAAAAAAGCCGCTGAGAAGCTAAGCAACTGATATTGTGAGTCATTCAAAGGCTGAATCGTTTGTTTTAGAAAAAAGAGCAAAGAAGCAAGAACAAAGACCCTCTTTGGAAGTATTTTAAATGTTGAATTTTAAATTATAAATGGGTTTTCTAACACGTCCTTCTTGACTAACGTCTAATGTCTAACGTCTAACGACTAATCACTAGTCACTAATCACTAATTACTCTAAATTCTAACGACTTTTAAGTTGAGAAGAAAGAACAAAGAAGAAAGAACAAAGACCCCTTTTTGGAGGTATTTTAAATGTTGAATTATAAATTAGAAATGGGCGTGCTAACATGTCCTCCTTAACTAACGTCTAACGTCTAACGTCTAACGACTAGTCACTAATCACTAGTCACTCATACGTCCAACGACTCACCTCTGTCAAGACAAAAAGTAAAGAGTTAAATAGAAGCAGTATGCCAATATCAATCAAAAATTCAAATTTCAAAAATCAAATTCCAAATCCCTCGCGAAGTTTCAAGACCAACTTCTAACAACCATCAACCGACAACCATCAACTAATCCCCACTTTGGGGGCTAGGGGGCTAAATCCACACCACCTCCTTCGGGACTTGTTCGGGACTTGTTCGGAAAAACCCCCGAAAAACGGCATTTTGCCGAACAAGTCCCGAAGAACGTCCGAACAACGTTCGAAGAAAACGTTCAAAAAAAGCACAATAAAAATGCCTTTTTGGCAATTGTAATGGGTGCATTTTTAATAAGAAATAGACGTTCCTACAAACGACTCTCAAATTCATGTTCCAAAAAATAAAAATCTTTACGTACTTTCGTTAGTGATTTCAATGGCCACAACCGATCAAAAAGGAAGGTGACGTAATCGTTAATGCTTGTTTCATGTTCAATCTACACACCCATCGTTATACAAACTCGCCCGAAGTGGTCGAACTTGTCAATGAATATCCTTGGGCTTTTGAGGGAAAATCACCGGTGTACTCCATCGGGATTCATCCCTGGTATATTGATGAAAAAAAATGGCCCGAACATTTGGATATTGTGGCGCAACACCTCACACAAAAGGGCTGTTGGGCTATAGGGGAGTGCGGTTTGGATAAACGTATTGAGGTGCCCTTTGACCTACAGTGCGACGTCTTTAAAGCCCACCTTGTATTGGCAGAACACCATCAAAAACCGGTTGTGCTTCACCTAGTTGGGGCGTTTCAAGAACTACTTTCGATAAAAAAACAACTGAATATTTCCGTTCCTTTAATAGTTCATGGATTTTCCAAAAGCGCCCAATTGGCCCAAGAGCTCGTGCGGCATGGATTATACCTTTCGTTTGGGAAATACTTGTTACACAATCCCGACCTTCGCGAAACGTTTTTGACGGTTCCCAAGGATCGCTTTTTTCTGGAAACCGATACCCTAGAGGTATCTATCGCCGCGGTATATGCCCAAGCCGCCCTTTATCGTAATGTGGAAGTCAACGAGCTCCAACAACAAATCCAACGGAATGTAGCGCAGGTGTTTGGGAAATAGAAGCAAGACCGCTGCGCTGCAAGAGTCTTTTCTCTTTTCTCTTTTCTCTTTTCTCTTTCTTCTTTCTTCTTTCTTCTTTCTTCTTTCTTCTTTCTTCTTTCTTCTCCCACCAAATCCTTATTTTTGCAGTCCATTCATAACTCATAACTCATAACTCATAACTCATAACTCATAATTCATAACTCATAATTCTAAAATCATGGCTGTTTGGCAAGAACGTGCAGAACTATTATTTAAGACGGAAGGTTTAGAAAAATTACGTCAGGCAAATGTATTGGTAGTAGGTTTGGGAGGCGTAGGTTCGTTTGCCGCCGAATTTTTAGCGCGTGCAGGCGTCGGAAAAATGACTATTGTGGATGGCGATGTCGTAGATATCACCAACATTAACAGGCAATTACCCGCGTTGCATTCTACAGTAGGTTTACCTAAAGTTGAACTTATGGCCGCGCGTTTGTGGGACATCAACCCCGAATTGGAATTGACTCCTTTGAAAGAGTTTTTATCACCCGAACGGGCCTTTGAATTGGTTTCGCCTGAGTTTGATTATGTCTTAGATTGTATCGATAGTGTAACTCCCAAATTGAATTTATTATTGGCCGCCAAACGCAAAGGCGTCAAAGTAATCAGTAATATGGGTGCAGGTGGAAAATATTTGGCAGCTAAGGTAAAAGTCACCGATATCAGCAAAACCGATTACTGTCCCTTGGCCAAACACGTGCGGAAACGCCTTAAAAAGGAAGGAATTTCAGGGGGTATCAAAGTGGTTTACTCCAGCGAACGTCCGGATTATGATAGTGTAAAACATACCGACGGAAGCAATTTTAAAAAATCGTTTTACGGAACGAATTCTTGGATGCCTTGTTTGTTTGGACTCCATGCCGCAGAAACCGTTGTACGTTATTTGTTGAAAAAATAATGGCACACCCTCCCAAAATCCTAGTTCCACTCACCGCCACCGATCGTCTACTAGAAGTATTGGCGCTTTTCCTTTTGTTGGGTTCTTGGATATACGCCCTCCTCATGTACCCAAAGTTGCCCGAAACGATCGCCATCCATTTTGACGGCCAGGGCAATCCCGACGGCTATGGCGGGAAAGTGTTTTTTCTAATAGAAGTGGCCGTAGGGACAGCGTTGTATGTTTTGCTTACCTTCCTAGGGCGTCATCCCGAATGGTTTAATTATCCGGTTAAGGTGACTACCGATAATGCGCCGCGACTCTACGGTTGGGCTTTGCAAATGATGCGCAGTTTGAAAGTGGTTCTGGTCGGGATTTTTGCGGCTATTCAATGGCAAACGGTACAAGTTGCTTTGCATCCTGATTTTTCGGGGACGGCTTATGTCATTGGGGGTATTTTGATAGCGCTTTTTGGGACTATTTTTTATTATTTAATCCAACTCTTCAAACAAAGCTAATGCTCAAAACTGTTATTTTTGATATGGATGGGGTAATCGTTGATACCGAGCCCGTGCATCATTTTGCGTATCACCAACTTTTTAATCAATTAGGGATTACCGTTTCGCCCGACTTGTATGCCTCATTTACAGGTAATTCCACCAAGAATATTTTTCAAAAACTAAAAGCGCAATTTGAACTATCCCAATCCGTTGAAGAATTAGTGCAAGCCAAACGCGATTTGTTTAACGACGCTTTTGACCATAAAGACGATTTGACGCTGCTCGATGGCGTAGAACGTTTAATCAAGGAACTCAAAGCGAATGATATCCAACTTATTTTAGCCTCTTCCTCGGCCAAAGTCACGATTCAGAGGGTATTTAATCGCTTTCAATTGTTTCCCTATTTTACGCATATTGTTTCGGGTGAAGATTTTCCGCAGTCCAAACCGCATCCCGCAATATTTCTAGAGGCGGTTCGGTTGTCGCAACACCAAGCGCAGGAATGTATGGTCATTGAAGACAGTACCAACGGCATTGCAGCGGCCAAAGGCGCTGGAGTATTTTGCATTGGGTACGACAGCTTTCATTCGAAAAATCAAGATTATAGTCGAGCCGATTGGGTAGTCAAACATTTTGACGAACTTTCGTTTGAAGCAATGGCGACTCGTATCTAATCGCGATCGGGGAAGGTATGTTTGGCTAAAACCCGGCTGCTGTCTTTGCGAACTTCGTTTTTTTTGCGCAGTCCCCACCAAAAATCGGTAGCAGCTTTTTGAGCTTCTTCCAAGGGAACAATGGGAAAAGGATAGTCATAGCCCGGTTCAAAGTGATACAGCATTTGTTCGATAGGCGTTAGTTTCCAAGGCTCATGAATGAACGGCGCTGGAATATTCCGCAGTTCGGGTACCCATTTGCGAATAAACGTGCCCTCGGCATCATGCTCCATCGAATTTTTGATAGGATTGTAAATGCGAATCATGTTTACACCCGTAACGCCCGCTTGCATTTGGATTTGTGGATAATGAATGCCCGGTTCAAAATCTAAAAATTGCTGGGCGAGATGGGGACTGCAATTTTGCCAAGGTTGCATCAAATGGTGGGTGTAAAACGAAACCACCAACGCCCGCATTCGAAAGTTAAGGTAGCCCGTAGTATTCAAACAGCGCATGCAGGCATCGACCAAAGGAACTCCCGTTTGCCCCGTGCACCAAGCTTCATGATAGGCCGTATTAACGGGAAGTTGAATGTGCATATAGCCTTTGTTGACGGGATGAAATTCCATCGAACATTCCATTTCAAATTTTTGAATAAAATGGGCTTGCCAGCGCAAACGGGAGGCAAAATTGTCGATTTGACGTTTGAATTTTCCTTTTTGACGGGTGTTCCATGTCCATTGATAAATTTCCCGTATGGATACGTTCCCCCACGCAATATAGGGTGATAAACGGCTACACCCTTTGCGTCCCAATTCGGGTTTGGAAATATGGCGGCTGTAATTTTCAACCCGTTCTTGTAAAAAGGATTGCAGGTAGCGCAATCCCATACGACGCCCACCTTTTTGAAAAGGGGTGTCGGAGGGAGTTTCTAGGGAGGGAATTTTAAAATGAATTTCTAGCTTTTCGATTTCAGCGTATTTTACAAACGATCGACCGTTGGCGCTGAAGGGAAAGCATGGTTTTTCCATAAAATCATACCAATCTTCTTTCCAGGTTTGTCGGTTTCGTAAGCCCCGAATGACACCATTGGTAACGTATTCAAACCAGGGAATGCCATTAGCACGCAACAATTCGGCCACAGCGATGTCCCGATGAAAAGTTCGTTGGATACCCGTTTCTTGATGCGAATAAACACCAGTGATACAACACCGGTCTATCAGCTTTTGAAATACACTCGTGGCTTCCTCTTCCACGACCAATATTTGCGTATGGTAGGGCAGAAGCTCCTGTTGTAAATCCTGTAAACTTTGTCGGATAAAATCAAAATGGCGCACACTGTAATGGCAATCCTGCAGCAGGGAGGGTTCGAAAATATACAGCAAAAGGACTTTTTCCTTGCTTTCTAAGGCACGAAATAAAGCTTCGTGATCCTGCAAGCGTAAGTCGCGTTTAAGCCATACCAGTTTCATGAGGTCTACATTTGGGTTATCCTACAGCGGCTTTGTATACCCGCAAACAACGATCACGGGCTTCTTTATGGTCAACAATGGGTTGGGTATACGCAGTAGTGTCTACTTCGGGAACCCAATGGCGAATGTATTTCCAATCTTTATCAAATTTTTTTTGCTGCTCTGTAGGATTGAAAATACGAAAATACGGCGCAGCATCTACACCACTTCCTGCGGCCCATTGCCAATTGCCAACATTACTGGCTTGTTCGTAGTCGAGAAGTTTTAAGGCAAAATAACTTTCACCCCAACGCCAATCGATAAGGAGATGTTTGCATAAAAAACTGGCCGTAATCATGCGAACGCGGTTGTGCATATGGCCTGTCGCATTGAGTTCGCGCATTCCGGCATCAACAATGGGGTAACCTGTTTGCCCTTGGCACCATTTTTCAAACCAATCGGTGTTGTTATCCCAGGCAATCTCATCGTATTTTGACTTAAAACTTTGATGAACCGTATGCGGGAAATGCCATAGAATTTGCATGAAAAATTCGCGCCATATCAATTCATTCCAAAAGGTTTCGTTTTTTTCAGCTATGGCTTTGGCGATCATCTGCCGAATGGAAACGGCACCAAACCGTAAGTAAATCCCCAAAAAAGAGGTTTTATTTAGCGCTGGAAAGTTGCGCGTGGCTTCATAATTCTGAATCAACGAAGCCGAGATATCGTAGGGTCGAACGGCAATTGCAGTTGGTTTAAATCCAATATCTTCCAACGTAAGGAACGGATAATCATGCGCGCACACTTGATGGAGCAGCGTCTCCGATGGATGGTGTGTTACGGTAATGGTTTTGAAACGTTCTTTCCAACGTCGGCTGTAGGGGGTATAAACCACATAAGGCGTACCATCGTCTTTAACCACTTCATTTTTTTCAAAAATCACTTGGTCTTTCGAAGTTTTAAAAGCAATGTTATGCGCTTGAAAGAGTTGGTGTAACGTCTTGTCACGTTTACGGGCATAGGGTTCATAATCGTGGTTGGTATATACGGTATCGATAACGTGCTTCTTCACCAATTCGGTAAAAACCGCCTCAGGGGTTCCATGAAAAACCGCCAATGATTTACCCACTTGTTGCAAGGCACTTTGAATTTCCTCCAAGCAACGGTGTATAAAACTCACGCGGGCATCATCGGGCGGTAATTGTGACAAAATACTGGTGTCAAAAATGAAAATAGGCAAAACAGGATGGCCGCTGTTTAACGCATGAAACAGCCCAACATTGTCAGTCACCCGGAGGTCTCTTCGAAACCAAAAAATAGAAATTTTATCCATTGACTAAAAGTGTAGACATTCCACCATCGACGGCAAATACCTGTCCCGTAATCCAATTGCTCTGTTCGCTCAGCAAAAAGGCTGTCATTTGCGCAATATCTTGGGGCGTTCCTACTTTTTTCATGGGGTTGCGCAAGGCTGCCTTTTCCTTTTTCTCCTCCGAATTTAAAAATTTGTCTGCCAATGGAGTGTCCGTCAACGAAGGAGCGATAACATTCATGCGAACTTTAGGGGCATATTCGGCAGCAAACGCTTTGGAAAACCCTTCAATGGCTCCTTTGGCAGCTGCAACAGAGGTATGGAAAGGCATTCCCATCGTTGCCGCTACCGAACTGAAGGCCACAACACTCGATTGTGGCGCAGCCGTGAGTTGCGGTAAAACCGTTTGCATTACTTTGACCAGGCCTAAAAAGTTGATATGCAAATCGGACTCAAAGGCTTCAGGTTTTAGTCCTTTAAACGGACGTAAATTTATACTTCCAGGAAGGTATACCAATCCGTGAAGTTCAGCGGGTAACGCACTCGTATCTAAGGTGTCGTGTGTAGCGTCAAAAGGGATGTGGGTCAACTTTAAATCGCCCAAGTCTTCAATACTTCGTGAAGCAACAAAAAGATTGCTTTCAAATTGCAATTGTTGGGCTAAAGCACGACCAATTCCCTTGGAACCGCCAATGAGTAGTATATTTTTCATGATTATGCTGATTTATATTCACCAAATAATTCGATAAGTTTTTGGGTACGATAGGCAAAAATTTGTTCCAACCGCGGACGGACCAACACCGGATGCATCAGTTGTCCCAAAACGCCCATGGGCAATTTGTAATCAACGATATCTTCCATTTCAACACCACCCGGAATTTCTTTGAAAAAATGTTTGTGGTGCCATAAGGCATAAGGACCGAAACGTTGTTCATCGACAAAATATTCGTTGTCAATTACGTGTGTAATTTCAGTAACCCATTTCATAGGAATGCCTAATAGCGGCGTTACAATATATTGAATTACCTGTCCAGGATACATTTTGCGATCGGCTCCCGAAAGGGTCTTGAATCCCATATCATCAGGTGTAATGGTGTTCAAGTTCATCGGGTCGGAAAAGAAATCCCAAGCTTGCTCCAACGAGATGGGCAATTTTTGTTTGGACTTAAGGGTGTAAATTTTCATACGTTTATATTTTGGGTAAAGATATAGTTTGTTTAACTAATAGAAAAGTATGTTAAACAAAATTTATATTCATTTAAGTTTAAATTAACAGTTTGCCTACCGTGATTTAGTAATTTTGACGGTACTAAAAAACAGAACAAATGAAAAAACTAATCTATGCTGTCGCCTTCATGTTGGCCACCTATGCCATTGAAGCGCAAGTAAAAACACCACAACCGAGTCCAAAAACCACTGTTCAACAAGTGGTAGGGTTAACCGATGTTACATTAGACTACTCCCGTCCAAGTGCCAAAGGACGTACTATTTTTGGGGATTTGGTTCCTTTTGGGAAATTATGGAGAACGGGAGCCAATTACAATTCCCTAATCACATTTTCTGATGATGTAACTATAGAGGGAAAGGTTTTACCGAAAGGGAAATATGCCTTATTTACAGTGCCCAAAGCAGATACTTGGGAAATTATTTTTTACAAGAATACCGACAATTGGGGTACGCCTGAAGAGTTTAAAGAATCAGAAGTAGCGTTACGTGCAAATGCTAAACCTATTTTGACCGATCGTCGTGTGGAGACGTTTACCTTGAGTATCGGCAATGTTACGAATGATTCGGCAGAGTTGGAAATTGCTTGGGAAAAAACGTTTGTGGCATTAAAATTTGAAGTGCCTTCCAAAAAAGCGGCTATGGCAAGTATTGCAAAAGTATTGGCGGGTCCAACGGCTGGCGATTATTTTTCATCAGCACAGTACTATTACCAAGCCAACATTGACCACAACAAGGCCTTGGAGTTTATCAACAAAGCCATCAGCATGGTAAAACCAGGGGAAGATGCACCGTTTTGGCATTTGCGTCTAAAGTCCTTGATTCAAGCGAAATTAGGGGATAAAAAAGGCGCCATTGAAACGGCTAAGTTGTCGTTGGCGGGAGCCCAAAAAGAGAAAAATGACGATTATGTCAAAATGAATAATGACTCTATAAAAGAATGGAGTAAATAAGTAAAAGGCCCCAATAAGGGGCTTTTTTTTTGAAGTATCTTTGCCGTATGATGCTCAAACCTCGTAAGAACAGAAAAATAGAAGAACGGTACAATGTCATCACCCACGGGATGGGCACAATTTTATCGTGTGTCGCTCTTTTTTTATTGCTCCAAAAAAGTGTGCAGTACGCTGATTGGGTGACGGCTATTGCAGCATTGACTTTTGGGGGGAGTTTGTTACTGTTGTATGCCGCTTCAACCTTTTATCATGCGGTTTGGCGTTTGCGTCATAAAAAAATAGGGCAGCGTCTGGATCATTTGAGTATTTATGTGCTCATTGCCGGAACGTATACTCCTGTAGTTTTGGTGGGACTTCAAGGGGTATGGGGTTGGACGTTGCTTGTTCTCATTTGGACTTTGGCTATCGTGGGTTTCGGTTTCAAATTTTCGCGTTTTCGCCACCAGGAGCGCATTTCCCTTGGTTTATATGCGTTAATGGGTTGGATATGCGTCATTGCCATTGACCCTATGATCGAACGACTATCGCGAGAAGCGCTTATTGGAATTGCCTTAGGGGGCTTCTTTTACACCGCGGGAATTTACTTTTATGCCAACGATCGAAAACGCTATTACCATCCTATTTGGCACCTCTTTGTATTGGCAGGAAGTACCAGTCATTTTGTGGCGATCTATTACTTTATCTTGCCTTAAGTAAGGGGTGTTTCCGCTGTGATTTCAGATGCATTTGGGGCTTTGGGTTGTGTTTTTTGAATTATCCACGCCAAGGTGATGGTCAACATGGCACCAATAAAATTCAACCATAGGAAACTCACCACATCCAGATAATAGATATAGAAAATCAACAATTGGCAAAGTACGGCCCCATAGAAAATCGCATGCGCTTTGATGGAACGGATGTAGAAGCCTACCAAGAAAATACCCAAAACAGTGCCGTAGAAAATCGACCCAACAATGTTAACCAATTGAATCAAGTTTTCAAAAAGCGTTCCCACACAGGCAAACAAAATGGCAATTATGCCCCAAAGTAGCGTAAAATAACGGGTAGCCATGACATAGTGCCGGTCACTCTTTTCCGTTTTCAGATTGCGCTTGTAAATATCAATCGCCGTAGTTGATGCCAGGGCATTCAATCCCGATGCCGACGACGACATGGCTGCAGAAAGAATTACTGCGAGCAGTAAACCGATCAATCCCTTGGGAAGGTAATTTAAAATGAAGTACAAAAACACATAGTCTTTATCGTTGGTCTCCGCTTTTGGATCGGCTTTGGCAATGAGTTCTTTAGCTTGGTCACGAAGATCACGCTCCTTACCAGAAATGGCCGTCAAACGATTCCGTAAAATAGGATTATCGTAATTTTGATTAAGATGGTCAATATACAGTAAGTTGTATTCTTTTTTCTCCTCGGTGAGGGCTTTGAGTTGCTCTTCCAACTGTTGGTATTGGGCAGCATAAGGCGATTTTTCAATAGCCGCTTTGTTGACAGGGTTAAAATTTAGAGGCACTTCATGAAATTGGAAAAACACAAAAACCATGACGCCTATCAAAAGAATAAAAAACTGCATGGGAACCTTCAAAAACCCATTCATAATCAAACCCATCTGACTTTCTTTGTCTGATTTTCCTGAAAGATAACGGCCTACCTGCGATTGATCGGTTCCAAAATAAGCTAAGCTCAAGAAAAATCCACCTGCGATTCCGCTCCAAATAGTATAGCGCGTTTCAGGATCAAATGAAAAATCGACAATATTCATTTTTTCATTGGCCCCTGCGATATGCAACGCATTGGAAAAGGTCATATCATTGGGCAACATGTATAAAATAAGAAAAAAGGTAATAAACATGCCACTCATGATAACAAACATTTGTTGTTTTTGCGTCACATTGACTGCCTTGGTTCCTCCCGAAAAGGTATAGATAATTACAAGAATTCCAATAATGACGTTGAGTAACGTTAGATTCCACCCCAAAAGCGTTGATAAAATGATGGAAGGGGCATAAATGGTTAATCCTGTTCCCAATCCCCGTTGAATCAAAAAGAGAATGGAGGCCAGCGATCGGGTTTTTAAATCAAAGCGCTGCTCCAGGTACTCGTAAGCAGTGAAGACTCGTAATTTATGGTAAATGGGAATAAAGGTGAGCGAAATGACCACCATAGCAATGGGCAAACCGAAGTAAAATTGCACAAAGCCCATACCATCGTGGTAGGCTTGCCCTGGCGTAGAAAGAAAGGTAATCGCACTGGCTTGTGTGGCCATTACCGAAATCCCTACGGTAAACCAATTGGTTTGTTTGTTGCCCAAAATATATTCTTCGACATTACGGCTGCCTTGGGTTTTGTATACCCCATACACCACAATGGTAAGTAATGTGACCGATAAAATAATCCAATCGATTTGCTGCATCTAAGAGTAATTTTGCATGAGTAAAAAGAAAATTAAGATATACACAGCGTTAATGACCAACAGCCATGTGTATCGATTGGTCCAGCGGGATTCGTTGTCTGATTTCATATGCATTTATTTTCCGGCCGAAATTAAATTGGCCAATAATCGATAAGCTCCTGGAACTCCTTCTGGAAGCTCTCGGAAAAAGCTTAACCCCGTGTAAATATACGTTCCTTTTCCATAGGTTGCCACCAATAATGCGCCGTCATTGGGTTTTTCTCCCGTATCATTTGCCGAAAGGAGTGCTGTGTATTGACGATCCCATTCGCTCGGATAATAGAGTCCTTGTTCTTGTTTCCATCCTTTAAAATCGGCAAGGGTAAGCTTGTTGGGGCTTGTCATGATTCGATGGTTGGGCTGTAAGAAGCGCACCTCTGCGGTCTCTTCAGTGACGCGATCGCGCGAAATTTTGATCGGGTAGGGGGCAAAGTCTTTGGTCACAAAATCATCCAAGGTATTGTACTGCACAATTAACGTTTTTCCATTTTTTACAAAATCCAATAACAAGGCTTGCTTGTACCCCAATGCACTGACCACATTGTAGGCCCGAATTCCCGTAATCACTACATCAAAGGCTTGAAGTGTTTGGGCTGTCAACGATTCGGGTTGTAAAAGCGTCACCGAATACCCCATTTGCTGCAAACTTGTGGGGACTTCATCGCCAGCGCCCCTGATATAGCCAATTTTCTCTTCATTGGTTTTGATATCCAACTTGATCGCTTTGGCCGTTGCGGGTTTCAATACCATTTGTTTGTAAATATGGGGGTATTGAATATCCACTTTATCCCATGAATAGGTTGCTTCACCCACGGTAACTACACTCTGTATAACCGCTTCTGAGGCTTCTTTTGGTGGTGTAAGCGTAAAGGTTAGCGTAGTCGTTTCGCCTTTTCGTTGGAGCGAAAAAGGGATGGATTCGGGGCTCATCTTCCAAGTGGCGGGAACTTCCACACGTACGGTTCCCGCGATGTTGTCTTTCCCTGCTTTGACGACTACTTGAACTTCTCGCGCTCTATTCTTGGGAAAAATCATCACCTTGTCTTTGACTGACGAAGTTACCGCAGGCACGATATCGAGCGGTTGGTAGACTTCGCCTTTTACATCGTCATTGTACTTGTACACTACCTTTTTGGTGTAGGGAATATCAACCCCTAAAATCGATAGGGTAAAAGTAATGCAGGTCGGGCGCTCCACATCGGGTTTGCCACGACGGGTAAGCGATGAAACTGTATACATTCCCAAACTTGCCGATTCTTCCAAATAGTAAGGTGCCGTGTAGGGGTAGTTCGCCGGTAATGTCAAAGTAAAACTATGGGTCTTGGCCTGATTGTAGGGAAGTGAAACATTGTTCCATGCTACTGGGGTTGAAGGATAGGATTCTATTCGTGTCAAACGAATAGCGGCCGTACTTCGGTTGATGGCTTCGACTTTAATGCCAAGAGTACTTCCAGGAGTAGCTTCTTGAGTGTCGGCTACGGCTTCTAGATAAAGTCCCGCACATGCTGCTATAATTCGTTTGATTTCCTCCGATTTTTGTTCCCGCCAAAACGGATCAGCGATTTCTTGAATTAAGGCATACGCTTTAACCAACTCGGGGAGACTTGCCGCAGGATTATTGAAGTTGAACGATTTTTGAACGCCTTCCAAAAGGTCTCCAATAGGTTTTCCTTCCGGTAAGCGGTTCCAAGTGGTATCGATACCTTCAAAAAGATGGGATGAAGCGATGGGTTTATCGCCTTTTAACCATTCTAAATATTCCATTTCACTTCCGCGAGTACCCGTGTTTCCGAAACCTTGTGATTGGTGGCAACTGCTACTCAAAGCGGCGATTTCTTGGTTGGATTTTCCATTGTAGGGATAAAAAACACCAATGTCTAAGCCCGTTAAATTGGACTTATCGGCTTTTTCAAATTTTTCTTTACTGCCATAAAACCACCACGAAGTATTAAAATAAATACGTTTGGGTTGCCAAAGTTGGGTAAATGCTAACTGCTCAGGAAATGAAGCGGCTGAAGCACTAAGGTCAAAAGCTTCCAATGCCAATTGCGCAGAGGCGGTATGATGCCCATGGGTGGTTCCGGGGGAACGATGATCAAAACGATTGATGATAATATCGGGGCGAAATTGACGGATAACCCAAACCATATCGCTCAATACCTGCTCTTTATCCCATATCGCAAGCGTTTCCGTTGGATTTTTAGAAAAACCAAAATCGTTAGCGCGGGTGAAATATTGTTCTCCGCCGTCAATTTTTCGTGCTTCGATCAACTCTTGCGTGCGAATAACACCGAGCAACTCCCGTAATTCGGGACCGATTAGATTCTGTCCCCCATCGCCGCGGGTGAGCGACAAATAGCCTGTTCGGGCATGAACGTGATTGGCGAGGTAAGCGATGAGTCGGGTGTTTTCGTCATCGGGATGTGCAGCTACGTAGAGCACATTCCCTAGAAAATTTAATTTTTCAATTTGATGATAAATGTCTGAAGCACTAGGTTTTTCTGGACGTTGCGCAGTGGCAACGAGGCTTGTCCACACCAGGGCTACCCACCAAAACGATTGACGCATGAGTATACTTTTTGATTTCATTCAAAAGTAAGGATTTCCCTGAAGTGGGTTTTTGTTTTTCGTTTTCTTTAACAAAAATAGAAAAGGGGGCGAAATGATATTGGGAGGTTTTTGGAGTCCTTTCTTTATAAGCGTTCTAAGGTAGTTGTGCGATAAAGGGTTAGGTGAAAACAGTCAGGAGAAGAGGGAATTCGATTGGGGAGTTTAATTGTAGTAGACTTAGTTGTATTTTTTTAATTTCTCAAGTACGTTCTCTAATGAGCTTAGATTATTAGAAATTCTTAATATCTCCGTACCGTTTTTATCGACTAAAATCATTATTGGTAATGCGTTTGTTACGTATTTGTTTTTGAAATGCAAATAGTCTTTCATTGTTTTTGTATTATAATTTTGATTTCGCGGAATGTTAATCTCAAAAATTATAAGGTTTTGATTGGCATAATCAATAAATTGTTGATTCTCCATTACATTTTTCTCCATTTTCACACAAGGTTTGCACCACTCTGCCCCCGTTAAAATGATTAGAATCTTTTTTCCTGACAATTCCGATTGCTCTTTAGCACTATCCCAATCATCTAGTTTAGTTACTTGAGCAAAAGATAGGTTTAGGATAAAAAATGTTGTTATTAATAAAAAACTTAGCTTCATGGTTACGTACTTTTAATGCTAATCCATAAACTCTCGAGGGTCTGCCTCATGCTGCACAATCGAAATTCCTTTTTGCAATAATAAATTGTTGGGATATGTGATTCGTTCGCCTTCTCGTGTGCGTAAATCCACATGAAAGGCATTGATGTCTTCAATTTCTCCTTCTACGGGAAAATCTTTGTCGTGAATTTTAATCACGTCGCCAATTTTAAACGGGAAAAAGAAAAAGAGAATCACGCCCGAAGTAACGTTGCTCAAAATCGACCATTGGGCAAACATAGCCACTCCAATTACGGTGGTAACCGAAGAGACTGTGAGAAAAATATCTTCTTGTTGTACGCCCCAAACAATGATCAAGGCAATGAAAGCAACGATGTTAATCAGTAAATTAATATATTTGATTATCAAATTAGTACGGTGCTCCAATGTGTGATTGTTTTGCGCATAACGACGTACGAGTTTCGCCATCACTACTCGTAAAATAATCACTGCCATAATGACGATGAATGTTGCGATAAATTCAGTGGAAAAACGTTGGAAATCCATATTATAAATGACCTTCTGCGTTACGTTGGTTGATGTAATTGAGTTGGTGTTCGGCTACATAATTCCGAAAAATCGCCACCAAGGAATCGTAGTATTTTTTTAAATGTTGTACATTAATTTCCGGATTTTGATCCACCGGAATTGTGACAGGCATTTCGTTGAGGTAGTGATGCAATTCGGGATAATTATCGCGAATCACCATGGTAATTTTTAAAATCTTGGCATTAAGCTCTTGTTCCGTTTCCATGTATTGAATCGGTATTTTTTATCCCTTTAAAAGTACAACTATTTTTAAGTAGTGTGTTGTTAAAAAGCGATAAACTTTTTCAGTGGGTAAGCCAACGACATTGGTGTAGGAACCTTCGATTTTGGCAATACCGACCAGTCCAATCCAATCCTGAATTCCATAAGCACCCGCCTTATCAAAGGGTTGGTATCGGTTGAGGTAGTAGTGAATGGCCTCCAAATCGAGCGAAGCAAAGGTTACTTTTGTTTTATCAAATAACAACGCTTCAGAGGCTGACGTTTTAAAACACACGGAGGTAATCACTTCATGCGTTACACCCGATAGTTGTTGCAACATGGCTACAGCGTCGTCATAATCTTTGGGTTTTCCCAAGGCACGATCGTTGAGCCAAACTAAGGTGTCGCTGGTAATTAGCAATTCGTCGTCGGCAAGTGAACCTTCAAATGCGCGGGCTTTTTCGCGAGCAATATAATTGGTGATTTCCTCTGCGCGCAAGGTTTCAGGATATACTTCGTCAATTTCTTTCAGTCGAATTTCAAAGTTCAAATCCAATTCCTTAAAAAACTGTTGCCGTCGGGGCGAACCCGAAGCAAGGATGATTTTAAACGATTTTGGCATTTTGAATCACGTTGTAGGTGAGTACTGCTATGGAAAGTATACCGAAAAAGAAAATCAATTTGAGTACGCGACTCATCAATCGATAATCGGCTTTTGCACGCGCTGCCCACGCCTTAATCGCCACCCAAAATAAGGGGGCAATCACCGTAACCGTAGCATAAATTACGGTAATCCAAAGTTTATATTCCAATACTTGGGTAAACGTGTAGAGCAGTAAAACAGCACCCGCGGCGAGTGCAATACTTGCGGTAATGTAATTTGTTTTTCGTTGACCTAAAACAATGGGTAGGGTCTGCAATCCTTCGCGTTGGTCTCCTTCAATATCTTCTTGATCTTTAATTATTTCACGTAAAAAGGTAAGCACCACAGCAAATAGCGCGTAATCCTTGAGCATATCAAACATTACTTTCATCGTTTGCCGATTGCCGTCATACGTCACGGGGTACAAATCAAAAATCACAATAAAGAGGATGCTCGCGCCAGCCAATAATGCCACTACCAAATTTCCAATGACAGGCATTTGTTTGAGTGAAGCGGCATACACATACAATAGGGCGACCACCAAGACGTAGAAGACCGCAAATCCGGGTTTTTCAATCACATTAGATAAATAAAAACCCAAGGCTACACCTAAAATCGAGAGCGCTCCGTAGGCATAATAGCCTTTTTCTTCCGAAATGGAAACGCCAATGATACGGCGTTCCGGTTTGTTAACTGCATCCACCTCTTGATCAAAAATATCATTGATGACATAGCCTCCAGCCGCGATGCAAACCATGGCCAAAATGAAAAGACTGTATTCAAAGTCGGTCAATGCTAAAAAAATGTTTTGTTGCATCAAAAATCCATACCGAAAAATGAGAAGCATGAAGGCAAGTAAAAGCAAATTTTGAAACCGTATAAGTTTGAAATAGTTCATGGTTGTGTAATCGAATGTCTTTAAAAATTAATCGTGTTGGCCATTATAATAGGCGAGCCATTTGCCTTGTACTTTCATTACTTGTTCAATAACATCCCGTACAGCTCCTTTTCCACCGTGTTTGTGCGAAATGTAGTGGGAAATCGCCTTGATTTCGGGACTTGCATCTTGAGGACAAGTGGGTAACCCAACGCGTTGCATCACATGAAAATCGGGAATGTCATCGCCCATATACAAAACGTGTGCCGGGTTGATTTGGTATAGTTCACAGTATTCTTTGAAGGTTTCTACCTTGTCGGGCGTACCCAAATAAATATCCGTAATGCCCAAATTGCGTAAACGAATCCGCACGCCTTCATTACTTCCCCCCGAAATTATGCAAACCGAATACCCACTTTCAAGGGCTGCTTTCATTGCAAAACCATCGCGAATATGCATTTCACGGAGCATTTCACCCGTTGGAGACACGTGCACGGTGCCGTCGGTTAAAACTCCGTCAACATCAAAGACAAATGTCGTAATGGCATTCATTACTTCTTTATAGCTTTTGGACATAATCAATTATAGATTGGGTGAGTAATTGATAAATTTCTTTAGGATAAGGTTGTGTAAGCATCGATTGATGGCGATCCAATGTGACTGTATCACCCCGAAGGGCTGGTCCGGTTTGGGCTTGGGCTGGAGTTAGAATTTGTACTTTGGCCGCGGTTTCCATGATTAAGGGTTTAAGCACATCAAAGGAAACACCCTGCGCAACACAAAGGTCAGCGCCCAATTGGTACAAATGATTCGTGAAATTGCATACAAAAACTGCCGCCAAATGCAAGGCCAAGCGCTGCTGTTCATCGATGGGAAAAATGGTATTAGAAACGGTACGTGCAAGTTGCTCCAAAAGGATATAGTCTTCCTTTTTCTCAGCTTCTAGGCAAAAGGGGATGATGCTGTAATCCAATGCTTTTCCTTTGGTGAAGGTTTGTAATGGATATAATACGCCAAAGCGATGGTGCTTGGGAAGTACCTGCATTCCCGTTGCGCCCGAGGTGTGCACCACCAATTTCCCCGACCCTGGAATTTCATGCGCCAAAGAGGCAATAGCATGATCACTCACGGCAAGCAGATACACATCTGCGTCGGCCACCTCGTCTAGCGAAGTCACTACGGGACAAGGGATTGCAAGCGAATGTAACGCTTCTGGGTGACGAGCAACCACCTGAACCAGCGATTTTTCAAATGCTTGAATCAGATGCTGTGCCACATTTCCGGAGCCAATAATGACCAATCGTATCATGGTCGTAAAGGTAGTAAAAAAAGGGAATTTCCCAATTGATGCATGCTTTCACAACATTTCCTAATATTCCTTTAAATTCCATCCTTTCGCCACGATGTGTTTTATTTTTTGCGTTACTTTTGCGTAAATTTTAAAATAAAATGGCGAATCGAATTCTTGCGCTCTTGTTTTCTACCCGTTTAATGGCGGTTTTATTCATAGTTTATGCCGCCGCTATGGCAGCGGGAACGTTTATTGAGAGTGCCTACAATACCGACACCGCTCGGATTTGGGTGTATAATACCCGCTGGTTTGAGCTTATTCTATTCTTTTTTTTAATTAACTTTATTGGAAACATCAAGCGCTACCAATTGCATTTGCGCAAAAATTGGGCTACATTGTTACTCCACCTTTCCTTTATATTTATCATTATTGGCGCAGGAATCACCCGTTACATCAGTTATGAGGGGATGATGCCCATACGCGAAGGGGAAAGTGCTAATCAGTTTTATTCCGATCGAACTTTCCTTACCGTTTTGGTGGATGGAAATTACAAAGGGGAATTAAAACGGCGTATTTTAGAAAAACCACTGATTCTTTCTGAAGCGGTGTATCCCCCTTTTGCCTCCAATCATTTTGCCCTCGAAGAACGTTTTGACACGGTACCATTTACCATTGAATACGACAGTTTTTTGATGAATGTCAAGGAATCGATCAAAGCTGATCCAAAAGGGAAATTGTATTTCAAATTGGTTGAGGCAGGCAACGGCGAACGACACGAACATTACCTTGCTGAAGGCGAAGTGCAAAGCATCCACGGCTTGTTATTTGCCTTTAACAAACCCATGGAAGGCGCCATCAATATCACTTCCGATGCCACAAATACAACCCTAAAAACGCCGTTTGCGGGCAACTTCATGCGCATGGCCGACCAGTTGAAAGGCGAGGTAACAGCCAATACCGAAGCGGCATTGATGCTCCGCTCCTTATATAACGTGGGAGGTTCACAGTTTGTTTTTCCTGAACCTCCGATGCGTGGTGTAAAAGATTTTGTCTCTGGGGGTGATTACAAAGCCAAAAACGCTGATGACGCTCTTACGGTTAAAATTCACACCGGAGGTAAAACGGAACGAGTGACTTTAGTAGGCTCAAAAGGAAAAACAGGGGAGCCCCGCATCATTAAAGTTGGGGATTTAGAGTTTACACTCCAATTTGGAAGTAAGGTTTATGAATTGCCGTTCTCTATGAAGTTGAACGATTTTATCGCTGATAAATATCCAGGGACAGAGAAAAGTTATTCTGCTTTCAAGAGTATCGTTACCGTTATTGATAAAGCGAAAAAGACCGATGCCGAGATTTACATGAACCATATATTAGATTATGGAGGCTACCGTTTTTTCCAATCCTCCTTCGATCCCGATGAAAAAGGAACAATTCTTTCAGTAAACCATGATTTTTGGGGAACATTGATTACCTACATTGGTTATTTCTTACTGTTTTTTGCCATGTTGGCCATTTTATTCGACAAAAACACACGCTTTGCCAATTTAAAACGAAAGTTAGGGCAACTCAAAGAACAAAAAGCGGCCTTAACACTGCTATTGTTGTTTGGCTTATCAGGGTCACTAGCTGCGCAACATTCTGATCATGACGGACACCAACATGCGCCTGCCAAGCCCAAAAAAGAGGTTGTGTTCAATTACTTGGATTCGGTAAAAAAATATGCGGTTCCTGAGAAACAAGCCGCACAATTTGGACGCTTGGTCATTCAAGATGAAGGCGGACGCATGAAACCTGTAAATACGTTTTCTTCTGAATTATTGCGAAAAGTGAGTAAAAGCGATACGTATGAAGGACTCAATGCCGATCAGGTATTTCTTTCTATGGTCATGTATCCGAAAGCTTGGGAAAATTTACCCATCATCTATTTGAAACGCGGGAACGACAGCATTCGTAAGTTAATCGGGGTAGACAAAGAAGCAAAATACGTTCGATTTAAAGATTTTATTACACCTGAAGGGAATTACAAGTTATCGCCATACCTTGAGGACGCTTACAAAACGACCAATCCCAACAACTTTCAAAAAGACTTTGTAGAGGCCGATAAAAAAATCAATCTCATGTTTAGCGCGATGTACGGGGGAATTTTGAAAATATTCCCAGTACCCAACGACAAAGGGAATAAGTGGGTATCCTTTATGGAAATCAATCAACCCACGGGAACCGATTTGGATAAAATTAAAAACGCATTTCCCTATTATCTCAATGAATTAGGAAAAGGCGCTACTACCCAAAATTACACGATGGCCAATACCTTGCTTCAGGGGATTGAAGATTACCAGAAGAAGTTTGGTAAAGCCGTTCGTCCCTCCGATGATCAAATTACCTCCGAAATACTGTTGAACAAATACGATGTATTTCGAAGTTTGTTCACTTGGTATATGTTGGCGGGGAGCCTCATGTTGATTTTAGTGATTGTTCAAATTTTCACCAACAACAAACCGTTGCGCTATGCGATCACTACTTTTCATGTGATTATTGGTCTTCTGTTTGCAACCCATACTTTGGGGTTGATTGCCCGCTGGTATGTATCGGGACATGCGCCTTGGAGTGATGCGTATGAAAGTATGATATATGTGGCGTGGGCGACCATGTTTTTCACTTTAGCGTTTGATAAAAAGTCAAAATTAACCATTGCTGCGGGAACCTTTGTAGCTTCGATGATTTTGATGGTAGCGCACATGAGTTGGATGGATCCACAGATTGCCAATTTACAACCCGTATTAAATTCCTATTGGTTGATGATTCACGTGGCCGTCATTGTGGCCAGTTACGGACCCTTTACTTTGGGAATGATTTTGGGAATCGTAGCCATGTTCTTGATGCTGGTGACCACGGCCAAAAACAAAAATGCCATGGAATTGCATATCAAAGAAATTACCTATATCAACGAAATGGCCTTAACCATTGGATTAGTGCTATTGACCATTGGTAACTTTTTGGGTGGACAGTGGGCCAATGAAAGTTGGGGTCGTTATTGGGGCTGGGACCCGAAAGAAACTTGGGCTTTGATCAGTATTATGGTGTATGCTTTTGTGATTCACGCTCGATTGGTTCCTGGTTTACGCGGTTTGTTTGCATTTAACTTTATGAGTGTTTTGGCCTTTGCGTCTATTTTAATGACCTATTTTGGGGTCAATTTCCACCTTACAGGCATGCACTCGTATGCGACTGGAGAAAAACAAAATGTTGACATCTACATTCGGATTTTTGTCGTCTTTATGGTGTTTGCCTCTTTTGTGTTTTGGCGCTATCGAAAGCTATACGCGAAGCCCAAAAAAGCCTAACATATTATAATGAAAAAAGGTTCAACTTTATGTGTTGAACCTTTTTTTGGATTTGGGGTGTTGAAAGGGTTAGACTTTTCCGAGGGTATACAATTGCTCCATAGTAGGTGTGGCGCTACCTCCCGCAGGTTCAAGAGTAATTCCAAAAGCTTGGGCATCATCCGTAGTTTCCACGGCAAAAACTTTAGCTGAATTTTTGGTAAAATCGTTGAGTAAACCTATGCTCGTTGGCGTGAGTGTTGGGGTTAACTTTAACGACCATATTTGATAGACTTTTCCTTGGGGCGGCTCAGGCAATCCCGAGACATCGACATAAACTTGTTGTGTCTTTTGATTCCAATAAATAGTCGCTGTGGCTTGCGGTGCAACGGTTTGCCCTGCCAAGGCAACGACTGTATTTTGACGATCGCGAATCACCTGCAAAGCGACTTCTGTTTGTTGCTTTTCAAGGGTTAACGTGACAACCGATTTTTGTAAATTCGATTTTTCCGTTTCGGTCGATTTCAATTGTGTCGTCACTTCGTTAGTTTGGTTGTACTGGAAAACGACACCCAATAGCAAAGCAATCGAAGCGGCCCAACCCAGGTACATGGTCGTGTTACGACGACGCGGTATTGGGATAACAGAGGTTGATGTGAGTGCTAAAGAAGTTTTTAACCGTTCAAATACGCCCGCAGATAGGGCAGGAGCCAAACTTGAGGAAAGGTTAATAACCGATTTTTCAATGGCAATGATTTCCTCATTAACCTCATTTTCTTTTTTTGCTAGTGACGCAATTGCTGCCGTTTCTTCAGTCGTTAAAACGCCGTACACATACAATTCGAGTTGTCCAGATTCAATTATTTCTGCTGCTTTCATGATACGTTCAAATACGTTCTTAAATCATTTATACAATTCCGATTTTGGGTTTTTACCGTTCCAAGAGGAAGATTCAATTCTTCAGAAGCCTCTTGCTGGGTATATCCCTTGAAAAACAACAAATCCAACAACTGGATGCATTTGGGTTTTAATTTTTTCACAAAATCTTTAATCCCAATAGTGTCTATGCGATGGTTCATGCGACTGTTGTCTCCTACCATAGATACGAAGTTTTCTACTGATAGGTTTTTTTGGCTGTTGTTATAGCCTTTAGAGCGGAGTTTGTCGATGGCCGTGTTTCGAGCAATGTTTAAAATCCAAGTGTAAAAACGACCTTTGCTGTCGTTGTATGTGTCGATGTTTTTCCAAATTTTGACAAAAGCTTCCTGCAGCACATCTTCGGCTTCTTCCGAATCTTTAATTAAATTCGAAATCACCGCAAATAAACTTTTGGAATACATGTCATACATCGTAGTAAAAGCCCGCTCGTCCTTATTTTGTAAGAGCGGAATCAATTGTTCCTGGGTCATAATAGCGTCTATTAGTTTCACAAATTTTATTTAGAGTTACATCATCTACGTAAGTTCGAATCTTTTGGATTTTATTTTTTTGAAAATTAACATAAATTTTGGAGGTGCTTGGCAAAAGTGTTTAATTTTTTTATTGTATTTTTAAACAAAAATAATTCATGAAACTAAAATTAATCACCGTTGCCTTAATTTACGGTTTGCTTTCATGCAAACAAAGTGAAACATCGATAGCCCAAGCAGCTATTCCAGCGACACAAAATGAAACCCCTATGGCCAAAGAAACGATTTACCAATTTAAAGTAGAAGATTTGGAAGGCAATACCTTTGATTTTTCGTCTTTAAAAGGAAAGAAAATTTTAATTGTGAACACCGCTTCCAAATGTGGATTGACACCACAGTACAAAGACTTGGAAGCCTTGTATCAAAAGTTTAAAGATAAAAACTTTGTGATTGTGGGTTTTCCAGCCAATAATTTTGGACAACAAGAACCGGGAACCAATGCGGAGATTGCGTCTTTTTGTCAAAAAAATTACGGCGTCAGTTTTCCTATGATGGCAAAGGTTTCTGTAAAAGGTAGTGATATGTGTGAAGTCTATCAGTTTCTTACCCAACAAGCCCGAAATGGGTTGCAAGACAGTCGGGTGGAGTGGAACTTTCAAAAGTATCTCATCGGAACCGAGGGTCATTTGGAGCAAGTGATTTCGCCTCAAATTTCGCCCATGGATGCCAAAATCGTGGATTGGATTTCTAAATAATAGCTTCCCCTGCTCGTCAGGGGATTTTTTTTGAACGATGATGAAGAAAAAATCCGTACTTTTACCACCCAAACAGCACACTTCTCCATGAGTCAAAAACTACTACTCAATGCTACCGAAGTACACATTATCCTGCATCGTTTGGCTTGTCAGTTGATCGAGAACCATTCCGATTTTCAGCATACCGTATTGATTGGACTGCAACCGAGAGGTAAATATCTTGCGCAACGGTTAACTCAATTGTTGCAAAATGATTACGGGGTAACCTCCATTCGGTTGGGATTTTTAGACATCACTTTTTTTCGCGATGATTTCCGTCGCAGTGGAAAACCTTTGGAGGCCAATAAAACACAAATCGATTTTTTGGTTGAAAATCAAAAAGTCGTTTTCATAGATGATGTTTTGTTCACCGGACGAAGTATTAACGCTGCGCTCACAGCAATTCAATCCTTTGGGCGTCCTTCGGAGGTGGAGTTACTAACCCTAATCGACCGGAGATTTAGCCGTCATTTACCCATTCAACCCGATTACCGCGGACGTCAAGTAGATGCCATCAACGATGAAGTTGTCAAAGTTTGTTGGCAAGAAAAAGAGGGCGAAGATGCCGTTTATTTGGTCACACAACCTTAATGCAACACACCCATGTCTGAACTTTCTGTCCATCATTTGCTCGGCATCAAATATCTAAAACCACAAGATATTCAACTGATTTTTGAAACCGCCGATCATTTTAAAGAAGTGATCAACCGACCCATCAAAAAGGTTCCATCCCTACGTGATATTACCATTGCCAATATCTTTTTTGAAAACAGTACCCGTACAAAGTTATCCTTTGAATTGGCCCAAAAACGTTTGTCAGCCGATGTCATTAGTTTTTCGGCAGCCCAATCGTCGGTCAAAAAAGGAGAGACCCTTATCGATACCGTCAATAATATTTTGGCCATGAAAGTAGATATGGTGGTCATGCGTCATGCGCACCCTGGCGCGGCTTATTTCTTGGCGCAACATGTCAATGCAA
Source organism: Flavobacterium sp. (assembly GCF_027533505.1). Classification (GTDB taxonomy): domain Bacteria; phylum Bacteroidota; class Bacteroidia; order Flavobacteriales; family Flavobacteriaceae; genus Flavobacterium. The sequence continues at coordinate 31,956 of NZ_JAPZUB010000056.1, read as the reverse complement.
GTATCATTAACGCTGGCGATGGCGCTCATGAACATCCTACGCAAGCGTTACTTGACAGCTATTCCATACGCGAACGTTTGGGCGATGTGGCTGGAAAAAAAGTGGTCATTGTGGGCGATATTTTACATTCGCGGGTAGCGCTTTCCAATATTTTTGCCCTCCAAATGCAAGGTGCCGAAGTACGTGTATGTGGCCCCAAAACGCTCATTCCTAAGTATATTGAAAGTTTAGGTGTCAAAGTAGAATCCAATTTGCGTCAAGCCCTCGAATGGTGTGATGTGGCGAATATGCTTCGTATTCAAAACGAACGTTTGGATGTTTCGTATTTTCCTTCCACGCGGGACTATGTGCAGCAATATGGCGTCAATCAAGCGCTTTTGAATTCGTTGTCCAAAGAAATTGTGATCATGCACCCTGGGCCGATCAATCGTGGAGTTGAAATTACCTCCGAAGTCGCTGATGGTGCCCATTCAGTCATTTTGGATCAAGTAGAAAATGGCGTGGCTATTCGAATGGCGGTCATTTATTTGTTGGCTTCAAAATTAAAACCCTAATGAAAGTAGAAACAAAAGGACATACCACTATTGTTCGGGATACAGTCGAACCCGTAGCCGATTTTTGTGCCAAAGTGACCCGTGAGCATGGGCAATTTGTACCCCAAAATCTAATTATTGATTTAACGCATATCGAAGTTGATGTAAACGCAGTAAAACTTTTTTCTCCTTTGGCTAAAACCCATCAAAAAGGAAAAAAGTCCTTTGTAATTGTGGTGAAAGCCATTGACTTTAATGCTGTACCCGCGCATTTGCATGTTGTACCTTCACTGCAAGAAGCGCATGACATCATCGAAATGGAGGAAATTGAACGTGATTTAGGATTTTAATATGAGCAATAAAACCTTTGTATATATTTATACCGTAGTTTTATTTGGACTGACCTTTCTTTTTGTGCGAAGGTTGTTCGAGAACATCAAAACGGGCGACTTTGATTATTTGAAGTTAGGACTCAATTTGGGAATCATTATTGTATTGATTCTTAAAATTATTCGCCTTGGAAAAATTGAAAACCAAAAAACCGATTCGTAATTGAAACTCACAGTCCTCGGTTGTTACGCCGCTACCCCGCGTACTTTTTCTAATCCTACATCACAGGTATTAGAAATCAAAAACCATATTTTTTTGATTGATTGTGCCGAAGGAACGCAAGTACAATTGCGAAAAAGCAAGATTAAGTTTTCCAAGATTAACCATATATTTATTTCTCATTTGCATGGGGATCATTTTTATGGACTCATCGGACTCCTTTCTACCTTCATGTTACTCAATCGAGAAAACGATTTGCATGTTTACGGTCCCAAAGGCATCAAGGAAATTAGTTTATTACAACTTCGCGCGTCAGGGTCGTATACCGGTTATAACTTATATTTTCATGAGTTAGAATCCACCTCCTCCGAAATCTTATATGAGGACGAGAAAGTTCGGGTAGCTACCATTCCGCTCAACCATCGCGTCTATACCAACGGGTTTTTATTTCAAGAAAAAAATAAAGAACGAAAACTGAATATGCCAGCCATCACCGAATTGGAAATCGAGCCGGTGTATTTTCGAAAAATTCAATACGGTGGCGACATTACCCTCGAAGACGGCCGTGTGATACCCAACGAAGTACTTACGTTTGATCCTGCCATGGCGCGCAGCTATGCCTATTGCAGTGATACGTGTTATGATGCGCGCATAGTGCCCTTGATCAAAGGAGTAGATTTGTTGTATCATGAAAGTACTTTTCTGGAAAATGAATGGCATCTCGCCGAACGAACGATGCACGCTACAGCTAAGCAAGCCGCTTCCATCGCTTTGCAAGCCGAGGTCCGTCAACTGCTTTTAGGGCATTTTTCAACCCGTTACGGCTCGACGGAACCATTTAAAACCGAAGCTGAAACTATTTTTCCACACGTATGGCTTGCCGAAGATGGGAAAGAATTTGAAATACCCCAACGGTAAACTTATCGTACTTTACCGTAATTTTGTAAAAAAAAATCATGCACGATTTAGGCGATTACCGTAAAAGTTATACCAAAAGCGAGTTACTGGAAACTCAAATACCTGAAGATCCTATCAATCTCTTTCATCGTTGGTTTCATGAAGCCGAAGATTTCGGGGGCGTCGATGAAGTTAATGCCATGACGGTTGCAACCATTGGATTGGATGGTTTTCCCAAATCACGCGTAGTATTACTCAAAAAGTACAACGAAGAAGGTTTTATTTTTTACACCAATTATGAATCCGAAAAGGGGAGGGCCTTAGCCGTAAATCCGCAGGTATGCCTTTCTTTTTTCTGGCCGGGTATCGAAAGACAGGTCATCATTAAAGGCACTGCCGAAAAAACACCAGAGGCCGTTTCTGATGCGTATTTTGACTCACGACCCGACGGTAGTAAATTGGGAGCCCTAGTCTCAGCACAAAGTCAACCCATACCCTCCCGCACTTTTTTGGATGAAAAGTTAAAAGACCTCGAACAAACCTTTGCACAACAACCCATTCCAAGACCTGCGCACTGGGGCGGTTATCTCGTCCGTCCTCATTCGGTCGAATTCTGGCAAGGGCGTCCCAACCGACTTCACGATCGCATTCGGTATACACTTCAGGCTGACTTCCACTGGAAAATAGAACGTTTATCTCCATAAATTGTAAGAAAAATACCTATAAATTTAAATTTATAGTGTAATTCATCGATTTTATTTGTCACTTTAACGGTATAGTAGTAAGTTTGGGTAACCAAATCAAAACAACGTTCATCAATTACTAACTGACAAGATATTTGCCCCACATCTATCCGTCAAAACTTAACCTACTACTATGAAAGCAAAACTACTTAGAATGTTTTTACCAATCGCATTGGTGTTTACATTAGTATCGTGTTCCAAAGATGAAGAAGCTACTTCAACCAACGATTATCGATTAGTCACTGCTTATGATTATACCGCAGAAGAAACGGATTTAGCTACCCGTTTAAACGATTACCGTGCCAGCCAAGGGTTAAACCGCTTGGAAATCGTAAACCACATCTCATTCAAATCCTTTGAGCATAACGAATACATGATTGAAAATAATGTGGTAAGTCACGACCTATTTGAGGAGCGTGCCGACAATATCAAGCATGTATTGGGCGCTGTACGGGTAGGTGAGAATGTAGCTTACAATTTTTCAACTCCAGCCTCTGCATTGAATGCTTGGTTGAATAGCCCAGGCCACAAAGCCAACATCGAAGGCGATTACACCCACTTTGGCGTATCAATTACCATTAATCCCGCCAACGGACGCCGTTACTTTACGAACATATTTATGAAAAGATAATTGATTTATAGTTTTGTTTGATTTTGAAATGACCACTCTCCGGAGTGGTTTTTTTTTGTTTTATGTTGGGCAGCAACACAATTCCACGTTCTTTACAACCCGATCCGGCTTTCGCCTATATCCCCGATATCCATCGGGGGATGCCGGCTCTATCCGGGCTGAGTACAACCTCATTTTTCAAAAAGCACTGCAGGATAGAACGGTGCAATCAACATTTGATGTAAAGGCAATTTTTAAGGCTTTTCGTTAGCTTTAAAAAATGTTCTATGACGATTTGGATTAGTGATTACTCGAAAGCTTTGAAAGCCTTAAACCGTATTTGAACTTGCCTTTCAGAAAATACAAGTTTCGCGTTCCATTTGCTTTTAAATGTAAACCGTACCCGCCTGCAATAATCGTTTGTTTGAATGCATTTAAGCATGGATTTATCATTATGTAGCAATGATATTCAGAATGTTTACAACGCGGCCTTGTAAAGGCAACAAAGCGGGAAAAGTGCACTGCAAATGTTGTATCGTCCATCCTTGATGGAAGCGTACTTTAAGGGAATGGAAATAGAGGGGGAGTACAATGAAAAACGCCCCACATTAAGCAGGGCGTTTTCGGGTTTAAACAATTTATAATTGCGATTATAATTTAGTAATGATGAATTCTGAACGACGGTTGGCTTGGTGTTGTTCTTCGGTACATTCGGACTTGTTGGTTGGTTCACAAGCACAATCGTTAACCAATTGTGACTCTCCGTAACCTTTGCCTGTCAAACGACTCGCAGCAATACCATTTTTGATCAACCAAGCCACGGTAGATTTTGCTCTACGATCAGATAAGGACATGTTGTACTTATAAGTTTGACGACAGTCGGTATGCGAACGCACATCGATTTCCATTGTAGGATATTGTTCTAAGATATCCAAAATTTTGGCCAACTCAACGGCAGCATCCGGACGGATATTTGATTTATCTAAGTCAAAATAAATGATCTTAATACCAAACGCTTTAAATAAGTCGTCGCCAACCGTTACAGGTTTAACCGTGCGCTCCATTTCTACATGAACAAACGTTTTACCAGTTTCATTCGCGGTCATTAAAGGAGTATCGACTGTGTTGTATTCCGGTAAAGTAGACTTGATATAAAACTTGGTTTCACAATCTTGCGTACCAAAATCAAATTTTCCTTCTGCATCGGTTTTCATTTCCTTCAAGATTTTGAAGTTTTGATCTTGCAACACTACGGATACCCCTGCCAAAGGTTTGCCTGTTTCTTTGTCGGTAACAATACCGTGTACCGCTTGTTCACAATCGACCAATCGGGTGTTTTCTTTGAAACGGTAAATGTCATCATTACCATTACCCCCTTCGCGGTTGGAAGATACGTATCCTGTTCGGTCTTTGGCGTTAATAATGAAAGCAAAATCATCTTTATTGCTATTTACAGGCTCACCCACATTGTGTACGCGTTTGAAACTACCATCGGGTTGTACTTTGGCCATAAATACATCCAAACCACCTAATCCAGGGTGTCCGTCAGAGGCAAAGTAAAATTCCCCGTCGGCAGCAATCATTGGAAACGTTTCACGTCCCTCAGTGTTGATTACATCGCCTAAGTTTTCGGGAGTTCCAAAAGTGCCATCGCCATTGATAGCCACTTTATACAAGTCAGAAACTCCTTTAGTTCCAGGCATATCCGAAGCAAAGTACAATGTTTTCTCGTCTGCGCTCAAGGTTGGGTGCGCCACTTGGTAATCCTCACTACAAAAAGGTAATTCTTTGATATTTACCCATTTTCCATTTTCTAAGGTTGCAGTGTAGATTTTCTGTAACGTAGACCCTTTACTGTTTTTCTCACGTTTGGTCAAAAAGCTGTTTCGAGTGAAGTATACGGTTTTTCCATCTTTGGTGAAGGCTGATGTCGATTCATTAAAACGTGAATTCAAACCTTCATTCATACGTTTAGGATTGGATAAAGCTCCTTGTTCCCCCAGGTCAGCAGTGTACAAATTGGTAAAACTTTCTCCGGTCCAAGTGTGTTTACGTTTTCCTATTCCTCCCGTATCGCGGGCAGTAGAGAAAACAACTTTAGTGCCATAATAGGACGTTCCATAATCCGAGTACTCCGAGTTTATGCCTGCGTTTTCAAGCGTAAAGCGTCCTGAGTTTTTCTTGATTTGGGCCATATAGTCCTTTTGCGATGCCGCCAATTTAGCACGTTGCTCATTCCCACTTTTTTGGTTAAAAGCAGCCATCATCTCATCGGCTTTTTTATAATCTTTTGTTGCCTTTAATGCTTGAGCATAACGGAAATAGTATTCAGGAGTTACCTCTTTGGTAAACGCAAATAATTCGGTGTACCATTTGGCTGCATTGTCATAATCTCCTTTGTAATAATAGGAGTCTCCTAACTTTTGCAGCATATCTTGAGATTTGTATCCCTTCGCAAAAATACGTTCGTAGGTTTTTATCGCATCAACATAGGCGTAGTTATCGTATTGCTTGGTTCCTTTGGCCACTTTGTTATTTTGAGCCGTCAAAGTACTACAGGTAGCAATGGCGATTAAAGCGATATGTAAAAATTTATTTTTCATGGTGTGCTGGTAATTAGATTAAAAGAATCTTGGTGATACAATTCGATCATCGCGTCTGAATAATTCAAAGCGCAAGAAAATCTCGTGAGATCCTGAGTTATAGTTTGCCAAACGTGTGGTTTCCAAATCATACGCATATCCGGCAAATAAACCGTCTGTAATTTGAAATCCAACCATAGCACTCATGGCTGCACCCCAACGCCAAGCAGCACCTAGCGTCAGTTTTTCTTGAATTAAGAAGTTACCAGAAACATCCAATTGAAAGGGAGCCCCTTCAACAACTTTAGACAAGAAAGCGGGTTTGAATTTTAAATTGGGTGACAAATCAAAAACGTATCCACCAATTAAATAAAAGTTCATTCGCTCTTTATAAACGGCCACATCATTATCATCGTAACGCTTGGTTTCAAAGAAATTAGGAACCGACAACCCAACATATGATTTATCAGAGTGGAAATAAACGCCTGCCCCTACATTCATACTAAAGTTGTTATTCAAATTTTGTAATAAGGGGTCATTTGGATTTTGATAAGTCAAACGCGTAACATCCAAGTTGAATAAGTTCCCTGTTGCTTTTACTCCAAAGGATAATTTATAATTCTCTGAAGTTTGAACCGAGTAGGAAACATCCGCTGAAATTGTATTTTCAGACGTTGGACCTATACGATCGTTTACAAAAGATAATCCTAGTCCCAAATTGGTAAATTCAATAGGAGTGTTCATCGAAAACGCATTGGTTACCGGTGCTCCATCTAAACCTACCCACTGAGTTCGGTGTAACCCGAAAAAGCTCATCACACCACGCGACCCTGCATAAGCTGGATTGATATTGATGGTGTTATACATATATTGCGTATACTGGGCGTCTTGTTGAGCAAAGCTCATCCAACCCGTTAACAGCATTCCGAAAATTAAAATTCTTGTTTTCATTTATTTGGGTGTTAAATTAACAACCGGGGGTTAGGGCATAACCCCCCGTTGATAGATTATCTTGACAAATACAAATATCCGTTTTTAGTTACAAAGTTACCATCCGCTTTTTTATATTTCAAAATGTAGAAGTAGGTACCTGTTGGTAATTCAGCAGACTGATTTACGGTTGCTCTACCTTCTGAAATTCCACGGAATACTCTTGAAGTGTTGTCGTAATTTGTAGTATCAAATACTTTCACACCCCAACGGTTGTAAATTTCAACCGTATTTTCCGGGTAACATGTAATATCTTGAATATTTTCAATGATAAAGAAATCATTAGCACCGTCACCATTTGGTGTAACTGCATTGTTAACAATGATAGGTTGACAAGCTGGTAATACAGTACAAACTTCATCATTTGCATTAATAGATACTAAGAATTCAATCGGACACGTTGCTGTTGGTAATGTATACTTAATTACATAAGTGTCATCAGGCAATTGGTATGGATTAAATACTCCAGTTGTTGTATTTAAACCTCCTGAATTGTTCATGTCAGTCCAAGTTCCAGAAGTAGTATCTGTACCAGGGAACTGCGTAGCAATAACAGCAGCAATATCAATTAATAAAGTATTATCATCGGTACATACAGCCTCAGGATAAGCATACTGATTTGTCGTTGCATTAACAGTAACGTTTACAGTTTGTGTATACGTGTTTGTGTTATTACAACTATCAGAAACTGTCCATGTACGAACAATTGTATACGATCCATTAACAGGTGTAGTACTTGTTTCATTAAACACTACAGTAACCGTAGCAGCACAGTTATCTGTAAACTGTAATTCTGGAGCTGCAGGAACTGCATCACAAGTAGCACTAATTACAGTTTGATATGCTGTTGCAATCTGAGGCGCTGTCGTATCTTGAACAGTTACGGTTTGAACGTGCGATGTTGTGTTATCACAAGCATCTGTTGCCGTCCACGTACGTGTCAAGGTATATGCACCAGGACAAGCCCCCGCAGTAGTTGCTTCGTTGAAAGTTACGTTAGCTGCCCCACAGTTGTCAGTAGCAGTAAGGGTAGCCGCAGCAGGAACGTTAGAACATTCCGCTGTTACATCTGCAGGTAATGATTCTACGAACGTTGGGTTGGTTGTATCTTGAACAGTTACGGTTTGAACGTGCGTGGTTGTGTTACCACAAGCGTCTGTTGCCGTCCACGTACGTGTCAAGGTATAAGCACCAGGACAAGCTCCCGCAGTAGTTACTTCGTTGAAAGTTACGTTAGCCGCCCCACAGTTATCCGTAGCGGTTAAAGTTACCGCAGCAGGAACGTTAGAACATTCCGCCGTTACATCCGCAGGTAACGTTTCTACGAAAGTTGGGTTGGTTGTATCTTGAACCGTTACGGTTTGAACGTGTGATGTAGTGTTGCCACAAGCATCTGTTGCCGTCCACGTACGTGTCAAGGTATAAGCACCCGGACAAGCCCCCGCAGTAGTTACTTCGTTGAAAGTTACGTTAGCCTCACCACAATCATCCGTAGCGGTTAAAGTTACCGCAGCAGGAACGTTAGAACATTCCGCTGTTACATCCGCAGGTAACGCTTCTACGAACGTTGGGTTGGTTGTATCTTGGATAGTAATTGTTATAGTAGCAGTGTCACAGTTATTTGGGTTTAAAACTTCACAAATTTGGTAAGTGAAAGTATAAGTTCCACAACTACCCGTCTCAGTAAGTGAAATATTTCCATTGGTATCAATTACAATATTTGGTGCTGCACCAGATAGAATTGTAAAGTTTACTAATCCACTAGTTATTGGTAATCCATTCAAAGTATCATTTGAGATTGCATTACCTAAAGAACCGTTAGCTGAACAAAGAATTGTAAAGTTGTCATCGTTAGCAATGATCTGTGGTAGATGAACAGTAACAAATACTGTAGCAGTATCACAATTCGAAGGATTGATTACTTCACAGATTTGATATACCAATTGGTATGAACCCGCAGGTGTACCAGGCGCTACTACCACATCAGTACCAACAAGGGTAATACCTGGATGGGTAGAAGAAACGAAAGTAGTATTCACTTGAGAAGCCACCACAGGCTGCCCGTTTAAGGTATCGTTTACTAAAACGTTAGTGAATGAAGTTCCACCTGCAAAACCGTTTACAGGAGTTCCTGCATCGTCATTAGCCACAATGATAGGCGCAGCAACAGTTACTGTTACGATAGCGGTATCACAGTTCGATGGATTTACGATTTCACAGATTTGGTATACTAAAGTATAATTACCGGCCGGAGTTCCAGCAGCTACATTCACCGCACCCGTTGTAGGATCTAAAGTTACATTTGGATTTGAAGTAGAAACTTGGGTTAAATTTACCTGCGCTAATACTACAGGCTGTCCGTTTAATGTATCGTTAACCAATACATTAGGTACTGCTGTGCCACCAGTAGCGCCATTAGCGCTTCCAGAATCATCAACAGCATTAATAACAGCAGCTGAGACAGGTACTGTAACTGTTGCAGTATCACAGTTGGTTGGATTGGATACTTCACAAATTTGGTAAACTAAAGTATAGTTGCCAGCAGGGGTACCTGGAGCAACAACAACATTGTTACCTGATAATGTTACCCCAGCATTGGATGTTGAAATTTGCGAAATAACTACTTGTGATGTTGTCACTGGGTTTCCATTCAATGTATCATTGATTAAAACATTGGTAAATGAAACTCCACCCGCAGCACCAACAACCGACGAACCGGCATCATCATTGGCGATAATTTTATTACAACGCGAAATCGTAAATGGAATAAAACAACCGCTTGCACCAGCAGGTACAGCATAATAGGTTACGGTTGAACCGGGTGTAATTGGAAAGGGGTTTGTGCTTGTATATTGAATCGTATTGGAATCTACAGGGAATTCATTGTAGAAAGAAGAGCCTACAGGAAAACTTGAGGCTACATCAGTGACAGGAACCGTATTTCCAGAACCACAATACGCAAAGTTTCGAATTGCAGGTACCCCTTGACAATTTGCATTAACATAATTGGTTCCATTTATTGCAATTGATATCGATTGTGTAATAGGCTCCCCAATACATGTTCCGTTTGAGGTGTGACCTTGAATTAAAGGACGGTTATTAAATACTACTCCTGTTATTGCACCTGTACCAGATAAAGTACCATTTACTAATATGGCATTACCACAAGCACTATTATTTAAAATAGTACAATCCGTTGTCGCTCTTAATTTAAATGTCAAACGAGCCAACACTTGGTTGGGAGTAGTAGGTAATGGTAAACGACCAAAATCCCAAACAATTGAACCTGTAGCCCCTAATGAAGGGTTAAACGTGATTGAATTGGGTGTTGGAAGCGGAGTAAAAAATACACTACCCGAAGCCGTATTAGGTACATAAGTCGCATTGTAAGGGACAGGAATCACAATTTTTGCATTGTTGATTGCTTCGGTACCTTGATTGCGAATATCAACCGTAAAAGTCATGTCTTGACCAGGCTGAATTGTGTAAGGTGCTGCAGAGACATTGACACCATTGAGTTGTGTTACAGTCAATAAACCTTCAGGTTCTGGAATATAAGCATCAACCGCCATGGTGATATTAAAAATAGCATATACGTCACCACCACTTCCGTATTGGAAATTGGTTGACGTTTGACTATTTCCAATAATAGCGTTATTGGTGTTATTCAAATTAAACATGGAAATATCGATCCCCGTATTATTTTGTAAATTCGGATTACGAGTATTTCCACCGGTCGCTATGGACGAGTTAAAAAAGTTAGAGGCGCTATTACCACTGTGCGATAAATTAGTATAATTAGCGGTGTTTAGATTCTGAATTCTGAAAAAATCACCAGTAAGGCTAACATCCCCTTCAGAAGCCATCAAACCTAATTTGACACCTACATTTCCGTTTTGTACGGTGTTAAAACCAGAAACCGGTAGGTTCGTTGTTGATAAACCATTCATGTATGCATGACCGTCAAAAATTGTGATGTCTCGGTACTTCATTTTGGAGTTTTCATATACAACTACTATACCCCATCCTCCAGAGTATCCTGTTCCACCTCCGTTACCATCACGAAGAGCAATATCTGCTACTGTATAAGTTCCCAAACCGTTTTGACGAACATAGTCTGTAATTTCTGTATATCCAGAATAGATGTAGTCTGATGTGTTAGTTGGGTAATAAATGTTATTATTAGTAGCCGTCATCATAGTATATGTAGATGCGCTAGGACCTCTTAACATTACTCTTCGTTTATCAAATTGTTTTGTGTAACTAGTTCCATTAATGGTACGAATTACATTAAAAGTATTTGAAGTTCCAGCAGTGGATTGACTAGCCCGACCTGTCCAATATAATCCAGCAAAAACGATTTTAGAACAAGAAGGGATAGCTCCATTTTCTGTTGAGAAAGTTAAGTTAGCTGAAGAGGAGTTAAAAGTAGGACTTCCTCCTAATCCAATGGGTGAATTACCATCAACATCAACATATACCATAGTATTATTGTTGTTATTAGTATTATTCCCATAGTTTTGTAAGGTCAGGTTGGTATTACCAATCATGGTAAAATCTCCTTTCACATTGTAAACCGTTTGTGTAGGCGTAAACGAAGAGGTACGTTGTGAAAACGGAACATAAACCTGTGCATGAAGCAAACTTAAGCTTCCAAAAAGAAGGATGAGCTGAAGCAGTAAAAAGTGGGTTTTGTTCGATTTGAAAGTCATATAGTTGTTTTTCATGGTATTCAACTTTTAAATAAACTGGATTAAGATCCAGGTTCGCTTTTAAATACAACAATATAGTTTGTTCCAGCTGACGTTACTACCTGCGAAATTTGAGGTAGCGTGTATGGAAAAGCTGTTAACACATACACATAACGAAGCTTGGTGAAACTTGATAGCGTATTCAAATTTAATGCACCGATAATTTGGGAAGGTTCGTCAATGCGAATAGTAATCAATTCGATGGTTTGTTTTTGAAAATTTGCCTGTGGTAAACGGATAAATCCGTTGAAGTCAGTATAGACATTTACAGGTGTACTACCGTAGGTTTTGACTACGTTGTCGAAAAAGTAAACCGAGGACTGTACCTCGAAGACCAAATCCTTCAAGCGCGTGCGCTCGGGATCATTTCCACCATTGATGTAGGCATCTAATGATCGGACTGATGGGGCATTTTGCCTGCCCTGTGCAAAGACTTCGCTTGAAAACGTGAAGAATAAAGTCAATGTGATGACTATAAAACTCCAAAACGAGCGGGAACCATGGGGTTTGTTCATGTTTGATTTATTTGGGTTGATACTATTCATGTTTTATACTTTTAGGAAAAAGTTAACATTGTTCAAAATTATGTTGATAAGTTTTGCTATTTCAATTTTATCTGTGAACTGCGCTAAAACTCGTTAAACTTCCATTTTTCCATGTTTTTCAATCATTCGTCGAAAAATATATGTTTTTCAACGACATAATTTTCAGCATTCATCGATGTTAAAACGCATTTAATACTACAAACGAAGTCAAAAAACATCGACAAAATGCATACTTTTAACAAATCGTAAGTACAGTGTTAAATTTAGCTGACCAAATAAAAAATCGATAAAGTGTAAAAAAAATGGATAAAAGGCAAAAAAAGACATATATAACATGTAAAATCTTACAAAAAAAATGAAATTCAGTCTTTCACTAATACGACATGCTAAATCTTCTTGGGAATTTCCTTTGGATGATCGATTGCGCCCCTTAAATGAACGTGGAATTACGAATGCCGAAAATATGCGAAAAGAGTTACTTCGTCAGCAATGCATGCCTCAAAAAATCTATTCAAGTCCGGCAGTTAGAGCTCGAGCAACAGCAAAACTAATCACGGCGAATCAAGAGGTGCCATTTCCAACTCTTGAAATCGTCGAGGAACTTTATACGTTTGATGTAAACGATTTAGAACGATTCGTTAAAAAAATGAAACCTGAATACACTGAGGTATTTCTTTTTGGTCATAACAATGCTATTACAGATTTTGTTAATAAATTTGGGGACTTGTTTATTCCTAATGTTCCCACAGCAGCTTGGGTAACAATTGCATTTGAAGCAGAAAGTTGGGCTTCAATCACTAAAGGAAAAACAATACGATTTATAACTCCCAGCGCATTACAAAATGACAAACTCACGTAAATTCACTTATATTGACCGCGAAAAAAGTTGGCTCACCTTCAATGCTCGTGTTCTTCAAGAGGCCGCTGATCCCACAGTTCCTTTGCTCGACAGACTTCGTTTTTTAGGTATTTTTTCCAATAATTTAGATGAATTTTTCAGGGTGCGTTATGCGGCTATTCGTCGTTTAAGTCTCTCTGGACAAACTGGTGAGAAAATATTAGGCGGAATCTCTGCGCAACAATTAGTAAAAGAAATCACTGAAATAGTTATCAAGCAACAATCCGATAGTCTTCGTATCCTTAGCACCATTGAAAAAGAGTTAGAAAAGGAAAATATAGTTATAGTTAACGAAAATCAACTTTGTCAAGAACATCAAAATTTTGTTCATGATTTTTTTATTCAAAATGTTAGTCCAGAATTAGTTACGGTCATTTTAAATGATTTGGCTGAATTTCCACTATTAAAAGATACCTCCGGCTACTTGGCGGTCAAATTGGTTATGCGAAGCGAAAACAAGTCAGGTTTATTTGGGAAAATGAAACCGAAAGAAGTCCGTTACGCCCTTATAGAAATCCCCAAAAACATCAATCGCGTTGTGGTTTTACCTGCCCTTGAAAACAAACAATATATTATGCTTTTGGATGATGTGATTCGCTATAACTTGAGTTCCATATTCAATATTTTCGACTACGAAAGTATTTCTGCTCACATGATCAAAATTACTCGCGATGCCCAATTGGATATTGATAGTGATTTGAATAAGAGTATGTTACAGAAAATTGCGTCCTCTGTCAAAGAGCGTCGTGTTGGTGAACCTGTACGGTTTGTCTATGATACCATGATTGATAAAGATACCTTAAGTTTCTTCCTTAATCGAATGGGTATTGATAAATCAGACAGTGTGATTCCAGGCGGACGTTACCACAACCGTCGTGACTATATGGATTTCCCCAACTTAGGACGATTTGATTTATTGTATCAAAAGAAAGTACCGCTACCCGTTCCGGGACTTTCATTGGAGGGGAATATGTTACAAAAAATTGCGCAAAAAGATTATTTGGTGTATGCCCCTTTCCAATCGTTTTCTTACCTCATTAAGTTTTTACGAGAAGCCGCCTTAGATCCTAAAGTTACTTCCATAAAAATTACATTATACCGTCTGGCCAAAAACTCGCAAATTATTAGTTCCCTCATTAATGCAGCTAAAAATGGCAAACGGGTTGTAGTTCAAATTGAATTGCAAGCCCGCTTTGATGAAGAAAGTAATATTTCGTACTCAGAAATGATGCAACAAGAAGGCATTGAATTGATTTTTGGCATCAAAGGATTAAAAGTACACAGTAAAATTTGTGTTGTCGAACGAATAGAAGAGCATAAGTTAAAACGATACGGATTCATTTCTACAGGTAATTTCAATGAATCATCGGCCAAAGTGTATACCGATGTCACCTTATTTACGAGTCATCAACAAATCCTTAAAGATGTTACTAAAATTTTTGAGTTTTTTGACATCAATTACCGTTTGCACCGCTACAAACACCTTATTGTTTCCCCTCATTATACAAGAAATCGCATCTATAAATTAATTGACCGCGAAATTCTCAATGCTACCCTCGGCAAAGGAGCAACGATTGATTTAAAAATGAATTCACTCTCTGATTTTGAGATGATTGATAAACTGTATGAAGCGAGTAATGCGGGGGTAAAAATTCGTTTGCAAATACGTGGAATTTGCTCATTAATTCCGGGAGTTCCTGGGATGAGTGAGAATATTCAAGCCATAAGTATCGTCGATAATTTACTAGAACATGCCCGCGTTTTTATTTTTGGAAATGAAGGGAACCCCGATATCTATATTTCTTCGGCCGATTTTATGACGCGAAATCTTGACGGTAGGGTAGAAGTTACTTGCCCCATTTATCAAGCCGATATCAAAAAAATTCTTATCGATACGTTTGAAATTGGATGGAAAGGAAATGTGAAAGCCCGTTTTCATTCCGAAAAATTAGACAATCGTTACCGGACGCGTGATGAACATTCGCCCGTATTTAGAGCACAATATGAAATGTATGCCTATTTTCAACGCCTCTATGATGAACAACCCTTACTCCCTTAATATAGCCCCAAACCTATGATTGCAATTCGTAAATATGCTGCGATTGATATTGGTTCCAATGCGATGCGCTTGTTAATCACTAACATTGTAGAGCAAGAAGGAAAAGAGCCGCAGTTTAATAAGTCCTCTTTAATTCGGGTGCCTATTCGTCTAGGGCAAGATTCATTTACCACCGGAATCATTTCTCAAGAAAATGCATTACGCATGGTCGATGCCATGGAAGCATTTCGATTGTTGATGAAAGTCTACAAAGTTGAACGTTATAAAGCCTGTGCTACTTCGGCTATGCGCGATTCGTTAAACGGACCCGATGTGGTGAAACTCATCAAGGAAAAAGCAACTATTGATATTGAAATTATTGACGGAAAAACCGAGGCCATGATCATTGCTTCCTCCGATTTACACTCCTTTATTACAGCCGACAAAACGTATTTGTATGTCGATGTTGGGGGAGGTAGTACAGAGTTTTCCTTGTTTTCTGAGGGTAAAATGATTGCCTCCAAATCCTTCCGAAACGGAACCGTACGTTTACTCAATGATCGCGTTCCCGATGAAACATGGAATGCCATCGAAGAATGGGTGCGCACCCAATGTCAACCTTATGACGATGTTATTTTAGTGGGATCTGGTGGCAACATTAACAAGCTCTTTAAACTGTCAGGAAAATTACCCGATCAGCCCCTTTCTTATCTGTATTTAAATGCACAATATCAATATTTAAATTCGTTGACTTATGAACAACGTGTAGCAGAATTAGCGCTGAATACAGACCGTGCCGACGTAATTATTCCAGCGACAAAGATTTATTTAAACGCCATGAAATGGAGTGGAGCTAGAAAAATCTATGTTCCTAAAATTGGTCTCTCCGATGGCATCGTAAAGGCAATGTATCACGGAAAAATTGAATCTATAAAGTTCTAAAAAACGTTATACATCAAGGTCAAATTGTTTCCGCAACAATTCCAATGCAGGATTGATTTCTTGTAGTCGAAGGTACTTATCTTGGGGCGTAAAGGCAATTTTACTTTTAACTTCTTCATTGACTTCGACTTCAAGTCCGATTTCATGATTGTGTAGTTTGGCGCGTAAAAATGCAACAAGCTCAGGCTTTTCTTTGTCAAAGTCCAATTTTGACCCCTGATTGGGTAACGTATGAATAATGGTAGTGCCTTCCAGTCGCGGATCATTGATGCGCAATAATGCCTCCATAATTTTGTGCCCTTTGTCATTTAATCGGTCGGCATATTTATACCATTGTTCCAATAGTTCTGTGGCTGTAAAAGGTTCCGTTGGCAACGCTTTTTGTTCTTCGCGAACTGTATTTTTTTGCTGTTCCAACAGTTCCTTTTTCGCACGAATACTCGATAGCGACAAAGCCGAAACTTTTCCTATTTCGGTCTGACCAGGCACTATTGTTTGTAAAGGTTTGGAAACAGGTGGTTCGATACGCGATGCATCCGATTTGGGAACTTCCAATGGATCCGATACCGGTATCACTGCTGCTGAAGGCTGAGGGATGCTAGTTTCAATGGCTGGTGAGGATGTCGTTTCTTTTTTCTGATTTTTTAGTTCAGTGATGGAGTATTTACTTGTGCTGTAATACGTTGGCGGAATTATGAAGTCAACTTTTTTTTTTCTCCATCAAAGGAGATGGAGCACAATTGCATCAGAGTAAGTTCTACTAATAAACGCTGATTTTGCGATGTTTTATACTTTAAATCGCATTCGTTGGCCAAGGCTATGGCTTTTAGTAAAAAGTCACTTTCACATTTTTCAGCTTGTTCTTTATACAGCATTTGTGCCTGTTCTCCCGCTTCCAATAAGGCAAGTGTCGCTGGATTTTTACATACCATCAAATCTCTAAAATGCGATGCCAAACCCACAATAAAGTGATGGCCATCAAATCCTTTGGCCAAAACGTGATGATAAGCTACTAAAATTTGAGGAATGTCATGGGCTAAAATTAAATTGGTCATCGCAACATAAGTCTCAAAATCCAATACATTGAGATTTTCAGTCACTGCTTGACGGGTCAAATTTGTTCCACAATAGGATACCACACGGTCAAAAATTGACAGGGCATCTCGCATAGCGCCATCGGCTTTTTGGGCTATGATATGTAAAGCATCATCTTCAAATTGCACCCCTTGACTTCGTGCTACTTCCGCTAAATGCTCTTTGGCATCATTGACGGTGATTCTTTTGAAATCAAATATTTGACAACGCGATAAGATGGTTGGAATGATTTTGTGCTTTTCTGTAGTCGCCAAAATAAAAATGGCATGCTTTGGGGGTTCTTCCAATGTTTTCAAAAACGCATTGAAAGCCGCCGTGGACAGCATGTGAACCTCGTCGATGATGTACACTTTATATTGTCCCGTTTGGGGTGGGATGCGTACCTGATCAATCAAATTGCGAATGTCATCTACCGAATTGTTGGATGCGGCATCCAATTCAAACACATTAAAGGCAAAGTCTTCATTGGGGTCGTCATACCCTGGCTGATTGATTTTTCGGGCAAGGATACGTGCACAGGTTGTTTTTCCTACTCCTCTAGGACCTGTAAAAAGTAACGCTTGCGCCAAGTGATTGGTTTCAATGGCATTCAATAACGTATTGGTAATAGCCTGCTGTCCCACAACATCTTTAAACGTTTGCGGACGGTATTTTCGGGCAGATACTACAAATTGTTCCATGAATCTCAATTGGATTACAAATATAGTTTTTTTACAAAATCAGTTCGCTTACCCCATCCCTTTTTCATCAAAACTTATTCACATCCTGCCTTGTAGATGGATGCTGTCATGACCAATAGTTACTTTTACTTTTTTAAAAATAGAAAGCCGCTTTTTACAAACAATTAAAACTATCTTTGCGCCAGCAGACCGCCTTATCGCTGTCCCGATTCGTTGGGAGAGAGGAAAGTCCGGACACCAAAGAGTAGCATAGCGGGTAACACCCGTCGCTCGTTTTTTGAACGAGAAGGACCAGTGCAACAGAAAGGATGTACAGTTCGGCTGTAGTGAAATCAGGTAAACTCTATGCGGTGCAATGCCATGTATACCGGCAGTTAAGGGTTACTCGTCCGTTGCCGGGGGGTAGGCAGATGGATCGCGTTAGTAATAACGCGGCTAGATAAATGATAAGGGTTCCGAGTATTTGGAATACAGAATCCGGCTTACAGGTCTGCTTTTTTATGCTTCGTCTTCAATTTCAGGATATTCAAAAAAGGAAAAAACCGAAGCACCATAGTTTTTATAGTAGGCAAAATTTTCCAAATCTTTTATTGGGGTGTGCTTCGAATGTTCAACCACCAAAACCCCTTGTTCATCCAACAAATCTTGTGTAAAGATTAACCCCACCAATCGATGAAAATCTTTTTCTGCCATATCGTACGGTGGGTCAGCAAAAATCACATCATAATTTCCTCGATGACGTTCCAAAAAGGAAAAAACATCACTTTTTATCGGAGTAATATTGAGGTTCAGTTCCTGTGCTGTTTTCTTAATGTATTGAATGCAACTGTAGTTGGCATCCACACAAGTTAGATCTTCACAACCGCGGGATCCAAATTCATAACTGATATTTCCCGTTCCGGCAAATAAATCCAACACCTTCAAGTTTGCAAAATGAAAATGGTTATTCAAGATATTAAACAAGGATTCTTTACTCATATCCGTGGTGGGGCGAACGGGTAAGTTTTTAGGAGCTACCAATCGACGCCCTTTGTATTTTCCGGAAATAATTCTCATGCGTGAACAAGAATAAAATGGTGACGGTTTTCCTGTTCACTTCGCCCATTATTGATAGCGCGCAACGGCATGAGCTGTACCTGTCGAATATAGGTATAGGCCATTTGGTAATAGGCATCGT
Source organism: Flavobacterium sp. (assembly GCF_027533505.1). Lineage (GTDB taxonomy): Bacteria > Bacteroidota > Bacteroidia > Flavobacteriales > Flavobacteriaceae > Flavobacterium. The sequence continues at coordinate 12,926 of NZ_JAPZUB010000056.1, read as the reverse complement.
CTTCCTCAAATGTACCCAACAACTCCAATTGAAATTGCTCTGGATTAAGTTGCAACTGCTCGGCAGTAAATAATATGTAATAAATAAAATCCTCAGGGGTTTGATAGTCAAACGCATTGAAAAAAAACAACTTCCGTTGCGCAATTACTACAATTTCAAAATGGGAAGGAGCGCGATGCACATACATTACAGGTTCGACCGAATGCTTACTGTATTCCAATAATTTTTGAACCAAAATGGAATGTGCATGGCAGTAATCAAACGAACCGTATTGATCGATGAAAAAGTTATTCATGTTCACATACGGGATATACACATTGGTCATTTCGTGGGATGCCAAGGTATCAAAGGCAAAAAAGTCGGTTTCAAAAACCCGGGTATTGAATTGCAAGTAACTTCCTTTAAACTCTGCATCAATAAAAGGGGTTGGCACAAAAGTGTTGAGTGCATTGGTATGAACAATTTGTATGGTATCATACCGCAGACGCAATTCGGGATGATCGTGAAAAACTACGGTGAACCAATCTTCGATAGGAGTATTACGTTGATAAGGAGGGTAGGGTAGCGGTTGCAAAACCTCAATTTGTTCAGTAATCGTATTGATGACGGCAAACGACAAGCCGTTCAGAGAAACCTGAATGACTAAGCGTTTATATGTTTTATCAAGTATACTTTCCATGAACTAATCGGGAGGAGGCAAACTTACGAAATATTGTTAATATAAGGCAGACTTCCGAGAGGGCAAATTTGAAGACAGACTCCTATCTTTGTTGTCCTATGCAAAAATTTTACCAACGATTACAACAGGCTTTTCCCTTTCAACCCACGTTGAAACAGGATGTTTTTTTTCAAAAAATAACAAAGTTTGTGTTTGAACCCAACGACGATTCGATTTTTGTATTAAAAGGCTATGCGGGTACGGGGAAAACAACGGTGATTGCGGCTTTGGTTCAAAGTTTACCAGATATTCAATACAAGTCGGTTTTGTTGGCACCAACAGGTCGTGCCGCCAAAGTAATATCCAATTATGCAAATAAGCCCGCATTTACCATCCATAAAAAAATCTATTTTCCGAAGAAAAAGGCGGGTAATGTCACTTTTACCATGCAACAAAATAAGCATAAAAACACGCTTTTTATTGTCGATGAAGCTTCGATGATTTCCGATTATGATGGCGGTTCAGGTATGTATCAACAGGGTTCATTATTGGATGATTTGATTTTTTATGTCTACAACAATCAAAATTGCAAACTCATTCTTTTGGGCGACACGGCTCAGTTGCCCCCCGTTAATCGCACTGATTCGCCTGCATTGAATATTGAATCCTTGTCGCTTCATTATCAAAAAAAAGTCGATACCATTACACTGGACGAGGTTATGCGTCAAGAGGAAAAGTCGGGGATATTATGGAATGCAACCCAGTTACGCGAAGTATTACACGACGCTTTTTTTGAAGGATTTCAATTTCAATTGCGCGGATTCAAAGATATTATTCGCTTGGTTGATGGGTATGATATTCAAGACGCCATCAATAATGCCTACAGTCAATACTCCATTGAGGATACTGCTTTTATCGTTCGTTCCAATAAACGCGCCAATCAATACAATCAGCAAATTCGCGCCCGTATCTTGTTTAAGGAGAGTGAACTCTCGGTGGGGGATTATTTGATGGTTGTGAAAAATAATTATTTTTGGTTGAAAGAGACCGATGAAGCCGGTTTTATTGCCAACGGTGATACTATTGAAGTGCTTGAAATTTATGGTTTCAAAGCACTGTATGGTTTTCAATTTGCGCGCGTAAAAATTAGAATGGTTGATTATCCTGACCAAATCCCTTTTGAAACGATACTCATATTAGATACGTTAACTAGCGAAGCTCCTTCATTGACCCAAGAGCAATCGCAACGCTTGTATGAAGAAGTTTTACTAGATTACGCCGACGAACCATCCAAATACAAACGCTTAGAACACTTACGGCAAAATGAATATTTCAATGGGCTACAAGTAAAATTTGCCTATGCGATTACAGGCCATAAATCACAAGGCGGGCAATGGAATACTGTTTTTGTAGAACAACCTTATCTTCCCGACGGACTTCAAATGGAGGATGTACGATGGTTGTACACCGCCGTAACCCGTGCCAAGGAACGATTGTATTTGATAGGTTTTCAAGATCAGTTTTTTGAAATGTAGCTCGGATTAATTCGGGAGTATTAACTGCGTTTTAATTTTAGGTTATCGTATCTTTAGTATGATGATTATCATGTTTTTGTAGGAAAGTAGGAAGTAATTTTACAAGACAAAAACTGAAATCATGAAAAAAATTGTCTTCCCTACCGACTTCTCTGAAGTGGCCACAAATGCATTTAGTTATGCCCTTGCATTGGCAAAACAGTATCATGCAGAGATTATTCTTTTGCATACCTACGAATTACCTATTGTCGACCATCAATTTGCCCCTCAAAATTACAAGACCCTTTTTGATTCCTTGGAGTTGATTAATTTTGATCGATTCAAGGTGGAAGCAGAAAAATTGAAGGTGATTGTGGCAAAACACAAGGCCGAGAGGGTACGTTTGACACATGCTTTACGCGATGGTGATTTGGTTTTTAACCTTAAGGAATTGATTCGAGAGGAACATGCTGATTTTGTCGTGATGGGTACGGCGGGTGCTTCCGGTTGGAGTGAATATTTTTTGGGCACCAATACTACGGAAGCGATTTCTAATTTGAAGGTTCCCGTATTGAGCGTGCCCAAAGAAGCCTCTTTTACCGGAATTGAAACAATTGCATTCACCACTCGATTTCGAGAAAAAGATAAAAAAGCACTGCAAGAAGTTATTCAGTTAGCCAAAGGATTACAAGCCAAGGTAAAATGTTTGTATGTGGAAACGCGTGATACCGACAATACGCCGGCTACTTATGATGATTGGAAAAGCCATTTTGCGTTGGAACCCGTTCAATTTCATATTATCCCCAACGACGATGTAGAAGCAACAATTGCTGATTTCATTAGTGGAAACTCCATTGATGTATTGGCGATGATGACTTATAAAAAAGGATTTTTCGCCCAATTGTTTGCACAATCCTTTACCGAGAAAATGGCCAATCATTTGAGTATTCCTGTTTTGGCCATGCATGAATAAAAAAAAGCCGCTTTAAACAAGCGGCTTCTTTCAGTATAAAAGGTTGGGTTAGTGTTTTATTTAGTTGTTCAACATCACAGGCATCACCAACATAGTAACGGTTTCGCCTTCATCCAAACCATCGACAGGCGTCAGAATTCCAGCGCGGTTAGGCATAGACATTTCCAATTGAATTTCATCCGATTGTAGGTTGGAAAGCATTTCTAATAAAAAGCGGGAGTTAAACCCGATTTGCATGTCATCACCTTGATAATCACACGTCAAACGCTCCTCAGCTTTGTTGCTGTAATCGATATCTTCCGCTGAAATATTCAATTCGGCACCGGCAATTTTCAATCGAATTTGGTGGGTGGTTTTGTTGGAAAAAATAGCCACACGACGTACCGAGTTAAAGAATTGTGTGCGATCAATAATCAACTTATTAGGGTTTTCCTTAGGTATCACCGCTTCGTAGTTGGGATACTTGCCATCAATCAAACGACAAGTTAAAATGTAATTTTCAAAAGAGAACGTGGCGTTAGAATCGTTGTATTCGATTTTCACTTCCGCGTCTGAAGTTCCCAAAATATTTTTTAAAATATTCAACGGTTTTTTGGGCATGATAAAATCAGCCACTTGCGAAGCGCTAACGTCAGTTCGAGCATACTTTACTAATTTGTGCGCATCAGTGGCCACAAAAATTAATCCTTCTGGAGCAAACTGGAAAAACACACCCGACATCACTGGGCGTAAGTCGTCATTTCCAGCAGCAAAAATAGTTTTGCTAATCGCAGTAGCCAAAACTTCAGCGGGGACAAGGGTTGAGGAAGGATCTTCTAACTGTACCGATTTTGGAAACTCCTCTCCTGGCGCATAGGCTAATGCGTATTTACCTGAATTTGAACTGATTTCGATGGTATTGTTTTCCTCCACTGTAAAGGTTAGCGGTTGCTCGGGAAACGTTTTTAAGATATCCAACAACAACTTGGCAGGCACCGCAACACTTCCTGTATTGGTAGACTCAATTTCAAGGGTTGCTGACATCGTAGTTTCTAGATCAGAGGCCGAAACGGTAAGCGCATTTTGGTTCAATTCAAACAGGAAATTATCTAAAATCGGCAAGGTATTGCTGCTGTTGATAACACTTCCTAAAACTTGAAGTTGCTTTAATAAATACGAACTCGATACAATGAATTTCATTTTTTTTATTTTTTACAAATATATCCTAAAGCGGATGATTAAAAAAAGTTTTTTTATTAACACTAGCGGGCATAACGACGTTTGCGAAGTAGTGTAAAAAACAGTCCGAAAACACCTAAAATCACTAAGGGCGATACCACAGTAACGATTTGCGTAAAGGTGTACTTCTCTTTGACTTTTTCAGTATCCAATAGGGCTAACTTCACCTCTTTATTTCGGATGTTGATAAGTCCCGTGTCGTCTAATAAATAATTGACGCAATTGAGTAAAAACTCTTTGTTGGCATACATTTTACCAGTCCATTTATCATAGCCTAATTCTAAAGGTTGGTAGTTTTTATCGTATTGGTTTCGAATGACATCTCCATCGGCAATGACAATCATTTTTCCCGGTTTTCCAACGGATTTGAAATTGGCGTCTTTAAAAGCGGGGATACGGTTTTCATAGACCGAATGCATTTGTCCCTCCAACAATACTGCCAACGGAATCAACCCGCCACCCTTCGGAAAGGAAGCCGGCTCAGGACGTTCGGCTACCATATTTAAAGCTACGGGAATAGGTGTGCCCACCGCTTTTGAATAGGGTGAGGAGTGAAGTAATACCGTTTTTTGTATGGAATTCTGTAAAAGTTCGATTGGGGTACAGAAATCAAATTTAATTACGTCCAAATTGGTTACAATCGGATTTTTGGCATCTGCATACACAGCGGGAGCATACAGCCAAGGATACTGATTGTATTGTGTAGCATTGCCTTGTTGCCCCGTGGCCAAGGTGATCGGACATGCCATGACATCTTTAACCAAGTCACGTTTGATACGTATACCGTATTTAAAGAACAAATCATCCAGATTCAAGTCCCTCGGAAAAGCCAATCCTTCACCCGTGGTCATCAAACTATCCATTTCAATATTCACCTGATCTAATAACCATAGGGATTTTCCACCGTTTACCATATATTGATCAAGCACTTGTTTTTCCGCATCGGTAAAGGCTTCCGTGGGCTTGGCAATAAGGGCTAAATCATATTTTTGTAAATCGAAATTGGTTTTTACAGGATTGGTTGCCACAGAGTCCAGGGTGAAAGGGCCAATAAAATAATTTTCTTTGACCGTTCGGAGAAAATCGCCTATTAACAACTCGTGCAATTCGCCATTCCCTTTGATAACAGCAATTTTTTTCTGTCTTTTTTCCAACACTGTATTAAATCCGTTGGCAAATGCATATTCTAAATGTTGCACCGAACTCTCTACTTTTTGCGCTGTCGAGGCACCCATCATGTTTTTAAGGAGAGGGACTTTGGTTACACGATCGCCGTAACGAACCTCGGCCCAAGGGAATACCATCTCTTCGGTTTGTTTTCCTTTGTGATTTACCGTGATATTTATGGGAGTTAAACCACGTTCAAATAACTTTTGAAGGGTGGCTTCAGACGTGTTTTCATCTTCCAAAGGGTTGATAAATTGAAAGATGATATTGCTGTTTTTAGCTTTAAACTCCTCTAGCAATTGTTGGGTTTCACTTTGTAGTTTTTTAAATTCACCGGGAAAACTTCCTTCCAAATATACATCGATATAGAGCGGTTCTTTTGCTTTATCTACAATAGTCATCGAAGTAGCTGATAAGGTATACCGATGGTCAGCGGTAAGGTCAAACCGTTTGAAGACCAAATTCCCCAAAACATTGATTACGATTAACAATACGAGCGTGATGGCGATTTGTTTTGCCTGTTTTTGCTTCATTATGATTTAAGACCTTTTAATTGGTAAACGGTTAACGATAAGAAAAAGAAAGCAACAGAGGAAAAATAGAGAATGTCACGGGTATCCAAAACCCCTTTACCCATACTTTTAAAATGGTACTCCATACCTATTCTTGAGATGTAGTCACCAGCCGATCCAAAAAACACGGCGACCCCTTCAAATCCATAATAAAAAAGAAAACATAGAAATACAGAAAGTATAAAAGCTACAATTTGATTTTCAGACAGCGTAGAAGTGAAAATCCCAATAGCAGCGTAGCCTGAAATTAAAAATAACAATCCAAAATAGGCACCAACAGTACTCCCAAAATCAAATGGATTGTCTTTCATTCCCATATCATTTAACACAAATGCATAAAGTAGCGTAGGCACTATAGCAAGGGCAATGAGGACAACCGCTCCCAAAAATTTGCCACCCACAATTTGCCAAAGACTCAAGGGTTTGGTAAGTAATAATTCGAGGGTACCTTGTTTTTTTTCATCCGAGAAACTTCGCATGGTCACCGCAGGTATTAAAAACAATAAAATCCATGGCGCCAAAGTGAAAAAGGGAGTCATATCGGCAAAACCACTGTTGAGAATGTTGAATTCTCCTTCAAAAATCCAAAGAAATAAACCGTTCAAAAGCAAAAAAATGGCGATAACCAAGTAGCCTACTGGAGCGCCGAAAAACGATTTTATTTCTCTGAATAGTATTGATTTCATAGTATATTTTTCCTTACTAGGTAAACGCAGTCTTTTAAATTTATTGCAAACTTACTAATTTATTCACACTCCAAGCTTCGGGTTTGTCGTTGAAAAGTTTTTTGGTAAACGTCCAAATTTCATCAAATAAGGCCGATTGCCGATACTGATTTAAAGCAGTTTCATCATCCCAATAACTGTAAGTAAAGAAAACCCCTGGATTTTGAACATCTTGGTACAACTCCAATAAGCGATTGCCGGGACTGTTTCGAATGTGGGATTTCATGAGTTCAAATTGCGTCAAAAAAGTGGGAATATGCTCCTCATGAAAAGAGAGCTTTACAATACGAACCAACATAATAGTTATGATTTAAATTCAATCCAAATGGCATCTCGATAGCGTAATCCCAACAAACTAGCGGCATTTCCAGTATGTAAGGTGCTTTTGTAGATGCCAATTTCTAAATATCCAGCTTCATTAAAAATAGCCATTGTTTTCCCAGCATGGTCGATTTTAGCGTCCAGGGCTTCAATGGCATGATAATGCGGGAATATTGTTTTTAGTTTTTCGCGTTTTACAAGGATTTCATACGAACGTCCTCTTGCGGATTCCACAAACATAGACTGCTCAATGTTGGTCACCGCATTGCCAAAATGATCAATATACATCACATAGCCTTTCAGTTGACGCTGTTCCTGATCAATAACGGGTTGCAGTTCGGTCACTTCATTAAGTGTTGTAATGGTTTTTCCAATCACACTGAGTGCCCCTCCTTTGCCTAAATGTACCGCAACTGTGGCAAAAACCTCCATGTCAGTCGCTTGCTCATGCAATCGATCGTGTATCGTAATTTCGACAAGTGTTTCGGGAACTTTTTTACGGAAAATCATACCCAATACGCCATTGTCAGCCGCAATAAAATAATGTCCCTCCCACAGCGCAGCAATATGCCTTTTGGAAGGTGTTCTTCCTGCATCAACACCTATGATATGAACAGTTCCTTTCGGAAAATGACGGTAACCGGCTCCCACAAGATAGCTGGCCTGCGCCAAGTCAAAAGCGGCAACTTCATGCGATAAATCCACAATCCGCACCTCAGGATAGTGTGTATACAACTGCCCTTTTAATGCACCCACAAAATAATCTTTGTGTCCAAAATCGGTAGTAAGGGTAATTATTGACATAAAATTGTTTATAACTAATTTGGGAACAAACCGCAGTCTTTCTTAAATTTGAGATGCATGCAAAGCTAAGTAATTCTAAGGAATTTTTAACCCTAAAACCACGGCATTTGAACGAACGTATCATCGAACTGCACGACATCGCTCCAAAAGAATTTTGGGGCGCTCAAGATGCTCATTTAGAGACCATCAAAAAATATTATCCCAAGCTAAAAATAGTTGCAAGGGGAACCACTTTAAAAGCTTTTGGTGAAAAAGAAGAGTTGGACGAATTTGAAACCCGTTTTAACCGATTGATGTTGCATTTTACCCGCTACAATAATATTGACACCAATGTTATCGATCGGGTTATTCAAAGTAATTCTTTTGAGGAACAACGGATGCCCGACCACGACAAAATTTTGGTCCATGGCTTGGGGGGAAAGCTAATCAAAGCCATTACACCTAACCAACAAAAATTGGTGGAATCTGTACTGAAAAATGATATGGTTTTTGCTGTGGGGCCCGCTGGTACGGGTAAAACCTACACCGGAGTGGCATTGGCGGTTAAAGCGTTGAAGGAAAAACAAGTCAAGCGAATCATTCTAACACGTCCCGCCGTAGAAGCAGGGGAAAATCTTGGTTTTTTGCCGGGCGATATGAAAGAAAAACTGGATCCCTACATGCAACCGCTATATGATGCCTTACGCGATATGATTCCCCCTCAAACCTTGGAGGATTATCTTCTAAAGGGGATTATTCAAATTGCACCCTTGGCCTTTATGCGCGGGCGTACGTTGGATAATGCCTTTGTAATTTTGGATGAAGCCCAAAATACGACCCATTCTCAGATGAAAATGTTTTTGACGCGTATGGGGAAAAATGCCAAGTTCATTATCACCGGAGATCCAGGACAGGTCGATTTACCGCGACGAACCATTTCAGGATTGAAGGAAGCACTTTTGATTTTGAAAGATGTAGAAGGTGTGGGTATTTTGTACTTGGATGATAAAGATATTGTGCGTCATCGTTTGGTCAAAAAAATTATCGATGCTTACAAACGAATCGAAAACCAAGATTAATGAAAGACTATTTTAGATATGAATTAGGCTCCCTGTTAATGAATGAGGAAGCCTTTTTCATTTTGTAGTCTATTCGCAAACACATATTTATTTAAAAAAAATAGTTGAATCGGCATTCTTTTCATATCCATTGTACAATTCATTTCAATAAATTTTGCGCTCTGATTGATTATTTTTAACCAATAAATTACTTTTGCACCTCACAACAACACAACACAAATGCAAACACTTACGAGTACCCAGTTCCAGTTCCCGGGACAAAAATCTGTATATCGCGGAAAAGTTCGCGAGGTGTATACTATTAACGATGCGATTTTGGTCATGATTGCCACCGATCGTCTCTCCGCTTTTGATGTCGTTTTACCCAAAGGAATACCGTATAAAGGTCAAATTTTAAATCAAATCGCAACCCGTTTTATGGAGTTGACCTCCGATATTGTGCCCAATTGGTTATTGGCAACACCCGATCCCAATGTAGCCGTGGGACATCTTTGCACACCTTTTAAAGTAGAAATGGTAGTACGTGGGTATCTATCAGGACATGCTGCTCGAGAATATGCGGCTGGAAAACGTAAGCTATGTGGCGTAGATTTACCAGAAGGCATGAAAGAAAATGACCGCTTTCCTGAACCCATAATTACACCCACTACCAAAGCTGATTTTGGAGTGCATGATGAGGATATTTCCAGAGAAGCCATTTTAGCCAATGGTATTGTCTCGGAGGAAGATTATTTAATACTCGAAAAATACACACGTGCACTGTTTCAACGGGGCACCGAAATTGCAGCAGCCCGTGGTTTGATTCTGGTGGATACCAAATATGAGTTTGGTAAAACGAAATCAGGTGAAATCGTACTTATTGATGAAATCCATACGCCTGATTCGTCACGTTATTTTTATGCCGAAGGGTATGAAGAACGACAAGAGAATGGCGAAGCTCAAAAACAATTATCCAAAGAATTTGTCCGTCAATGGTTAATTGCCCATAATTTTCAAGGGAAAGAGGGGCAAACCATCCCGGAAATGTCTGAAGAATATGTTAACTCTGTCTCTGAACGTTATATCGAATTATATGAGACGATTATGGGAGAAAAGTTTGTCAAAGCCGATCTAGAAAGTCTTGAGGAGCGAATTGCACATAATGTAAATGCATATTTACAAGAACGCTAATGTTAATGGAATATTAAAATTACAAGGTCGCTTCAAAAAAGCGGCCTTTTTTTGTAACAACAGTTTCGAAGTATCGTCTAGTAGTATATAATCGAGCAGTTAATTATGTCAACGCTGACAAGGCTACTAGGTTATGCAAGGTATTTTAATCATCATCAATCACACTAAATTAATAGGATCATGAAAACAACAAAAATGTATTTAGGATTAGCCGTTTTATTCATAAGTAATTTTGCCTTAGCGCACGGCGATTTAGAACAATTTCAAATGGAAGCTGAGGATTCAAATGTTACGGCTTTTGTGGCAAAGGAAAAAATAAGTAAACCTGAAACAGCGTCTGAAATTGATGCGCAAACCCTTCAATATGTGTTGGCTCCGGTTGTGGGGCATTATCAAAAATCGACTGAAGAGGAAATCGAAGAAGGCTATAAAATTACCGACACCTCGCCTCAATCCTATCAATGGTTAACAATAGAGCCTACGTTGGAGGATATGGTTCGATTTAATGAATCAGTTATCGAAAGCAATCAATGGCAACAACAAGAGGACTATTCCTTACCGATAGTACGACCCTTGGTTCCTGTTTCTCAACCGGCTGGGGTAGTGGGTAAAGAGATTTTATAATCCCTGGTTATTAAGGAAAAGGGCTGTCTTCTATAGACAGCCCTTCGTTATTATTTAAAATAGGAAAAATTGTGTTGATCCTCGATGCGTAAAAGAGTTTCATAAATAAGCTGAATCACATGTTCAACATCGTCACGATGTACCATTTCAACAGTTGTGTGCATATAACGTAACGGAAGTGAAATTAAGGCTGAAGCAACACCACCATTACTATAGGCAAACGCATCGGTGTCGGTTCCTGTTACTCTCGAAGTCGCATGACGTTGAAAAGGAATGTTGCACACAGTTGCCGTATCGGTTATCAAATCTCTTAATTTATTCTGAACCGCTGGGGCGTAGGCTACAACAGGACCTTTGCCAATTTGTAAATCTCCTTCGATTTTCTTCTCAATCATCGGAGTAGAAGTGTCATGGCAAACATCAGTAACAATAGCTACATTAGGTTTTAAAGTTTGAGTAATCATTTCAGCGCCTCGCAAACCAATTTCCTCTTGCACCGAATTGACAATATAAAGTCCAAAGGGAAGTTTTTTCTTGTTTTCCTTCAACAATCGTGCGACCTCTGCAATCATAAATCCCCCCATCCGATTATCCAAGGCCCGGCATACAAACTTATCGCCATTTAAAACCATGAATTCATCGGGGTAGGTGATAACACAGCCTACATGAATGCCCAATTTTTCTACTTCTTCTTTGGTGGCACAACCTACGTCAATGAAAATGTTGTGCAATGAAGCCGACTCTTCTTTCCCACGATTTCGGGTGTGAATCGCAGGCCATCCAAAGACTCCTTTAACAATTCCTTTTTTGGTGTGAATGTTAACGCGTTTGGAAGGGGCAATTTGATGATCGGAACCGCCATTACGGATCACATAAATTAAACCATTATCTGTAATATAATTTACGTACCATGAAATCTCATCGGAATGGCCTTCAATAACCACCCGATAACTTGCCTCTGGATTAATTACCCCAACAGCCGTTCCGTAGGTGTCGGTGATAAAGGTATCCACATAGGGTTTTAAATAGTCCATCCACAAACGTTGCCCTTCCGATTCATATCCTGTCGGCGATGCATTGTTTAAATAGTTTTCCAAAAAATGAAGTGATGCTTTGTTGAGTAAGGTTTTTTTGCCCATAGAAATGTTTTTTGGGCTAAAATAAAGATTTGGCACTACAGTTGTATATGGTTTTGTATAATTTTGTATTCGATTTTATGAGAGTTATAGCTGCATTTTTTTTGTTCCTTTTTTCTTGTCATCTTCATGCACAAGACGATAAGCCTTCTGTTCCATCGACATCCTCACAAACGGTAGCGATTGATACGGTAACCATTGATACTATTTTACTGGATGAAGTGTTGATTTCAAAAAATGCGATGAATGAAGAAGACAAAAAAGCATTTTTACTACTTCAAAATAGGGTTTTTAAGGTGTATCCCTATGCAAAGTTAACGGCCGAAAAGTTAATGGCAATCCGAAAGACGGCAGGAAGTTTGAAAACGGCTCGAGAAAAAAGGCGCTATATGAAGATTGTTGAAGCCTATTTGGAGGAAGAATTTAAACCGCGTTTAAAAAAGTTATCCCGAAAGCAGGGGCAGATATTAATTAAATTGATACACCGACAAACAGGTATTTCGACTTTTGAGTTGATTAAAGAGTATAAAAGTGGTTGGAAGGCCTTTTGGTCAAATACAACGGCTCATTTATTTGATTTAAATCTTAAAGCCACTTATCGTCCTTTGGAGGACAATGAAGATTATTGGATAGAAACTATTTTATATCGCGCTTTTGTTGAAGGAAGATTGGTAGAACAGAAAGCAGCCAATCCAATTGATTTTGACGAGTTAAATGCCCACTGGGAAAAATTAGCACAAAATTTAAAAGCAAAAAAGTAACATCTCGGTTTGTAAAGCACACCATTTTAATAGGCTACAGCTTTCTTATTGTATTTTTATACAATTGTTAATAACTCATCTTCGTTTTTTTTGGATATAGGGTGTATAGGTTTCTATATTTGCACTCCCAAAACGGAAGTTACGGGTTTTTGGAATGGTAAAAGATTTCGAAAAAAAAGTTGCAAAAGTATTTGTCAGATTAAAAAAGAGTTTTACTTTTGCACC
>NZ_JAPZUB010000028.1 GCF_027533505.1 Flavobacterium sp. | reverse complement strand
TAAAAGTGTGGTTTGACGTTGATTGTAGTGTTTGAAATTCATGTCTAATCATCTGTAAATCAGATATAAATATACAAATTACAACTCTTTTATGCAAGAAAAAACGTAAAAAAAAACCGTCTCAAGTTGTGAGACGGCTTCTTTTTTGTACTACACGTGCCAAAAGTTTACTTTTGAGCTAAGTGAAGTACAAAAAAAGTGCGGACAAAGCCTGCTAAGGCGGGTCTCTTTTTTCTTGAGCAACCTACCCCCTTCAGGATATGTAATCCTGCTTTTTTAGCTCCAAAACAATTTATAAATGTACTGCGGACACAGCCTGCTAAGGCGGGTCCCTTTTTTCTTGAGCAACCTACCCCCTTCAGGATATGTAATCCTGTTATTTTATCCTGAATTCATTTTATACTCTAGGTCAATATAACCTGAACTTATGATAAAATTGTTAATTACAATTTAGTTTTCACGTAAATCAAAAAGAGAAAAAAGTAACTTTGCGTCGCTAAAAATATATTACATCATGTCAGACACAATAGAAAAAGTAAAATGCCTAATCATAGGTTCGGGGCCAGCTGGATATACCGCTGCAATTTATGCTTCCCGCGCTAATATGTTTCCTGTGCTATACCAAGGAACACAACCCGGTGGTCAATTAACCACTACAAACGAAGTGGAAAATTTCCCAGGCTATCCTGAAGGTGTTACAGGGCCCGAAATGATGGTACAACTTCAAGAGCAAGCCAAACGCTTTGGTGCTGACATTCGTGATGGATGGGTTACCAAAGTTGATTTTAGCGGACCCATTCATAAAGTTTGGATTCATGATGCTACCGAAATTCATTGTGAAACGGTCATTATTTCCACAGGAGCTTCTGCTAAATATTTGGGATTACCTTCCGAGCAACATTACCTTCAAATGGGAGGTGGTGTTTCCGCCTGTGCTGTATGCGATGGTTTCTTTTACCGAAATCAAGAGGTAGTAATCGTTGGAGCCGGAGACTCAGCTTGTGAAGAAGCCCATTATTTATCCAAACTTTGTAAAAAAGTAACGATGCTTGTGCGCAGTGAGAAATTTAGAGCCTCTCGAATTATGGAAGATCGCGTTCGAAAAACCGAAAATATTGAGATACTCATGCACACTGAAACCGTTGAAGTTTTAGGTGATGGACAAGTTGTTACGGGCGTAAAAGTTGTCAATCGCGCGAGTGGTGAAACCCGGGAAATTCCGGCTACTGGTTTTTTTGTAGCCATTGGACACCAACCCAATACCGAAATTTTCAAGGATTATATTACCTTGGATGGAACAGGCTATGTGATTAATATTCCAGGTACGTCCAAAACAAATGTAGCAGGCGTTTTCGTAGCTGGTGATGCCGCCGATCACGTGTATCGTCAAGCAATTACAGCGGCGGGAACAGGATGTATGGCTGCTTTGGATGCCGAACGCTATCTTGCCTCTAAAGAATAACCAATCGTATATAAAACTAAACGAAGAGTCGCCCAATGCGGCTCTTTTTTTTTAATAAAACTGCAAACTGAGCACTACCCTCTGATCAATGATCTGGGCGATCCCTTCGGGCCGGGCTTTCGGCAGTCGCTGCCTCCGTTCCTCCGGCGAGCTTCTACAATGCCTCAATCCCTATCGCGAGTCGGTGCCAAAAACAACTTTGGTAAAAAAAAATAAAACCTAACAGGTTTTAAAAACCTGTTAGGTTTACTACTATTTCAATACAAACCCCTAAAAGCCCGCACTTTTAATCATTCATCGAAATCAAAAACTCGTCATTCGTTCGCGTCTTTTTGATTTTATCATTGATAGTATCCATCGCTTCCACAGGATTCATATCGGCCAAAAACTTGCGTAAAATCCACATACGTTGTAACGTTTTCTCATCCAACAACAAATCATCACGACGCGTACTCGACGAGGTAAGGTCGATTGCTGGGAAAATACGTCGGTTGGCAATCTTGCGATCCAATTGAAGTTCCATATTCCCCGTTCCTTTAAATTCCTCAAAAATAACCTCGTCCATTTTCGATCCCGTTTCCGTTAATGCCGTAGCAATAATACTTAATGAACCTCCATTTTCAACATTACGCGCCGCTCCAAAGAAACGTTTTGGTTTTTGTAACGCATTGGCATCTACACCACCACTCAACACTTTTCCAGAAGCCGGCTGAACCGTATTATAGGCACGAGCCAAACGGGTAATCGAATCCAATAAAATCACTACGTCATGACCACATTCAACCAATCGTTTGGCCTTTTCCAAAACAATATTGGCAATTTTTACGTGTTCTTGCGGTTCACGATCAAAGGTAGAAGCAATCACTTCCCCACGCACACTGCGCTGCATATCGGTCACCTCCTCAGGACGCTCATCAATTAATAACACCAAAAGATAGACCTCAGGATGGTTGGCTGCAATCGCATTGGCAATATCCTTCAACAGCATAGTCTTTCCTGTTTTAGGCTGCGCCACAATCATCCCGCGTTGCCCTTTACCAATCGGAGAAAACAAATCAATGATTCGGGTAGAAACCGACGCTTGCTTGGCATCCATTTTGAACTTTTCCTGGGGAAAAATCGGGGTCAAATGGTCAAAAGATACCCGATCACGTACCACTTGCGGGTCATGTCCGTTTATTTTTAAAACTTTAACCAAAGGGAAGAACTTCTCACTTTCTTTGGGAGGTCTAACCACCCCTTTGACCGTGTCTCCGGTTTTCAAACCAAACAAACGAATCTGAGATGTTGATAAATAAATATCGTCAGGAGAAGCCAAATAATTATAATCTGAAGATCGTAAAAAACCATAGCCATCGGGCATCATTTCCAAAACGCCTTCACAGTCGATAATGCCGTCAAACTCGTAGTCAGCATCCCGAACATTTTGGGTCTTTTTAAATTTATTGTTTTGGTTGGCATAGGATGAATTTCCGTTACCATTCGCATTTCCATTGGGGTTTCCATTGCCATTTCCATTGGCATTCGAAACATAAACGGGTTCAGTTATCGGAATATCAACATTTGGGCCTGGGGGTACAAACTCAGGGCGACTTTTTTGGGGTGGTGTTCCGACTGGTTTTCGCTCCTCTTGTTTCGCTCCACGGATAGGCTCCATAAAATCCGATGGAAGCGATTCTGTAGTGATTTGTGGCGGCATAAAGGGCTCATAATCCACAGGAGCTCCAGTAATATTAGGCGTCACAATGTTACGTTGAAACGGTTTTCGTTGACGCTCCAGAGCGTTTTCACGACCCTCGCGAACAAAAGATTTTGGTGTTTCCTCCGCTGGAGCTGCTGAAGGTGTGGTCTCAGCAACGGGAGTAGGCACGGACTCAGGCTGCTTTGGTTTTCGTCCACGGCGCTTGGGTTCTTCTGCATGTTGTTCTTCCGCAGCAGCTTCTTTTACCGTCATTTCCGAGGGTGCGTCAGCCGTAAATAAATTACCCACAGCAGATTCTTGCGACGAAATTCGAGGTCTTCTTCCGCGTTTAGAAAAAGTTGTCGGTGGCGTTTCTCCTCGATTGACCGCTTCTTGATGCGCAATAATCAATTCAATAAGTGCCTCTTTTTTTACACCAGCAAATTTTATGGTTTGTGCCAACTTGGCAATATCCTGAAGCTCAGAAAGCTTCATGGTTTTTAACGTTGAAATGTCAAACATATAATGATAACAAAGCGATTAAATTAGGGGTCTTTCTAAATACAATACAGTGGAGTTTTGCTCGAGAAATAAATTCCGTGAGATTGAAGTGTTTACGGAATTGCCATGCAATAATACGAATAAAAATTCAGGGCGCAATAGTTTTTTAAAAAAAGAAATACTATTTTTGAGCCTCAAATTTGAACAGGTAATGTTTCAACGTATTCAAACACTTTACATGGCTGGAGCCATTCTTACTTCTGGATTTCTAGGCTATGTTTTTCCGCTGTGGAAAGACGCCAATGGTAAGGATTTCTTTTTCATGATGGAGGTTTCGTACTTAGTCCTCTCTGGGGCAGCCACTGCACTCATTGCTATGAGTATAATTTCCTTTAAAAACCGCAAACAACAGTTCGTTTTCAACCGACTGTCCATCATATTAAATTTAATTTTATTAGGATTATTGATTTACCGCTCACTAAATGTATCCGGAGAAACCCCAACGGTTTCAGAGAAGGGTATTGGGATGTTCCTTCCTATTTTTTCTATCGTACTTTTGGCTTTAGCCAATAAAGCCATCAAAAAGGATGAAGATCTCGTAAAATCTGTGGACCGTATTCGGTAAACCTGTAAACTTAGTTTATTAGTGCGTTAAAATCCGTTTCTTTGGAAACGGATTTTTTATTTTTACCACGTTAAATAACCTCTCCATGGCAACCACCCTGCACATCCCGCAAAAGAAAACAAAACTTTGGATTTCATTACTCGGCGCAATTTGCTTTGTAAGCATGGGTTTCTTTATCCTTTCCAAACCGCAATCCAAGGATACATGGGCCCCAATTTTTGGATGGGCTAGCATCCTTTTCTTCGGACTCACAGGCTTGTTAAGCATAATAAAACTCCTTGATACCCGACCCGCTTTGATCATTAATGATAAAGGGATTTGGGACAATACCTCGTTTATGCAAGTTGGACTCATCACATGGAATTCTATAACCAAAATAACCCACCAAAAAGTAGTTAATAATCACTTTATTTTTATTTATACCAAAGACCCTGAAGTATACCTCAACAAAGTTTCTGGAATATCCTTACGCATCCTGCGAAAAAACCAACATGGATTTGGCACCCCTTTTACCATCAACGGCAATGGCGTTCGCTATAATATCACACAATTGTATCAACTGCTTCAGTCAGAATGGGAAAAACACCATAGCAAAACCACTTAAATCACTTTTTTTTACCATGGCACAATGATTGATTCGTTTTATTCGTTAATCTGTAAAAACAAGACCGATGAAAAAGTTTTTCTTAGTGCTATTATTTTGTACTACCACTATCCAATTTGGAAGCGCTCAATTTTTAAAATTTGGTGTAAAAGCTGGTGTTAATTTTGCCAACTACAATGGTGGATCTGTTCAAGGTGTCAATTTCTCAACACTCACCAGCTACCACGCAGGAATGGTACTCGAAGCAAAAATAATGGAGAATTTTTCGCTACAATCCGAACTCCTATACGCTACCCAAGGCGCCGAGCTAAGCGGATTCGGCACTCAAGTAAAAAATGAATTAGGGTATTTAGCCGTTCCCGTTTTAGCCAAATTCTACCTCACCAAAGATGGCCTAAGCCTTGAAATGGGGCCTCAAGCTTCAATTTTGGTCAATCAACGTAATTCTTTTTCACTAGGAGATACCCAAACGTTTGATTTCGCTCTGGCCGGCGGACTTAGTTATAAAATCACTAAAGAACTGTTTGTTTCGGGACGGTATCTCGCAGGCCTCACCGAACCCAAACGCGATGCCGATGTCAAAAATGCCGTGGAACAATTTTCCGTAGGCTATTTATTCTAAACCCCACGAGATAAGGCACGTGGACCCAATTCAACAATTTCTAAATCTTTAATGTTTGCCCCATCAATAACCATTCGTAAAAGGGTTCGAACGTGATGAAATCCGTGAATACCCGCCGCTCCGGGATTCAAATGCAAAAGGTTTAGGGTTTTGTCAAATTGCACTTTCAAAATATGCGAATGCCCACAAATAAACACCTGGGGTGGTTGCGCCTTTAATTCTTCTCGAATTGCGGGATGATACTTTCCAGGATATCCCCCAATATGGGTAATCCAAACGGAAACCTCTTCGCAAAAAAAACGGTTATGCAACGGAAATTCAGCACGTGCTTGGTGATCGTCTATATTACCATAAACAGCGCGCAAGGGACGAACCTTTTTTATCGCATCTGTCACTGCTAAATCGCCAATATCACCTGCATGCCACACCTCATCAGCCCATGCAACATGATGCATAATTCGGGCATCTATATGACTATGAGTGTCGGATAAAACTAAAATTTTTCGCATCAAAACAAGCTAAAAAAAGGCACTGCAAGATACATGGTTTTCTTAAGAAATGATTCACTATCCCCAAAGCAAATCTTTGTACCTTTGCTCCTGAAAACCCCATAATGCTTTGAGATATTTTATCGAATTTGCTTACAAAGGCACTGCCTATCACGGCTGGCAATACCAACCCAATGCCGCGTCGGTTCAAGAAACACTAACCCAAGCGTTGTCGTTAATGCTTCGGGAACCGGTTGAACTCACCGGCGCTGGACGAACCGATACTGGTGTGCATGCCCGGCAAATGTTTGCGCATTTTGACAGTGAAGTCCCATTTTTTTTCGCTGATCTAATCAAAAAATTAAACGCTTACCTCCCCAAAGACATTGCGGTTTGGGACCTGTATACAGTAACCCCCGAAGCACATGCGCGTTTTGATGCGACACAACGAACCTATGAATACCACATTCACCGTCGCAAAGATGCCTTTGAATGCCAAAACAGTTGGTTATTCCCGCATCCCTTAGACATCAACCGAATGAACGAGGCTTGTAAACTGCTTTTAAAACACACTGATTTTGAGTGCTTTTCGAAGTTGCATACCGACGTCAAAACATTTTTTTGTACACTCACGCATGCTGAATGGACATGCCAAGGGGACCGTTGGATTTTTACCATTAGCGCCGATCGTTTTCTCCGAAATATGGTGCGCGCCATCGTCGGAACATTAATCGATATAGGAACAGGAAAAACGAACTTACGCGACCTTGAACAAATTTTAGCGAGTAAAAACCGAAGTAAAGCGGGATTCTCTGTCCCTGCCCAGGGACTCTACCTTACCGAAGTGCATTACCCCTATATCCCCTTTCGAGCACGATAACCCATGAAAGCAAAAGCCTTTGATTCCAAACTTTTCCGGCGAATTCTCACCTACACTACCCCCTACAAACTCTTGTACCGTGGTGTTGTGGCCACCGCTATTCTACTTTCGATAGTTACAGCTTTACGTCCGTTTTTATTAAAAAAAACAGTCGATGTGTATATCGAACCCAAGGACAGCTATGGCCTGTTATGGTATGTGATTCTAATGGGAATTGTGCTGATCTTAGAGGGTGTTTTCCAGTTTTTCTTCGTTTACTGGGCCAATTTATTGGGACAAAATATCATTCGCGATATTCGTCAACAATTGTTCACCCATTTGCTTCGCTTTCGAATGAAATACTTTGATACCGCACCTGTAGGACAATTAGTGACTCGTACAGTTACGGATATCGAACAAATAGCGCGTATTTTCAGCCAAGGCCTTTTCATGATTATCAGTGATTTACTGAAAATGGTGGTGGTACTCGCATTTATGTTTTATATGAATTGGAGGCTTACCCTCATCGTGGTGGCTGCCATGCCTCTTTTGGTCTACGTCACCCGTATTTTTCAACGTAAAATGCAAGTGGCCTTTGAAGAAGTACGCCACCAAGTTGCCGCCATGAACACCTTTGTGCAGGAACGGGTCACAGGCATGAAAATCGTTCAACTTTTTAACCGTGAAACAATTGAATACCAAAAGTTTAAAGAAATCAACCAAAAGCACAATAAAGCGTGGATGAAAACTATTTTGTACAACTCTATTTTCTTTCCCATTGCCGATATCATCTCCTCGCTTTGCCTTGCACTAGTGGTTTTGTATGGTGGATTTCGAATTTTGGATGGCGACAAATTCACCACATTTGGCGACCTGATTTCGTATACCATGTTTATCGGAATGCTTTTCAATCCCTTACGTCAAATTGCGGATAAATTCAATGAAATGCAAATGGGGATGATTGCTGGAAATCGCGTTTTTGATGTCCTCGATGCCCAAGATGACAAGCAAGAAGGTGGAACGCTAGAGGCGCCCCAATTTAAAGGTAAAATTGAATTACAAAACGTACGTTTCAGTTACATCCCCGGTGAAGAAGTTTTGAAAGGAATATCAATCCGTATACAACCCGGACAAACTATAGCCATTGTGGGAGCCACAGGGGCAGGAAAATCGACCATCATCAATTTATTAAATCGTTTTTACGAAATCGATTCGGGAACCATAACCATTGATGATACCCCAATCGATGCCTTTACACTCCCCAGCCTCCGCCGACAAATTGCGGTCGTTTTACAAGATGTCTTTCTTTTTGCCGATACAATTTATAACAACATTACCTTGGGCAATCCCAATATTAGCCGAAAAGATGTCGAAGCCGCCGCCGCCCGAATCGGAATTGCCGATTTTATTGAATCACTCCCAGGAGGCTATGATCATGACGTAAAAGAACGTGGAGTCATGCTTTCTTCGGGACAACGGCAACTCATTGCATTCTTGCGGGCTTACCTCAGTAACCCGAGCATTTTAATTCTGGATGAAGCCACCTCCTCTATCGACACCCACGCCGAGGAACTCATTCAACACGCTACCGAAACCATCACCAAAGGACGAACAGCTATAGTGATCGCGCACCGTTTGGCCACCATCGTCAATGCCGATACCATTATTGTGATGGAAAAAGGTGAAATCGTTGAAACAGGTAACCACCAAGAACTCTTGCAATTGGAAAATGGCTATTACCGAAAACTTTACGAATCTCAATTTTCAGAGACACCAATGTAATGGATTTGACACGCACCTTACTTTTTCAAACCAAATTCATCCACCGTTTTATTCACTTGAAACCCCTGAATAAGCAGTGGTAACGAATCGGAAGCCACCTCAAAAAAAGGAAGTCTACCCTGCTGTATTTTTTGATCTAAATCAGATTTGGATTCGAAATGTTGCGCAATGTCCAAATATGTGCCGCCCATCAAGTGTCTAAATTCATGCTGAAAAATGACCGCAGCAAATCCGTCCAATCGGCCCTCCCGCCAGCTTCCATCCAAATTTTGACAACGGTAGGCAATCCACTCAAACGTAGCCACATTCCCCCTTTTTTCATTCGCTGCACTCAAACAACCATGCCAAAAATTCTTTCGTCCAAGGGAAACCTCAGTAATCATGGGATTAATGAACAATTGCTTGGCAACAGGCCCCAAAACCTTGTACCGCGGATTGGTAGCCTTGGCCTCAATAAAAAAAAGCTGCAAGCGTTTTCCAATCTGATTGGCGGCAATGCCTACCCCAGCTTGCCGAACCATTACAGCATACAAACTGTCAGTAAAGCGTTGTAACTCGGGGGTTCCAAATTCCGCCGATCGAATTCTTCGCGGCACTTGATAAAGAGTATTAGCAACTCTATCCGAGGATGAAACGGGTTGATGCTGCACCACCGAAAACCCCTCTTTGGGAAGGGTTAACGTAAGGGCATTCGGCACGTTTTGACACGTTTGCACTACCAAAAAAACGAAGGAGGCCAGAAGCCATCGGAAAGAAATCGAAACGTTCATATGTTCATCATTAGTACATTGAAAACTGCTTTGACGCCAACAAATACAATACGGCCAAGGAAGTATGATCACCCCATGACGATGCTACTGCTCGCATTTGGGCTTTTAATTTTACCTTTGGATCCAATGAATAATGGGCAATCATAATTTGTTTTAAATGGTAGTCCTCATAGGGAACCACTTGAGGCCGTTGCAATGTAAACAATAAAATCATATCGATTGTCCAAGGGCCTATGCCATTGATAGCCGATAAAGTTGTTCGAACAGCTGCATCGCTCATCGCTTCAAAATCGAATGTATGGGTGTTCCAAAATTCAACCACTGCCAAGAGTGTCGCATACTTTGCCTCAGAAAGCGCCAGGGGAGCGAGTCCAAACTGTTCAAATGGACCAAAGTTTGCCGGCATGAGTTGGCTAATCCCTGAACGATCTAACGCTTTGGCAAAAATTTTCTTGCTACTGCGGTAGTGAATTTGTTGCTCAACGATACAACTCACCAAATCGTGAAACACATTACGGGTTGATTCCCAATCAGGCACAATGCCACGATCAATAATTTTTGCCAGTACAGCATCCGATTGCCGTAAATGTTGGATTGCTGTTTGAGTAGATAGTAACCACATAATCACAAAGATAGAAAGAAGTGGCCAATGCTAGAACGTACAAAATTTTAAATAAAAATTGAATAGAAAAGCATCGTCCCTTCAAGCCGTCATCGGGAGGAAAAAGGCAACCCATAATTTCCTGCCTCTAAACCGCAATAACGACATAGAGGACTAAAAAAAAATCCGTAAATTCGCATTCGAATTGACAGCTCGTCAATACACTAATTTAAGAAATACCTTTTTGCAATGAAATACGATATTATTGTTTTAGGAAGCGGACCCGGTGGATATGTAACGGCTATCCGAGCTTCTCAATTGGGCTTTAAAGTAGCGCTTATTGAAAAAGAAAATCTAGGTGGAATCTGTTTGAATTGGGGATGTATTCCTACCAAAGCCTTGTTGAAATCAGCACAAGTGTTTGACTATTTAAAACACGCCTCCGATTACGGCTTAACTGTGAAAGAATTTGACAAGGATTTTAATGCGGTAATTGCACGGTCACGTTCGGTTGCCGACGGCATGAGCAAAGGGGTACAATTTTTAATGAAAAAAAATAAAATCGATGTCATTGACGGTTTTGGAAAAATCAAACCCGGAAAAAAAGTCGATGTCACAGCGGCCGATGGTAAAGTGACGGAATACAGTGCCGACCATATCATTATTGCTACAGGAGCACGTTCACGGGAGCTGCCCAACCTACCCCAAGATGGTAAAAAAATCATCGGCTACCGACAAGCCATGACACTTCCCGAGCAACCTAAGAAAATGATCGTCGTGGGGTCGGGAGCGATCGGGGTTGAATTTGCCCATTTTTACAACACCATGGGTACCGACGTGACTATTGTGGAATTTATGCCCAACATCGTTCCTGTAGAGGATGAAGATATCTCCAAACAATTTGAACGCTCTTTGAAAAAATCGGGCGTGAATATCATGACCAATGCCTCTGTGGAACGCGTTGATACATCCGGTGCTGGTGTAAAAGCCTTTGTCAAAACCGCCAAAGGAGAAGAAGTTTTGGAAGCCGATATCGTACTTTCCGCTGTTGGAATCAAAACCAACATTGAAAATATCGGCCTTGAAGAAACCGGTATTGCCACCGATCGCGATAAAATTTTAGTCAACAGCTATTACCAAACCAATGTTCCCGGATACTATGCCATTGGCGATGTAACTCCCGGACAAGCGTTGGCGCACGTTGCCTCGGCTGAGGGAATTATCTGTGTTGAAAAGATTGCAGGACTCCATGTGGAACCCCTAGATTATGGCAATATTCCGGGTTGTACCTATGCGACTCCTGAAATTGCCTCTGTTGGGTTAACCGAAAAAGCCGCCAAGGAAAAAGGTTACGAAATTAAAGTGGGGAAATTCCCGTTCACCGCCTCTGGGAAAGCAAAAGCAGCTGGAACTCCCGATGGTTTTGTGAAAGTGATTTTCGATGCCAAATACGGCGAATGGTTGGGCTGCCACATGATTGGCGCTGGCGTAACCGATATGATTGCCGAAGCGGTCGTGGCACGTAAATTAGAAACCACTGGCCATGAAATCTTAAAAGCCGTTCACCCCCACCCCACCATGAGCGAAGCAGTAATGGAAGCCGTTGCCGATGCGTATGGTGAAGTAATTCATATGTAAGTAAAGTTGCTGAGATTCTGAGCTTCTGAGTTGAAGGTAACCCCCATAAAAAGTCACTAGTTACTAATCACTAGTTACTAGTCACTAAAAAGAACCGTTCCACCCGAACGGTTTTTTTTTTATCCGGCTTCTCCTGCTGTCCGCTTCAAGTCCTCGGGGTTGGCCCTGTTTTTTTTGGGCGCCGTCGGGGGCTTCCAAGGGCGCCCCACAGCACCACAAAAAAACGTTGGCCCACCCCCTCCGGGCTTTTCACTTCCATCAGGGCCGTGGCTGCGAATTCGTTGTAAGTAAATGCATCACCAAAAAAAAGTATCTTTACGGGTATTTTCGCATCATCATGGTATTCAACACCTACCCTATTCCCCGTTCCATTCATTACATTAATCTAGTGTTATGGATTACATTTCAATGCTGTGGCTTTGTTTGGAAAAATGAAATCACCACCGTTCCTCAATTGGAATTCATATTCTTTCAGGAAAGCCAATCCATTGCAGCAAACCTTACACACCCTTTAATTATCCTAGGCTTATTCGGTCAAATTATGTTACTCGTGCACGCTTTTCGACGCCGTTGGAACCGAACTTTAAATACGATTGTGGTAGGAGTTTTGGCGCTTATTATTGGTTTTTTAGCTGTGGTAGGATGCCTCGCTAAAGAATGGATTATGGTAGGAATGCAACTTCCCTTTCTATTAAGTGTTTGTATTTACTTTTTCTTCGCCTATAAAAAAACCGAAGGGGAAGTCCTTCGGTAGCTTGTATTACACCCCTTTCAAGGCATTGCACAACGCATCGATATCGTCTTTGGTGTTAAACCTACTGAAGGAGATTCGCAAGGCTGGTCGCTTTAAATCGTCTTCAGCGACAAATTGCGCTAAGACATGCGAAGGCTTCGAACTCCCGCTTTGACAAGCACTACCGCGCGAAACCGCAATTCCTTTGATATCCAAATTAAACAACAACATCGCCGCTTTTTCTTCAGGCAAAGGCAAGGTAACGTTCAAAATATTATAAAACGTATGTTCTCCATTGGCTTTGATACCCGGAAACACTAGTTGCAATTGTTCCCAGCAGTAAAATTTCAATGCCTCAATATAGCCTTGATCATGCGCCAAATCGGCCATATCCAATTCCAATGCTTTGGCCATCCCTGCAATTTGATGCACTGCTTCTGTTCCGGCCCGTAACCCTTTTTCCTGCTCGCCCCCGACAATCATAGGTTTCAATACCACATTTTTTGAAATATAGGCAAATCCAACACCTTTTGGTCCGTGGAACTTATGTGCACTTGCCACTGCAAAATCTAAGGGCAAATCGTGAAAATGCAATAGTGTTTTTCCCACCGATTGAACCGTATCACAATGAAAAAGAGCTTTATGTTGCCGACATAGCTCCCCAACCGCACGAATATTTAAAACAGCACCCGTTTCGTTATTGACATGCATCAAAGTAACCAATGTTGGAATATCCTGTTGCAATAAGTCGGCTACGCCCCCAATGGCCACAGTCCCATCAGCATTTGCAGGAAGATATACAACTGCAACACCAAAATCCTCAGCCAATTTCTCAACGGTATACAAGGTAGCATGATGTTCCATGCGGGACGTAATCAAGCGTTTAATGCCTAGATCCCGCACCGCACTGGTCAAAATCATATTCGTAGCCTCCGTGGCATTGGCCGTAAAAATAAGTTCCCGAGCCTCACATCCCATCCATTGCGCAATAGATTTTCGCGCCGATTCAATAATCGACTTGGCACTTCGTCCGTAACTATGGGTCGAGGAGGCATTCCCATATTCCGATTGCATGACCTCCACCATACAATCAATTACCTCAGGACGTAAGGGAGTAGTGGCTGCATTATCCAGATAAACTCGTTTCATGTTATTCATTTGCCCAGCAAAAGTAGGCTATTTTACATTTTGTTGAAAATAGATTTCGGTAGCACCCATTCCATATTTTTGATAGCTCGCTTCTTGGAAAGATACTTGCGGGTACTTGCGCATTAAAAATTCCAACTCGGTGCGAAGTACACCTTCACCTACACCATGAATCAATACGATTTTGGGAATACGGTTTTTTATCGCAAATTCTATATGACGCTGGGCCGTTTCAAGTTGCAATGTAAGGATATCATAGTGCGATAAACCCGCTACTTTTTTGACTAATTTTTCAATGTGTAAATCAAATTCAGGAGTGCCACGGTCGCGATTTTCCGACTTAAAAATGACTTTTTTGGAAGCATTCGAAGGCGTTTTATCAATTTTCAACTTATATAACGCATCACTTTTGTTAAATGTATTTAAAATATTGGCATCATGCTCTTTAACCAATTCGTTGACAAAAAATGTCATCGCAAAATCATCGGTTGTTTTGAGGGTGATTTGATCGTTTTGCACATCAATGACAACCCCGCGAATAGCCTCATCCAAAACCGCAACGGTATCCCCTACTTCGAACTTATTCTGTTTCATCGTGTTCTTTTTTGGAGGGTATTTTTGCTGATAATTTAACCATACAAAAAACAAAAACGAGACCTGCAAAAGCCATCAAATAATAATTGGGTGCTGCCTTACTTTGTTCATACAAGGCTACCCCTGCCGCCACCAATAAAAGCGGAATTAACCATTTATCCATAGGAATTATGTTTTGTTTTCAAAAATAACGAACCTGCCTCCAGTTCCCTGTATTTATGTTTCTTTTTTTTGTAAAATTGTAAAAAAGTTCAAGGTATGGAAGACTACATGTTGCCATGTATGTTTAAACAAACTTTTGGTTTTGATTGTATGGGATGCGGATTACAACGTGCCTTATACCTTCTTGTGCAAGGGGATTTTTACGGCGCTTTTGTGCTTTATCCTCCTGTATACACCTTACTCCTTCTTCTTGGAATTACAGTGCGTTTTGGCTTGAAACCGACACAAAAAAACGGACGTCATGTACTTGTTATCGCCCTACTAAACGTAATTGTAATACTGGGTGCCTACTGTATTAAAATGAAAGATTTCTTTTTTTAACCTTAAAAACAACCACTATGGAAAAACAAAAATTGCCGAATGCTACCGCCGTACTCATCCTGGGGATTCTCTCTTTTCTAACCTTCTGTTGCTATGGAATATTTGGAATTGTCTTTGGACTTGTAGGTTACCTCATGAGCCGCAGCGACTCTAAAAGACTTCAAGAAAATCCGGACGAATACAGCAACCAAAACGTTCATACAATTGGCAAAATTTTATCGCTTATCGGTTTGATTTTAGGAGTATTAACGCTCATTTTCTTCATTTGGATTATCATGAAAATCGGTATGGAAAACATGCAGGATGAAGAAATGGTTCGCCGCCGCGTCGAAGAGCTTTTCGGAAAACGTTAAAAATACAAAAGAGGCTGTCCGTAATTTCAGACAGCCTCTTTATCTTATAAAAGAATGCGATTAAACACCACTCGCCATACGCATCATGTAAATAACCATCCCTATTACCATGAGAATATACAAAGCGATTAAGACAATCATTGAGACACCGAGGTACTTATGATGCGACTTTAAGTTTTGCAATGCAAAAGCCAGACTTTCAGTATTATTGATTCGTAAAGCTTCTGTTGTTGTGGTAGCATATCGATACAAGTATACCACAGGTGGAATATAAAAGGCGGCGCATAAAATATAAAAAACACCTATGCCTTTTTTGGCAGCACCAAAAATACCAAAACCGGGATTGCTTTGCGTGCTAAACCCCCAAAAAACACCTACCAACAACATTAAGGCAAGTCCAATAAAACCTAATACAGCCAAAAACAAGCACCAACGTGCACTTACCCGAAGGGCTTCTTTGGCCAAATCATTAAGGTAAAGCGTATTTTGATTTTCCATAGCTTAATTCGATTCGGGTTCAAACCCAGTCAAGGTTTTGGTAATAATCGCCACACATTCTAGTAATTGTGCTTCTGTCATTACTAAAGGCGGAGCAAATCGAATAATGTTTCCATGCGTGGGTTTGGCTAATAAGCCATTTTCAGCCAACTTGACACAAATATTCCAAGCGGTTTCACTTTCTTCCGTATCGTTGATTACAATCGCATTTAACAAACCTTTACCGCGTACCAAGCGAACAATGTTACTTTGCGCGACATATTCTCCTAATTTCTTACGGAAAATTTGACCCAATCGACGGGCATTTTGGGCTAAATCTTCTTCACTCACGACCTCCAAAGCCGCGATTGCAGTGGCCGCAGCTACAGGGTTCCCACCAAAGGTCGAACCGTGCTGCCCAGGACGAATTACATCCATCACTGCATTATCTGCCAAGACCGCCGAAACGGGATAAGCCCCTCCT
Organism: Flavobacterium sp.; assembly: GCF_027533505.1. Classification (GTDB taxonomy): domain Bacteria; phylum Bacteroidota; class Bacteroidia; order Flavobacteriales; family Flavobacteriaceae; genus Flavobacterium. The sequence goes on along the minus strand of NZ_JAPZUB010000028.1, from coordinate 36,238 downwards.
GACAATGCCTTACCGAGAATTAAAACATCTGGCCGAACATATGTTGCTTGGCGCTCACACTGCTTTTCACAAGAACAATTTCCGCAAACCGCTAATAGCGAACCCGTACGCGCAATTCCGGTTTGTACCTCATCCGCCAAAAGAAGCACGTTATATTGAGAACATAAAGTCCGAGCGCGCGCCAAAAAATCCTCATCGGGAACATACACGCCCGCCTCTCCTTGAATGGGTTCGACTAAGAAACCTGCCACATTTGGCGAAGCGGCTAAAGCACGTTCTAAAGCATCAATATCGTTATAGGGAATCTTTATAAATCCAGCAGTATAGGGTCCGAAATTAGCGCGAGCATTCGTATCATTAGAAAAAGAAATAATCGTAGTCGTTCGGCCATGAAAATTCCCATCACACACAATAATTTGCGCTTCATTTTCAGCAATACCTTTTCGTTCATAGGCCCATTTGCGGCAAATTTTTAACGCCGTCTCTACAGCTTCAGCCCCCGTATTCATGGGTAAAACCTTGTCAAATCCAAAATAACGCGTAATAAATTGTTCATACACCCCCAATTTATCATTGTAAAAGGCGCGTGAAGTTAAGGTAAGCGTTTGTGCTTGATGCACCATAGCACCTACAATTTTAGGATGACAATGTCCTTGATTAACTGCAGAATAGGCGGATAGAAAATCATAATATTGTTTTCCCTCGGCATCCCAAACATACACCCCTTCGCCGCGACTTAAAACCACGGGGAGCGGGTGGTAATTGTGAGCACCGTATTGATCTTCCAATGCAATAGCTTCTTGAGATCGTAATTTTTCACTAATCATACCGGATCGTAATTTAAAAAAGTAACTTGAGTATTCCTTCTTATGGAGAGAAATCATCCGTTGTGCGCTACAAAACTACGGATTCTTCGTTCAACTTCATAGCGCAATTCTAAAATTCGCAATCGATTTCGAAAGCAACGAATTGAAGTATAAACCGAATTTATATTTTAATTATAATTAAATTAAAATCATATTTTTAACATAGTTTATCTAAACCTATATATCAATTAACATTCATCCTTTTTTCGGACTGACAATTGCTGTAATAATTCGATTTGCTGTCGCTGTAACGCCATTAATTCCTCGTGTTGATGTTTTAAGATATGATCCATTTTCTGATGCAACACACGGATCTCATGCTCCGCTTTTAGATTGATAACAAAATCTTTTTTGGCCCGTTCACGATCCTTTTCCTCTTGGCGATTTTGACTCATCATGATTATTGGTGCTTGTAAGGCAGCGATACAGGACAAAATCAAATTCAGTAAAATAAACGGATATGGATCAAATCCTTGATTGTGAAACCAAAATACATTAGCCGCAATCCAAAGGAGTAAAAAACAGAAAAAACTAATAATAAACGTCCAACTCCCCCCAAAATCAGCTACTTTATCTGCAATTCGTTGTCCAAAGGTGCGTTGATCATCGGTTTCATCCAATTCGATAATACTTTCTATCTCCGTATGTTTTTTCATGGCTCACGTTGTTGATTGCTCAAATGTAAGGCTTCTTTACTAATATCGTTCTTTGGTAATCAAAAACACGTCGGGAGGCATACTTTGCTATTTTTTTCTAGTTCCTTACCAATTAATTTTCCAAAACTATTTCGTTTCGCCTGCAATCCCCTATTTTTGCGCTATGGGAAAACGTAAACAAGACCGCGTCATTTTTGAAAAAATTGCCGTATTGGATGCAGGAGCCAAAGGGGTTTCGGTAGCTAAAGCACCGGATGGAAAAGTAATTTTTATTCCCAATGTGGTGCCTGGCGATATTGTGGATGTGCAAACTTTTCGCAAACGCAAAGCGTATTACGAAGGAAAAGCAATTCGTTTTCATCAGTATTCGGAGCATCGCATCGAACCCGTATGTCAGCATTTTGGTGTTTGCGGGGGATGCAAATGGCAAAATATGAGCTACAACCAACAATTGGTCTACAAACACAATGAAGTATTCAATCATTTGAAACGCATTGGAAAGATTGAATTGCCCGATTTTGAACCCATTTTAGGTTCAAAAGATCAGTTCTTTTACCGCAATAAAATGGAATTTGGATTCTCAAACGCCCGTTGGCTTACCGATGCTGAAATCCAGTCAGACACCACCTTTGACAACCAAAATGCACTGGGTTTCCACATTCCAAAGATGTGGGATAAAATACTAGATATTGAAAAATGTTGGTTGCAAGCCGACCCGTCTAATGCGATTCGTAACGGACTTAAAGCCTTTGCCAATGCGAACGGCCTTACCTTTTTTGATGCTCGAAATCATAGTGGTTTGTTGCGCACTTTGATGATTCGTACCGCGTCAACGGGAGAAGTTATGGTGGTGGTTCAATTTTTTGACGATAATAAGGAAGAACGCGCATTGGTTATGGAATATCTTGCCAACACTTTCCCTGCGATTACGTCTTTACAATACGTCATCAACCAAAAAGCCAATGACACTTTATACGACCAAAATATCATCCTCTACAAAGGCCGCGACTATATCTTGGAGGAAATGGAGGGATTGCATTTTAGCATCAACGCTAAGTCATTTTACCAAACCAATTCAGCGCAAGCCTATGAATTGTACAAGATTACCCGTGAATTTGCTGGGTTAACGGGGCAAGAATTGGTCTATGATTTGTATACTGGAACGGGAACCATTGCGCAATTTGTATCCAAACAAGCCAAGAAAGTTATTGGGGTTGAAGCCGTGCCCGAAGCCATAGCCGATGCCAAAGAAAATGCCAAACGTAATGGCATTACCAACTGTGATTTTTTTGTTGGCGATATGAAGAATGTATTCAACACCGAGTTCATTGCGCAACATGGCACACCTGATGTGATTATCACCGACCCACCGCGCGATGGCATGCACAAAGATGTCGTAGCACAAATTTTACACATTGCTCCCAAACGTGTTGTATATGTTAGTTGCAACTCGGCTACCCAAGCCCGTGACTTAGCCTTAATGGATGAAAAATATAAAGTTTCTCGAGTGCGCCCTGTGGACATGTTTCCACAAACGCATCATGTGGAAAATGTTGTACTTTTGGAATTACGATAAATTTTATGATGCGCTTCACTGTACTTTTACTATTGCCTGTTCTTTTTGTCTTCTCCGGTTGTGAGAAAGACGACATTTGTAGTGACACGACGCCTACCACTCCGCGATTGGTGATTGAATTTTATGATGTATCGAATTTGACACAAACTAAAAATGTTTCAAATCTTGTCCTTAAAGCCAATGGGGTATCCGAAACCCTTAGCTTTAATGGGGTAAGCAAAATCTATGTGCCCTTTGACACAACATTGGATACCGCGCAATTTGAATTGATCCAGAATGGGGGTGATAACGACACGACCAACGACAACATCGATATTATCACCATGAACTACACACGAACTACGCAGTATGTTTCTCGTGCTTGTGGTTATAAACTGAATTTTGTTTTAAATCCAACTAACGGTTTTAGTTTCACAGACGCTACACCTAATGACGGCTTGTGGATACAAACCATGGGGATATACCAATCAACGATCACTAATGAAAATGAAGTCCATGTCAAACTCTATTTCTAGATTACTCATGTGCCTCTTCGTGGTGGGTTCGGCTTGGGGACAAACCGCTACCCCTGTGACCAAAGATAGTATTCCTGTCAAAAAAGACACCCTTGCTCCTAAAAAAGACAAGTACGGGTTGCGCGTAGGTGTGGACTTATTTAAACTGTCGCGTTCGTTTTATGATACTAATTACCGAGGGGTAGAGCTCACTGGGGATTTTCGATTAACCCGGAAGCATTATCTTGCCGTGGAACTCGGGAATGAAAAGAAAACCGTTCAAGAAGATCATTTTAACTTTACCACCAACGGAAGTTTTATTCGCGTAGGCTTTGATTACAACAGTTACGAGAACTGGACGGGCATGAACAATCAAGTATATACGGGTTTACGCTATGGATTCAGTTCGTTTAGTCAAACGTTAAACTCGTACTCGATTTATTACCCCAACAACTTATTTCCCCTACCGCTAATTACGCCCAATACTGAATTTTCTGGACTCACAGCCCATTGGGCCGAAGTGGTAGCTGGAGTTAAAGCTGAACTATTCTCCAATTTTTTTATGGGATTTAGTTTTCGACTTAATTATTTGATTTCAGAAAAAACACCTGCAACCTTTGCTAATTTATACATTCCAGGGTTTAATCGCACTTATGAAGGTCGTTTTGGCGTTGGATTCAACTACACCATTTCGTATCTCGTCCCGTTGTTTAAAGTCACTGTAAAAGATGCAGCGACTCTCGAAAAGGAACGCAAAGCCAAGGAAGCGGCAAAAGCCAAAAAAATGGAAGCTAAATTGGCGCGGGAGGCCAAAAAGAAACGGTAAATCAACCCACCTTCTTCACTCCTTTTAAAAACAACCAACTCATAAAGATTTGTTCACCTTGAGCCGTTTTTATGGCCTGAAATTTGGGCGACAACAATAAGGTAATGACAAAGGCTGCCACCGAAATCCAAATGCCTTGGTACCAAAAATAGGTCGATACCAAATACCGTGCACCGATAAATATTAGGGCAAATACCACAAAATTATACCCTAACGCTTTTGTTTTTTTTGACATCATTTATTGATTTTGAAATTTAGCTTTGCGACTGCCTGCATACAATTCATATTTGACCAAACGGGATTCCAAACTTCCGTTGAATAATTTTATTTTCTTCGAAGGTTTGAGTCCCACAAACTTCAAGGCCTCTAAATTGGCGGTAATAAACCACGCTTCTGTACCGGGATAACTTTGTTTTAAAGTATCGCCCAACTCCCGATAAAAACGCTCTAAATCGATTTCCAAACGTTCCCCATACGGCGGATTGAAAACGAGTTGCAACGGCCCTTGTGTTTCTTTTTCAGTGTCAAAAAAATTGGCTTGCGTTACCGAAATATAGTCTTCCAAATTAGCATTCTGAATATTCTCACGGGCTTTGGCTACGGCACTTGGTGCTTTATCTAACCCTTTTAAGGTATAAGGAAAATCACGTGTTTTTTTCATCAAGCTGTCGATAATAGTATCAAACAAATCGTTGTCCCAATCGGCCCATTTTTCAAAGGCAAATTCTTTTCGGTTGATATTGGCGGGAATATTACAAGCAATCATTGCAGCTTCAATCAATAAGGTCCCCGAACCGCACATAGGATCCATAAAATCCGATTGCCCTTTCCAGCCCGATAACAACAACATGCCGGCGGCCAACACTTCGTTAATTGGGGCAATATTGGTGATTTTTCGATACCCGCGATGGTGTAATGAGGCACCTGAAGTATCCAAAGCCACCGAGACTTGTTCGCGATCTATGTGAACATTGATGCGTAAATCGGGATGGTCTTTATCGATACTGGGACGAATTCCATGGTTTTGACGAAACTGATCCACGATGGCATCTTTGGTTTTTAAGGCTACAAATTGCGAGTGCTTAAAATTTTCTGAATGCAACGTAACATCGACCACAAAAGTTTGGTGGGGATTCAAATACTGACTCCAGTCGATGGTTTGAATTCCTTGGTATAAGGCATTGTCATTAAAGGCACGAAATTGATGAATGGGTTTTAAAATCTTCAACGCGGTTCGCAAGGCCAGATTGGCTTTGTACATAAACCCCTTATCGCCGACAAATCGAACAGCTCGAGTACCCATTTGCACGTCTTGGGCCCCGAGGTCACGTAGTTCTTTGGCTAAAATTTCTTCAAACCCAAAGAGGGTTTTGGCAATCATTTGAAAATTTTCCATACACAAGGAATAACAGTTCCGCAGGTGAAAAATGAAGGAACTCCCTTCGAAGCCTCCCACCAAAAATCCAATTTAATGGATAGTAATGCGCAAAAATACATTAAATTTGCACGTTGAAATTGATTTGAAGCGAATAAATGTCTGAATTGAACTCCTCAACCACGGCCCTATCTGCCGAGCAATGGTACGCCTCTTGGTTTGATACCCCGTATTACCATATTTTGTACAAAGAGCGGAATTATCGGGAAGCACAACTCTTCATGGATAATTTGACGCAGTACCTAAACTTGCCCGAAAAAGCCAAAGTTTTGGATTTAGCCTGTGGTCGCGGTAGACATTCTATTTATTTAAGTCAGTTGGGCTATGATGTTACCGGCGTGGATTTATCGCTCAATAGCATTCAAGAGGCATCCAAAAATGCAAATAAAAATTTGCGTTTTGAAGTTCACGACATGCGTCAACCTTTTCCTGCTCAATTTGATGCTGTTTTCAATTTATTTACCAGTTTTGGCTATTTTGAGGAGGATGAGGATAATTTTAAAACCTTGCAAGCCATACATGATAGTTTGAGTGAATATGGCTTTGGGGTGATTGATTTTATGAATGTGGAGTATGTGTTACACGATTTGGTCCCAGAAGAAACCAAAACAGTGGATGGCATCACCTTTCATATCAAACGCTACACCGATACGAAATACATCATCAAAGAAATACGTTTTGTGGATCAAGGAAAGGATTTTTGTTACTACGAAAAAGTTCGCATGCTGTCATTGGAAGACTTCCAATCGATGATGGAAAGGGCTGGTATTTATCTTTTGGATATTTTTGGCGACTATAAATTGAAGAAATACTATAAAAAAACCAGTGAACGACTCATTATGGTATTTAAGTAGTGAAAAGAGGAAAGAGGAAAGAAGAAAGAAGAAAGAAGAAAGAAAATGAAAAAACAAACTGCTAAATTACACACTTACACAATTACACTCTTAAACTCTTCAACTCTCAAACCCTGAAACTTTAAACCTGAAACCCAATAACACCCATGAACTATATCCTTCCCTTACTTTCTGTGCTACTTGGTTTTGGTGCGGCACTTTGGTGGCAACCGCAAGGGAAAAAGAATTTAAAACTACTCTTGGCGTTTAGTGGATCGTTTTTGCTTTCACTTACGGTCATCAATTTATTGCCTGAAGTTTATACGAAGGACACCCGAACTCATGTTGGTTTGTTCATCATGGTTGGAATAGTATTTCAGATTATGCTTGAATTTTTTTCCAAAGGAGCCGAACACGGTCATGTGCATGGTCACGAGAAAATTCAAACCATGCCTTGGTCTTTATTCATCAGTTTGTGTTTACACGCTTTGTTGGAAGGATTCCCCGTCGGACACCACCAACATTTGGCTTTTGGTATTGCCGTACATCATTTCCCAATTGCGATGATTTTAACGTTATTTTTTCTTAAAGCAGGCATGTCCAAAAAACTTTTATTACTTTTTATGATTGGTTTTGCCCTGATGACTCCCTTCGGAACTGTTTTGGCTGATGCTGTTCCTGTTCTAAAAGGGTATTACCAGGAAATCACCGCAGTCGTTATTGGTATTCTCTTCCATATTTCTTCTACCATCATTTTTGAAAGCAGTGAAGGACACAAATTTAATGTGGCCAAAATCACTGTGATTATTTTTGGGGTAATCATGGCCTCGCTGTTGTAATTTTTGATAAAACTTTAGCGAAAGGTCATCGTGGGTTTTCACCAAGAATATGTACCTTTATTCCATCGAAAATCACAAATAGTATGGGATTATTTTCAGCCTTAATGGGCAACGCTGGACAAGTAAGTCTGGAAAGCTTGCAAAACGAATACGGAAAATTAATGATCGAAGGAGAAACGATTGAAATCGGTTTCAAACTCATCCGCGACACGTTTTTATTTACCAACAAACGCATTCTTCTTGTGGAAAAACAAGGAATTACCGGAAGTAAAATTGAATACAAATCAATACCTTACAAAAGCATCACCCGTTTTAGTGTAGAAAGTGCCGGTACGTTTGATTTGGATGCTGAATTAAAAATTTGGGTATCCAGTGAAGCCAATGCCAGTATCGTCAAACAATTCAACAAATCGGTGAATGTGTACGACGTACAAAAAATCATTACTTACTACACCTGTAAATAGTCATGACTTTTACAAAAACCACCGAGCAGTCCTCAAAATATGACCATTTGGAACAGATGTCGGTTCACGAATTACTAACCCACATCAACAAGGAAGACCAAACGGTTCCTTTGGCTGTTGAAAAAGCCTTGCCACAAATCGAAGCCCTCGTAAACGCTACAGTCAACGCTTTAAAACAAGGCGGACGGTTATTTTATATTGGCGCAGGTACGTCTGGCCGTTTGGGTATTGTCGATGCGTCTGAATGCCCTCCCACTTTTGGCGTACCCCACGAATTGGTTAACGGCATCATAGCTGGGGGCGATCAAGCTATTCGACGCGCGGTAGAAAACGCCGAAGACAGCACAACGCAAGCCTGGCTCGATCTGAAAGCGGCGGGAATTACAGCGGGAGATGTGGTTGTAGGGATCGCTGCTTCGGGGACTACACCTTATGTGATTTCAGGATTAGAAGCGTGCCACAAACACGAAGTCATCACGGGAAGCATCACCTGCAATGCAGGGAGTCCACTGGCGCAAGTAGCCCAATTTCCTGTGGAAGTGGTGGTCGGACCCGAATTTGTAACCGGCAGCAGTCGCATGAAAGCAGGAACTGCGCAAAAATTGGTGCTCAACATGCTCTCTACCGCAACCATGATTCAATTGGGACGCGTTAAAGGGAACAAAATGGTCGATATGCAATTGAGCAATGCCAAACTCGTAGACCGGGGCACCCGCATGATCATGGACGAAATTGGGGTCGACTATGAAACCGCCAACCACTTGCTGTTGACCCACGGCAGCGTGCGTAGGGCTGTTGAAAATTATAAATTTTAAATGATAAATATTGGGTTCCAAAACTCATAACTCATAATTCATAACTTTTAAAAATGAGTACCAACAAAACCCTCTTAGCCACAGGCATCAAATACCTCTTCGGAGCGTTGCCGCTCATGTTCATCGGTCCCAGTGTAATGTACAATGCGTTTATGAACAAACACACGAATTGGCATTATTTGGTATTAGCCCTCGGGTGTGGCATTTGTATCACCTCGGTGTTTTTAGCCTTCAAAGGGTTGCAAACGATGATGAAAGCACTCTTTGATGGAAATCCCCGATAAGGGCCTAGTCATCGTAAATAGTGTCTTTCAAAATGATGACTCCCAACCTGTTCACAAAACACGCATTGAACCCTTAACCCCTAGCCCTGATGGAAGCGGCATCCTCACGGAGTTTACGAAGTGAGATACAGCGTACAGCAGGAACTGCTACAAAAAATTATGAAAAAAATTACTGGTATTCTTTTATTCCTCCTCACCGTTTCGGCCTGTCAGAAAATGCCGGAATGCAATTGTACTGATTTTAAAACCGGTACCTTCGAGTTTGTACAAACCATCAATGGGAAGTCGGACACCACCCGCTTTGTGCGCACGGCCGACGAACAAATTGAAACCTATCAAGGGCGCACCGATACCGCCAATGTCCGCTGGGTGAACGATTGCGAACTCATTATTCAGAAAAAAAATCCACGGAACCGCGAAGAAAAAAAAGCCATCAGCATGAAAATTGTCGAAACCAAAGACAATCAATACATTATGGAATATTCCTTCGTGGGCGATGTCAATAAACAACTCGGAACCGTAACAAAACGCGATTGATTTGCGTACAACCGACTGAAAACCTAAACCTAACCTTACATGGAAATTTTATTTTCGTCCAATGCGCTCATTGCGTTATTGACACTTACGTTTCTGGAGATTATTCTCGGAATCGACAACATTGTCTTTTTATCGATTGTTTCAGGAAAACTCAAAGCCGAAGACCAGCCCAAAGCCCGCCGCATCGGATTAATTTTGGCGATGGCCTTTCGTATCGTGCTACTTTTCGGTATTACTTGGGTTATGAGTTTGAAAGCCACTATTTTTGATTTCGATTGGGGCTTCCTCTCGGGACAAATAACGGGACAAAGTTTGATTATTTTTGCTGGGGGACTCTTTCTATTGTACAAATCGGTGACCGAAATTCACCATAAACTCGAGGGTGAAGAGGAAAGTGAAAGCGGTAAAGCCTCCACCTCCTTGTCGGGTGCCATTCTTCAAATTGCCCTTTTAAATATCGTATTCTCATTTGACAGTATTCTCACGGCTGTCGGTTTGGTAAGTAGCGATCCCGCTCCGAAAGGGTTTGGTGAAGCTGCCATCCTTATCATGATTCTATCGGTTGTGATTTCGATTATTATTATGATGATTTTCGCGGGACCCGTATCGAAGTTCGTCAACGAGCACCCTACGATTCAAATTCTCGGTTTGTCGTTCCTTATCTTAATCGGTGTCATGTTGCTCGCCGAGGGGTCACACCTTGCGCATTTCACCTTCTTCGGCCACAACGAAGTCCACAGCATCCCCAAAGGGTATTTGTACTTCGCGATTTTCTTCTCGCTTTTTGTAGAATTTTTGAACATGAAAATGAAAAAAACGAGCAAAAAACCGGTTCAATTACGCAACAATACCATCCACGACGAAAAACTAAAAGATACCGATATTACCAATTAATACAGAAGCACCTTTCGGGGTGCTTTTTTTTGGGCGTTGCGGTTCCCGCCGGGCTGTCCGCGGTACCGGCCTGCCTACGGCTACGGCAGGGTACCTTGCTCCCATCCCTAACGCGGGTTGGGTGCGTTTATCAAATTTGATTGGAAATATCCATCATTTGATGCAAAACACGGATAACTTCTACAATTCCATCTTCAGCAATACGATAAATAATCAAATGGGATTTCACTTTAAATTGACGGTAACCTGGTTTTATGAACCCAATATCTTTCCCGCAATTTACATCACTAACTATAGTATTGATTTCCTGAAACAACAAACGGTAATAATAATTGGCCTGATTTAGCGACCAGTTTTCAAATGTATAGCGCCAAATAGTATCAATATCTTCACGTGCTTTGGCACTAATCCGAAAGGTGGCTTTCATTCATGTTTCTTTTGAAGCTTTGCCAAATGTGCTTCTGCATCAAAATCAGCGATCATCCCGCTTGCTTCACCTAATTCTATTTCTGCTCGTAATTTTTTAATTTTTTGTTCTTCAACTTCGAGTAATCGGAGTGCTGAACGCACCACTTCACTCACCGAACTGTAGCGTCCTGAGGCAATCTCTTCGTTTACAAAATTCTCAAAATAATCACCTAATAATATGGAAGTGTTTTTTGCCATATCGTTTCTTTTTATCAAATATACCAAAAATTGGTATGCTAATGAAAACCTCACAAAAATTTGCAGTCCGTTCCCAACTTGAACCAAAAAAACCTGCTCATTCCAGCAGGTTTTCTTTACTATTCTAAGGCCAACGTAATTTGACCGTCATCGTCCAATTCAGTAGGAATATCGGGATTTTCGCCTTCTTCCCCTTCTGAAGATGCCGACACTTCGGGCTCTTCCTCGGGTTCTTCATACGGCAACGGATCCAGTAAATTCACTTGTTTCAATTTATCGGCTGTCAATTGATTTCCGAGCGCTTTAATGCCTTTTATTGCAATAAACTGCTCCAAATCGACCACCTGATTTTCCTTTTGCACGCCCTTTACTTTGGCATAAATCACCTCAGCCACAGGACGCCAATCGGTGGAAACAATTTCCAATTGCGATTTCTCATGTTCTGAAATAAAGAGTTCCTCTTTGTTCTCATTCTCCACCAAGAAACGTTTGACAAAATAGCGCTCTTTTTCGCCGTCATAATAAATACAGGAAATTGGCTTCTTCGGATTCCATTTCTCCAACACGATCATGTCTTCGTCAAAATGGGTCGTTAACTCAGGGATGATCGTTTTCAGTTTTCCACTTTGGTTGATAATCAACAAACGATCGTTGGGTTTGAATTCGCCCAAGAGTTCGCCCCTTCCATCGACATTCAAGCGTTGTACCGTATCGTCAAACCACACTTTTCGCGGACGTAGTGTCGAAATTCCTTTCTCTTTCAATTCAATTTTCTTAATCGGGTATTTACTCACGGTGTTTCCGCGTGAGGCCCGACCCTTAATCATGATATCGGCAAAGTCAACATCCCATTTCAATTTTTTTACACTACCGACTTGACGTAACAAAATGGTCACGGTTTCTGCTTCTCCATTGGGATTGGCAGAGAAATACAAGACCATACTGCCCGCTTTTTCTTGGGTTAAGTCGTACAACTTATCGCGGGTCACGCCACTTACATTGAATCGTTTGATGAACGAGGCGCCATTTTTCCCGTCGCGGTAGATCATATTGTAGATCGTACGCTTGTCGTTTTTGTCAAATACCGCCACATGGATAATGTCTTTCCCGATGAACTTTTTATCGTCCACTTTGGTAATCATCATTTTTCCATCGCGCAGAAAGACAATCACGTCATCGATATCCGAGCAATCGGCTACGTATTCATCGCGTTTCAAACTTGTTCCAATGAACCCTTCTTCGCGATTTACGTATAATTTGGTATTGCGTAACACCACTTTCGTCGCTTCAATGGTATCGAAGTTGCGGATTTCCGTTTGGCGCTCCCGACCTTTGCCGTATTTGTCTTTAATGGTTTGGAAAAAGGCAATGGCATATTCGGTCAAATGCTCCAAGTCGTGTTTCACTTGCTCCATTTCGGCCTCCAATTTGGCAATCGCGTCATCGGCCTTATCCGAGTCAAATCGCGTGATTCGAATCATCGGAATCTGGGTCAGCTTTTGCAAATCGTCATCGTGGATATCGCGCACAAAGTCCTTTTTAAACGGCTCAAAACGCTGGTATAAGTATTGGTATAAGTTTTCACGATCGGAATACAATTTGAAATCGATGTACATTTCTTCCCGAATGAAAATCTTCTCCAAGGTAGACAAATGCCATTTATTTTCAAGTTCGTCCAGCTGGATTTCCAACTCGCGCTTGAGTAAGTTCTTAGTGCGTTCTGTAGAAATGCGCAACATTTCCGAAACGCCCATGAATACCGGATTGTTATCGACAATCACACAGCCCAGTGGTGCAATAGAGGTTTCACACGCGGTAAACGCATACAAGGCATCAATGGTTTTATCAGGAGACACACCGGGCGGAAGATGTATCAAAATTTCGACTTCGGCCGCGGTATTGTCTTCAATCTTTTTGACTTTAATTTTCCCTTTTTCATTGGCTTTCAAAATACTATCAATCAAGGTCGACGTATTGGTAGAAAACGGAATTTGGGTAATCACCAAGGTTTGTTTGTCCAATTGGGAGATTTTGGCACGAACCCGAACACGGCCACCGCGCATCCCATCGTTGTAATTGGACATATCGGCAATACCCGCTGTGGGAAAATCAGGATATAATGTAAACGATTTCCCCTTTAAGACTTTGATGGACGCATCGATGAGTTCGTTGAAATTGTGCGGTAAAATCTTGGTAGACAACCCTACGGCAATCCCTTCCGCCCCTTGCGCTAATAACAATGGAAACTTTACGGGCAAATGGATCGGCTCATTTTTACGACCGTCATAACTCAGTTGCCAGTTAGTCACTTTGGGGGAATACAAGATATCCTGCCCCAATTTGGAAATACGTGCCTCGATATAACGGGACGCTGCGGCACCATCTCCGGTGAGAATATTTCCCCAGTTTCCTTGCATATCGATGAGCAAATCTTTTTGACCAATTTGCACAATGGCATCGCCGATACTCGCATCGCCGTGTGGATGGTACTGCATGGTATGTCCGACGATATTCGCCACTTTGTTGTAGCGCCCATCGTCCAACTCTTTCATGGAGTGCATAATACGTCGTTGCACGGGTTTGAATCCGTCTTCAATCGCAGGAACGGCACGCTCTAGGATGACATACGAGGCGTAATCCAAGAACCAATCCTTGTACATACCCGTTACTTTGGTAATGGTATCTTCTGGATTTTCGTCGTTTTCGTAAAAATGACTCCCCGAAGCGGGACGAATTACCTCGTCAAAGCCCTCTTCGGTTTGCTCTTGCGGCGCATCGTTTCCTGAATCGTCTGGCGATCCGTCTTTATGGGGAACAATATCCTCTTCTTCGTCTTTCATATTTAGCTTCTAAGTCGCTAAGTCGCTAAGTCACTAAGCTTGAACCTAGATCCAATACCTCAATAACTTCTATGACTTCGTGCTTATAATTATTTTTCTTTCATTTAACAACCTCTCGCTCAGCTACTCAGAAACTTCGTAGCGCAGCAGCTTAATTCTCCAACACATCCAATTCCACTTTCAAGTTATTGATAATGAAATCTTGACGGTCTGGGGTATTTTTACCCATATAAAACTCCAACAAGGTCTCAATCGACGTGGCTTTATCCAACATCACGGGATCAAGTCGGATATCTTCTCCTATGAAATATTTGAACTCATCGGGTGAAATTTCACCTAATCCTTTGAATCGGGTGATTTCGGGTTTGGGTTTCAGTTTTTCAATAGCGGCAACACGTTCTTCGTCGCTGTAACAATAAATGGTTTCTTTTTTATTGCGCACCCGGAACAAGGGCGTTTGCAAAATGAACAAATGGCCTTCTTTGATTAATTCGGGGAAAAACTGCAAGAAAAACGTAATCAACAACAAGCGAATGTGCATCCCGTCGACGTCGGCATCGGTGGCAATGACAATGTTGTTGTAGCGCAAGCTGTCGTAATCTTCTTCAATATCTAAAGCCGCTTGGAGCAAGTTAAATTCTTCGTTTTCGTACACGATTTTTTTGGACATCCCATAGGAGTTCAACGGTTTTCCGCGCAAACTAAACACGGCTTGCGTATTCACGTCCCGACTTTTGGTGATCGAACCCGAAGCGGAGTCTCCCTCGGTGATGAATAAGGTACTTTCTAGGCAGCGCTCGTTTTTGGTATCGGTAAGATGGATACGGCAATCGCGGAGTTTTTTATTGTGTAAACTCGCTTTTTTGGCCCGATCACGTGCTAACTTACGAATACCCGAAAGTTCTTTACGCTCCCGTTCGGCCTGTAAGATTTTTTTCAACAAGGCTTCGGCGGCATCTGGATTTTTATGCAAATAATTATCCAGTTTGGTTGATACGAAATCGTTGATAAAGGTTCGAATCGAAGGGCCATTGGGTCCAATATCGGTTGACCCTAATTTCGTTTTGGTTTGGGACTCGAACACGGGTTCTTCGACCTTAACGGAAATAGCAGCGACAATGGACTTACGAATATCCGACGCTTCGAAGTTTTTATTGTAAAAATCACGAATGGTTTTGACCACCGATTCGCGAAATGCATTTAAGTGTGTTCCCCCTTGTGTCGTATTTTGTCCGTTTACGAAGGAATGGTATTCTTCTGAATATTGCGTTTTACTGTGGGTAAGTGCCAATTCGATATCCTCCCCAACCAAATGAATGATCGAATAAACCGAATCTTCTTCGGTGATGGTTTCTTGTAATAAATCTTTCAGACCGTAATCCGAGTAGTATTTTTCGCCATTGAAATAAATCGTTAGCCCCGTATTGAGGTAACAATAGTTTTTCAACATCCGCACCACATACTCGTTGCGGTATTTGTAATTTTTGAAAATGGTATCGTCGGCGATAAACGACACTTTGGTTCCCCGGCGCTTGGTCGATTCTTGGATGTCCTCTTCCACCGTTAGATTCCCCGCAGAAAATTCCGCCGCCTTTTGTTGGTTATCCCGCACGGATTCCACACGGAAAAAGTTCGACAACGCATTCACCGCTTTCGTACCGACTCCGTTCAAACCTACCGATTTTTTGAAGGCTTTGGAATCGTATTTCCCACCGGTATTCATTTTGGACACGACATCCACCACTTTCCCAAGGGGAATACCCCGACCGTAGTCGCGTACGGTGACTAATTTGTCTTTGATGGTTACTTCGATGGTTTTTCCTGTACCCATGACAAATTCGTCGATACAGTTGTCGATGACCTCTTTGAGTAAAATATAAATACCATCATCGGGCGAAGATCCGTCACCTAACTTTCCGATGTACATCCCAGGACGCATCCGGATGTGTTCTTTCCAGTCGAGTGAGCGTATGTTATCCTCATTATATTGCACCTGTTCAGCCATATTCCAAATTGTAACGAATTTCAGCTAATATAAGGTTTCCGAGGCGGTTTTGGAAGGCAAAAAAAGGAAAGTTATTAATAATGTTTTTGACAGGATTTTGCCTTTTTTAATACAAATTTATTGCCACTAACTGAGTTTTTTACTAAACTTTTTCAACTTCAAATTCAATTCTTTTGGATTGAAAGGCTTGATGATATATTCGTTAATTCCAACTTGAAGCGCACGTTCGAGGTAGCCAAAAGAGGCTGAGGCCGTTAATGCTATTATTGGAGTATCAGCATCGGTTTCCCGAATAATCCGTGTCGCTTCATAGCCATCCATCACGGGCATCGACAAATCCATTAACACTACGTCATAATTCCCCTGTTGATGCATTTGTACACCAATTAAACCATTTTCAGCAACGGCTACTGCTACACCCCAATGGCTCATGATCTTCTCGGCAATTTTGATATTGATTTTATTGTCCTCAACCAATAGAATTCGGAGGCCGTCAAGCATTACTTCGGTTTGTCCGTCGTCATGCAAATCGAAAGTATTTGCCTGAGCATCAATAGGCAAACTCAAGGTGAAATAAAAATTTGTCCCTACTCCAAGTTCACTTTCAAAAGCGATATCGGAATCAAATAAATGCAATAAGCGTTTGGTGATCACGAGTCCGAGTCCCGTTCCCCCAAATTGTCTAGAGGTTCGGGTTTCAGCTTGTGAAAATTTTTCAAAAATTGACGTAAATTCCTTTTTATCGATACCAATTCCTGTATCAATCACCTCAACCTTGAAAGTAGAAATTCCACCGGCTACCTCCAATTGTGTCACACGAATTGTGATGGTCCCCTGTTGCGTGAATTTGATGGCATTGGACACTAGATTGGTAATGATTTGATTCATCCGCAGCGGATCACTTACCACATTCGACACAAAATTTTCGTCGATTTGTAAGCGAATTTTGTTGAGGTTTTCATTGGCACGGGCTTGCAAGGCGCGCGCGATTTGTTGGATTAGACTCTTGAAATCAAAAGGAATTTTTTCCAAATCGATTTTACCCGCTTCAATTTTATTAAAATCTAAAATATCATTGATAAGTAAGAACAGATTTTGAGCTGAAAGTTTGAGTACCTCAATGTTTTCCTGATATCCTTGTAGGGTATCTTCTTTTTCCATAATGTACACAAGTCCGATAATCGCATTGAGGGGGGTTCGAATTTCATGACTCATAATAGAGAGAAACTCTGACTTTGCCTCATTGGCATTTTCGGCCTCTATTTTGGCCTGATTTAATTGCTCTTGGTAGATCCTTTTTTGATCGATTTCACGATTGAGAATTTGAATTAGTTGCAGTAAATTGGTTTCACCTTCCAACGGTTTAGAATCGTCATTCAATTGTTGAATTAAGGCTACCAATTGCGATTCAAACAACTGTTTTTTCTGCAATTCAATTTGGAGCTTTTTGGTCACTTCAAAGTACTCTCTATCGTTTAATAGGGTCGATTGTTCAAACAATTCAGCGTCCTTTTCATAATTAAAATAGGTTTGATTAATCACTTCAATAAACGCCTCCAATTGAGGAATGTGTTGAAAATCATGTTCGGCCAAATACTTATCAATTTGTCGATTCAAATGCCGATGTAAATCATTTCTCTCCATAGCAATTAGGCTTCAAAAAGGGTGGCAATAGTCATGGTTTGGTTATGCAATTCACAACCTAAATCATACTTATCAGGGGAAATTTCACCGTAGGAATAAAACCCAAACAACACGGTTTCGTTACCAAACGTTTGCTTGATGAATTCTAATTCTTCATCTACCCGTTCTGCCAAAACGATACGGCGTCCCACACAACTTACCAAAAAAGCCAATTGTGGGCGAGATGGAAGCTGTGTGCGAAGTTGCATAGCCGCATTGGCCGCTGCATCGATCAATTTATCCATATTGCCGCGCATGAACCGCACGCGAGAGCCCAACGGTATATTACCGGCAAAGGTCATGGATTTTTCCTGTTCATCTATAGCCAATATAGTTCGCACAACAGGCTCTGACTCGGGATTCTCTTTCATAGATAAAGGAAAATAAAGGGCTGAACCCGGGAGCTCTTCGGCATATTTCCCCAAATAGTCTTTGTACAATTCAAGCGCGTTTCGGTCCCCAATACGATACAAAACATTTTTATTGGAATGGGTCACTTCCCTTTCGGGTCCAAAATCAGCCCATCCGCCTTCACTGGCAAATCCAAACTTCAATCCTTCTCCATAAAACCCAACCGCCACTATTTTACCAGGTTGCGCATCAGCATTGAGTCCGACAATTGTTTTTTCAAAACGATACTCATCGCCTGCTAATCCGCCAAAAAATGGAATTTTCCCATCCGACTGCGTAATTAATTCCTGAATTAATTCAGAACCATTGACATGTGTTCCTTCGGAGAGTAAAAGAACTGCTCTAAGATCGGGCGTCAATAACTCGGCGCTAAATTTTTTACCCATTTCTACAATCGAATTATCTTTTTGGTCCTCAAATTCTAAAGCTTTGAAGCTTGCCTTTTCGAGTTGAATCGCGGTAACTACAATAGCTTCTTCAATACGAACGTTATTAGAAATCTGTCCGGAAGAGGAACAAATAAGAATTGTTGCCTTCGGGTAAATGGTCTGTAAAAGTTGAAATGGTGGGTGTTTTTCTAACAAAGTAGTTTGACCAAAAGCTAAGACTAAACAGATTTCTTGGGCCTGAAAGTGTGCGTCACAATAAACTTCTTCAAATGTATTGCCCTGAACTAGCAGTTGTTGTAATTTCATAGTTTAGCGTGTTGTTGTGTAGACTTGTTAAATGTATAAAATTTGTTAAAACAAAATAAAAAAAGCACGGAAAAACCCGTGCTTTCTATGAAAATTTAAGTGATTTAACTTATACATTAAATCGGAAATGCATCACATCACCGTCTTTCACGATATATTCTTTTCCCTCGACGCGAAGTTTTCCCGCCTCTTTTACTTTTGCTTCTGAGCCGAATTGGACATAATCATCGTAAGCAATCACTTCGGCTCGGATAAATCCTTTTTCAAAATCAGTGTGAATCACGCCTGCTGCTTTGGGAGCGGTATCCCCCACATGAATGGTCCAAGCGCGAACTTCTTTCACCCCTGCGGTAAAATAGGTTTGTAAATTCAACAAACGATAAGCGGCCCGAATCAATTTGGAAACCCCAGGCTCATCCAAGCCCATATCTTCTAAAAACATTTGCCGCTCTTCATAGGTCTCTAATTCGGTAATATCGGCCTCAGTAGCCACAGCCAATACCAGTACTTCGGCATTTTCAGATTTGACCAATTCGCGTACTTGGTCAACATAAGCATTGCCATTTACCGCTGAATTTTCATCAACATTGCAAACGTAAAGTACGGGTTTGGTGGTGATTAACTGAAAGGCTTCCAACAAATCGGCTTCGTCTTGGTTTTGTGCTACAACAGTACGTGCGGATTTTCCTTGCAACAATAAATCGCGAATTTGATTTAATAACGACTGTTCCAAAACGGCTTCTTTGATGCCCGCTTTGGCCGTTCGATTGACTTTTTCCAATCGTTTTTCAACCGTTTCAAGGTCTTTCAATTGCAATTCAATATCGATAGTTTCTTTGTCGCGAATCGGATTCACATTGCCATCTACGTGTACAATATTATCGTTATCAAAACAACGTAACACATGAATAATCGCGTTACATTCTCGGATATTGGCCAAAAACTGATTGCCTAACCCTTCGCCTTTACTAGCACCTTTTACCAATCCGGCGATGTCTACAATTTCAACCGTAGCGGGCAATACCCGTTCAGGATTGACCAATTCTTCCAATTTTTCCAAACGCGGATCGGGCACATTGACTACCCCAATATTAGGCTCAATGGTACAAAACGGAAAGTTCGCACTTTGCGCCTTGGCATTGGATAAACAATTAAAAAGAGTTGATTTCCCTACATTGGGCAATCCCACGATACCTGCTTTCATTGATTTTTATTTTTGTGGGGCAAATATAGCGCATTAAACCCATTCAAAAAACAGCAAAAATCTAAGGTTCGTCGGAGATATTTTTGATAATGGCTTCTTCTTCAGGAGTAGGGAGCAATCCCGAAACATTCCAGTAATCGGTGAGAATTTTATCTTTTAGGTTAAAAAGGGCTTTGTCTTTGAAAATTTCGCTCTCCTTAAAAGAAAACTCATTGCGACTAAATCCCGTGGTGATGAAGTAATTACGGACTTCTATTTCGGTACGAACGTCCTTTTTATCCACCCGTTCAAATCCAATTTCTTCGCGCGAACTCAATAGATAATACTCTTGATCACCTGCATAACGATAGATGTTTTTGTAATTGGATTTGTAGAGATTGCGAGCGCCCACACTGCGCTTTTCGGGAGCATTGGCTACGGCATTGGGCGTGACAGAGGAACTGACTTCAAGAATAATTTTCTTTTTCTTATCGTACAAAATGGTGTAATCGTCTTTAAAACCTTTTACAGGATCAAGGGGATTGATCACCATTACATAGTAGTTGTCATTTTTGGTATAGGACTTAATCAAAAAATCATAATCCTTTCGTGCGCGGGCCTCCAGTAAGGGTTCGAGGTATTTAAAATTGTAATAATTCCCCATAATATTATTCAAATCGTACCCCAATAGGTCTTGTGAAACATCGGCATCCACCAACCCGATCGAGCGGTTTTGCTCCACGAGAATGTCGTTTTTAAAATCTTTATTTTTTCCAGAAATCTGAAAATGCAGTAACCCATCGTTATAAAACATGTAGTTGCCATTCCGTTTAAAAAATTCGCGGGAATAGACTTTTAAGCGGCACGGAGTGGTCAATTTGTCGACTGAATTTTCAATCAATCCTTTGAGTATTTTTTGTGGATGCTGCTTGGTGATCACAATCTCATCCAAAGTATTCACAGCACTTTTTAGAAAAATAACATTCTCTTTAAGTTTTAAAGCCGTCGAGCGAACACTTTGACTTTCATAGCTCGAATGGGCAATTTGAATACTGGACACCCCCTTGAGGGCAAAAGAAACACGTCCTTCGGGATTGCTGATGTAATTTTGCTTGGTACGTAACACCGTAACGGTTACATCTTCAATAGGAGCTTGGGTTTCGGCATCTTTAAACACCAAATGAATATCCCCTTGTTGGGCATGTGCAATCGTCAAGAGACATCCGAACCAAAACAGAAGAAACGTACGCATCACTAGCAGGATTTGTTATCAAATTTAAGAAAAACACCGTAAAATTTGCAAACTTTTAACAAAAAGGCATAAAAAAAACACCTGAAAATAGAAAGTGTTTGATATTTTCTTACAAGTAAATTTGACCTACTCGTTGTGTAAAAACGATTGACGGTTCAATAAGGTTTCTTCGCTTTCCACATGATCGTCATCGGGTACACAACAGTCTACAGGACATACGGCAGCGCATTGAGGCTCTTCGTGAAACCCTTTACACTCGGTACATTTTCCAGGCACAATGTAATACAAATCATCCGAAATAGGACGTTGAGGGGCATCCGCGTCAATGGTAGTTCCATCGGGAAGCACAACCGATCCGCGTAATTTTGTACCGTCTTTGTACCGCCAGTTATCCGCACCTTCATAAATCGCAGTATTCGGACATTCCGGCTCGCAAGCACCACAATTGATGCACTCGTCAGTTATTTTGATTGCCATAGCGAATTTTATTAGTTTTGTGCAAATTTACAATCAATACCCTTCATACACAAGCACCCCATGTTACAATTCGATAAAAAATCAACGTTGGTTCATTTAGGTCATTTTTTACACCAATTTGGCACCACGACTCCTACAAAAAATCCAGCGGTTTTGCACAACGAATTGTTTTTTGACCGCATGCTTGGGCACCTCGAATCGGCGCAACATCACAACGGTTGGTTTACCCCTGAACAAATGCGTTATGCTTTACAATCATGGGCTCAAGCGCTCACCGAAGACAACCTAAACACTTGGCTCCAACCCTATGACTTTGGAAATATTCAACCCAAAACGGTGGGCTTGGTGTTGGCGGGAAATATTCCGTTGGTAGGATTTCATGATGTATTGAGTGTGTTGGTTTCGGGACACAAAGCCCTTGTAAAAACATCGTCTAACGATCAAAAAATGGTGCCTTTTCTGGTGGAGTATTTGATTGCTTGCGAGCCTCGCATAGCAGATTATATTTCTTTTACCGAAGGGAAACTTGAAGGATTTCAAGCCGTGATTGCAACAGGAAGCAATAATACGGCACGCTATTTTGAGTATTATTTTAAGGACAGACCGTCTATCATTCGTAAAAACCGAAATTCGGTTGCGGTGATGGACGGTACGGAAACCAAAGAGGATTTAATACAGTTGGGGGAAGATATTTTTCGCTACTTTGGACTGGGATGCCGCAATGTTTCGAAGGTATTTGTTCCCGAAGGCTACACGTTTGACCGTTTTTTTGAAGCGATGTACACCTACAAGGATTGTATTGCCTATGAAAAATACGCCAACAATTACGATTACAACAAAGCGGTATTTTTGATGAGCTTATTTCCCATTTTGGATAATGGTTTTCTCACGTTGAAAGAAGACGCGGGATATGCTTCACCGATTTCTTCTATTTTTTACGAATATTACAAAGATTTATCCGTGGTTCAGGAACGTTTGGAACGCGAAAAAGGCCAATTACAATGCATCGTCTCCAAAGGAATTGTAACCGATAGCATTCCGTTTGGTAAAACCCAACGCCCCGAATTATGGGATTATGCCGATCATGTAGACACCTTGGCTTTTTTACAAACGATTTAATATCACTACATTTACTATAAAATGTAATTCTATGAAGCCACTAATACTTGTATTCGTATTTATTTCTGTATTCGCATATTCACAAACCCTCTCACCTATATATCCCGCTTCAGGGTTTTCTGGTAGTGCCTTTGGTAAGCGAGTCGTCTTGGATGAAAACAATCATTTATTTGCGACGACTCAAAACACAACCTTTAATGCGCAAAAGGGTAAGATTTATCGATTTGATTGTACATCTGGGAACGTGGTACAAACCAATTTTTATGACATTCCAACCTTGACGGCGGAAGACGATTTTGCCTACAGTATAGATGTCAATCAAAATTTTGTTGTAGCTGGAGCGCCCAGTAAAGATGGATCGGTTGCGAACGCTGGTAGTGTCTACGTTTTTGAAAATTCAACGACAGGAACATTAATCCAAACCCTTACGGCTCTGAATTCGATAGCTGAGGATCATTTTGGAAAAAACATCCATATCTTGGGTAACTTTCTATTCGTGAGTCAAGTTTCCAGTTTGAGTGGCAATGCAGGTTCGGTCTATGTGTACCAATTCAATGGTACAACCTACAACTATATTCAACAAATTACAGCACCAGGAACACCCTATTTTGGGAGTAAAATTTGGACCCATAACAACCGAATTTTTATTGGAACTGGCATTTCATATTACACCTCGGGTGACTTTCAATCGTTGAAAGCCTTTGATTGGAATGGAAATACTTGGGTTGAAAATGCGGCTTTTCATTTTACGAATACTTCTGCGAATATGATTAAGGATTTTGCCTTTCACAATGATAAACTCCTCGTCTTAACGAATGATTACTCGGCCAATTATCTAACAAGCTTTGAACACAATGGAATGGGGTGGACCAATTCAACTACTATGAATCTAAATTACGGCGATTCTATAGTCAACGGGTTGAAAATTGAAGGCGATATCATGGTTATTGGAACAAATAATTACACGTTACAAACAGAACGAAAATTTCCTTTACGAATCTATCACTATTCAAACAACACATGGAATCACACCTCGACGCTTTACGGCCAAGGAACCGATTTTCAAGATGATGCCTTCGGGAGTGCCCTCGCGATTAACAGCAGTGGTTTAGGTATAGGAGCGCCCTTAGAAAACAACCCTAGCCCTTATGACGGTAAAGCTTACTATATTCCTTTTTCAAGTTTGGGAAATCGAACCTTTTCAAGCGCTACTTTGGTAATCGCTCCCAATCCTGCTCACGATTTCATTCAATTACCCGCTGATTTTAGCTGTCAAAACTTGACGCTTTATGATGCAAGCGGCAAATCATTATCGTTTACGAATGAAAATGGATTTATTCCTATCGCTCACTTGGAAAGCGGGATGTATTTACTACAAGCAACCGATAAAAACGGTGCGATTTTCACAACAAAATTCCTAAAAAACTAATTAACTACTTATTAACTAAAACGTTTTAGTTGATAAGTCGGATTAGAATCCCTCCCTTCCCAATCGGATATCTCTCGCGTAATGTTGAAATTTGCACCCATACAACATCACACGAATTTATTGGACAGTTACTCATGAAAAAACACAATTACAGCGCTGGACCCTGCATACTTCCTCAAGAGGTTTTTGAGCAATCG
Source organism: Flavobacterium sp. (assembly GCF_027533505.1). Lineage (GTDB taxonomy): Bacteria > Bacteroidota > Bacteroidia > Flavobacteriales > Flavobacteriaceae > Flavobacterium. The sequence goes on along the minus strand of NZ_JAPZUB010000028.1, from coordinate 11,762 downwards.
GCGCAAGCGATTTTGGATTTTAATCAATCGGGCTTGTCGATTCTCGAAATTTCGCACCGCAGTAAGGATTTTATTGCCGTCATGGAAGAAGCGCGCGCTTTGGTTTTGGAATTGCTTGGCTTGGAGGGAAAAGGGTACCACGTTTTATTTTTACAAGGCGGCGCGAGTATGGAATTTTTACGCGTTCCCTACAATTTTATGAAAGTCGATGGAAAAGCTGCGTACTTAGAAACGGGAACCTGGGCCGCGAATGCCATCAAAGAAGCGCAACTTTTTGGAGAAACGGTAATCGTGGGAACTTCTAAAGATGCCAATTTCAATTATATTCCCAAAGATTACGCTATTCCAGCAGATGCCAACTACTTCCATTGTACGAGTAACAATACGATTTTTGGCACCCAAATGAAATCCTTCCCGAAAACCGATATTCCGATGATTTGCGACATGAGTTCGGATATTTTTTCGCGCACGTTGGACTTTTCACAATTTGCCTTGATATATGCAGGAGCCCAAAAGAATATGGGGCCGGCGGGAACAACGCTAGTGGTAATCAAAGACGCATTGTTGGGAAAAACAGGACGCACCCTACCCAGCATGATGGACTACCAAAAACAAATTAAAGGGGAAAGTATGTACAATACGCCGGCTGTTTTTCCGGTATATGCCTCTTTACTCACGTTACAATGGTTGAAAAAACAAGGTGGAATTGCAGGTATCGAAAAAATTAATGCGGCAAAGGCAGCCTTATTGTATGCCGAAATTGACCGTAACCCATTGTTTGATGGCACTGCCGCTATCGAAGATCGCAGTACCATGAATGCCACTTTTTTGTTGAAGGATGCAGCGCACACTGAAAAGTTTGATGCCCTCTGGAAAGCGGCCGGTATTTCGGGATTGAACGGTCACCGTTCGGTAGGGGGCTATCGCGCCTCGATGTACAACGCTTTGCCGTTGGAAAGTGTACAAATTTTAGTAAACACAATGCAAGAATTGGAGCGTTCGATTTAAGTCGGACTAGCCCCATGCCTTCGGCAGGCAGGCGGATGGTTCCGAATTTTAGGGAGGCCTCCTATTATGAAGCGCCAGCGGAATAAAAGATACAGCGAACAGCCTGATTAGCTCCAAAAAAAATACGATACAAATGAAAGTTTTAGCAAACGATGGCATTTCCAAAAGTGGAATTGCAGCCTTAGAAAAAGGCGGTTATGAAGTAATCACAACAAAAGTGGCACAAGAACAAGTGGCCAATTTTGTCAATGAAAAAGGAATTGAAGTCGTCTTAGTACGAAGCGCCACCAAAATTCGTAAAGACATCATCGATGCCTGCCCCGGACTCAAAATCATTGGTCGAGGAGGCGTTGGGATGGATAATATCGATGTAGATTATGCGCGTAGCAAAGGAATTCAGGTGATTAACACCCCAGCTTCATCCTCTGAAAGTGTCGCCGAACTGGTATTTGCGCATTTGTTTACGGGGGTTCGTTTTTTACACGATGCCAACCGAAACATGCCGCTGGAAGGCGATTCCAACTTTGACGAGTTAAAAAAGGCGTATGCCAACGGTACTGAATTACGCGGAAAAACCTTGGGTATTATCGGGTTTGGACGCATTGGGCAAGCGGTGGCTAAAATGGCTTTGGGCTTGGGGATGCGTGTGATTGCCTCCGATAGCTTTATCGATAAAGCGTCGATTCGGGTCGAATTTTACACGGGGCAGTTTATTGATGTCGATATCCTCACCGAACCTTTAGCCGATGTCCTTAAGCATGCTGATTTCATCACGTTACATGTACCCGCGCAAGAAAAGTATATTATTGACAAGGAAGAATTTGCTTTGATGAAAGACGGTGCAGGAATTGTCAATTGTGCCCGAGGAGGTGTAATCAATGAAGTGGCATTGGTGGAAGCACTTGACCAGGGAAAAATTGCGTTTGCTGGATTGGACGTTTTTGAAAATGAACCCCAGCCAGAGATTCAACTATTAATGCACCCTAAAATCTCCTTAACGCCCCACATTGGTGCGGCCACCTTGGAAGCCCAAGACCGTATCGGAACGGAATTGGCCGAGCAGATTATCGGTTTGCTGGGTAAAAAATAATACAAAAAGCATCCTTCGGGGTGCTTTTTTGTTAAAAGCACGTAAATGATGAAAACAAATTACGCGCAATTGTGTACTTTTAAATCATGAAAATCGGCGGTGTATTTATCGTTTTTCTCTTCATCCTATGGAGTTGCGCGAGTACAACCCCAAAGTCCAATACGGCTGCGGTGGCACAAAACACTTCATCGGGCGATACGTTGCGGATTGCCAATGATTCCTTAGAGTATGAAGTAATTATCATTGAGCCCGGATTTTATGGGTGGTTGGACTCCTATGCGCGACCCCGAGGGTATTACTCCGAAACTTTTTTGGAAAGCAGGAACCGTGTTTGGGTTCAAGAATGGAATAGCAGATTTAATCAAGGAAGGCGTTCAAAAGCTTTACAATACGAAATGCGTATCGATTATGATCCAAAAATTCATTATGGCTACGAAGTCAATTATTTGATTTATAATTTTTTTATATTCTACCAACTACGACACAATGAGCGATTGGGAGTTTTTGATGTCCGTCCTTAATTTGATATCTTTGTCCCCCTATGGCGAGCTTTAAAGAACGTTACCACATTACTTCCAACTGGCAATACGCTGTGATATTGCTCGTCTTTGCACTCACGGGTTCAACGGCTGCCTATTTAGCAAAACCACTATTGGCTTGGGTAGGTATTACGCGGGAAACCGTTCCCGTTTGGTTGTATTACATTATCTATTTTGTGGGGATTTTCCCGGTATATCAAGTGTTGTTGGTCGGTTATGGCTTTCTTTTTGGGCAGTTTAAATTCTTTTGGGCTTTTGAAAAAAAAATGCTGCGGGGGATGAAGTTGGGGTTCCTCGTCGATTTTTTTGAAAAAAAATAAGGGACGTTGCCGCCCCTTGATTTTAGTTATTCTTCTCACCCAATAAGCGGAAGAAGTCATCTCGATACTCTTTTTTCTCAAAAATGCCGCCGTACTGGAAAGTAGACGTAAAACTTGTCTCGTCTTTAATACCGCGGCTGGAAACGCATAAATGTTTGGCTTCCATCACCACCATAACGTCATCGGTATCTAAAACTGCCTTTAATTCGTTAAATACTTGCATCACCATACGCTCTTGAACTTGGGGACGACGGGCAAAGTAATCGACAATACGATTTAATTTGGATAAGCCAATCACTTTTCCATTGGAAACATACCCAATATGTGCTTTTCCAATAATGGGTAAAAAATGGTGCTCGCACGTGGAGTTGAAGTTGATATTGGCTTCGACCAACATTTTATCATAATGGTACGAGTTGTCAAATACTGAGATTTTGGGTTTGTTGTCAGGGTGTAACCCTGAAAAAATTTCTTGCACATACATTTTAGCTACCCGATGGGGAGTGCCGCGCAAACTGTCGTCGGTTAGGTCCAACCCGAGGGCTTCCATAATTTGCTCAAAATGATGCTCGATTACCGTCATCTTCTCCGCATCCGTTTTGACGAAAGCATCCGGACGTAAGGGGGTGTCGGCAGCGGTCATTTGGTGATCATCACCAAGGATTTCATACAATTCTTTTTCTGTGACGGTGTTCATGGGTTTTTTATTTTGTCTAACAAATGTACGTTTTTATTAAACAAAAAGCGGACTTTAACGAATATTTAATAGCTGTCAAGTGGATGAGTTTACAGATCACCCCTTGTGGTATTCCCATTTTTCTTCGTTTCTTTGTAAAAAATGGAATCGATGATAACGGCCAAAAATATCCACAAACATTACAACCAATTGCATGTACTCAAAGGCGTTGATTTAACCATTGAAAAAGGTGAAATTGTTTCTATTGTAGGGGCCTCTGGTGCGGGTAAAACGACCTTGCTCCAACTGTTAGGCACCCTCGATCATCCCGATAAAGGAGCGGCTACCCTTACGATTGATGGGGTTAATGTGTTGGCCTTGCGCGACAAAAAACTGTCCGCCTTTCGAAACCAAAAGTTAGGCTTCATTTTTCAATTTCACCAACTTTTACCTGAATTCACCGCGCTAGAAAACGTGTGTATTCCTGCCTTTATCGCTGGGACATCGAAATCTGAAGCAGAAGCCGCTGCCAAAAAACATTTAGAATACTTAGGTTTGGGCGAACGCTTGCACCATAAACCCTCGGAACTCTCGGGAGGAGAACAGCAACGCGTGGCTGTGGCCCGTGCCCTCATCAACCAACCCGCTGTTATATTTGCCGACGAACCTTCGGGAAATTTAGACACGGCATCTGCCGAAAATTTACACCAACTGTTTTTCAAATTACGTGACGAATTGGGGCAAACCTTTGTCATTGTCACACACAATGAAGAATTGGCCAATCAAGCCGACCGCAAGTTGGTAATGGTCGACGGAAAAATGAGTTAGCCTATGCTTTTCATCCTGATTTCTTGGTTCTACATCGCGTTTACCCTTTTGATATGGGGAACCGCAGGAAATCAGTGGCTTAAAACCCAAAGTAGAATTCCGCTGGTAAAAACCATTTTGGGATTGGGCTTGGTTACTTTTTTTGCCGGTGTATGGGCTTTTTTTGGACGCATTCATTGGGAATTTCATACAGTTTTATTGGGACTCAATGTAATTCTCGGTTGGCGGTATTACCCGTTATGGAAAAGAGCGGTTTTTGAATCGTATCTTCGTTTTAAAGCCTGGTCATGGCCCCTAAAATGGTACTTCTTACTAGTGAGTTTACTTCTTTTGGCCCAATGCGCTTCAGCCCCCTATGTAATTGACAATGAGTCGTATTACATTCAAAACATCAAATGGCTCAATGAATACGGCATGGTCAAAGGCTTGATCAATTTGCACTTCTTTTTGGGACAGTTAAGCGGATGGCATATTGCCCAAAGTGCTTTTAATTTTTCATTCTTATATGACCGTTTCAATGATTTAAGTGGCCTTTTACTTTGGTATGGGTTTGCCTTCTCCATAGAGCAATTGTCAACCTATTTTAAAAGCAAAAAACGTCTCGATTTAGTGGTAGGCTTGTTTCCCATTACGGCCCTGCTCTTATTTCAATTCATCAGTGCTCCCTCACCCGATGTGGTAGTTTATGTGTTGAGTTTCCTTATTTTTTATCTTTTTATTTCCGAGTATCACCAACCCTCTAAGGCAACTTTTGTACAACTGACCTATGTAGTACTTTTTACCCTCTTGGCCAAAAATACGGCCCTAACGTTGGCCTTATTGCCGTTGTATTGGTTTGTGGTTCATTTCAAAAGGCTCCAAGTTTGTTTCTCTAAAGTAGCCTTACTTTGTAGTTTGACCCTAGGCTTATTTATCGCTAAAAATTTAATTATTTGTGGAGTACCTGTTTTTCCTTCCCAGCTGTTTTCTGGACAGTATTTTGACTATTCCTTACCCCCTGAAATCGAACATTTTTATTACGAAGAGTTGAAGAAATATGGCTATTTTCTCACCACCGAAAACTATGATGCCTTTTCCCGTTGGGATCTATTTTTACGTTGGTTACAACTCCCCAAAATGAACGGATTATTCAATAAACTAGAAGTGCTTTTGCTCGTATTTACGCCTTTTGTATTTTTCATCCTCAAAGAAAAAGGATACCGCGTAGTATATGGAATACTCGTCATTCAGTTGGGCATTTTATTTGCCACCTCACCCCAATACCGTTTCTTCCTTAACGGGATTTTGTTTTTGGCATGCCTCTGGCTCAGCTTGGTAATTTCACAACGGAAAGCCATATACAGTCTGCTCTTTATGAGTCTACTTCCAGTACTTTGGGCGGTGTTGGTTCCGGTAAACTTAAATCGTTTTTCCAACTATAAGTTCATGTTGGAACTCAGCCATTTCAAACCTGAATATACACTATCGCCCCACCCCAACTCCAAATACCAAATGTACTTTGAAAAACGCAAAGAAGGGAATTTGAACTACTACAGCCCTAAAAATAACGACTTCTTCTGGGGTACTTACAACGGTCCCTTACCGACCGTCAACAAAGAACAAATCGAGTATTTTAAAACGTATTTTCATTTGATTCCGCAACAGCGCACCCACGACCTAAAAGACGGTTTTTATTCCCAATACCTTCCCAATGAGCCCCAACGAACTCCGTGATTTTTTGAATGAAAAGGTAGAACGATACAATCGTCCTGATTTTATCTCCTCCGATCCGATACAAATTCCACATCAATTTTCCCAAAAAGAAGACATTGAAATCGCTGGCTTTTTGGCGGCAACCCTCGCCTGGGGTAACCGAAAAATGATCATTAAATCGGCCCAAAGTCTCATCGAACGCATGGGCAATACCCCCTATGATTTTGTGATGACGCATCGGGAATCGCACTTGGAGCAATTGGAAGGGTTTGTGCACCGCACCTTCAACGCCACCGATGTAAAAACGTTCGTTCGGGGGTTGCGGCATGTATATTCCCATCATGGCGGCATGGAAGCGCTCTTTCAAAAACACCATACTTCACAGTCGATGCAGCCCGCTATCAGTGCTTTCAAAAAGCATTTTTTTGAAATAGCGCATGAAGAACGGACCCAAAAACACATTTCCGATCCGCTGAACAACTCTGCCGCCAAACGCATCAACATGTACTTGCGTTGGATGGTACGTCAGGATAAAAAAGGGGTGGATTTAGGCCTTTGGAAAAACATCCCGATGGCTGCCTTATCCTGCCCGCTCGACGTGCATTCGGGCAATGTAGCGCGCAAACTCGGACTCCTTTCGCGTAAGCAAAATGATGCCAAAGCCCTGGTAGAATTGGACACAGCCCTACGCGCGTTGGACCCCCACGACCCTGTTAAATATGACTTTGCCTTGTTTGGCTTGGGGGTGTTTGAACAATTTTAGGCTTACAAAACGATACTAAATTTGCAAGATTTGTCCCCTTAAGGTAGGTGGCAATCGAACTAAAATTGCTATTTTTGTCTACTGGTTCAACACTGAAAACAACACCCATGCTGATAATTGGAATTGCCGGAGGAACAGGCTCTGGAAAAACCACGGTAGTACACCAAATCATGAATGAGCTTCCGCAAACGGAGGTCGGAATCATTTCCCAAGATTCGTATTACAAACACCATCCCCTTTTGAGTTACGAAGAGCGCAGTATGATTAACTTTGATCATCCACGGGCGATTGATTTTGAATTGTTGGTGCAGCACTTAAAAGATTTAAAAGCGGGCCAAACTATAGAACAACCGGTGTACTCTTTCGTAACGCACAACCGCACTGAGGATACCGTGATCACCCACCCGCGGAAAGTAATGATTGTTGAAGGAATTTTGATTTTCAATAGCCCTGAACTACGCGACATGTTTGATGTAAAAGTGTTTGTGCATGCCGACTCCGACGAACGGTTAATTCGCCGCTTAAAACGGGATATCGCCGAACGCGGTCGCGACATGGAGGAAGTGCTCAATCGTTACCAAACGACCTTAAAACCGATGCACCAACAGTTTATCGAACCCACCAAAGCCTTCGCAGACATTATTATCCCAAACGACAAATACAATACCGTGGCCATTGATGTGGTTCGCGCGGTAATCAACCAACGAATTGCCTAACCAACGATGAAACAGTGGTATCAAAATCTTATTGCCAATTATCCCTTCCTTCGCTTTTTGGGAAGCCGATACACGCTGGTTTTGATATTCTTTGTGGTTTGGATGTTATTTTTGGACAATTACGCTTACTTCGACCACCGCATTTTGGATAAAGAAATTAAGGAACTCGAAGAGAACAAAGCCTATTATCAAGAGGAAATTACCAAAGACGAAAAAAGCATTAAAGAAATGAATTACCCAGGGCATATCGAACGCTATGCTCGTGAGAAATATTACATGAAACGCGATAGCGAAGATATCTACATCATTGATATCGAGGAACAACGCCGCAAAGATAGTATTGAAGGAGCAAAACTTTAGTACATCCATGAAACGTCATTCCCGCTGTCCGCACTACATGCCTGTCGGCAGGGTAGTTTGCTCCCATCGGGGCTATACCGCCGACGCCATTCTAGAAAACAAAATACTAAAACAGCATTCGTGAGTCAGAACAACCTCTTTCAAGAATTTGATGCCGTTTCCTCCAAACAATGGAAACAGCAAATCCAGTACGAACTCAAAGGTGCCGATTACAACGAAACCTTGGTTTGGGAAAGCCCCGAAGGGATTAAAGTGAAACCCTTTTACCACCGCGACGAATTTGAATCTTCGTGGCCCACGGGGGGACCCAAAAACGCATTTAAAATCACGCAAAATATCTTTGTCCATGATGTGGCCAAGTCAAATGCACGTGCCCTCGATACATTGCAGCGCGGCGCCGAATGCATTCGCTTTACCCTCGAAAATAAGGCAATCGCTATTGGCGAATTAATGCAAGGTTTGCCCTTAGGCGCTACCCCTTATTTTTTTTATTTGCCGTTTCTTGAAATCGATTTCGTGAATCAGTTGCACCATTTTGCAACCCAAAATCAAGCTCATTTTATACTTCAGATAGACCCCATCGGGCAACTCGGACGAGACGGGAACTGGTTTGAAAACCTTGACAAGGATTTTGAAAAACTAAATCATATCGCTCAATACAGCGCACTCCCCTTTCTTTCGATTGACAGCAGTTTGTATCAAAATGCAGGGGCCAATATAGTGCAACAACTGGCGTATACCTTGGCCCATGCCAACGAATATTTCAACCGTATTCCCCAACTCCAACACCCTTTTACAGTACATGTAGCTGTAGGCTCCCATTACTTTTTTGAAATCGCCAAATTGCGTGCCTTACGGTTGTTGTTTACCACTTTGGCCAAAGAATACAGCCATGAGCAAGAGGTGCGAATTCTTGCTACACCAAGTCGCCGTAATAAAACCTTGTACGATTACAATGTGAATATGTTGCGTACTACTACCGAATGCATGAGTGCCGTGTTGGGGGGAGCCGATTTTGTAGCCCATTTGCCTTATGATGCCTTGTACCATAAAGACAATGAATTTGGCGACCGGATTGGGCGAAACCAACTATTGATTTTAAAACACGAAAGCTATTTTGATAAGGTTCAAAATCCCGCCGATAGGGCCTACTATATTGAAACAGTTACACAACAATTGGCCGAAAAAGCCTTAGCATTGTTTAAAGATATCGAAGCCAATGGCGGCTTTATCACCCAATTGATGGAAGGCACTATTCAGCGTAAAATCAGTGAGAGCGCCCAAAAAGAGCAGGAGGCCTTTGATGCTGGGAAAGAAGTATTGCTGGGCACCAACAAATACCCCAACAAGAACGATCGTATGAAAGGCGATTTGGAATTGTATCCGTTTGTAAAACAAAATCCACGGAAAACCCTTATCAGTCCCATTATCGAAAAACGATGGGCCGAAAAAATGGAACAAGAACGTTTAGCTTCAGAAGAATAACCATGCGAAAAAATATACAACACCTGTCGCTCCCTTCAAAAACCGCAGAAACACCCGTTGACGCAACGAATCATTTCACAACAGCGGAGGGAATTACAGTCAAATCAAGTTATACTGAAACGGATATAGAAGGGCTAGATCATTTAGACTTCGGAGCGGGTTTTGCACCCAATCTACGCGGTCCCTATGCCACCATGTATGTGCGACGCCCTTGGACGATTCGGCAGTATGCAGGATTTTCAACAGCCGAAGAAAGTAATGCCTTTTACCGCCGAAATTTAGCCGCCGGACAAAAAGGACTTTCAGTAGCTTTCGACTTGGCGACCCACCGCGGTTATGACTCCGATCACGAGCGCGTAGTAGGCGATGTAGGAAAAGCGGGCGTCGCTATCGATTCGGTGGAGGATATGAAAATCTTATTCGACCAAATCCCCTTGGATGAAATGTCGGTTTCTATGACGATGAACGGAGCTGTTTTACCCATCATGGCCTTTTATATCGTTGCGGCCGAAGAACAAGGCGTAGCCCCACATTTGTTATCGGGAACCATCCAAAACGATATTTTAAAGGAGTTCATGGTGCGAAACACCTATATCTACCCACCCACTCCATCAATGAAAATCATTGCGGATATTTTTGAATATACCAGCAAAAATATGCCGAAATTCAACTCGATATCCATATCGGGATACCATATGCAAGAGGCTGGTGCAACCGCCGATATTGAGTTGGCCTTCACCCTAGCCGACGGATTGGAATACATTCGCACGGGAATGGCAGCGGGCATGGACATCGATTCATTTGCACCGCGTCTATCGTTCTTTTGGGCCATTGGAATGAACCATTTTATGGAAATTGCTAAAATGCGAGCGGGTCGTATGCTTTGGGCCAAATTGCTAAAGCAGTTCCAACCGAAAGACGATAAATCCTTAGCGTTACGTACGCATTGCCAAACCTCGGGTTGGAGTTTAACCGAGCAAGATCCGTTTAACAATGTAGCACGAACAACCATAGAAGCCGCCGCCGCCGCTTTTGGAGGAACCCAATCCTTGCATACCAATGCCTTGGATGAAGCCATTGCCTTACCTACGGATTTCTCAGCACGTATTGCCCGAAATACACAAATTTATTTACAAGAAGAAACCAAGATTTGCAAAACCGTTGATCCATGGGCGGGCAGTTATTATGTCGAAAAATTAACCGCTGAAATTGCTGAAAAAGCGTGGGCGTTGATTGAAGAAGTGGAATCTTTGGGTGGAATGACCAAAGCCATTGAGGCGGGTATTCCGAAATTACGCATTGAAGAGGCAGCAGCCCGAAAACAAGCACGTATTGACAGTGGACAAGATGTGATTGTAGGAGTGAATAAATTCCGTTTAGCGAAAGAAGACCCCTTACATATTTTGGAGGTGGATAACCAAACCGTGCGTCGTCAGCAAATCGAACGTTTGGAGCAAATAAAAGCGAGTCGTGACACGCAAGCGGTTCAAGCAGCTTTGGCGCGCTTAACTGAATCTGCGAAAAACGGTGGGGAAAATTTACTATCTTTAGCCGTAGAAGCCGCGCGATTACGTGCGACCTTGGGTGAAATTAGTGATGCTTTAGAAACGGTTTTTGGTCGGTATAAAGCACAAATTAGAAGTTTTAGCGGCGTGTATAGTAAAGAAATCAAAAACGATGAAAGTTTTAACAAGGCCCAAGAGTTAGCCAATGCTTTTGCGCAAAAAGAGGGTCGTCGTCCGCGTATAATGATTGCCAAAATGGGACAAGACGGACATGATCGTGGCGCTAAAGTGGTCGCAACGGGTTATGCCGATGTGGGCTTTGATGTAGACATTGGTCCGTTGTTTCAAACGCCAGCAGAGGCGGCCAAACAAGCCGTGGAGAATGATGTGCACATTTTGGGTGTTTCCTCGTTGGCGGCGGGACATAAGACACTAGTTCCTCAAGTGATTGAAGAATTGAAAAAATACGGCCGTGAAGATATCATGGTGATTGTAGGCGGTGTCATTCCGGCACAAGATTACCAATTCTTGTTTGATGCAGGCGCCGTTGCCGTTTTCGGCCCGGGCACAAAAATTAGTGAAGCTGCGATTCAAATTTTGGAAGTGCTTTTGGAAACGTAAATAAATTTAAACTAAATATAACCCGTTGGGTGTAATTATTTGAATTAAAAAAAATTGAATAAATGTTGGTCAAGATACTGAAAATCAGTATCTTGAAGTCGCAAAACAACCAACATTTATGACAAATATAGTTAAAAATTATTTTAGAGTTTTAGAAGT
>NZ_JAPZUB010000048.1 GCF_027533505.1 Flavobacterium sp. | reverse complement strand
GCTAAATCTTTTGAAGGTTTTAAAACAAGAATTTTAGCAAAAATAACAGCATTAACTTTGGTTCAGTATATCAATAAATTTATCTTTAATAGACCAATAAATAAAATCTAAAATCAATTAATTTAATTTCACCCAACGGGTAAATGATAAATTAGCCGACAAGGTTAGGGGAAGTCTTGTCGAAAAAAAGTACTTTTGACCCATAATTCAAATTACTCCATGTTCAAATCACTCAAAATTTACTTCAAAAAACAACAATTAAAAGGCAAATTGAAACAATCAAATACCACTTTCTCCGTGGTTTTACCTGAGGCACATAAGGGACCTTCCGTGTTTATTGTTGACGATAAATTACCCGAATACGACAAAGATTCGGGTTCGAGACGATTGAACTTAATCATTGATATATTACTGCAACAAGGCGTTCAAGTGTATTTGATGGCCGACAAAAAGGAATACAAATACGATACAAGTTATTACACCTACTACCAGAATAAAGGCGTGCAAGTTTATTTTCCAAGTATCGATGAAACGGGTAATTTAGTAACGCGCGAAGGATTTATGGAGCAAATTGTGCCCCATGTTTCTGCGGTTTGGTTGCACCGTCCATTGGTTTTTGATAAATACATTGCTTTAGTGCGTTCGTTTAATCCATCGGTTAAAGCGCTTTATGATATGGTCGATTTCCATTATTTACGCATGAAAAGGGAAGCCGAACTCAAATCTAATGATCCCAAATTATTGGCGGAAGCCGAACGATTTTTGAAAATAGAACAAGCCAATTGTGAAGCTGCCGATACCATTATTGTTATTTCTTCATTGGACAAGCAAAATCTGATGCCGTACTATGCCCAAACACAAAAAATGTTGGTCGTAGGGAATATCCATGATTTTATTACCGATACTACTGGTCAAAAGGACTTTTCTTCCCGTGAAGGGTTGTTGTTTGTGGGGAGTTTCGAACATGTGCCCAATATCGATGCCGTACAATATTTGCGCAAGCATATTATGCCGGTGGTTTGGGAAACCTTACCCGAACTAACGGTTACCGTTATTGGAAGTAATCCCAAGTCCGAAGTGCTCGCCCTCGATGAAAGTCGCTTTAAAATTGTTGGCTATGTAAACGATTTGTCTGATGCCTTTTGTACCCATCGTTTGTTTGTAGCTCCTTTGCGTTATGGTGCGGGTATCAAAGGTAAAATCGGACAGAGTCTCGAATTTGGATTGCCTTTAGTCACAACCCCTATCGGAGCTGAAGGATTTGATTTTGGAAAAGTAGCCGAAGCTATGATAGCCGATAGTCCGTCGGAGTTTGCACAAAAAATAATTGCCGCCTACACCGATACCGCTTTGTGGGAATCCCTGCGTGAGCAATCCGAAATTACCTTACAACCGTTCTCCCGTAAAGTCTTAACCGAAAATATTGTTAAGGCAGTTCGTTAAAGTTCGAACACCGTATCTACCCAATGCTCTACTGTAAATTGGTGGTAAAGTGCCTCGGGTAAAGGTTCAAATGGGATTTCCAAAAAGGCTTGAATTTGATCAATATTATCACGGGTGAGTACAAAAATATTGGCGGGATGGTAAAAGGGGTAGTCCTTAACAGATGCATTGGAAGTGATCAGTTTTCGCTGGTAGCCCATGGCTTCAAAAACCCGAAAACTCAGACCGTTCTGCTCTTCACGTATCAAATCTAAAAAGGCTTGGGCGCGGTCCATTCGCGTAGTGATGGCCTCAAAAAAAAGATTGGTTTTCGAATACACAATTCCTGCATCCAATGCAGCAGGTTCTCGTTTTCCTACCGCAATAAAATCGGTCGTAAGTTGTGCTTTTCGGCAATAGGCCGCCACTGCATTCCACAACGGAAGACGCTCGTCGATAGAGGCAATCATAAACAGCGCTACGGGGAGTTTACTGTTCGGCACTGCTTCTTTTTTGGGGAAATAAATAAAATTGCTGATGGGTTGGTAGCCAAACTTTTGCGCATCATCGCGGTCGAAGGTATAAATGCGATCAAACAAGCCTTTTTCCAAATGGTGGATAGAAAACCGATTGGTGCTGTCGTACAAATAGGCGCGGTACTGTTTGGTTTTGGTTTTGATGATTTCATGGGTTTTTCGACTGATACGATCGGGACGAATCACCAATATTTGGTCTTGTGGGCCCCATTGTTCCAATTCGCGAAGCACAAAGGCTTCCATGTGAACCCGCTTTACATTGGTGCCCAACAGCAACTTTGAGAAAAAATTCTTGACTTTTTCTCCAAACGATTTATACCGGTATTTATATTTTGAAATATCAATATGATGCGCTTCGATTCCTTTTTTATGGAGCGCTTCCATGATATTTTTATCAAAGTCAAAATAGTCAAAACTGATGATGGTGATTTTCATAGCGCGGCGCGATAAACCAGTTCCAATTCGTTATACATCGCTTCGGCAATGACTTCTTTAGTAAAATGGGTCAGCAAATGCTGGTATCCATTAGTCACTAAGCGTTGTTGCATCGCTTTATCTTGAAGCAATTGCACTGTTTTTTCGGCAAAATCAATCGGATTTTCTTTTTCACAAAGCAAACCCGTTTCTCCTTCGACCACCACTTCTGGAATTCCTCCTGCACGGGTAGCTACAATGGGCACATGACTCGCATAGGCTTCCAGCAAAACACCGCCTGTGGGTTCGAGTTTGGACGTAAATAGAAAGAGGTCAAACTCAGGGAAGAGCTCAGGGATATCTTTTCGAAACCCTAAAAACACAAAATGGCGGGTGAGTTGTTGTTCGGCAACCAGTGCTTTAATGTTTTCTTCGAGTTCGCCTTTTCCTGCCAAAACAAAGACTACGTTGGGTATTTTTTTGACAATTTCGGCCGCGGCATGCACCAAAGTGATATGGTCTTTAAAGCCTACAAAAGCAGCTATGTTTCCAATGATCACGGTATCGTCGGTCAATCCTAATTCCTTGCGCAACCATCCGGTGGGTTGGGTACGGTGAAATTCCTCCAAATCGGTGGCACTCCCCACAATGGAAAGGCGGCTTTTATCTTTGATGGCAGGGGCTAAAACATCGATGACCGCTTGCGAGACACAAACGATTTTTTTTAATCCACGGTAATTGTATTTCCATTTTCGGAAAAAATTGGTATCGACCTTTTTAATTAAGGTACGGAAAAAGACCATGGGTGTTTTCCAACCGTACAACAACGACGAAAGCACACAAAGCGTGTGGGCGGTGCTGTTGTGGATCAGTATGAGATCGATTTTTTCTTCTCGAATGATTTGATTGATTTTTTTCATCCATTTTCGGTCGTATTCCGAATGGAAGGGCAGTGTATGAACGCGATAGTTTTTTTCTTGCGCTATTTCGTGCAAACGCGTATCGGGTGTACAAAGTAACACTTGATGCATTCCTTTGGCGGCAAAGGCATCGTAATAATATACAATCTGCTGTTCGTGACCGCGCCATACGTTGGACGCTGTGATTTGTAGTAACCGCATGTTAGTCTATTTTTCGGTACATCATCCACAACTGCAAATACCGTTTGAATACAGAAAAGGAGTGGACGTAAGCCAGAATAAAGCCCTCTTTGCCATCGAGTACCCCTAAACGGAAAAAATATTGCCACAGAAAGCGGTACAGGGGACGAATAAAAAAGTGGTACACGTTGGGCCGCACTTTCTTTTGGTAGAGGTTTAAGGCTTGCAACTTGCTGTACAAATTTAGTTTATCGTTGTAGTTGTCAAAACTTTTGTAACTGTAATGATTTAAGCGGTTTTTGAGAATCCCCACTTTGCCATCGGCTTTGACTTCTTCATGCACCAAATTACCGTTGTAGGCGCCGTGATTTTTATTGAAAAGACGAATAGCTTTGTCATTTTGCCATCCTCCGAAACGAATGCGTTTGCCCATAAAATGGAAGGTTCGCTTGACAAAAAAAGCATTTTTATCTCCGGGATTTTTGACAGTAGCTTTGATTTCTTCCTCCAACTCAGGCGTAATGATTTCATCCAAATCAAAGAAAAGAATCCAATCGTGGGTGGCTTGCGCAATAGCAAAATTGCGTTGTTCGGAGAAATTGGTAAAAGGACGTGTAAGTACTTTAGCCCCCATTTGGGCCGCGAGGGTTTGTGTGTTATCGGTGCTTTCCGAATCGACAAAAATGATTTCATCGGCAAACTTCAATCGTTCGATATACCGCTCCACATTAAGCGCTTCGTTGTAAGAGATCGCCAATGCGGTGATTTTAGGTACAGCGGTATTTTCGGCCATAGATTTGCAATCAAAGCAACAAATATAGTATTTTTACTCCATTCCAATTTTTAAAATTTACGGCGGTGACACGACTTCCCGTATTGATGTATCATAATTTTTGTGCCGAAGCGGAAGCGAGTAAAGGATTGACTTTGGCGGCTTCTCGTTTTGAGCAACAGCTAATGTATTTGCGGTCAAAAGGTTACCAGTCGTTTTTCCTCTCCGAATTAGCCGCTCTTCCCCAATTGCCCCGACGCAGTGTTGTGCTCACTTTTGACGATGTTACCGTGAGTCAGTGGGAATTTGCAGTACCGTTGTTAATCAAATACGGATTCAAAGCGGTGTTTTTTGTGCCTTTTGCCTATTTGGGAACAACCGATGCGTGGAATGCGTCTTTGGGTGCTGGTGCCCATCCGATCATGACGGCTGCGCAGCTTCGTGCTTTGGACCCCAATGTGATTGAACTCGCCCATCATTCGTTTGCCCACCCGCGAATGGCTACCTTATCTTTGGAAGCGATACAACAGGATTTTGACCAAGCGCAGCAAGTAATTGTCGCCGAGCAGTTGCCTGTTTTTCCGGCCTTGGCGTATCCGTACGGGAATTATCCGCGGCAACACCCCGCGCAAACTCACTTTTTTACGCTACTCCAAAAAAATGGTATTGCGTTTGGCTTTCGTATCGGGAATAGGGTAAGTCGTTTTCCGTGGTCGCATCCCTACGTTATACCGCGCATTGATGTGAAAGGTGAAGATCATTTGCTGCGTTTTCGATGGAAGCTGCGGTGGGGACGTCTCCGTTTGTGGTAAAGCAACGGGATGTAAAAACGATATTCGAGGTCGTTACTCCATTTTTCGCTCCAAAAGCATCATTTTGACATACCGCGAAAACACGCCGTAGGCATTTACACTCGCCAAAGCCAAGCCCGGGAGTCCGTCCATAAAGCCTTTCTTCAGGATGTAGGCCGAGAAAAAACGATATAAGGGTTTGAAGAACAAATGCAGTAGCGTCACTTTTTTTCCTTTCTGGCGGGCCATATCGGCTTGGAACCACGCATACGAATTTTTTTTGCTCAAGGTATGAAACAAGCCTTTGTAGGTGTAATGAATCATAAACGCCTCCAATTGTCCGATACTTCCGTTGACGTGTAGTTTTTCATGCACTTCTCCTGTGAAGTGTACGCCGTCATTTTTCACTAAACGGGTCACGCGATCGACTTTATGGTATAAAAAGCGATTCATAAAATAGTGGGGAAAGCGCAATTTGTAGCCTTGGTGCTTCGGATTTTTTAGGGTTTCGAGAATTTCCAACTTCAATTTGGGTGTTACCCGTTCGTCGGCGTCGACAAACAAAATCCAATCGCCTTTGGCTTGGGCAATCGCGGCATTTTTTTGGGCGGAAAAATGATCGAATTTTCGTTGAATGACTTCACAACCCAATTGTTTTGCGAGTTCGGCCGTACCGTCTGTGCTGAACGAATCAATCACAATGATTTGTTGGGCAAAACGAACGGAAGCTACGGCGTCTTCTAAATACGAAACTTCATTAAAGGTGGGGATGATAACCGAAAGGGTGCGCATTCTTGAAAATTGAAAAACAAATTTAGTAAAATTAGGTTACCTTTGCATCCATGCAAAAGAATGTTACCGTTGTTTTAACAAATGGAACCGATTTACCCACCATGCAAAGGGTTTTGTGGGGCTATACCACGCAAAACTACCGTAATTTTGAGGTGGTTCTTCTTCAGGAAAACCCGGTAGCGGTACATCTCTCGGACTATTTTTTCTCCGTTTTCATTTGCTCTCCGGCAACGCTACAAGCCCATTTAGCGGAATCGCTCACCGATTATGTGGTCTTTGCCGATGCCCATGCCATCCCGCGGGAAGATTTTATTGAAGAACACGTAAAGCACAGAGAAGAAGGCTTTTATTTAACGGGTGCTCGTTTTTTTATCCAAGACGCAGTATTTGATACGTTGACCCCTGAGGGCATTGAGTCGGGCAACTATTTTAGTCCTTCTTTTTTAGCACAACATGCCACCGCCAAAGGACTCAAAGCCTTTCGTGCGATTGAACCCGGCAGTTGGGCAGCCCTTTTGGATTATTGCCTTCCGGAGTTGCCTTTTAACTTTTCGAACAGTTCCCTTTGGAAGTCGGATTGCCTTGCTTTATTGGAGTCAGGGGCTTGGGACGATCGCTATCCTGCGCATCGTTACTATCGGGAATGGCCTGGATTACAACAAAAATCAGTTAAAAATACCACTTTACTTATGGCAGCCGCACACGATAAAAAGTTGAAAATCTCGGTGATTGTGAGTACGTACAATGCCGAAGAATGGTTGGAGAAAGTCTTGATTGGCTATTCGGTGCAAACCTATTCCGATTTTGAATTGATCATAGCCGATGATGGTTCACGGCCCGAGACCAAAGCGCTTATTGATCGGTATGCCGCCAATTATCCCGTACCGGTTCGTCATTTATGGCATGAAGATTTGGGATACCGTCGCCAAGAGATTTTGAATGTGGCCATTATAGAAGCGGCCCATGAGTATATCATTATGACTGATGGCGATTGTATTCCGCGGAACGATTTTGTCGAAATCCATGCCTTGGAGGCCGAACAAGGTCGGTTTCTCTCGGGCGGGTATTGCAAACTTACGATGAAAACAAGCAAGCATATTGCCTCGGAAGATATTGTTTCGCAGCGTTGTTTTGACGTGCGTTGGTTAAAATCAATCGATCGATTGGGGTTTTCCAATACCTTAAAGTTAAGTGCTCAATCGTGGTCGGCGTGGCTTTTGGACCTTGTTTCCCCCACAACGCCTTCGTTTAACAATTGTAATTCGTCGGGTTTTCGCAGTGATATGATTGCCATTAATGGGTATGATGAGCGCATGAAATACGGCGGACCCGATCGTGAGTTTGGCGAACGTTTGGAAAACAACGGTATTAAAGGGAAGCAAATCCGTCACAAAGCCGTCGTGTTGCATTTGGATCATCCGCGGGGATACAAAACTCCCGAGTCGTTGGCGGCCAATTTGGCCATTCGCAAAGAGGTCAAACAGCAAAAAATCAAATGGACGCCTTTTGGCATTCGCAAAGAAGCTCCTACTTCCTAATTGTTTTTACCCAAGTGATGCGTTAAAAACGCTTGCAAACGGTCCCAATACAATGCCGGTTTTAGTTCGTGGTACCATGGACTGGGGTCGGCTTCCATTTTTTTACGCGCTTCATAGGTGAATTCGGTATACAACTCGGGTTTTTCTTCCCGCAGGTGAATCGAGGTGTGCTTCACTCCGTCTTCAAAACTCGCCCAATGTTCTTTGTTCACGTAGGGGGAGAACAAGGTAAAGGTGGGTTTCTGGAGGGCTTTGGCGATATGCACCGTTCCTCCTTCGTTGGCGACCAATACATCACATTGGGCCATTAATTTGATAAAATCTCGAATCGTAGGGGCATAAATGTCCAAGATAATTCGGTCTTTATGCTGGCAAAGGCTAAAGATTTTTAAGGCCTCTTCCTTTTGGTGCGGGGCATAATTGAACAGTAAATAGGCATCAAAAGTGGTCGCAATACGGTCGCAAACCTCGGCAACGTAGGCGTAGGGCATCGATTTTTGAGGCGTACTGCCCAAAACCCCGAGCATGATTACTTTTTTATCCTTGTATTTTCCGAGTAGGTCTTCTTTTTTTTCGGCGGCTGTCAAAAAGATTTTAGGCTCATAATCAATAGGGGAAAAGTCACCCGCATATTCAATGAGATGCACCCGATCTTCGATAGCTTTCCCACACAATTTATCCGATTTTTCGAGTCCCACGGTAGGGTGGGTATAAAAGTTCCAATTGCCCCATTTCTTTCGCGATTTATGTCCGATGGTCATTTTGGCCCCCGAAAATTTACAAATCAAACGGCTTTGTGTTTTGGAGTAGGGGTCAAAAATGATGTCGTATTTTTGTTGCCGCACCCAACGGATGAATTGGAGCAGGTTGCGCCCTTTTTTGAGTTCTTTTTCGCGAATGGGAATGATTTTGTCGATATTGGGATTGTGTTCCAAAACGCCCGTAGTAAAGTCGTACGCCATAAAATGCACCTCACTATCGGGGTACTTTCGTTTGAAGTTGTTGGCAATGACTGAGGCGATTAATACATCGCCAATCCGTTTGTTTTGGATGATAAGAATTTTTTGCATACCCTAAAATCTTGGTGCAAAGTACAATTTTTTAATACATTTACCCAAACTAAAAACAAACCTGTGCCCACAATTGTTCATCCCGATTATATAGACCAGCAGCAAGCGCTTGAGGCCTTGGCGGCACAGTTTCCGTATTCGGGGACATTGGTGGTGCAAGGTGCGCGTAATGCTATTAAAACCAATGTGTTGCACGGTGAAACGGTGAGTATTAAGTTTTTTAAAACACCGGGGTTTTTGAAATCGATTATTTATTCGTGGTTCCGTCAAAGTAAGGCCCAGCGCTCTTTTGACTATGCCCGCTATTTGCAACAGCACGGTATTCTGACCCCTTTTCCTATCGGATATATCGAAGAACGCAAGGCGCTGGGCTTGTTGGGCGACAGTTTTTATTTCTGCCGTCATATTGACTATGATTTTACGATACGCGAACTCATACACGACCCTTTGTTTCCCAATCGTGTAGCGATTTTGGAGCAGTTTACGGCCTTTACTTACCGTATGCATGAGGCGCGTATTCATTTTTTGGACCATTCGCCGGGGAATACCTTGATCAAGGACTTGGGCAACGGCCGGTACGAATTTTACCTGATTGATTTAAATCGAATGCAGTTTCGCACCCTTTCGATGGCGCAACGGATGGACAATTTTAAGAAAATGTGGTTGTCGAAAACGATGTTGAAAACCGTAGCGGCTACGTATGCGCGTTTGAGTGGTGTACCCGAAAGTGAACTATGGCCGGTGTTGTGGCAGACCTCGCAGGACTTTAAGCGCAAGATCAACAGAAAGAAGTGGTTGAAGCGGAAGCTGCGGTGAGCAGCCCCGAAGGGTCGGGAGCAGTGTTCAGTGTTCAGTGTTCAGTATTCAGTGTTCAGTGTTCAGTGTTCAGTGTTCAGTGTTCAGTTTTCAGTGTTCAGTTTTCAGTGTTCAGTGTTCAGTGTTCAGTGTTCAGTGTTCAGTGTTCAGTGTTCAGTGTTCAGTGTTCAGTGTTCAGTGTTCAGTGTTCAGTGTTCAGTGTTCAGTGTTCAGTTTTCAGTGTTTAGTGTTCAGTGTTCAGTTTTCAGTGTTCAGTTTTCAGTGTTCAGTGTTCAGTGTTCAGTGTTCAGTTTTCAGTGTTCAGTGTTCAGTGTTCAGTGTTCAGTGTTCAGTGTTCAGTGTTCAGTGTTCAGTTTTCAGTTTTCAGTGTTCAGTGTTCAGTGTTCAGTGTTCAGTGTTCAGTGTTCAGTGTTCAGTGTTCAGTGTTCAGTGTTCAGTGTTCAGTTTTCAGTGTTCGGTGTTCAGTTTTCAGTGTTCAGCCTCGAAGGATCGGGAGCAGTGTTTAGTCGTAAGTCTGGTCACTAATTGCTAATTGCTGAACGTTAATCACTGTTTCTCCTAAACCGCTTGCAAAGAAATTCGTCAATGTAATCCTAACGTATGGGAGTCATTGTAAAGCCTAAGGATTCATGGGGCAACGGGTTAAAGATTGGAATATTGCTATGAAGACATAGAAATAATTAATTATGGTTCAGAATATTATTTTACCCTTGCTAAGTATTATTGTTGGTTATTTTTATTCAAAATGGCTATACAAAAGAAACGGGAATAGTTTTTTTGAAGAAACGGATTGTAGCCTTCCCGGTTTTTTCTATCTAAACGAAAAAAACGATAATTTAAATCTAAATTTATCAACAGAAAAGTTTATCAGTAAACTATCTACTACTGTGAAATTATCTTCAACAATATCAAAATCCAACTATAAAAATATAGTTAACACCTCTGATTTAAGAAATAACACAAGCAACAACATATCAAATGAACTAGCAATAAAAACAGCTTTTGACACGAAAATAAATTTTGAAAATCAATCAAACTACATATATTCATCTAACCAATCAGAAAACATTGGAACAATAAACAATAAGATGTTCACAAATGCACTAAAAATAAAATATAAACATTCATCTTCTATTTTTTCCGTTATTACTGGGGATTACTTTATACCAAATACTAACAACCCCAATAATGATTATCTATTCCTAGACTTTAGCATTATTTATAAACCAAAAGACAAAAAATATGAATTTAATTTAATTGGTAAAAACCTATTAAACAATAGTATTTTTTCTCAAATTCAAACCTCTGATTTTTCTAGGAACACGCTCCAAAACAACCTTATTTCAAGATATATTTTTGTTAATTTCACTTACAATCTATAAATATATTTATAGATTTATTTCTTTATTAACAAATTTAAAATTAAAATTATGGCTTCAACATCGGAAGTAGGTCACGCAAAAAACATTGCCAACCTAAATTTACTAAACACCAACATTATTGAAATTGGGGCAATCTAAACCCAAGCAATACAAAATTAAAATTAACCAATCTACAATCCATTTACACCAATGCTTTTAATCAACAAGAAAGTGTAAACAATTTAGTTGCTCCATATTCCATTGCTGTCGATGAAAGAGAAATAATATTTAAACCTCTAAATCGTGAACTAACATAACTTCGCAAAGCATATAAAGCAACCGAAGGTGTTACACAAGTTCAATTAGAAGATTTTATGACAATCGTTCGTAAACTAAAAGGAGTTAGAAAAACTTCAATTGCAACTTCAACAAACCCAGACGAAGCGCAAGCCAATTACTCAACATCACAAATGAGTTACGATCAACGTACAAATAATATGGATTTATTGATTGCTTTATTGCAAAATACGCCAAACTTCAACCCAAACGAAATAGAATATCAGATAGCAACCTATCAATCCAAAAAAGCACAAATGCTAGTAAAAACTCAAGCAGTAGCTGATACTTTCATCCCTCTAAATAACGCAAGAAGTTTAAGAAACAGTACATTATATTCATCTGATGATAACCTTGTAGATACTGCAAACAAAGCCAAAGATTATTTATTCACAATTCTTGATGCAAGTTCTGCACAATACAAAGCAATCGCAAAAATAAAATTCAAAAAACGCTAATCGAAACAAACAATATCCAAATCGAACAAAGCCTTGGCGCAATCGAAAAAGGCTTTGGCTCGAATAAAAAAGACACTGGTGCAATCGAAATAAGGATTGGCCAAAAGCAACAAGGCAATGTCCAAATCGTAAAAGGCTTTGGCCCCGCTAACGCGCGAATCCTTTCGCGTGGTTCATAAAATAATCGCTAACCGATTGACCGCTTCTTCGCCAAGCAACAAAACGTCAGGTTGTGAATTAAATCCAATTTCATTCCATTTTCACCCAATAGTAGGTTCATAAGCTAGCTTTAAGTAGTCATTCCTTAAAAAGCCACTATTTTAAATTTCGATTAAAATAGTGGTTTTATTTTTAGTGAAAAAGTTGAACAATAATTGTAACCAAAAAATAATTAGTTCTTTAATTTGGTTAAATCGGAGCTTTAGATTGT
>NZ_JAPZUB010000042.1 GCF_027533505.1 Flavobacterium sp. | reverse complement strand
TGTGGTTTGACGTTGATTGTAGTGTTTGAAATTCATGTCTAATCATCTGTAAATCAGATATAAATATACAAATTGCAACTCTTTTATGCAAGAAAAAACGTAAAAAAAAACCGTCTCAAGTTGTGAGACGGCTTCTTTTTTGTAGTTTTAGCCCATAATATAACGTATAATGAAAACAAAAGTTTGGCTTAGTGCCCTTGCTGTAGTGCTGCTATATGCCTGCAGTTCCACGCCCAAACCAACCGTTGCTCCCGAAGCAACAGTGGTTAAAAAAGAGTTGACTCCCGAGTTGGCTGAAGGGAAAAATTTGTACGAAGGCAGTTGTGGGAAATGCCATCAATTGTACAAACCGAGTAGCTACAATGCGGAGGAATGGAAACCGATTGTAGCACGGATGCAAAAGAAAGCCCGCTTGTCCGATGAGCAAGGAATGAAAATTTACAATTACCTGACTTCAGGCGCAGAATAAAAAAAACCGAGAGGAATTTTCCTTTCGGTTTTCTTTTTTAGATATCATCAAAATCGATATCGGTATATTTTTTATCGCCTGTGGTTTCTTCTGGGTTGGCTGCGTAATAGTCTTTCTTAAAGTCTTTTTGGTGACGCTCAGAAATCACTTCTTCGCCTTTTGACTTTAAAATGAAGGTGGTCATTTCCTCCAAAATATCTTGGAATGCAGCAAAATCCTCTTTGTAGAGGTAAATTTTATGTTTTTTAAAATGGAAGGATCCGTCTTCCTCCGTAAACTTTTTACTTTCCGTAATGGTAATGTAATAGTCGTCTGATTTGGTGGATCGAACATCAAAGAAATACGTTCTTCTACCGGCTCTTAATACTTTGGAAAATATTTCGTCTTTTTCCAACATGTCATTTTCTCTCATAATACGCGCTTTCATTTACAAGTTTTCTATTCACGAAAATGAAAAAAAAATGGAAAATATGCAAGTATTATTCGACTTCTTTTTCAGAAAGTTGTTTATCGTAGAGGGCTTTATAGTGTCCGTTTAAGGTTAGTAATTGATTATGAGTGCCTTGTTCGACGATACGTCCTTCCTCCAAAATTAGGATATAATCGGCATTTTTGGCCGACGAAACCCGATGACTCACAATCAACGTCGTTTTGCTTTTGGTATAGGTAGCCAAATGATTCAAAATTCGTTCCTCTGTTTCCGTATCCACCGCCGAAAGACAATCGTCGAGTAACAAGAGTTTCGGATCCTTGATCAAGGCCCGGGCGATCGAAACACGCTGTTTTTGACCTCCCGACAACGTAATCCCACGTTCGCCCAAAACCGTTTCATACCCTTGGTTGAATTGTATAATATTGTCGTGTACTTCGGCATGTTGCGCAGCTTGTTCAATTTCACTCGTCGACGCATTTTCTTTACCAAAGCGAATGTTGTTGGCAATCGTATCAGAGAATAAAAAGGCATCCTGCGGTACAATCCCAATGCTGTCGCGCAACGAGTACAAGTTCAAATCTTGAATCAATCGATCGTCGACGCGAATCGTACCTGCCGTAGTATCATACAAGCGTGTAAGTAGCGCAAGTAAGGTCGATTTCCCAGAGCCCGTTTTCCCCAAAATCGCCAAGGTTTTGCCTTGTTCTAGTGTAAATGATATGTCTTTCAACGCTTGAATTTGGGTGTCAGGATAGGTGAAACTCACGTTTTCGAACACAATTTTTCCTTCAATTGGCGTTGGTTCGGGTTGGGTGTTGCGAATTTCAGGCTCCGATTGTAAAAATTCATTGATCCTTTTTTGCGAGGCTTCGGCTTCTTGTACCAAAGAGGAAACCCAACCAATAGAAGCCACGGGCCACGTGAGCATGTTAACGTATAAAATAAACTCAGCAATTACCCCAATTTCTTTGATGTCGGGATCGCCTTGGATGTACATCATTCCGCCAAAGAAAATTACCACCAAGTTACTAATGCCAATCAAAGTGATCATCAAAGGTCCGAAGAGTGAATTCACGCCCGCCAAACGCAAACTTTTGGTTTTACTATCTTCAGCCAATACGGCCATTTCTTTTTGGGTTTTGCCTTCCAAAGCATAGGCTTTAATCACCCGAATACCCGAAAACACCTCTTGGTTAAAGCTCGAAAGATTGGAAAGATTTTCTTGAAAACGAGTACTTCGTTTGTTGATTTCTACACTGAGTTTAAAAATGATAAAAGAAAGGATGGGCAAAGGGAGTAGGGTATATAGGGTCAGTTTGGGCGAAACATGGTACATGTAAATAATCACTACGCCAAAACGAATTAATGTGTTTATGGTATACATCACGGCAGGTCCTACGTACATGCGCACTTTAGCCACATCTTCACTGATGCGACTCATCAAATCTCCGGTACGGTTGCGTTTGTAAAAGCCTTGGTCTAAAATTTCATAGTGCTGAAAAACTTCATTTTTTAGGTCAAATTCTACATAACGCGACATCACAATCAAGGTTTGCCGCATTAAAAATGTGAGAAAGCCTGCTACCAATGACGTGCCAATGACGAGCAAGATATTGGTCA
This sequence comes from Flavobacterium sp., assembly GCF_027533505.1. Classification (GTDB taxonomy): domain Bacteria; phylum Bacteroidota; class Bacteroidia; order Flavobacteriales; family Flavobacteriaceae; genus Flavobacterium. Next base: position 3,283 of record NZ_JAPZUB010000042.1, on the reverse strand, counting down.
CTAGTTGCTTCCGAACGGACGAAGCAGTCATGCCATTTTCGGGGTAATTCTCAATGATTTTAAAAGAAGCGCTAATCAATTTCGGCGTGTAGGAAAAGAAAATTTGGGCGACAATCGTAATACAAATACCGGCCAAAAAGTGGTATTTATATTTCATAAAATATTTATTCAAATAACGAAGTTCTTTCATTGTTTCGGGACGATGTCTTTGTTTTTATTTTTAATTCTGTTAAAAAAATAAAAAATATATAATTTTAAAAAAATCAGTATAAACGAATTTTATTAACAATATGCTAATTAAACCATAATAGGGTGAATTTTCTTGAATAAAACGTTAAATTTGCTTCGACTTATTGACAAAGTCGCAACACAAATTCATACTTATGACTGCAGAAATCACCACGCCTCAGGAGTTGCAGAAAATGGACCCCGTTTTCGGTCAACTTTCATTTGACAATCATGAACAAATTGTGTTTTGTCACGACAAAGATACAGGTTTAAAAGCAATAATCGGGATACACAACACCGTTTTGGGTCCGGCCCTTGGGGGCACCCGTATGTGGAAATACAACAACGAATGGGAAGCCCTCAATGATGTATTGCGTTTGTCGCGCGGGATGACCTACAAGTCCGCAATCTCTGGGTTAGACCTCGGTGGTGGAAAAGCCGTCATTATTGGAGATGCGAAAACCGATAAGAATCCAGAGTTGATGCAAAAGTTCGGTGCATTTGTGCATTCACTTTCGGGAAAATACATCACCGCAGAAGACGTGGGGATGGTTACGGCCGATATGGATACCGTACGTGACGTGACGCCTTATGTCACTGGAATCTCAGAAGCACGCGGCGGATCCGGAAATCCTTCTCCCGTTACCGCTTATGGGGTGTACATGGGTATGAAAGCCGCGGCCAAATACCAATTTGGTTCGGATAGCTTAGCCGGTAAAAAAATACTGGTTCAAGGGATTGGACACGTTGGGGAAACTTTGGTTCATCATTTATGCAACGAAGGGGCTTTGGTACAAATGGTTGATTTGAGCGAACAACGTTTGGAAGAAGTACGTAAAAAATACGGCGCTCAAATTTTCACTGGCGACGATATGTACAGCGCCGACGTCGATATCTATGCGCCTTGTGCCTTGGGAGCGACCATCAACGACGATACGGTGTATAAAATTAAAGCTAAAGTGATTGCGGGAGCAGCCAACAACCAATTGGCCAACGAAAATGTTCACGGACCTATTTTACAAGAACGCGGTATCGTATATGCGCCCGACTTTTTGATCAATGCTGGGGGAATCATCAACGTATATGGTGAAATCGCACACTACGGCAAAGACGAAGCTTTACGTCGCACCGAAAATATTTATAACACCACTTTGGAAATATTTGACTATGCGGTAAAACACAACATGACGCCTCAAAAAGCGGCCATGGCGATTGCTGAAAACCGCATTGAACAACGCCGAAAAGAAAACGCAAAATAAAAGACGTTTCCAAAAAATAGTACTATTTTTGCAAAGCGAAAGAGCATTTCTTTCGCTTTGTTTATTCTAAAAAGTTCTTATTCCGTGCTCAACCGAAGACATATTCGCATCAAAGTAATGCAGACCATTTATGCTATGCATCAAAGTGGGAGCGATGATTTAACCAAACAAGAAAAATTCTTGAAGGCCAGTTTGGACAATATTTTGGACTTGTACCTGATTCTTTTGTCGGCCTTAATCGAACTTCGTAAAAAAGAAGCACAATACTTGGAAGTTGCCAAAAACAAACACTTAGCGACTCCCGAAGAACGAAATCCCAACACCCGATTTGTCGATAACCCCGTTTTGGTGGCCTTAGAAAACAATGCAACCCTCGCTCAAGCTCTTGAGTACCATCGCATTTTGAATTGGCAACACAACGACGATACCATTGTGTATTTGTTGCAAGACATTAAAGCGAGTGCCCTATACCAAAAGTACATGGCCAAACCGAGTGTGACTTTTGAGGAGGAACGCTTTTTTGTGGTCGACGTGTTCAGTACACTCATCGCGCCCAACGATAAGTTGTATGCCTACTTGGAGGATTTCAAACTCACCTGGGTCGATGATATTCCGGTAGTTAATACGTTGATTCAAAAGCAATTGCGTCATTTTACCCCGGGAGAATTTCAGGTGCCGCGCGTGTTCAAGGATTTGGAAGATGCCGATTTTGCAGTCGATTTGTTGCGCAAAACCTTGCTCAATGAAAAGGAGTTGCAAAAAGAGTTTGAAGATAAAACCCCTAATTGGGACATGGAGCGGATTGCCGAGTTGGATACGATTATGTTGAAAATGGCTATCTGCGAATTTTTGAAATTTCCCTCCATTCCGGTCAAGGTGACCATCAACGAGTACCTTGAATTGGCCAAAGAATATTCAACCCCCAAGAGCAGCCTGTTTATCAACGGGATTCTCGATAGTTTAGTCAAAACCTACCAAACCCAAGGCCGTTTAAACAAATCGGGCCGCGGCTTGTTGTAACCTTTAAAATTTAACTGTATGGAACAATTAACTTCAATGTTACCCATTTTGCTGATGTTTGTCGTGATTTATTTCTTCATGATTCGTCCGCAGCAAAACCGTTTGAAAAAAGAAAAAGAATTTGAAAGCGCCCTCAAAGTTGGCGACCGCATTGTTACCAAGAGCGGCATCCATGGCAAAGTAGCCGAATTGGCTGAGACTACGGTAGTCATCGAGACCATGGCCGGAAAGTTAAAAATGGAACGCACCGCCATCTCACTGGAATTAAGCGCCGCCTTAAATAAAAAAGCATAAAGAAAAATCCTGAGGACTGAACATGCCCCAAAAAGTTAGACACTATTTGGGGCATTTTTTATTTCTTTCAGCGTACAATAAATAATTCGTTACGATGTAATGGGCGTAGGTCATATATTAATGTATGACCTCTTTCAGACCGAAGTTTCGGTAGCGGAGGCAAAGTCAGGAGAATGCGAAGCGATCGTTGGTTCTTACCGCCATTTTATTATATTTGTTGGAAGGCTGTGCCGTTTTTTACAGGCTGACGTAATAAGCAATACTATGACAACAAATAACTTAAAAGATGCAGACCCAGAAGATATTGAATACTTAATTGTAAAAATTGAGAAATCATTTGGAATGGCTTTAGTCTAAATAATATATTTATTATATTTGCTTTATGAAAGACAGTATTTTATCCCAAATATCGGAATTAAATCAGGAAGATAAATCCCGATTATACAAAGTTATTGAAGGCTTTTTGTTTGATAATGAAGTTG
>NZ_JAPZUB010000061.1 GCF_027533505.1 Flavobacterium sp. | reverse complement strand
CAATCTAAAGCTCCGATTTAACCAAATTAAAGAACTAATTATTTTTTGGTTACAATTATTGTTCAACTTTTTCACTAAAAATAAAACCACTATTTTAATCGAAATTTAAAATAGTGGCTTTTTAAGGAATGACTAAATAAATAGGCGTTTTGGTGAAAAACCTTAAAACCTTAATGTTTAAATTTTGGAGCACGAGGTTTCACGATGTTTGCACCAAGTTTCACAGTTTTTTTCTTTGCCACGAAGACACGAAGGTTTAGGGTTGTAAGTCGCAGTCGCAGTTCTTATGTGGTGTAAAAGTGGAATGGGTTTAATAGTGTAACAAAAGCTGCGAAAGAACAATCATTTTCAAACCTTCCTAACGGCAGGCAGGTCTTCAAATCATCACATTTTCAAATTGAAGTTAAAAAGTGGAATGGGTTTAAAATGTGTATTGGGTACACCTATTTCTTTTCTCTTGCTTCTTTTCTCTTTCCTCTATTTCACCGCAAAGGAGCAAAGGTTGCGCGAAGGACGCAAGGATTTAAGTTTGTTAAGAATCGCGGCCTGTGGCCAGCTTAATTTTACTAAATAAATAGGCGTTTTGGTGAAAAACCTTAAAACCTTAATGTTTAAATTTTGGAGCACGAGGTTTCACGATGTTTGCACCAAGTTTCACAGTTTTTTTCTTTGCCACGAAGGCGCGAAAGTTTAGGGTTGAAAGTCGCGTCGCATTAAGCAGTACTCAGTAGCTTAGTGTCTCAGGAGCTTAGCAGCTCCTAATTCATCTTTTATAGTAAAAACCTGTTTTTAGCCCCGATTGAGGCTTTGTTGGAGCTCTTGTAGCGCAGCGGAAAAGCGACTGCCGAAAGCGGGAAGAGGGTTGAACAAAACACAGGGTTTTTGCTCCAAAAAATGGACGACCAGCTTCCTGCTTGTGATTGCGTTTATTTTACTACTTTTGGTTTCTTTGAAGCGGTGCACTATGCGTAAATGGATTTGGTTTTTTGTACTATGGATCGGCTCAGGGGTAGTGGTCCCATCTTTGTGGGCGCAAGAGGCCTCCGATCCTGATTTGGCGCTTAAAAACACCTTGTATGCTCAATACCGAAAAGAAGTTTTGGCCTACGACAAGAAAAAGTATGATGATTTATTTTTTTCGTTTTTTGAAAAACAAAACGACCCGCAACTGATTTTGACCAAAGAGGAATATTATACCTATACGATAAAAATCGCTATCTATTCGGAAAAGTTGGGAATGTTGTATAAGGACCAAAAAGAGGCCGCAGCACAAACCAAGAAAGAATGGTTTGACAAACGGTATGAAGCGTATTTGCAATCAAAAAAATAAGGTAGTGAAAAAAGTGTTTTTCTTTTTGGCGTTGGCCCTAACTTCATGCAGTTATTTTGAAAAACAAGTTCCCAACGAACAGGAATTGTTGGATAAAGAACTCCAGGCCATCAATTGGAATCAGGTCGATGAATATCCGTCGATTGCCGCCTGTGAAAAATTGACCGATACCAACCAACGTAAGCAGTGTTTTTTTGAATTCCTTTCGGCGACCATTCAAGAAAAACTCAATCCCGACTCCTTGGCCGTGCTTCCACCAGCGATTGATACGATTGAAGTGAAAGTAACGGTCAATCCCGATGCGACATTGGTGTTGGAACCTCAATTTCCGCAAGACTCTACGGCTTACGACAAGAAAAAGATAGACAGTATTTTGCGCACGCGCTTGACCGATTTACCCAAAATTAATCCCGCTTTAAAACGCGGCATTCCCGTAAAATCACAGTTTATCTTACCGGTTATCCTGCGCCGTGAAAATTAACGTCGAAACGCGCGTCCTTTCCAACGGAATCCTCCAAACAATGCACAGATTCCAGTTACACTGCTAAAAAACGGATACACTACGCTACTCGCTAAGGGTAAGAAAAATTTACCCCCCCGTAGTAGGTTATTCGCACGGTACATGAGGATAAAGTCCGCTGCATATTTTACCGCCCAGATGCTTGCCACGAATGCCCATGGTACCTTGTGGTTGAAGGCGAGCAAGAGGGCAGTTCCCCAACTTAGATTCATCAACAAAACGACAACGGCGAGCCCTTTTGCATAACTATTGGAGTATCCCGTTGACTTTGCCGCCCAGCGAATGCGTTGTTGAAGCACTTCAAACAAATCGTCTATCGCACGGGTTTCAACGGTAGCTGCGGCACTTTTTAAATAGCCCACTTTTTGGGGTTGTTGCTGTAAGGCTTTTTGTAGTAACAACACATCGTCGCCGCCTGCATATTGATTGAGTCCGTCGAAGCCGCCTAATTCAGTAAAAAATGCCTTGGTGTAGGCAAAGTTGGCGCCATTACACATAAAACCTTGATGGTTGCCAAAACTGCCCATCGTTGTACCTTGAAGGGCGAGGGTTTCCAATTGCTGAAAATCGTGAAACCAGTTGTTTTTGGTTTTAAGAATAACGGGTCCGACCACCATTTCTTTTTTTGTTTCTTGAATGAAATCGTGGAAGGTATGTAGCCAGTTTTCGGGCAAAATACAATCGCCATCGGTGGTAATCACCCAGGGATGTTTGAGGATGGGTAGTGCGCGGGCGATGGCGTCTTTTTTTGGGGAGCCGGTGCGTCGTACGTTTTCCAGAAATGTTGTGTCAAATGGGCTATGGGTTAACCGCCAATTTAAGTAAATCCGTTCGCTTTGATCTGTTGAGAAATCGTCGATGATGATGACTTCAAAAAGTTCGGGGGGATACTTCAATTGAGCAATGGATTGTAGTAATGCTGGTAAGTTTTTCGCCTCATTTCGTATGGGGATAACGATAGAAAATCCGGTGGTTGGTGTTGTGTTTTTGGGGGCGAATGTACGCAGTTTTGCGATACCTGAAAAAAGATGCAAAAGAAAACCCGCATACATCACGGTTATGAATCCGAAGCAGAAGAAGAGGATGTCCATTGTGGTTTAAAGATTAAAATATAATAACTGCCAATAAGTACGGGCACCACTACATTCATGAGCCACATGAGGGTACTGATGAACACCACGGTCCAGTCGTTTACACCCAATTTTCCGAAGAAGAACAAGGCAACGCTCCCTTTGACGGCAAAATCCAAAAACTGAAAACTCGGCAAGGAGGAAGCCATAAAATAGACCGCTGCAATGGCGCCCATTAACGTAGCGTAGGGTAAATGTACCTCAAATGCCCGAAATAAAAAATAGTATTGGTGGGAAAAGATGAGGTAACGGCCTAGAGCTAAGAGATTGTTTTTTTGATGCACAGCGGTTGGAAGAGCGTGGATTTTGGTGTAAAGTAACTGAAAGGAATAGCCTTTAACCGTAATTTTTTGGGTAAAATAAAAAATCAATCCAAGGGCAGTAGCCAATGCGATAACGCCCCAAGCCCAAGGGGTATATCCTAAAATGAAGAGTCCGATAGTGCCGAAAACGATGGTGAGTCCCATTTGGATGCCGTTGCAAATCAAATTTAAAAAGACCACTTGACCCGCGTCTTTCTTAGGAAAATAAAATGCTTTCCCCGCATATTCGCCGATGCCGTTGGGGGTAAAAATACCTGCTGTCAATGCCGCTAGTACTTGCTTGGTGGATTCTCCTAATGAGAGTGGGCGAAGGGTCGAACCCAAATTTTGCCATTTAAGGATTTCTAAAAAACGGTTGCCAAAAGTCAAGGTGAACAAGACAAAAATCGTTGCCGGATGCGCCAGTTTTTGTAGTGATTTCCGGAATGAATTCCAGGATAATTGTGGGTCCGAACTCAATTTGTGGTAGATCACGTAAAACGCACCCGATACAATCACAATTTTAAGGAGAACTGTGAGGAATTGTGTAGCTTTGTCTGACCGTGCCTTCATGGTACAAAGAAAACGCTTTTTTGGCGAAACCAACGAATGAATTAACCTTGGCAAACGAACGAATTATATTGGGCATTGACCCGGGAACGACCATTATGGGTTTTGGACTCATTCGTGTGGTCCACAAAAAGATGGAATTTATTCAACTCAATGAACTGTTGTTGAGTAAATACGATGATCATTATGTGAAGTTGAAAAAAATCTTTGAGCGTACGATTGAGTTAATCGATACCTATCATCCCGACGAAATTGCGATTGAAGCCCCATTTTTTGGTAAAAACGTGCAATCGATGTTGAAGTTGGGGAGAGCCCAAGGGGTAGCCATGGCGGCCGGACTCTCACGACAGATTCCGATAACCGAATATGAGCCGAAGAAAATCAAAATGGCAATTACCGGTAACGGAAATGCCAGTAAAGAGCAAGTCGCCAAAATGTTGCAGCAACTATTGGGGTTAAAAGAATTACCTAAAAATCTCGATTCCACGGATGGTTTAGCCGCTGCGGTTTGTCATTTTTTCAATAAAGGAAAGGTAGTTGCAGGCAAAAGTTATACGGGTTGGGATGCGTTTGTGAAACAGAATGAACATAGAATTAAATAATTTGAAGATTTGATAATTTGAAGATTACGGTCATTTTCAAATTTTCAAACGGATTAATTTCAAATCAATGAGCGGCATCTACCTCCATATCCCTTTTTGCAAACAAGCCTGTCACTATTGTGATTTCCACTTTTCGACTTCTTTGAAAAAAAAGGAAGCTATGGTGGCCATGATGGCACGTGAAATTGAACTGCGAAAAGACTGGTTTGGGTCCTCAACCGTGATTGAAACGATTTACTTTGGCGGGGGGACGCCGAGTGTTTTAGCCCTATCGGATATCCTTTTTTTAATTGAAGAAATTCACAACCATTTTACAGTAGCCGATCGTCCCGAAATCACCTTGGAAGCCAATCCCGATGATTTGACTCCCGACTATTTACACGCTTTGGCACAAACGCCAGTGAATCGCTTATCCATTGGGGTACAATCCTTTTTTGAGGACGATTTGCGGTTGATGAATCGGGCCCACAACGCGCAGGAAGCGTTGACCTGTTTGCAGTTGGCGACTACGCTTTTTGATAACATCTCGTTGGATTTAATTTATGGAATTCCGGGGTTAACGAATGAAAAATGGATTGCGAATATTCAAACCGCCTTGCAATTGGGGGTACCGCATATTTCGAGTTATGCGTTGACGGTCGAACCCAAAACCGCTTTGCATTCGTTTGTGCAAAAAGGCATTATTCCCAATCCCGATGAGGGCCAAGCGCAAGAACAATTTTTGTTGTTGATAGACCAACTTGAAGCCGCGGGTTTTGTGCATTATGAGTTGTCGAATTTTGGTAAAGAAGGCTATTTTTCCAAAAATAATTCGGCCTATTGGTTAGGTAAACCGTATTTGGGCATTGGACCCGCGGCCCACAGTTTTAACGGCGTCCAACGCGGATGGAATATTTCCAACAACACCAAATACATTCAAGCACTCGAAGCCTATGTACTGCCAATTGAAATGGAAACCTTATCCCTGACCGATCGCTACAACGAATATGTGATGACGGGTTTGCGCACGATTTGGGGAGTCGATTTGCACCGCTTGGAAACCGAATTTGGTCCCCGTTTCAAAACCTATTTTCTTCAACAAGCCGAAACACATCTCGAAGACCATTTGTTGTACCTCGATGGCGATATCGTTCGTACTACCCGCAAAGGCAAGTTTCTAAGTGATGGGATTGCGAGTGATTTGTTTCTATTGAATTTGTAATTTTTAACCGCCAAGCGCGCCAAGTTATCGCGAAGTGCGCCAAGTTTTTTATGCCCTATAGAATATGAAAAATGAATGATTAAATCTTTGTTCGTTTACTTTAATGTTTCCCTCATTAACGACGGAAAAAAGATAATGGTT
>NZ_JAPZUB010000029.1 GCF_027533505.1 Flavobacterium sp. | reverse complement strand
TTATTTTGCCTAACATATTGCCACTATTTTATACTCAAATATACCATTTTTGGCAATAATTATCATCTATTTCTAGCTAAATTTTATTGTAATAAAATAACAATCAGGCAGTTATTTGTTTTTTAAGGGATGACTATTTAGTAAAATTAAGCTGGCCATAGGCCGCGATTCTTTACAAACTTAAATCCTTGCGTTCTTCGCGGAAACTTCGTGTCTTTGCGGTAAAAAAACTCGGCCACAGTCCGCTAACTTAATAACTTTAATGCCTTCGTGCCTTCGTGGCAAAAAAAGCGCTAGCACTCGTAATTCCTCATCTTAGCATGTGCTATAAAGCAAAAAAGCTATTCCGAAATAAATCGGAAAAGCTTTTCATTGGTCTAACTACTAAACCTGTCTCGCTGTTACACGAGACGAAACAACACAACTATTGTAAATGTGCTTCCTATAAAAAAGAAGCATCATTGGAATGCTTTTTTGGGCAAAAAAGCGCTCCGTGTAACGGAGCGCTTTTCCCAATGTAGCGGTCTGGACGGGACTCGAACCCGCGACCCCATGCGTGACAGGCATGTATTCTAACCAACTGAACTACCAAACCTTGCTTTATTGCGGATGCAAATATACGTCCAAATTTCAGTTTTGCAAACGTTTTGCTTTAAAATTTAAAAATATTTTCTAAAGGCCTAACCAAACATTTGTTTTTCAACCAAATAAGTGGTCAAAATTTTCTCAAAATCCGCGCCTACATTGACAGGAACGTACTTAATTTTATTCTGTGCGCAGGCCAATGACAGCGATTTAAAGTAGGTTTCCACCTGATTTTGATAGGCATTTTGCAACGAATCGGCAAACACATTGATGACTTCACCCGTTTCTACATCAACAAATTTTCGAGGATGATTGTCAAAATCAAAATGCAATTCGGTCGCTTCATCAACCACATGAAACACCACCACCTTGTGCTTGTTGTGCTTCAAGTGTTGCAAAGCATTGAATAACTTTTCTTGAGGCTCGTTTTGAAACATATCGGTAAACAAAATTACCATAGAGCGACGGTGCAATTTTTCGGCAATTTGATGTAATAACGTAATGGTATCCGTAGGTTTGGCCACTTTAGGATCATCCAACATGCCTTCCAATTGTGCCAAAAGCATCCGATGGTGGCGATCGGATCCTTTTTCGGGAGCGTAATATTCATAGGTGTCCGAAAACACACTTAAACCCACCGCATCGCGTTGTTTTTTCAATAAATTCATCAAAACAGCCGCGGCTAAAACTGAAAATCCAATTTTTTGCTGATAAAACGGTTGCCCCGACGTCAACTTCGGATAATGCATCGACGAGGAGTTATCTAAAATCAAATGACATCGTAAATTGGTTTCCTCTTCAAAGCGCTTGGTATACAACCGATCGGTTTTGGCATACAACTTCCAATCGATATGTTTTGTGCTTTCGCCTTTATTATACACCTTATGCTCGGCAAATTCGGCAGAAAATCCATGAAAAGGCGATTTATGCATCCCTGAAATAAACCCCTCCACGACTTGGTTGGCCAATAGTTCCAAGTGCTTAAAACCCGAGATAAGTTCTTTTTCTTGTTCAATCTTCATACGTTCAAAGATAAAAAAAAGCCCGACGTAAACATCGGGCTTTTTCATTCACTTTCGTATATCCGTTATAATAACGCATCGATTGCATCGGTGTAGGTTTTCTTCGGAGCTACTCCTACTTGTCGTCCTACGACTTCCCCATTTTGAAACACCAAAACGGTAGGAATGTTACGCACACCGTACTTGGCAGCAAACTCTTGATTGGCGTCTACATCGACTTTACCAACCACAGCTTTGCCCTCATATTCAGATGAAATTTCATCGATAACCGGACCCACCATACGACACGGACCGCACCAAGCTGCCCAAAAATCAACCAAAACCGGTTTATCAGATTGCAATACTACTTCTTCAAAGGTAGCATCGGTAATTGCTAATGCCATGATATTCTTATTTAAGTTATTTTTTTTTTTTTTTAAGCACAAAGATAACCAAATCTATGGGCCCGCCATCGACATTAAGATTACTTTTAGTTATTTTTTAATTGGTGAAAACAATACTAATTCAATTTAAAGTTGAGTTGCATTTTTTCTAATTCACTCAACAAATCTCTTGAAATTTTAATTTTCACCTTACGACTTGGCATGGCCAAATGCGTGACGACGCGAAGTTCCTCGGTATCGGCCGGTAATTCATTGACAAAGGCCTCACTGTCCTCCAACGTTTCATCACCCTCAACTGCAGGTGCTTCAACCGATTTGATGAGGGCTTCTGCTTTCTTTTTCACCCGTTCAATTTCCATCACCTCAAAGCTTATTGGATGTTCGCCTTTATGCGCTTGAAATAAGGAATTCAATTGGGTGATCATCGCTTGATGCAACTCTTGGATGTTCATTTGTATGACCAGTTTTTTGGCAAACGTAGGCAGTACATCGGCCAACAATTTAGCATCTTGGAAGGTAATTCGAGGGTCAGATTTTTTACCCGTCTCTCGATTCACCCAGCCTTCTCGAACCAACACTTTAAAAAATACAAACTGATTGTTGACTAAAAAGTGACGGAATTTTAAATACTCTTCATCAAAAATGCGGAACTCATGGTTTTCGTCGTACCCTTCTAAAGTAAACATGGCCCAATCTTTCCCGTTTTTCCCTGTTTTAAACTGCACATTGGTCACAATCCCACCAAAAGTTAGCGTTTTATTGACCAAGGGCTCGAGCTGCTTCAAATGTTCCAAGCGTACATTGCAGAAATACTTCATTTCAAAACGGTAATCATCCAAGGGATGGCCCGAAATATAGATCCCAACCACCTCTTTCTCCCGAGCCAACTTAGCCATAGTGGTCCATTCTTCACAAGGCGGTATTTGGGGTTCGGCTATTTGAATTTCACTCGCTTCTCCAAAAAGACTGACTTGTGCCGAATTTTCGTTTTCTTGAAACTTTGCGCCGTATCGAATCGCTTTTTCCAGAAAAGTAATCCCATCGCCATCATGGTGAAAATACTGCGCACGATGGGTTGTTTCAAAGCCATCGAAGCCGCCGGCCAAGGCTAAATTTTCGAAAGCTTTTTTGTTGGCCGCACGCAAATCAATACGCTTTGCCAAATCAAAAATAGAGCGGTATTTCCCGTCTTTTCGTTGTGCCACTATCGTATCAACAGCCCCTTGACCCACACCTTTAATCGCGCCCATTCCAAAACGCACGGCATAGTCTTCGTTTACGGTGAATTTATAGAAGGACTCGTTCACATCGGGGCCCAATACTTTCAAGCCCATGCGTTTACACTCCTCCATAAAAAACGAAACTTGTTTGATATCATTCATGTTGTTGGAAAGTACTGCGGCCATATATTCAGCCGGATAATGCGCTTTGAGATAAGCGGTTTGATAGGCCACCCAAGCATAACAAGTGGAATGCGATTTGTTGAAGGCATAACTCGCAAACGCTTCCCAGTCTTTCCAAATTTTATCTAGTTTTTCCGCATTATGTCCGTTGGCCACCGCTTGGTCGATGAACTTGGATTTCATTTTATTCAAAACATCTTTTTGTTTTTTACCCATTGCTTTCCGCAAAACGTCGGCGTCCCCTTTCGAGAAGTTGGCTAACTTTTGCGACAGCAACATTACCTGCTCTTGGTAAACGGTAATTCCGTAGGTTTCTTTTAAATATTCTTCGCAAGCATCCAAGTCATATGTGATCGGCTCTTCCCCATTTTTACGCCGAATAAAGGAAGGAATATACTCCAACGGTCCCGGACGATATAAGGCATTCATCGCAATTAAATCCCCAAAAACCGTGGGCTTCAATTCCTTCATATACTTTTGCATTCCGGGCGATTCGTATTGAAAAATCCCCACCGTTTCCCCGCGTTGGAACAACTCATAGGTCTTCACATCATCAATCGGAAAGGTATCCGGATCGAGTTCGATACCCGTGCGGTATTTCACCAACTTACACGTATCCTTGATCAAGGTAAGGGTCTTCAACCCCAAAAAGTCCATTTTCAACAGCCCTGCACTTTCCACGACCGAGTTGTCAAATTGAGTCACAAACAGGTCCGAATCCTTGGCCGTCGCCACGGGAACATAATCGGTAATATCGCTTGGGGTGATGATTACTCCACAAGCGTGAATCCCTGTATTTCTTAAATTTCCCTCCAATACTTTCGCCTGTTGGATGGTTTCGGAACTGAGGTCACCCCCATTGGCCAATTCAATAAGCTCTTTGACTTTATCAAATTCATCCGCACGAAGAGCAGCCTTGAGTTTGTCATTTTCCAAGGAGAAAATTTTGGCCAAATTCAGGTTGTTCGGAATCAATTTGGCAATTTTATCGGCTTCAAATAACGGTAAATCGAGCACTCGCGCGGTATCGCGTACCGACGACTTAGCGGCCATGGTCCCGTAGGTAATGATTTGTGCCACTTGATTGGAACCGTATTTTTGAATCACATAATCCATGACTTTACTTCGTCCTTCATCATCAAAATCAATATCGATATCGGGCATGGACACCCGATCCGGATTCAAGAAACGCTCAAAAAGCAAATCGTATTCGATAGGATCGATATTTGTAATACCCAAACAATACGCTACAGCACTTCCCGCTGCCGACCCACGACCTGGTCCAACAGAAACTCCCATATTTCGGGCTTCGGCGATGAAATCCTGCACAATCAAAAAGTACCCGGGATAACCCGTTCGTTCGATCGTCGCCAACTCAAAATCGAGGCGATCGCGAATTTCTTCGGTAAGTTCTGGATACCGTTTTTCGGCTCCTTTATAGGTTAGAAAACGCAAATAATTATTTTCCCCTCGTTTGCCTCCATCCGCTGTATCTAAAGGGTCTTCAAATTCCGTAGGGATTTCAAATTTGGGCAAAAGCACTTCACGGGCGAGGTCGTAAATTTCAATTTTATCCACTACCTCAGCAATATTGGTGATAGCTTCAGGAAAATCGGCAAACAACTGTTTCATTTCTTCGCCCGACTTGAAATAGTACTCCTGATTGGGCAATCCAAATCGGTAGCCACGGCCGCGTCCAATAGGAGTGGATTGCTTTTCCCCATCCCGCACACACAAGAGAATATCGTGGGCATTGGCGTCTTCTTTTTTTACATAAAAAACATTATTGGTCGCCACGGTTTTGATGTGATGCTTGCGTGAAAGATCAATTAATGCACTGTTCACGCGATTTTCATCCTCTTGATGGTGCCGCATGAGTTCGATATACAAATCTGCTCCAAACTGCGCTTTCCACCAGAGTAAGGCTTCTTCGGCTTGATGCAACCCAACGTTCAAGATTTTGCTAGGCACTTCCCCATACAAACTTCCCGTGAGTACAATAATATCCTCTTTGAAGTGCTGAATTATCTCTTTATCTATTCGAGGGACATAATAAAAACCTGCAGTGTATGCGATAGACGCCATTTTTGCCAGATTATGGTACCCACGTTTGTTTTTGGCTAAAAAAACCACCTGATACCCGTTGTCCTTTCGGGATCGGTCTTTGTGGTTATCACACACGTTAAACTCGCAGCCTACAATAGGTTTGAGTAAAGTTTCTGATGGCGTTTCCCCCGCTTCTAGCGCTTGTTCATTTTTTTGTTTGGCGGTTTTATTATGCGCCATAACATCCCGCACAAAGTGAAAGGCGCCCATCATATTGCCGATATCGGTCATGGCCACGGCAGGCATTTTGTGTTGCACGGCGGCTTGTACCAAATCTTTTACTGAAATGGTCGACTGCAGTACGGAGAATTGCGTATGGTTGTGCAAATGCACGAAGTCGACCGTCGCCATTTCAGCCTGACCTTGGGCGATATCTTGATGAGAAATTGGTACAGCTTGGGGGGGACTGGCTTTTTTGCGAAGTTCCTCTGATTCCTTTTTCAGGTTTAAATGGGTCAAGCCAATCGGTGGAATGGGCTGAGGATTTCGCGTTTTAAATTGCTGAAAATAGTCGGACGTAACACCAAGTTCGGTTTTGGTGAAAATTTCGCGTCGAATTAACTCCAAGAAACAACGCGTTGTCGCTTCTACGTCGGCGGTGGCATTGTGGGCTTCTCCAAAAGGTTCTCCAAAAAGGTATTCGTGTAACTCGGTTAGCGTGGGCAGCTTATAACGTCCACCGCGACCGCCGGGAAGTTGCAACAAACCTGCGGTAACTTCAGTACACGTATCCAAAACGGGGAGTTGAGATAATGCCGTGGGAATTCCAGCGCGATGAAACTCGCACCCCATAATATTGACATCAAAACCAACGTTTTGCCCTACAATAAATTTGGTTTGGGCCAATGCGGCATTGAATTTCAGTAGCATTTCGCGTAACGCTACCCCATATTTATGGGCCAACTCAGTCGAAATACCATGAACCCGTTCGGCATCATACGGAATGTCATAGCCTTCGGGAATCACCAAATAATCTTGGTTGTCGATGAGATTCCCCCATTCATCATGCAACTGCCAAGCAATTTGCACGGCTCTTGGCCAATTATCGGTATCCGTAATGGGAGCGGCCCAATTGCGTGGTAATCCCGTCGTTTCGGTATCAAAAATTAAATACATAGTCGCTTTTTAAGGCCTAAAAACACCTTGCCTTTTGTTTCAAAAATACACTTTCGCCTGAGAAGATTCAAGGAATAGTTATCAACAAAAAAGCTGTCTCGTTAAAAGACAGCTTTCTAAAAATTGTGAAATTTTGACCCTTAGGGTTCTGGGAAAATAGGAATTTGATAAAAGGTCCCGTATTGGAAATTCACCAAGTCACCTCCTAAAGGATTTGTAGTGGTTTGTACCGCATTAAATTTAAATTCTCCCGAGATGATGGTTCCATTGTTTTGGGTAATTTTAATCTCGCCATTACTACCTTCTACATTAAGTACGCGAACACGCCCAAGTCCATTACCGCCTACAACAGTAATTACATCGCCCGCTTTGTACCCATTTCCAGGTGACGCAACGCGTGCCGCTGTGATAGCCCCTGCAGCATTCGTAGACAATGAAACTGTGAGGCCACTACCACTTCCGCCAGTTGTAGGATAAGAACCGCTACACGTGACAACCCCCGCTACTGTAGTACAATTGGCGGCATACCCTGAACCTCCAGCTACGATTCCAGAAGCGATATTGGCTACAGGTCCGTTGATGATTTTGGTTTCATACGCCAATTCAATGTCGTTGAACGAAGATTGATACGTCGCTTTGATTCCCGTATTTGAGGTACCAAAGAAATAAGTACCCGGATTTCCGTTTGCAATCCGTAGTTCCACTTCTTCATCTTCAGCCAATGCTACAAAACGAATAGCGTTGGTAGAAGCTGATTTATAGGCCTTTACATCAATTCCTCGAAATAAAATGCCATCGCGATAGGCTTGAAAACCTGGATCGTTAAATTTAATTTCTTCTGAACAAGAAGAAAAAGTCAACACAACTAGAAATAGGGCAATTAAATTTTTCATGTATGTAATTATTCGATAATTGTAATACAAAAATAGTTTTTTTAAGGAATTATACCCTATTTTTTATGGTTTTTATCGGACAAGCTTATTTTTTTGAGTTCGAGTAATTTGAATTAAAATGTTTTGTATATTTGCGCCCTCAATAACCGGGGTCGTGTACCCCATAAACAAATCATTCGATTATGTCAGTAAAAATTAGATTACAAAGACATGGTAAAAAAGGGAAGCCTTTTTACTGGATTGTAGCCGCCGATGCGCGTGCCAAAAGAGATGGTAAATTCTTAGAGAAAATTGGAATCTACAATCCGAACACAAATCCTGCAACAGTAGAATTGCACTTAGACAAAGCAGTACAGTGGTTACACAATGGTGCACAACCTACAGACACTGCGCGTGCTATTTTATCGTACAAAGGGGCTTTATTGAAGCATCACTTGGATGGTGGTGTTCGTAAGGGCGCTTTGACGCAAGAGCAAGCCGATGCTAAATTAGCCGCTTGGTTGGAAGAAAAAGCGAACAAAGTAAATGCTAAAAAAGACGGTTTGTCGAAAGCGAAAGATGATGCTAAAGCAAAAGCATTGAAAGCTGAAAAAGAAATTAACGAAAAACGCGCTAAAGCTGCAGAAGAAGCATTAAAAGCTGCTGAGGCTGAAGCAGCCACAGAAGAAGTAGCGGAAGTAGCAGCGGAAGTAGCTACTGAAGAAGTAGTGGCTGAAGTGGCGACAGAAGAAACTCCAGCGGTTGAGGAAGCTCCAGAAGCGCCTGCTGCTGAAGAAACTAGCAAAGAAGCCTAATTCGTTATCAAGCGGTAATGCGTAAGAAAGACTGTTTCTATCTCGGCAAAATCGCAAAAAAATTTAGCTTCAAAGGGGAAGTCCTTCTCTATTTAGATACGGATCAACCTGAATTATATGAAAATATGGAATCAGTTTTTGTCGATTTAGGCAAAAATCTGGTTCCATTTTTTATTGAAACAGCGCAACTACACAAAGGAGATTTTCTCCGCGTCAAGTTTGAAGACGTCGATACCGAAGCCGAGGCCGATGAAATTCTTGGTAGTGAAGTTTACCTTCCCCTTTCGGCGCTCCCTCCTCTTGAGGGAAATCAGTTTTATTTCCATGAAATTATTGGGTTTGCCGTGGAGGATCAGCGCTTAGGCCCTATCGGCGAAATTGTAGGCGTAAACGATACGACGGCCCAGCCTCTTTTTGAAATTGAATGGAATACGCGCCAAATTCTTGTTCCCATGATTGATGATTTCATTATTGAAGTAAATCGCGCCCAAAAGAAAATCATACTCAATACGCCCGAGGGATTGGTGGATTTGTACTTGTAGTAAATTCCAATAGTAAAATTACAAATTCCAAAACATAAAATGCTAAATTCCAATGTTTTAAATGTCAAATTCCAAAAACTAAATTCCAATATTTTAAATGCCAAATTCTAAAAACTTAAAAACTAAATTCCAATAGTAAAATTACAAATTCTAAAACCTAAAATACTAAACTCCAATATTTTAAATGCCAAATTCCAAAAACTTAAAAACTAAATTCCAATAGGAAAATTACAAATTCCAAAACCTAAAATACTAAATTCCAATATTTTAAATGCCAAATTCCAAAACTTACAAACTAAATTCCAATATTTTAAATGCCAAATTCCAAAAACTTACAAACTAAATTCCAATAGGAAAATTACAAATTCCAAAACCTAAAATACTAAATTCCAATATTTTAAATGCCAAATTCCAAAAACTTACAAACTAAATTCCAATAGGAAAATTACAAATTCCAAAAACTTAAAAACTAAATTCCAGTAGTAAAATTACAAATTCCAAAACCTAAAATATTAAATTCCAAAATTTTAAATGCCAAATTCCAATATTTTAAATGCCAAATTCCAAAAACTTACAAACTAAATTCCAATAGGAAAATTACAAATTACAATATTTTAAATGCCGAATTCCAATAGAAAAATACCAATATTATAAACGCCAATCAACCATTGTATGAATAAACCTTATGACTTGGAAGAAAGAACATATTTATTTGCAAAAAACTGTCGGATATATGTCCAAAAAATTCCCAAAACTATTTCAAACTTAGAAGATGGGAGACAACTCGTTCGTTCATCGGGTTCGGTGGGGGCGAATTATATTGAAGCAAATGAAAAACTTAGCGTTAAAGATTTTTTATTTCGAATAAAAGTATCCCGAAAAGAAGCAAAAGAATCGAAATATTGGATTCGATTACTCCAAGATTTGAATCCTGATTGTACTGAAAACGCTCATTCATTATTGAAAGAAGCCGATGAATTAAGAAAAATATTTTCCTCGATTATATCCAAAAGTTCTACCTAATTTTGAAATTTGAAATTTCTCCATTTTTGGAATTCGGAATATTTGGAATTTAGAATATTGGAATTTGGAATTTGGAATTTAAAATATTGGAATTTAAAATATTGGAATTTTTCCATTGGATTTTGAAATTTAAACTATTGGATTTTATAAAATTGAATTTTTACCCCTATGTTTCAATTTAAACAATTCACCATTGAACAAGACCGCTGTGCCATGAAAGTGGGCACCGACGGGGTACTCTTAGGAGCTTGGACGCCTATAGATCACCATCCGTTTTCGATTTTGGACATTGGAACTGGCACCGGACTTATTGCATTGATGCTGGCCCAACGGAGTGCCGCCGAACAGATTGAAGCCCTTGAAATCGATGCCAATGCTTTTGAACAAGCTGTTGAAAATTTTGAAAACTCCCCTTGGAACGACCGTTTGTTTTGTTTTCATGCCTCGCTGGACGATTTTATGGAGGAATTGCAAGACGAAGCATACGATTTGATTGTTTCCAATCCACCGTTTTATGCTGAAACCGTTTCTTCGGGCAATGAATATCGCGATCGTGCCCGTCAAAATCAATCGTTGCCTTTTGAAGACATCATGGAAGCCGCGGGCATTCTTCTTTCGGAGTTTGGAGTGCTTGCGCTAATCATTCCTTCCAAAGAGGAGGAACGTGTTATTGATTTGGCTTGTGAAAACGAATTGTATCCTTTTAAAATCACCCGCGTTCAAGGCACCCCCACTAGCCCTGTAAAACGCAGTCTTCTTGCCTTTTCACGAGAACATCGTTCCCTGACTACCGACAGTATGGTTATCGAACTCGATCGCCACCGTTATACCGATGCCTATCGCGCCCTTACCAACGATTTTTATTTGGATAAAAAATAAGGCGATACTAGATATTTCCTAGAATTAACAAAATTTTGGAACAGGAGCACTTAGGGAATTTGTACCTTCGTTGTACTAACCTTTCTCTTATGAAAACGGCTCTCGGTATCTTATTCCTTCTCTTTGCTTTCTCCGATGCTGTGGGGCAGAGTTTTCGCATTCAGGGCACTTTGCGCTCGCAAGAAATGGGGATTGCAAAAGCCGATATTGCCAATACCCGAACACAAAAACATGCAACTTCTGCGCCCGACGGTTCGTTTTCTATTGACGTGGCGTTAAATGATGTACTTTATATTGTACACCCCGATTTTGAAATAAAAAAAATCACTATTGTGAGTGAAACCGTTTGGCTCTATGATATTGAACTTACACCCAAAGCGATTCAATTGGATGAAGTGGCTGTCGACAATTTAAACAATGTCAACGTGAGTGTCAGTCCTGGCGAGCAACGGTTGGCGGAAATTAAAAAAGAGGAAATGCGCTCGTACACAGGAGTATATGACGGATCTATGCCTTATGGGGTGAATTTTGATTTTGTATCCTTATTTAAAGGTATCGGGAAACTGTTTAAAAAGAAAAAAGAAGAACCTACAGCCAACGCCGAATCCCTCGACCAATTTATAGATCGTCATTTTACAGAAGATTACTGGACGACAACCTTACGCTTAAAGCCCGAAGAAAAAGTGCCATTTTTAAAGTTTTGTATGGAAGATCCTCAACTGCAAACCCTGTTGGCACGGGAGAATGGTTTGGAATTGACGGAGTTTTTTCTGCAAAAAAAGAAGGCATTTCAAGCGCAAACAATTATTGTAGCTCCCAGGCCCTAGCCTAGGTGAAAGCGGCATCCTCCCGACGCGAGGAGGGAGACCTTCATTCACCGGAAGGCAAGTTCAGGAAAAAGCAGGAAAAAGCTTCAAAAAATAACAGTTGTTCGTTTTATTCTGAAAGGCGTTTTGTTAAATTTGCAAACGTTTTCGTAAAGTAACAAACCGACGGTAAGTCCGTCAACAACAAACAAACACATGAAACCAGACTTATTTCAAGCTCCCGACTACTATTTGTTGGATGATTTATTGACAGACGAACATAAATTGGTACGTGAGGCGGCCCGTGCTTGGGTAAAACGCGAAGTTTCCCCGATCATTGAGGACTACGCACAACGTGCTGAATTCCCCACACAAATCATCAAAGGTTTGGGTGAAATTGGTGGTTTTGGCCCCTACATTCCCGTTGAATATGGTGGTGCCGGATTGGATCAAATTTCGTATGGTTTGATCATGCAAGAGATTGAACGCGGAGACTCTGGAGTGCGTTCAACTTCGTCGGTGCAATCGTCTTTAGTGATGTATCCCATTTGGAAATACGGAAATGAAGCACAACGCATGAAATACCTTCCCAAGTTGGCGACGGGTGAAATGATGGGTTGTTTTGGATTGACTGAACCCGATTTTGGATCGAATCCGGGCGGGATGGTGACTAACTTCAAAGACATGGGCGACCATTATTTGTTGAATGGTGCCAAGATGTGGATTTCCAATGCCCCATTTGCGGATATCGCCGTGGTTTGGGCAAAAAATGAAGAAGGTCGCATACACGGATTAATCGTAGAACGCGGTATGGAAGGGTTTTCTACTCCCGAAACACACAACAAATGGTCGTTACGCGCTTCGGCAACGGGAGAATTGATTTTTGACAATGTAAAAGTTCCTAAAGAAAATTTATTACCCAACAAATCCGGATTGGGTGCACCGCTAGGCTGTTTGGATTCGGCGCGTTATGGAATTGCTTGGGGAGCGATTGGCGCTGCGATGGACTGTTATGACACCGCTTTGCGCTATGCAAAAGAGCGCATTCAGTTTGACAAACCCATTGCAGCCTATCAGTTGCAACAAAAAAAATTGGCCGAAATGATTACTGAAATCACGAAAGCACAATTATTAACTTGGCGTTTAGGGGTTTTGAGAAATGAAGGAAAAGCGACTACAGCTCAAATTTCTATGGCCAAAAGAAATAATGTGGATATGGCGATCAATATTGCGCGTGAGGCCCGACAAATTTTAGGTGGTATGGGAATCACAGGAGAATATTCAATTATGCGTCACAGCATGAATTTAGAATCGGTGATTACTTATGAAGGAACGCATGACATCCACTTATTAATCACTGGGGCTGATATCACGGGAATACCCGCATTTAAATAAAAATAAAATTCTTTACATACAAAAAATGCTTCACCAGTCGTGAAGCATTTTTTTTGTACCCTTAAGGGCTTAATTTGGATTCAACGCCTGATCAATTCTAGCGATTAAATCAGCGATATGGAATTTACTCAAACGATCGGTTGTGGAGGCATTGGCCACTTTCAATTGATTTTTCAACTCCATTAAATGGCCACGAGCAATAGAAGGCAAATCAGTATCCACCATCACGATGCGTCTACCGTTAAAATTGGCCACTGCACTTCTTTCTAATTTAATGGCATCAATTAATTTGGAAACAAACCCTTTTTGCAAATTTCTGCGGTAGACATCTATGGGTGCATTGGACTTTAGTTCCGAGAAAATCCCGCTTTTTAAATCGCTCATCAGTTCGTCTACCGAATAATTTTCTTTCCCTAACGAAGCGGTCTCCATCAAACGTGCCATGCGATCCAACGACAATAAACTGGAAAGCGTTCCGTCTTGAATGCTTCGAATCAATTCAACACCTTTATCGGGAGTAACTTTTGCCAAGATATTTTGATCCAACAACCAGGTTGGGGTTTTAAACAATTGCTTATTCAAAAAATCTACCGCTTCATTTTGAATACTTGATGGAACGGTTTCGTATTCATTCCCTTGCATATCATAGGTCTTTGGCGTTTCATAAATTCCGCCCACATTTTTAGTCACATGCCCCATATAACGTCTAAACTGACCCACCAAAGCGGTATACATGTCCTCTAATTCGGAATAATCTTCCCCTTTTTCTTTACTCCATTCGATGAGATTGGGTAAAATAAATTTAAGATTTTTAATCCCATATTCGGAAGCTTTCATCGCATTATCGCCCAAGTCTTCCGTTTGATAACGCGGGTCAAAAGGACTGGTTTCGGTTCCAAACCAAAGTCGGCGATTTTTGTAGGCTTCTTTAGTCATTTCATTGAGCAAAGCTTTTTCTTCCTCTTCTGATTTGGCATCTGGAAAATAGGTATACCCCCATTTGATGGCCCATTTATCGTAATCCCCAATTCTTGGGAATAAATCGGTGACCCCATCGCCCGGTTGTGCTACATAATTAAATCGAGCATAATCCATAATGGAAGAAGTGTGTCCGTTTTTCTTTTGGTATTCAGGATTTCGCAACATTTCCACCGGTGTGGCATTGCTTGCTCCCATATTGTGCCGTAAGCCAAGCGTATGCCCCACTTCGTGAGCGGCCACAAAACGAATGAGTTCACCCATTAACTGATCGTCAAACTTTTTATTTCGTGCTTTCGGGTCGACAGCGGCGGTTTGAATGAGATACCAATCGCGTAACAAACTCATAATATTATGGTACCAGCCGATATGACTTTCCATGATTTCTCCTGTTCTTGGGTCGTGCACGTTCGGACCGTAGGCATTTTGGATATCGGCAGCAAAATAGCGTAATACCGAAAAACGGGCGTCTTCCAAACTCATGGTTGGGTCATTTTCGGGCCAATATTCACCACGGATGGCATTCTTCCACCCAGCGCCTTCAAAGGCAACTTGCCAATCGTCAATCCCTTGTTTAATGAAGGGTTTCCACTTTTCAGGGGTTGCGGGATCAATATAATAGACAATAGGCTTCAAGGGTTCGATCAACTCGCCTCGTTTTTGTTTTTGAGCGTCTTCCTCATTTTTGGGTTCCAACCGCCAGCGAACCGCAAAAATATCGGTGTCGGCTTTATGCGATTCTTCTTCAAAAACACTATATCGGTTGGCAAAATACCCTACCCGTTTATCAAAAGTACGCTTGCGCATAGGCTTTTCGGGCAATAAGATAAAAGAGGTATTCAATTCCATCGTCACCACCCCGGCATCTAAACCTGCGGGCAAATCAACGCCTATTTTGGGGGTAGGGTTTCTAGAAATTTGAGGCGCCACTGTGGTAAACGTTTTCGTTGTCCGAATTTCGGTATTGATCGGAAAACTTTTTACAAATTGAATAAACGATTTATCTTTTTGAAACGCTTGGATGCTTAACAATTGTTTTTTGATGGGGTCCAAAGAAAATGTTTGCACATCGGCTTCAAAAGTGGGTGTCATGTCAATAACACTGGCCACATTTTCTTTGCCTCCTTCGTCTTTTTTGTAGGCTAAAATGTCATAAATTCCAATGATGGGATCAGCACTAGAATTTCGCACCGATTGGGTAATGGGTTTATCTTCCTCTTTGGCCATGATCACATAGGTGATGGAACGCAAAATAATCGTGTTATTCATCCCTTTTTCAAAACGAACGACCTGGCGATTGACTTCCTCACCTCCAAAAATTCCACCTCCAGCGGGCGTTTTTGAATACCGTGTGGTGGTCATGATTTCTTTTCCGATAAGGGTGTTCGGAATTTCAAACAAGTATTTGTCTGCAACTTTATGCACATCAATTAGCCCTTTTTGAGTAATGGCTGTTGAATCGATGACTTTTTTATAGGGCTTTGGCTCTTTCTTCCCTTCAGGTTTCTTAACCTCTTGCGCGGGTGGAGTCGTATTTTTATCTTTTTTCTGAGCGTTGGTTTCTATACTGAAAAAAAGTAAAAGCAATACAAAAACTTTGAAAAATTGGTGGTTCATGTTTGTAAGTTTAGTTGGTTAAAAATACAATTAAGAATGAATAATGTAGTGTTTTAAAATAAAATTAACATCTCACGTCTAGATAAAATACTGTATTTAAGCCAACGCTTTAGAAAGAATCTCGTAAGGGTTGGAATTACCTTTCCAAAAAAATCAAACAATAAATAAAATTGATATAAAATACTTTTTGTATTGGAGAAGCCTTTTTATTTTTACAAAAAAATACTATGCATATTTCAGATATAAACGGTGTTTTACAACCGTTGAAAAATAGATTACTCGAGCATCCGCTATACGATAAAATACGAACCCTTGACGATTTACACTGTTTCTTAGAACACCATGTGTATGCGGTTTGGGATTTTATGTCGTTGTTAAAAGCGCTGCAACAGCAACTCACCTGCACCACAACACCATGGTTACCTGTAGGCAATCCCGAGGTGCGTTATTTGATCAATGAAATTGTCGTGGCTGAGGAAACAGACCTTGCCATGGATGGGAAAAGGCAAAGTCATTTTGAAATGTACCTTGACGCCATGAATCAATGTGGAGCCAATACACTCGCGGTACATCGCTTTTTGGAGGATATTCAAAAGACACAAAACATCTTTGTTTCGATCAAACATGCCGAAGTGCATCCTAATGTACGTGCTTTTTTAGACTTTACGTTTCGGGTCATTGAAGAAGGGAAAGCACACAAAATTGCAGCGGCTTTTACGTTTGGGAGAGAGGATTTGATTCCGAATATGTTTACCGAAATTTTAAAGAATTTCCAACAAAATTTCCCGCAAAGCGACTTGTCTAAACTAATTTATTACTTTGAGCGTCATATCGAATTGGATGGCGATGAACACGGTCCGATGGCGATGCAAATGATTACAGAACTTTGCGGTGACAGTGTAACCAAATGGAATGAAGTACTCGAAGTTTCTCAACAAGCCTTGGAAAAACGCCTTGGTTTATGGGATGCTATTGAGGAGATGGTGATAGAAAAAGCAAGTTGCGTTTAAAATTACAGCTCATGAAACAATGGGGTAGATGGAGTTTCGTTGGCTTACTTCTTATATTGGTGAGCTGTTCTTCCGAGAAAGAAGTGAACACCCCGCCCGATACGCGTGTGCTCAAAATCCTAGCCTTAGGCGATAGCTACACCAAAGGCGAATCGGTTTGTAGTACCTGTAATTTCCCGACACAACTTCGCGATAGCATTAATGCCCGCCGCGGCAACGGACTTTCAGAGGTGCAAATCATTGCCCAAACGGGATGGACTACTCCACAACTCAAAAATGCGATCAATCAAACCAATCCGCCCAATACATTTGACTTGGTTACCCTTTTGATTGGAGTGAACAACCAATACCAAAACATGCCGTTTAGTTTTTATGAAAATGATTTCCCCGAACTGGTTCAAAAAGCAGTCGAAAAAGCGGGAGGCGATCGAAATAAAGTGGTGGTTCTCTCGATTCCCGATTATGCGTTTACCCCTTTTGGGAACGGAAATACTACGATTTCGGCGGCACTGCAAACCTACAACCAGTTTGCCTCCGATTATTGTGCAAGCCAACAAATCAGTTTTGTATACATTACCGATATCACCCAACTCGGGTTGCAGCAACCGGCTTTGGTCGCACAAGATGGCCTACATCCCTCCACCTTAGCCTACACGCGATTTGTAGAGCGATTGTTGCCGATAGTTTTGCCTAAACTTGGACTTGAACCTTAAGCATAAGGGGCCAATTCAATAGCCAAACCGTCAATTTCGGGCGTGATGTGAATTTGACACCCCAATCGGCTGTTGTCTTTGACGTTGTAGGCTTCCCACAACATGGCCTCTTCATCGGGATTTTTTTCAGGTAATGCGATGTCGTTCAAGACATAACACTGACAGGAGGCACACATGGCCATCCCGCCACAAACACCAATCGTTCCTTCGGGGGCCAATTCATACGCCCGCACCAACTCCATGAGATTCATGTTCATATCGGTGGGGGCTTGCACTTCGTGAGGTATTCCGTCACGATCAATGATTTTTATGGTAATGTCTTGAGGCATTTTATTCCTTTTTCTTCTTTAATTGTTCAATATCCGCTAAGTCTTTATATCGTCCTGAAGCTGTCTTGTTTATAATTAAATCGTCCAAGTCTATATAAGGAACTTTAAAGGTATTTAAATCATAATAAACACAATTTTGATAACTATCTTCAAAAGTTAACCCATCAACATGAGTTAAAATCTCTATTTTCGATGGCTCAGCTCCAATTCCCCAAACATCAAATTTATCATTCAAGAATTCTTCAAAAGGAAAAATTGGAGCACCGAACTCAAAATATACTTTTTTAAGTTTATCATAATTATCGGGTGACTTATTTATCCATAGGTCTAAATCACCTGTACTTCTAACATAGCCATGAAGAATAACCGCATAGCCGCCCACCAATAAATAGCTAACCTTGTATTTATCTAATAGTTTTAAAAAATCTAAAAAATCAGGATTAAACAGATTTGGCATGTTTTCTTGCGTAGGTTATCGTTTTATCCATTTTATAATTTTCGTCTATTTGAAAAACATGCTTTATAATGTAATAAGCTGCCTCAAGCCTCTCTCTCGGCGTTTTATCATCATAAAAATTGACATGATTGTCTGCTTCTTCAAAAGAAGACTTGGTAACCCTACTTCTATCCATTTTCATGTTTTCCATAGGATAAATATAGAAATTATTCAATAGATTTCACCACTGCTTTCTCGGCTTCTTTACGCGTACCATCAAATCCGTCGACCCCCGAAACGGTGGTGTATTTCAACACATAACGTTTGCCAGGATTTAACCGATTGTAGACACTTTGACACATCAAAGTAGCCTCATGAAAACCGCATAAAATGAGCTTTAATTTGCCCGGATACGTATTGACATCGCCGATGGCGTAAATTCCTTCAATATTGGTTTGGTAGTCTAAGGCATTGTTGACTTTAATCGCGTTTTTCTCGATTTCCAAGCCCCAATTGGCGATAGCACCCAATTTAGGGGTTAGTCCAAACAACGGAATAAAATAATCGGTATCGAGAAATTGCTGTGCCCCATTGCAGTCCAGCGTTAACCGCTCTACATGTCCTTTGCCTTCGATGGCGGTAATTTCGGCGGGAGTGATTAAGGTGATTTTGCCTAATTTTTTGAGTTCTTGTACTTTTTCTACCGAATCTAATGCGCCGCGAAACTCGTTACGCCGGTGTACTAAGGTTACTTCACTGGCTACATTGGATAAGAAAATACTCCAATCCAGTGCCGAGTCGCCGCCGCCTGCAATTACAATGCGTTTGTCGCGGAACAATTCGGGATCTTTCACAAAATACTCCACCCCTTTTTCTTCATAAGCGCTGATGTTATCAATAAGCGGTTTTCGGGGTTCAAACGTTCCTAAACCACCCGCAATGGCTACGGCTTTGGCGTGGTGCTGGGTTCCTTTATTGGTCGTCACGATAAACGTCCCGTCTTCGAGTTTATCGATGGTTTCGGCCGTTTCTCCTAAGGTAAATCCGGGTTGAAACTGTTTGATTTGTTCCATCAAGTTATTGACCAAATCGCCGGCCATTACTTCGGGAAATCCCGGAATATCAAAAATGGGCTTCTTCGGATAGAGTTCGGCCAACTGCCCACCCGGTTGGGGTAAGGCATCGATCAAGTGGCATTTCATTTGAAGCAAACCCGCTTCAAACACCGCAAATAATCCGGTGGGGCCCGCGCCTATAATTAGAATATCGGTTGTAATCATTGTGTTTTGGGTTTGAAATACGGTACAAAAATCGCGAACCGTACTTTTCTAATCTATGATAAATGTCATCGGGAGCAGGGGTTGCGCGAGGGATTGCGGCTTTGTTTGAGCGCGCCGTTAGGACGCGAGTGCCAAAAGCCCGACCCCGAGGATGGACACACGCGATGATTACATCCCATGTTGGCCTCGAGGGACGCGCCCCAACCTATCCATTAGGAAACGTTTTCTACGGTTTCAATTTGAGGTGCGTAGCGTTTGATGGTCGTTTCGACCCCCGCTTTGAGCGTCATTTGATTGACACTACAACCGGTGCATGCGCCTTCAAAACGGACTTTCACGTGCTTGTCATCTTCCACCGCCACCAAGGTAATGTCGCCGCCATCGGAATTCAAAAACGGACGGATTTCCTCGAGGGCTTTCTCAATATTTTCAATTAATTGATCCTGACTCATGTTCTCAAAAAGTATAAAATCCTAGTTAGGCAAGTTCCGTTCTAGGCATGATGAATTAATTTTTCTTAACGGCCGAACAGCCTGCCATCGTGGTAATTTTAATCGCTTCGGTGGGAGGCAAATGTTCGTTGCGCTGTACCACTTCGGTGACTACGTTACGGGCAATGGCTTCGTATACTTGTTCTAGCGGGGAAGCGGTTTGCAAGGCGGCAGGTCGACCGAAATCGCCCGCTTCACGAATGCTTTGCACCAGTGGCACTTCACCCAAAAACGGCACTTGAAGGTCTTCGGCCAAATGCTTCGCGCCTTCTTTTCCAAAAATATAATACTTGTTGTTGGGCAACTCTTCGGGGGTGAAATAGGCCATATTTTCAATGATTCCGAGTACCGGCACGTTGATGGCTTCCGATTGGAACATGGCCACTCCTTTGCGAGCATCGGCCAACGCTACGGGTTGCGGCGTACTCACGACAACCGCTCCCGTCACGGGCAACGACTGCATGATCGACAAATGAATATCGCCTGTGCCCGGCGGCAAATCAATCAGCATAAAGTCCAAATCCCCCCACGCCGCATCAAAAATCATTTGATTCAACGCTTTGGCAGCCATGGGTCCGCGCCAAATCACCGCTTGGCCGGGTGCCGTAAAGAACCCGATGGAAAGCAACTTGATTTCGTAACTCTCAATGGGTTTCATCTTCGACTTGCCGTCGACTTCAATCGACAACGGTTTTTCGGTTTCTACGTCAAACATAATCGGCATCGAAGGACCGTAAATATCGGCATCCAAAACACCGACTTTGAATCCCATTTTGGCTAAGGTTACCGCCAAATTGGCTGTAGTGGTTGACTTTCCAACGCCTCCTTTTCCAGAGGCTACTGCGATAATATTGCTGATGCCGGGTATGGGTTGCCCTTTGATTTCATTTTTCTCGGGGACTTCCACCTTGATATTTACTTTCACCTCAGCTTCGGGAGAAAACTGCTCGTGAATCAATTTGCGAATATCGTCTTCTGCGCGTTTTTTTATGTGCATGGCGGGCGTTTTCAACACTAAATCGACCACAACTTCATTACCAAACGTAACCACATTTTTAACAGCGCCGCTCTCTACCATATTTTTTCCTTCACCCGCCACCGTGATGGTTTCAAGCGCTTGAAGAATTGCTTTGCGTTCTAACTTCATTTTTATTAAGACTGATTTTAGATTGCAAAGATACAAGGAAATACAAAGAAACGACCGTTAAAGCTTTCAAAATGTTTTGCGGGAAAAATGGATAAAATCAAACGAATAGCCTTGTGTTTAATTGGATTAGAAGGAGGCGCCCCCGAGGCTTTTACTAGGCTGCTCCTGCCCTTTGTTACTATCGGCCGGCGGTCGGATAAAGCGCCCTCCCGCCGGCAGGATATTCACGACGGTCAGGCCTAGCGAGGACGTTAAGAAATCCTTACAGGAAATCGTTCTTGACAGCAATACCTTTACCTTTTCATAAAGTCAAGCTTACGCTCACACAACACGTAAGGTATTCCTTTGTGAAAACATCATCCCATGAAAAAGCGTAAAGTAGAATTGGTCGTTATCTCCGACCTGCATTTGGGAACCTATGGCTGCCACGCCAGTGATATCTTGGAATACCTCAACTCCATCAAACCCAAAACCTTAATCTTGAATGGTGACATTATCGACATTTGGCAATTTCGAAAATCGTATTTCCCGCCAGCCCATCAAAAAGTACTGAAAAAAATCATCGGTCTAAGCGCCAAAGGAACCCGAGTGTATTACTTGACGGGCAATCATGACGAACTCTTACGTAAATTTACCGATGTGCATTTGGGCAATTTTTCGTTACTCAATAAACTTACCCTAAACTTGGACGGGAAAAAAGCATGGATTTTCCATGGCGATGTGTTTGATGCCTCGATTACCCATGCCAAATGGTTGGCCAAACTCGGCGGTTGGGGTTACGACATTATGATTTTACTCAACCGTTTGATCAATTGGGGATTGCAAAAAATGGGGAAAGAACCCTATTCCCTCTCCAAAAAAATCAAAGCGAGTGTGAAATCGGCAGTGAAATTCATCTCCAATTTTGAAACCCTTTGCGCCGATATTGCCATAGAAAACGATTACGATTATGTGGTTTGCGGCCATATCCATGAGCCTAAAATTGAATCCATTACCACCAAAAAAGGTTCAACGCTGTACCTCAATTCGGGCGACTGGATTGAAAACTTAACCGCCCTGGAATACCATCACAAACGCTGGAAAATCTACCGCCACAAAACTGACTATCCCTCGCAAATGACGTGGGAAGAGGAAGTTAATTTTGACTACGAAAACCAGCTCATCGAGCAGTTTATGGAATTGATTCGAAATTGATATCAGGCGTCCAAAAGTGGGTTTTAAAATCGACAATTTGATCGTTTTCTACACGAATTCCTTCTTGCTCCAACAGTTGTTGCATTAAATGGGTTCCCGGAAAATGATGCTTCCCTGAGAGCAACCCATTGCGATTGACTACGCGATGGGCGGGAACATCGTCCAATCCGTGACTGGCATTCATCGCCCAGCCTACCATTCGTGCCGAACGCGCTGCACCCAAGGCTTTGGCGATAGCCCCATAAGAGGTTACCCGTCCTTCGGGAATTTGACGCACCACGGCATATACCCGTTCAAAAAAAGAAGCGGTTTCTGGCGACGATTTCATATTAGCGCAATAAGTTCCACAAAGTGAGTAAAGCCACCAATCCGGTAATGGTGCCCATAATACGGTTCATGTAGCGCAGTACCCAATCGGTTTTGGACTTTAAATGACTGATAAATACCATATAAAGGTAGAACACTAAAAAAGAGCCTGAGGTAACGCCGGCGACCAAGCTTAGTTCTTGTGCCAATGAAAAATCAAAATAACCATACGACGCAAGAGTCACACTGATCACCACATAGTAAGGAATGGGTAAAAGATTTAAAGCTGAAATGAGCATTCCCATAAAAAAACGACTGCGTTTGCTTTTTAATTGAATGCGGTCACTGCCTTCCAAGGTGGGTTTTTTGGCCCAAAAGAAAAAATATGCGGTAAGTACGCCAAAAACAACCAAACCTATGGTGCGCAAAGTGGCAACTACCTCGTCGTGTTGACTGATGTAGCGTGCAAAAACGACCGAAACATAGGTTTGAATGGCAATAACCAGCAAAGCCCCTGATACAAAAATCAACGCACGCTTGATTCCATCGGTTAAACGAACTTTGGCAACGGTCATATTGATGAGCCCTGGGGGAAGCACCCCTACGATAGCCGCAATCAATCCCGTGAAAAAAGGGATGAATACTGTCATAAAACCGTGGTTAACGGAAAACTACTTGATTTTGAAACGAATATACGTAATCGCTTTATTGATTTCCAAATATTGTTGCTCGTAAAATGTTTTTATTTCGGTAACTTCCTCTGGAGCGCCTAGATTGTGGTAAATATTATGATTGGCATACAACACTTCATGACCCAATCCATGCAAAAGTCCTAAGGTATATCCATGCATAAATTCACTATCGGTTTTCAAATGCATCAGCCCATCAGGTTTCAGGATGTTCTTGTACCGGTTTAAAAATTCGGCATTGGTCATGCGGTGTTTGGTACGTTTGTATTTGATTTGTGGGTCGGGAAAGGTAATCCAAATTTCATCGACTTCATTTTCGGCAAAAATAAAATCAACCAACTCGATTTGAGTGCGCACAAAAGCCACATTGGTCAAGCCTTGTTCGGCAGCTGTTTTGGCACCTCGCCAAAATCGGGCGCCTTTGATGTCAATTCCGATGTAGTTAACATTGGGATTACGTTGGGCTAAGCCTACGGTGTATTCACCTTTGCCACAACCCAATTCGACGACTACAGGATTTTCATTGTTAAAAAAGTGACGCCACGATCCACGATGAGGGAATCGTCCTTCGACAACCTCTTCGCGAGTGGGTTGGATAACATTGGTAAAATTGGCGTTTTCGCTGAATCGTTTTAATTTATTTTTACTGCCCACGTGATTTCTTAATGTTTTGGCAAAATTAAGGAAATCCACCGCATGACAAATTATTTTATTTTTGCTATTGTGGAAACCCGAAAAAACATATTGGTGGCGCCGTTGAATTGGGGATTGGGCCATGCTACGCGTTGCATCCCGATTATTCGACAGTTGCTCGCCGAAGGCTTTCAGCCTATTATTGCGAGTGATGGTGCAGCGTTGGCGTTATTGCAACGGGAGTTCCCCGAATTGATGCATTTGGAATTACCCTCGTATCATATTGCCTACGCCAAGAATCCCAAAAACTTTAAATGGAAATTACTCAAAAACAGTCCCAAGACGATTGCGGCCATTTTTGAAGAAAAACGATTGGTACGTCAGTGGATTGCCCAGTACCATTTGGCGGGCATTATTTCGGACAATCGTTTGGGGGTATACAGCAAAAAAGTTCCATCGGTAATCATCACACACCAACTCACGGTGCTGTCGGGAAAGACCACATGGATTTCTAGTGGATTGCATCGTTTTTTTATTCAAAAATTTAATGAATGTTGGGTTCCCGATTGGGGTGGTGCGATCAATCTATCTGGGAAATTGGGCCATCCTGAAAAACTTCCTAATACCACACGCTATTTGGGTGTGTTGAGTCGCATTCAAAAAAAGAGCGTTTCAACCACTATTGATTACTTGATTGTATTATCGGGTCCCGAGCCTCAGCGGAGTTTGTTGGAAACGAAAATTCGAGAGGAGTTGCTCCCTCTAGAAGCGCGAATAGTTTTAGTACGCGGTGTTGTAGAGGGTACAATTCAAAAAACCTATGAGCCTCCTTTTACAATTTACAACTACCTTACTTCGGAGGGGTTATCGGAGGTATTGAATGCTGCCGAAGTAGTCATTTGCCGTTCGGGCTATACTACCATTATGGATTTGGCCAAATTAGGGAAGAAAGCGTTTTTTATTCCCACGCCTGGCCAATACGAACAAGAATATTTGGCAAAGCGTTTTCACCGTGATGGAATGGTACCGCAATGTTCACAAAATGATTTTACGGCGCAAAAACTTGAGCTACTTCCTTTTTACAAAGGACTCCCCAAGGCCGATGAAGAAGAACTACCCGTTGATTTGTTTCGCCTTTTCGAGGGTAAATGAAAACTCGGAACCGCTGCCATAATCGCTTTCAATATAAATTTTTTCGTCGTGGCCTTCAATGATATGTTTCACGATAGACAACCCTAATCCCGAACCTCCTTCACTGCGCGCACCACTTTTATCTACCCGATAAAACCGCTCAAAAAGTCGTGGAATATGATGCTTTTCTATGCCTTCCCCGTTATCACGAATGCGAACAATCACTTTGTTTTTGACCAAATCTTCAATGGTGACTTCAGTAGTACCGTTTTCCTTACCATATTTGATGGAATTCATCACGAGATTGATTAAAACTTGTTGAATCTTCTCTTTATCGGCATGCACGCGGATGGCTTTGCTATATTTGCGATCAAACATTAAAATGATATTCTTCTTATCGGCTTGCATTTCCAACATGTCGAATACATTTTGAATCAAGTCAACGATATTAAACTCGGTATATTCAAGGGTAACCTCACCCATTTCCAATTTGGCAATCATATCCAAATCTTGTACAATATACACCAATCGCTCTACCCCTTTCTGGGCACGCTCGAGGTATTTAATGCGCATATTTTTATCCTTAACCCCATCGATTAAGGTTTCTATATACCCTTGCACTGTAAAAAGAGGCGTTTTGAGTTCGTGTGACACATTACCCATAAATTCTCTTCGGTATTCCTCGCGGACTTTAAGATTTTCGAGTTCTAGTTTTTTATCGGTGGCATATTTTTTTACCTCCCGCTCCAAGGTGGCCATGTCAGTCGTTATTGATTGACTACGGAGTATGGCTGAATCCAAAAGCGAAACGTCATCGTAGATTTTTTTGACCCGCTGGTAGATAAATAATTCTGAGCGGTATTGGATTACGATAATGGAAAAAATTAAAATTCCAATAGAGAAAGAAAGCGTTAAGGCGAGTGAAAACTCGTAAAGAATCACTTGGATTAAGGTCAATAATATGGCTGAAAACAACGTTATATACAACGCAGAAATCACCGCAAAGGCATATGTTTTTTTGAGTTTAATTCCCATGAATTTCATCGGTTGTAGGCGATAAAGGTACGGAAATTACAATTCAAACTTATAGCCCACCCCTTTGATGGTTTTGAAGAGATCCTCCCCAATTTTTTCACGAAGTTTGCGAATGTGTACGTCAATGGTTCGTCCGCCCACAATGACCTCGTTACCCCAAACTTTATCCAAAATTTCTTCGCGTTTGAAAACCTTACCCGGCTTGGAAGCCAAAAGATAAAACAATTCGAATTCTTTTCGAGGTAAAATAATTTCTTCCCCATCGCGAATGATTTTGTACTCTTCGCGATTGATTTCGATGCCGCCAACGGTGATGTTTTCATTAGAGACCGCATCGTCTTTCAAGCGCCGAAGGAGGGCTTTTACTTTACTGACTAACAATTTGGGTTTTATCGGTTTGGCAATATAGTCATCGGCGCCTGCATCAAAACCTGCCACTTGCGAATAGTCTTCACTGCGCGCGGTTAAAAAAGTGATGATTGTATTGGTAAGCTCTGGGATTTTTCGGATATTTTCACAAGCTTCCATACCATCCATTTCGGGCATCATGACATCCATAATAATAAGATGGGGACGCTCTTTTTTGGCCGCTGCAACCGCTTCTTTACCGTTTGTAGCCGTAACAATTTTGTAGCCTTCTTGCGTTAGGTTGTACCCCACAATCTCCAGGATATCGGGTTCGTCATCAACCAATAAAATCTTAATGTCTTTTTTCTTCATAACGTAAAGTTACGCAAAAATTTATTGGGTAAAGATAGTACATAATCCTACGGATGGAATACCCTCAAAATGAGTTAACAGTAATTTAATTTGTTAACATTCGGTTAATGTTTAGCCAACCTAAAGATAAATTAGGAGTAACCTGAACTTTACAAAACGAAACGTTCTTTGCCTCGAAAATAAATCAAACCATAATGAAGATAAAATTATTATTATTTCTAATTTTTTTAACCCATTTTGCTCAGGCACAAAAAGGTACAGTAAACGGAACAATTTCTGACAAAGATGCAAAAAATGCACCACTACCTTTTGCCAATGTTGTCGTAAAGGGGACAACAAACAGTGTAACCACCGATGAAAAAGGAAAATACCAATTAAAAGTTGAACCCGGAACCTACACTTTAGTTTTCAGTTTTGTGGGGTATGAAACCATCGAAGAGAAAGTAACACTTAAAGCGGGGGAAACCATTACCATCAACAAAACGCTAGGTTCAGGAAGCTACAAATTGGAAGACGTAGTGATCACCACCAGCAGACGAAAAAATACCGAATCGGCAGTACTTCTTGAAACAAAAAAAGCCAAACAAGTTATCAGTGCGATTTCGGCCGAACAAATGAGTAAAGGAA
This sequence comes from Flavobacterium sp., assembly GCF_027533505.1. Lineage (GTDB taxonomy): Bacteria > Bacteroidota > Bacteroidia > Flavobacteriales > Flavobacteriaceae > Flavobacterium. Next base: position 148,441 of record NZ_JAPZUB010000029.1, on the reverse strand, counting down.
CCGATGGAAATGCGGCGCAAGCTATTCAACGGGTGCCGGGCGTTACCATTAATGATGGTAAATTCGTCATGGTACGCGGGTTAAGTGAGCGCTATAACAATGTATTGATTAATGGAGCCTTGGCACCGAGCACCGAGGTAGATCGCCGAACGTTTTCTTTCGACCTTTTACCCGTAAGTACGTTAGAAAAAATGACCATTGGGAAATCGGGAGCGGCTTATTTACCGGGAGACTTCTCCGGTGGGTTGATTAGTGTGACTACTACGGAGAACTTCTCTGATTTTACACAAGTTTCCTCAAGCCTTGGATTCCGTGGCAATACCACACTAGAAGACTATTGGCAAACAGAAGGTTCGGCAACCGATATTTTGGGTATGGATGATGGATTCCGTCAATTGCCTAACGGCTTCCCAACCAACCGTGATGTTTTGAACATCAACAGCGAAAGTGTTCGTTACGCCAATCAATTGCCTAACAACTTCAACCCTGAACGCGGTACAGCTTTTTTCAATACGGGTATCAGCTTCAGTTTGGGTCGAAAAATTAAATTAAAAGACGAAAGCAAGAATTTGAGAACAATCAATATGATTTCGTACTCCAATAGTTTTCAAAACTACAATAAGTCGGTAAACACCTTTATCAACGATTTTACGGGACAAACCAATACACCGCAGCAGCAACGTGACTTTGACGACCGTTATTATTCCAATGAAGTGCGTTTGTCGGTGCTTTCCAACTGGTTTTACCGTTACAATGCAAAAAACAAAATCACGTTCAAAAACCTATTCAATCAAATCGGTGAAAACTTTACTACGTTACGAAGTGGTTTTGACTTTGATCAACGACCCGGTCAGTTGTTAAATAACTACGAATTTGGGTACTCAGGACGTCGCATTTTGACCTCACAATTCAATGGAGAACACAAAATCAATGACCGAAACACCGTCAATTGGGTATTAGGTGGAAACTTAATTAAAGACATTTTACCCGATTTACGTCGCTTTAGAACTTTCCGTAACATAAACAGTACCACAGCGAACTTTACGATGATTGACCCACCAAGTTCAAACCCATTTGACACCGGTCGCTTCTATTCAGAATTAAATGAAACCTCCGTAAACGCTGGCGTGGACTATGATTTTAAAATTGAAAATAAATCAAGTAAATCCGAAGCCTCTACCATCCTTTTAAAAGCGGGTTTCTTTGGAGATTACAAAACGCGTGACTTTAGCGCACGTTATTTCTCGTATTTGATTCCTGGTAACGTAGGCCAAGAGCGCAAAGAAGAGTTAATCAATTTGCCCTTAACCGAAATTTTCAGTCCTGCCAATGTTACCGCTTCCAACGGGTGGGTTTTAAGAGAAGGGTCCAACTTGAGTGACTCTTACAAAGCCAATAATTTACTGGGCGCAGGATATGTATACGGTGAATTTCCCATTCAAAAATTCTTAATCACAGGAGGTGTACGTGTAGAGCACAACCGTTTAGAAGTCGATGGTTTTCAGGGAATTACGCCTTTGTTAGTACAACAACCCATTACCTCTGTTTTACCCTCTTTCAACGTGAGCTATACCTTAAACGACAAAAATGTAATGCGTGTTGCCTACAGCCGTACTGTAAACCGTCCGGAGTTTCGTGAAATTGCACCTTTCTTATTTTACGACTTCCAAGAAGATACCGAAGTGGATGGAAACAGCAGCTTAACCACTGCTACGATAGACAACTTTGATTTGCGTTATGAGTTTTATCCCACCAAAGGGGAAACAGCTAGTTTGGGTGTTTTTTACAAACGTTTTGACAACCCGATCGAATTTATTCTTCCTGTAGTGAGTCAGCAACGAAGAATGCGCTATAGTAATTCGGATTCGGCGATGCTTTATGGGGCCGAGTTGGAAGTTAGAAAATCCTTCAAAGAAGTATTCAAAAACGGATTTTTCTCTGATTTATCCATCAACTTAAATGCATCCTACATTTTCTCGGAAGTTGACTTAGGTAACCGAGCTTTAGCACAAGATCGTACCCGTGCCTTGCAAGGCCAATCGCCTTATGTAATCAATGCGGCGCTTGGATATGATAACAAAGAAAATGGCTGGAGTGGTAATTTAATTTACAACCGTTTCGGCGATCGAATCTATGCGGTTGGGGGTGAAATTTTCCCTACTATTTATGAAATTGCGCGTAACCAGATGGATTTCACCATTGCTAAAACTTTCAAAAAGACAACCTACAAACTGGGCTTATCCAACATCTTGAACGAGAAGTTTCAATTTTTCCAAGATTCAAATGTAGACAATAAAATCAACAATAGTGACGACCCCGTGTTTGTGCACCGAACAGGCGTACTGTACACCTTCAATGTAACGTATAAATTTTAACAACATAACTTAATTTAACTTTTATGAAAATCAACAAAATTCTATTCAAAGGTCTTTTACTTGCAGCCGTGACTTTGACGAGTTGTGGTGGTGATGACGACAACAACAATAACGGCGGAGGAAGCTCTGTGGTTATTTTGGAGGGAAATCTTGAGTCCCGAACTTTATCAAAAAACAACCAATATTTGATCAAAGGTCAAACGTTTGTACGCAGCGGAAATGTATTAACCATTGAGCCTGGAACTATTATCAAAGGAGATAAGGCAACCAAAGGAACATTGATTATTGATAAAGGAGGACGCATCGAAGCCGTTGGAACAGCGTCTGAGCCGATTGTGATGACGTCTAACTTACCGGCGGGTTCTAGAGACCGTGGGGACTGGGGTGGTTTGATCATTTTAGGAAATGCACCTGTGAACCAAGTAAATCCAGAAATTGAAGGGATTAATCCTGCTGTAACCTATGGCGGAACCAATGCAGCCGACGATTCTGGAGCGTTAGTTCATGTTCGTGTAGAATATGCTGGAATTGAATTAACACCCAACAATGAAACCAACTCGATTACTTTAGGAGCGGTTGGTACAGGAACACAAATCGAATATTGTCAAGTTTCTTACGGAGGTGACGACGGTTTTGAGTGGTTTGGTGGAACTGTAAACGGAAAATATTTGATCTCATTTGCGAACTGGGATGATAGTTTTGATGTGGATTTCGGATACTCAGGGAAAAACCAATTTGGTTTGGAAGTGCGTTACCCAAGTTTTGCTGATCAATCAGGGTCAAACTCTTTTGAGTGTGACAACGGACCAAACGATAATGTGACTACTTTATTAACTACTGGGGTGTTTTCAAACTTTACTTGTATCGGACCAAGAGCGACGAATGCGCAATCGATCAATGCCAACTATCAACACTCTATTGACTTACGCAGAAGAACGGCGGCTACTATCGCCAACTCCGTATTCATCGGGTATCCACGTGGATTACGTATGAATCAACAATCGGTTTATGATAATTATGCCGCGGGTACTGGAAAATTAATCAAGAATATTCTTGTGGCTCCAAACACAACGTACGCTGTCGGTACAGGAATGACCGCTACGGTTGCAAACATCCAATCGTGGTTTGAAGCTACCAATACCACAATTACAGCGGCTATTGAAGATCAATTTGCCGTATTAGGATTAAACACGAATTTGGCTTTTGGCAGCAATGTAACGTCAAACTATGCGGCCAATCCAAACTTTGCGGTAACAACAGGTTTATTAGCCTCAGGGGCTGAATTTACCGACGCTACGTTAAACACGTGGTTTACGGCTACAACCTATCGTGGTGCTTTCGGTGCTACGGACTGGACAGACGGTTGGGCTGAGTTTTTACCCAACAGTAAAACATACTAAGAGATAAAGTTTATTTTTGTAAAGAGCTTAGCAGTAATGTTAAGCTCTTTCTTATTCCAAAATGTTATGAAAAAAATTATTGCAGGGCTGTGTGGTATACTTTTATTGGGAAGTTGCTCAAACGCATCTTACACCATCGACCCGAATGCCCAACTTTCCAAAGAGAAACAAGCACAATTTAAATATGAAATAGTACGCTATTTTGAAAAATTACCTTCTGAAAAAGTACGTCATGAAACTAAATTTGACACGATTTACAATAGCTACTACCAACAAAAAGCGAAGGAGGCCCATCTGCTATTTTATTACAAAGCCCCAGATTCTTCGGAATATTTTGCAATTACCAAACTAGCCCCCAGTCTTACCATCAAAAGAGTAGCCACTTTAGGCAAGCTAAAAAAAGATAAAAAAGGTACGATTACCTTTTATGAGGAGGCCGCACGAACCTGGAAAATGGTGGAACCCGAACTTCACAAAAAAACAGAAGTGCTATTTATGGATTACATTCAAGGGGAAGATTTATCACCGTATTTCACCAAAAATTCGGGAGAGGATTTTTACATAGAATTTCCCGACGACCACACGTTTTACAATACACAAACCCGAAAATGGGAAACTAAATCTGCATTGTAATCTTTTTTTACGAGGTTTGGCATTGAATTTGAAATTAAAATGCTACATTTGTGATAAGGATAATTACGCATGAGCAAAAATTACTTCTATAGTATACTCTTTTTTCTGGTGTTGAGCACAGTTTCTGTAGCAGCTCAAGACACCCGAAACACCTTGAAAGAAAGCAATTCTATCGAGGGACTTAGCTTTTATCCTAACCCCGTAACAGGAGGTAAACTCTACATCACGACACGCGCTAATGAAGAAAAGAACATCACCATTTATGATGTTTTGGGTAAAAAAGTCTTCCAGACCGTTTTATCTTCGCGCGAATTAAACTTATCGACACTGCAACCTGGTGTGTATTTCATCAAAATTGAAGAAGGCGAGGCCTCTGCAACTAGAAAACTTATTGTCAGATAGTTAAACTTTTTGATTTTACCATTTTTTAACTTAGGCTTTTTTTAGTTCTGAAAATAGTCCCTATCTTTGTGTGCTTAATTTAATAATTTCAATATGAAAAAAATTTACTTCATGCTTTTTATGCTGACAGGAGTAACTATGATGGCGCAAACCATCTACAGTGAAAACATGGGAACTCCATCAGCAACAACCCCTATTGCTACGAACGTATTCCAAAATGCAGCTCCGATTGTGTACTCGGGTACTGCTGATATACGTGCTACCACGGTTTCTTCAGGGTATACTGGAGCTTCAGGTGGTGGTAATGTGTTTTTTACCAATACTGCAGGTAGAGATTTCTTAATTGAAGGAATCAACACCTCCGCTTTTAACACCTCTACGTTACAATTAAGTTTTGGCCAATACAAAAGTACTACAGGTGCTAATAATGAATTAACCATTGAAGTAAGTACAGATGGAACAACCTATACTCCGCTAACGTATTCACGTCCTACGGGAGCTGGAACGGCAAACTGGGCTTTAGTGACCATTACTACAGGTATCCCAAGTACTACTAATTTACGTATCCGTTTTACACAAACTACGACAACTGCACAATTCCGTTTGGATGATGTGCGCGTCTTTAGTTTTGATCCAACTTGTACTGTTGTACCTGGAACTCCTACCACGGCTTGTGATGCGACTACATTTGCAATCGATACCTACACAGCTACGATTCCTTTTTCTGGCGGCGGCGGCGGTGCTTACACCGTGACTTCAACTGTAGGTACTGTTGGAGGAGACAACCCTGGAAGTATTGCTGACGGAAATATTACCGTTACAGGTATTCCTGAAGGAACAGGAGCTACCGTGACGTTGGTTCGCAACAACTGTTCGTACACAGTAACCATCACAGCACCAGACTGTAAACCTGTAAGTGGATTGCCGCTATACGACAGTATGGATTATCCGGTTGGAAGTTCATTAGGTGCTACACAATTTTGGGCAAATGCTAACACTGGAGACGATGTATTGGCTATTGCTGATAATTTAACCTATGCCGGACTTACCTCCAATGGTAATGCCGCTGGTTTGAACGGTGCGGGTAAAGAATTACACAAAAGATTCACTGCCACTACAGTTACTGAAAGTGCATTGTATGCTTCTTTCATCATGAAAGTAACAGATTTTGCAGCGACTACAGATCCTTCTGAAACGGCTTTTGCTATTATTACCGATGGAAGCGCTACAAACTTTAGAGGCCGTATTTTTATTAAAAGAACGGGGACTACCTACCAATTAGGATTAACTTCAGGAACGTCAACCACCAACTATACAACAGCCACCTACAACCTTAACGATGTATTGTTTGTAGTGGTAGCGTATGACTTTGTAGGGAATACTTGGAAATTATGGGTTAACCCAACAGTTGCTGGTTTTGACGGCACACAAGCTCCTGCGTTAACCGATACGCCAACTGCCGCGATTACCACTTTGGGAGGATTCTTATTCCGTCAAGACTCAGATGCATTGACTCCAGTAATCACCGTTGATGAATTACGTGTTTCTGTTACACCAAACTTGTTGAGTGTAAATAACAATGCTATTGAAGGTTTAGCGGTATATCCAAACCCTGTGAAAAACGGTATTTTCTATATCAACACTGCGGCAAACGATACCAAATCCGTTCGCGTTTTTGACCTTATTGGAAAAGAAGTAATCACTACTACAACGCAAGATGCTGTTAACGTAAGTGGATTGAACAAAGGAGTTTACTTTGTACAAATTACTGAAAACGGCGCTACGGCTGTGAAGAAATTAATCATCGAATAAGCATTATTCGATACGCTATAAACCAAGCCCCGGCAGTTGTCGGGGCTTTTTTATTTCGCTACTTTTGCTGCATGGATCCATACGATATTTTTAGTATTGCCAACGCAAAGCAATTTGAAAAAATGGCGCTGAAAGTTTTTCGGCACCAATACGACAATACAATCGTATACCGTGAATTTTGTGACTTACTGCAGGTGGATAAAACGGCTGTCAAATCGTTGGAAGCCATTCCCTTTTTACCCATAACGTTTTTCAAAAGTCACACCATCGTTTCCAATACCCAAACACCCGAAATAACCTTTACAAGCAGCGGCACAACGGGAATGCAAACCAGCAAACATGTAGTGACCGACATCCAATTGTATGTACAAAGTTTTCGATCAGCCTTTGCCACCTTTTATGGAAACATTGAAGACTATGCGATACTTGCTTTGCTTCCCTCCTATCTTGAACGCGAAGGATCGTCTTTAATCTATATGGTAGCCGATTTGATTGAAGGTTCGCAAAACGAACATAGTGGCTTTTACTTGCATAATTACGACGAACTCATTCAAAAACTAAAAGCATTGGAGGCCTCGGGACAAAATACACTTTTAATTGGAGTGACCTATGCTTTACTGGGTCTTATTGAAAAAGAAACATTCCAATTAAAAAACACGATCATTATGGAAACCGGCGGCATGAAAGGACGTCGAAAAGAAATGATTCGCGAGGAGCTCCACCAAATGTTATGTGCCGGTTTTGGAGTACCCACAATCCATTCTGAATACGGGATGACCGAACTTTTATCACAAGCCTATTCGTTTGGGGAAGGTGTCTTTGAATGTCCTCCTTGGATGCAAATACTCATTCGCGACCCTGAAGATCCTTTCGGGTATGTTGCCGACGGAAAAAATGGCGGCATCAATGTCATCGATTTGGCAAATTACAACGCTTGTTCCTTTATAGCCACGCAAGATTTAGGCAAAAAACACCCCAATAAATCTTTTGAAGTGCTGGGCCGTTTTGACCATTCGGATATTCGAGGGTGTAATTTAATGGTGCTATAAAAAAAGGCCCTTTTGGACCTTCTTTTTTACGCTATAGAAATCAAGTAGTAATTCTTTTTCCCCTTTTGAAGTAACACATACTTCCCATGGATTAAATCTTGGGACGTAATTTTATACTCCTGAGTCACTTTGACTTTATTCAAAGAAATGGCATGCTGTTTTAATTCGCGCATCGCTTCACTGTTGGAGCTTAAAAAATTGGTTTTTGCGGCCAAAGCGCCTACCATATCCAACCCGCTTTCTGCTAAAACTGATGCTGGTAAATTGGCCACTGGAATCCCTTCAAACACTTCCAAAAAAGTTTGGTGATCGAGCTGCTTTAGCTCTTCCATCGTGGGACTAAAAAAGGCTGCCGAAGCAAATACCGCTTTATCGTATTCTTCACGGCCATGTACAAATACGGTCACTTCTTCGGCCAATCGTTTTTGCAACACCCGAAGATGTGGTGCTTGTTGATGCTCTTCAATTAATGCTGTCACCGTTTCTTGATCCAGAAACGTAAATATTTTGATGTATTTCTCTGCATCTACATCGGTCGTGTTTAACCAAAATTGGTAAAATTTATACACCGAAGTTTTATCAGCAGTCAACCATACATTGCCCCCTTCACTTTTACCAAATTTTGAACCGTCAGCTTTGGTAATCAAGCGACAAGTCATCGCATAGGCTTTGGCATGTTCATCATTCATACGACGTACCAATTCAGTTCCCGTAGTAATATTGCCCCACTGATCAGAACCTCCCATTTGCAATAAACAATGGTAATGCTTGTGCAAATAATAAAAATCATAGCCTTGAATTAGCTGATAGGTAAATTCGGTAAAACTCATCCCAGCGCCAGTTTCTCCACTTAATCTTTTTTTCACCGAATCCTTGGCCATCATATAGTTTACGGTAATTCGTTTCCCTACATCGCGGGCAAAAGCGATAAATGAAAACTCCTTCATCCAATCGTAATTGTTGACCAAAACGGGCGCCGTAGGCCCTTCCGCATTAAAGTCCAAAAAACGGGACAATACCCCTTTGATTCCATCCACATTTTTTTGTAACGTAGCTTCATCCAATAGGTTACGTTCGTCCGATTTTCCCGAAGGATCGCCAATCATTCCTGTCGCACCCCCTACCAAAGCAATAGGACGATGGCCAAAATTTTTCAAATGAACCAATAAAATGATGGGGACTAAATTCCCTATGTGCAAAGAATCACTGGTTGGATCAAAACCGATGTACACCGATGTAGGCTCTTTCATCAATTGCTCCTCGGTGCCGGGCATCATATCGTGCACCAATCCCCGCCATTGTAATTCGGCTACTAAATTATTCATGGGTAAAAAAATTTGCGCAAAGATAGGTGAAAATAATCTTTTCTTCGTACCTACCCATTCATTGGATGCTTCAAAAAAACGCAAAAAATTTTAACAAAAACGACACTTTTTGCCTACCAAAATACCAAAAGGAGACGCTATCTTTGAAACTAAGTTCAAACACTATTTTATTCGCCATGAAAAAATTATTTCTAAAAGTATTTGCGGTTTATGCTTTGTTTGCGGTTCTCGTCTACTTTATTTTATGTTTAGTTTCTTAAGAAGCCTGTTAACACAACAACTTTTGTGAGGAATTTGATGTACTTTTACACCTATGATTTTGGTTACTGGAGGTACCGGATTAGTGGGCGCTCACCTTTTGTTGCATTTGATACAAGAGGGTGAATCTTGTGTGCGAGCCATTTACCGCGATACCCAACAAATCGAAAAAACACGCAGTTTATTTGCTTGGTACCAAAAAGAGTCTTTGTTTGATCGCATTGATTGGATGGTGGGAGACATTACTGACATTCCCTCTTTGGAAATCGCCTTTGAAAAGGTAACCCATGTTTATCATTGTGCGGCTCAAATTTCATTCAATCCTAATGAGGAATCAGCGCTGCGAAAAATAAACATCGAAGGTACCGCCAATATCGTTAATGTATGCATCGACAAAAACATCCAAAAACTTTGTCATGTTAGTTCGATTGCCGCTTTGGGCGACCCGTTGCAAAATCAAACGGTTATCGATGAAGAAACCGAATGGAATCCTGAAGTACTCCATAGTGATTATGCCCTTACAAAATACGGTGCCGAAATGGAAGTATGGCGCGGACAACAAGAGGGATTGCAAGTGGTTATTGTCAATCCAGGAATCATATTAGGCCCGTATCCTCTCAATTGGGACGCGCGCAAAGGCAGTGGCAGTTTGTTTACGTCTCTAAAAAAAGGATTGCCGTTTTACACCCAAGGCTTCAGTGCTTACATTAGTGTTCAAGATGTAGTGATTTTGATAAAAAAAATAATGGAAGCCCCTATCCACGGGGAGCGGTTCGCTTTGGTGGCTGAGAATCGGAGCTTTAAAGACATTCAGTTTACCATTGCCGATAAACTCGGTGTGAAAAGACCTGGCTTTGAGGCCAAACCTTGGATGCTTGCTTTGGGGTGGCGCTTGGATAAACTGCTCTCCTTCCTTTCCGGCCGACCCAGAAAATTATCGCGTCAAAGTGCAGCTTCGTTATGTAGTCCGGAACTAATTTCAAACGAGAAAGTTAAACGCACGTTCGCTTATACCTTTCAACCGATTGACGCCTACATCGATCAAATCATTCAAGCATTTCGATAATTATTTTACTACGCCTCCTGCATCTGGTGTTGAAGAAGGCGGTGGTGGTGACGAACCCATGTTTCGATTTTGATCCAATCGTTTTCGAACTTCCTCGTACATTTTTTTATAATCCTTCAAATCAGAAGCATAATACTTGGTATTCTCCGCTAGCGTTAAACTGTCAATTTTATATTTTTCTTTGACAAAAGCGACTGCCGTAGGATAATTCACCCGTGTGGAAAAAGATTGTGAGCGAGCCGCTTCCAAAACCGCCAAATCATACAATATGTTAATCATCGTTTCCCGATCCACTTTCTTTTTGGGCGGTGGTAAAATATCCTCCTTACAGGACAAAAACAGCATGGATAATGCAAGGAAAAGTATCCCTTTTTTCATAGAACTCTAGGATTAACGGTTAAACAACAAACGTTTCCCTGCTGGATTAGGGTGCACCGTACCATTTTCATAGGCCAATGTTCCATTCACAAAGGTATGGGTAACTTGATGGTGAAAAGTAGTGCCTTCCATCGGTGACCAACCGCATTTATACAACACATTTTCTTTCGTAACCGTCCATGAAGCTTTTGGGTTTACCAATACCAAATCGGCGTAATAGCCTTCTCGAATAAAACCGCGATCTTCAATTTTGAACAATACTGCTGGATTATGCGCCATTTTTTCAACTACTTTTTCCAAGGTAATTTTCCCTTCATGAACCGCTTCCAACATCGCCGTCAAAGCGTGTTGTACTAAGGGGCCTCCCGATGGCGCTTTGGTGTAAACCTGACTTTTCTCTTCCAGCGTATGAGGAGCGTGGTCGGTTGCAACCACATCAATACGTCCGTCATTCAAGGCTTTCCATAGTGCTTCTCGATCGGCTGCCGTTTTCACCGCTGGATTCCACTTGATTAAACTCCCACGAGTGGCGTAATCCGCCTCGGAAAACCAAAGATGATGGATACAAACTTCTGCTGTAATTTTTTTGGCTTCCAAAGGCAAGGTATTGTCAAATAAGTCGAGCTCTTTAGCCGTAGAAATATGAAATACATGTAAACGAGCCCCTGTTTTTTTGGCTAAAGCCACAGTTTTGGAAGAGGAAAGATAACAGGCTTCTTCCGTTCGAATCAAAGGATGGTAATGAACGGGGATATCCTCACCAAATTGTTCTTTGTAGTACGCTAAATTGGTTTTCACCGTGGTTTCATCTTCACAATGCACCGCGATCAAAAGGGGTGTCGCTTCAAAAATTGCTTCTATAGCAGCTGAACTATCCACCAACATATCGCCTGTTGATGACCCCAAAAAGAGTTTTAAGCCTGCAACATCCCGCGGATTTGTTTTTAAAATTTCGGCTAAATTATCATTGGTACCGCCCATCATAAAAGAATAATTGGCATACGAACGCCCCATGGCATTTTGGTATTTTTGAGCCAACAACTCTTGGGTCACTGCATGGGGAACCGTATTAGGCTGATCTATATAGGAAGTGATACCGCCTGCTACAGCCGCCCGACTTTCGGTTTCAATATCGCCTTTGTGGGTGAGACCCGGATCGCGAAAATGAACTTGATCGTCAATAATCCCCGGCAACAGATAGTGGCCTTCAGCATCGATAACACGCGCACTACCCGCCGATAAATCCGTTCCAATTTTCACAATACGATCCCCTTCAATAAGAACATCTGCATTGGTAATTTGCCCTTCATTAACTAATGTTGCATTTTTTATGAGCGTTGATTCCATGGTTACAACTGGTTTAATAGTTTTTTTATACGCAAAGACAAAACTCCAAAAACCGCTTCTTTAATAATAGAGCCACTCATTTTGGATTGACCTTTGGTGCGATCGGTGAAAATAACAGGGACTTCTTTGATAACAAATCGTTTGGCCCAAGCGCGGTATTTCATTTCAATTTGAAACGCATACCCCACGAATTTGATAGCATGTAGCGGTATAGTCTCTAGTACCTTACGCCGATAACATACATATCCGGCCGTGGTGTCCATGATTTTCATCCCTGTAATTAAACGCACGTAAACCGATGCAAAATAGGAAAGCAACACACGACTCAAAGGCCAATTGACCACATTCACACCCGTAACATACCGTGATCCCACCGCAATATCGGCTCCGTCAACAGCACAAGCCTCCCACAAACGAGGCAAGTCCTCTGGATTGTGTGAAAAGTCGGCATCCATTTCAAAAATAAACGCATACTCCTGTCGTAGTGCCCATTGAAAACCGTGAACATAGGCCGTACCTAAACCTGCTTTTTTGGTACGAACTTCCAAAAATAATTGGGTAGAAAATTCGCGTTTCAATTCCCGAACTTTATCGGCAGTTCCGTCAGGGGAATTATCATCTACAATGAGTATGTGAAAGGGCATGGAGAGTGCAAAAACCGCACGAATAATGGCTTCAATATTCTCGATTTCATTATAGGTGGGAATGATGATTATGCGTTGCTCCATGAAGTGATATTTTTGCAAAAATAGTCAAAATTAAATCCCATAACGCTAATAATTTCATAATACAAAAGGGTAAAAAAATCATTACTTTTGTACCCCATGATAGCTTGCGAATTTCAACCCCGTATTGTCTCTCCCTACGATTGGGCAACCCTTATTTTTGTGGTTGCACTAGGCTTGGTTGTTCTTGCACGAACCGCTTTTGAAAGTCGGTTTAACGACTATATTCGACTCCTAGTTTCAGACAAATACACCAAAATATATCGCGAAAGTTCGCATTTATGGAGTGGATTTAACATTGTATTGTTTGTCGTCCATTTAATTTCGCTTTCCTTTTTTATTCAAATCGTATTGGCCTATAATGGATGGGGTGAAAAAACAGACTGGCTCTTATTCATTCGCGTGTTTACGGGATTGTTTGTTTTCATCCTTTGTAAATTTTTAATTGAAAAAATAATCGCGGTTACTTTTGATGTTGAAGAACTTATCGATGAATTTAATTTACAGAAAGTTAACTTTAGAACCTACATTGGCCTGTTACTATTTCCTGTTTCGATGGTTTTGTTTTATGGAGATTTCATAACAAACACGCTGATTTCAGTAATTATTATCACAATTCTTGTTGTAAACTTATTAACTTATCTATTTTCTATAAAAAATCATCAAAATATAATAACAGGAAAGTTGTTTTATTTTATTTTGTATCTTTGCGCACTTGAAATAGCGCCCTATTATTTCATCTATTATTTGATTACCAAAAATTAGAGCAAACGATGTCTAGTCTAAAAGTGAGAACCATTTTGGTATCCCAACCCGAGCCAAAAGTTGAGAATTCACCTTATCATGATTTGATGCAAAAGCATAAAGTGAAAGTTGATTTTCGCTCTTTTATTCATGTTGAAGGTGTGAGTGCAAAAGATGTCCGAGCTCAAAAAATTGATCTCAGTCAGTTTACCGCAATCATATTAACCAGTAAGAATGCCGTGGATCATTTTTTCCGCGTGGCAGAAGAAATGCGGTATAAAGTCCCTGAAGATTTGCGTTATTTTTGTCAATCGGAGGCAATTGCCTATTATTTACAGAAATACGTAGTGTATCGGAAGCGCAAAATCTATGTGGGTCAAAAAGACTTTGCCGACATGTCCTCGTTATTCAAAAAATACAAAGACGAGAAGTTTCTTTTGCCTTCCTCTGATCAACTCAATGCGGACATTCCACAAACGCTCAACAATTTGAAGATTGATTGGACCGCAGGAACGTTTTACAAAACGGTGATGAGTGATTTGTCGGATTTGGCCGATGTTTACTACGATATTTTAGCATTTTTTAGTCCCACGGGAATCAAATCGCTTTTCAAAAACTTCCCTGATTTCAAACAAAACAACACACGTATTGCAGTTTTCGGAAGTACAACACAAAAAGAAGCTTTGGAACACGGGTTACGCATCGATATTCTGGCACCGACTCCCGACACGCCTTCGATGACAATGGCGCTTGAAAAGTATGTCGCTGAAGTGAATAAAGGAAAATAATTCTATTAAATTAAACCCTACAATCCCAAACGTACTTGTGTTTGGGATTTTTTTTGCCCATAAAAAAAGCCCAACATTTTACTGTTGGACTTTTTCGTCGGTTAGTTTAGTTTGTTTGTTTTTATTGTAACTGCGGACCCGCCAATACTAATCGCGTGCCTTCTTCATTATCGGTGTATTGCACAAAATTTTTGATGAATCGACCGGCCAAATCGCAGGCTTTCGTTTCCCACTCTTGAGCGTCAGTATAGGTATCACGCGGATCTAAAATCGCAGCGTTTACATCATGAAGACTTGTTGGGACTTCAAAATTGAAAATTGGAATCATTTTGGTGGGCGCCTTTTCAATCGAACCATCTAAAATAGCATCAATAACAGCACGGGTGTCTTTGATCGAAATGCGTTTCCCTGAACCGTTCCACCCGGTGTTGACCATGTAAGCGGTAGCGTTGTGAGCCTCCATTTTTTTAACCAACTCTTCCCCATATTTGGTAGGATGAAGCGTTAGGAATGCTTTCCCAAAACAAGCGGAGAACGTTGGTTCAGGTTGCGTTACACCGCGTTCTGTTCCCGCTAATTTTGCTGTAAATCCAGACAAAAAGTAGTACTTGGTTTGCTCGGGTGTTAACTTAGAAACCGGTGGCATAACACCAAAAGCATCGGCCGTTAAAAAGATAACCTTAGTGGCATGTCCCGCTTTAGACACCGGGGTAACGATATTATGAATATGGTAAATCGGATACGATACTCGGGTGTTTTGGGTAACTGAACCGTCTTTAAAATCGACAATACCTTGAGCATCTAAGGTTACATTTTCGAGAAGCGCATCGCGTTTGATGGCCCCAAAAATATCGGGTTCGTTTTCTTTACTTAAGTCAATCGTTTTGGCATAACAACCGCCTTCAAAATTGAAGACCCCTTCATCATCCCAACCGTGTTCATCATCCCCAATTAATTCCCGTTTCGGGTCGGTGGACAAAGTGGTTTTTCCAGTACCTGACAAACCAAAGAAAACAGCTACATCTCCATTAGCGCCTTTGTTGGCCGAACAATGCATCGATGCCATTCCTTGCAAAGGCAAGTAATAATTCATCATGGCAAACATGCCTTTTTTCATTTCACCACCATACCAAGTGCCTCCGATAAGTTGCATTTTCTCGGTAAGGTTAAAGGCGATATATACTTCTGAATTCAATCCGTGAGCAGCATAATCTTTAAAGGAAGTCTTGGAGCCGTTCATGACCACAAAATCAGGCTCTCCAAACTGTTCGAGTTCCTCTTCCGTGGGACGAATGAACATATTTTTCACAAAATGCGCTTGCCAAGCCACTTCCATGATGAAGCGAACTTTCAAACGGGTATTTTCGTTGGCACCACAAAACGCATCGACAACAAACAATCGTTTTCCGGACAATTGTTTTACGGTAGTTTCTTTAAGTGCATCCCAAGTGGCTGGAGAAATCGGTTTGTTATCGTTGGCCGCTTTATCTGAATTCCACCATATCGTATTTTCAGTAACGGCATCCTTTACAATATACTTATCTTTGGGTGAGCGTCCTGTAAATTCTCCCGTCATCACATTAACTGCCCCTAACTCCGACACTTGACCGCGTTCATATCCAGAAAGCTCCGGATTTAATTCTTCGTTATACAATTGTTCATAGCTAGGATTATAGACAATTTCTTGAACATTTGTAATCCCATATTTTTCCAACGAAATCGATTTCGTAGTTGGGGTGTAGTGATCCATAGATAATGCGTTTGTTGTGTTAACTTTATTTAGACGACAAAGGTAAAAATTAATTATTACAACGTTGTAGTTAGGTGAAATTTTATGCTTTTTTCTTTAAAAAGGAAAACATCAACACACCCCAAGCCGCGGCAAAACAAAGTCCTCCAACGGGTGTAATTGGACCTAATAGCTTCAATTCTAAACCCGTTAAACTCTTGGTAGCCAGTAGATAAATAGAGCCTGAGAACAAAATTATTCCAAGAACTATGAGACGAAATAAAAGGGTTCGCAGGGTTGAAGTCAAATGGGAATTCAAACCCACAAAAAGTAAAAACAAAGCGTGATACATTTGGTATTTTACCCCTGTTTCGAAAGTTACCAATGCCTCTTCAGAAAGAACCGCTTTTAAACCATGGGCACCAAATGCGCCTAATAGTATGCCTGTCATTCCGAAAAATCCCGCCGCTGAGAGTATTTTTTTATCCATATCGCAAACAATATTTTACAAAAATACAGGTTATCTCCCCGATTACCTATTGGATTTTGACTTTTCTTTCACGCAAAACGGTGTAAGAAGTTTTATATTTGCAAACAATTTTTAATTATGAAAAAAATAGTATTGTTGCCCTTACTACTCTTGCTCCTTGTGTCCTTTAAAGCGGATGAGGGTAATGGAATTGAGGCGGGAGAAAAATTGGTTTATGCCGGTTCGTACAATATGAGCGGACTCATGACGCACATCGCGCAAGTGACCATGAGTACGGAAAACGTGAATACGTCCAAAAATCAATACTTACATTTGAGTTGTGAGTTGGCCACTTTCAGTAAATGGGACAAATTTTTTAAAATTCGCGATCTTTATGAATCGTATGTAACCCCCGGCAGTTTAAAGCCCAATTTATACAAACGCAGTATTGATGAAGGGGGGTATACCAAAAAAGAGAAATACGTTTTCAAAGGGAATCAAGTAACCAGTACTGTTCAAAAACGCAAGCGCCCTGAAACTACACGTACATTTACTATTGGTGCAAATTCCGTTGACGCCATTACGTTGTTGTACAAATTACGTTCGGTTGATTTTTCAAAAATGAAATCGGGTCAAACCAAATCGTTTACTATTGTTTTTGATGAAAAAGAGATCCCTGTTACCTTAAAATTTATGGGAACTGAAACTATTACAGCTGGAAATTTAGGTGCCAAATCGTGTTATAAATTATCTATTGGTGCCAAAACCAATGCCCTTCGCGGAAAAGACAAAAACCTCATTTGGTTGACCGCCGATGCGCATAAAGTTCCCGCTTTGATGAAATTTAGTATTCCAGTGGGTACAGGTGAATTAAAACTAACCTCAGCAACGGGTCTTTAATATGAGAAAAGTCTTCCTCGTTTTGGCTTATATATTTTCGGCATTCAGCTTACTTTTATCTGTTTTACCCCTTGATACATTAGCCTTTGTCGCTATCGTTCCTGCGCTTTTGTGCATCGGTTTGGCCTTTTGGAAATCGTCGCCATCAGAACGAAAATGGCCAAAACGTTTGTTTATTGTGACCTACATTTGTGCCTTGGGCGTGTTGGGAAAAACCTTTTTAATCGAGGAAACCGTTGAAAAAGATGCGGCGTTTGAACAACAGAAAGTAGAAGCCAAACAAGAAGCCCGACAAGAGTTGGAAGACTTAGAAAAAGAGCTTGAATAATTGAAGTCTGCATTTACGCAGACTTTTTTGTTTTAAACGTGGGGCTTTTTATACATTTGTCGCACAACAAACCAACGTCATGAGAAACGTACTCATCATCGGAGCTGGGCGCTCTGCCTCGTCTTTAATCAACTATTTATTGGAGAAATCCCAATCGGAACAACTTCATCTCACTATAGGCGATTTATCCTTGGAATTGGCGCAACGCAAAACCCGAAACCACCCTAATGCGACTGCAATCCAATTGGACATTCAAAATACAGCACAACGTCAATCGGAAGTTGCCAAAGCAGACCTTGTGATCTCGATGTTACCCGCACACATGCATATCGAAGTCGCCAAGGATTGCATTCATTTTAAAAAACACATGGTAACCGCTTCCTATATTTCAGAAGGAATGCAAGCGCTGGACGAAGAAGCCAAGGCCCATAATTTGGTTTTTATGAATGAAATTGGTTTGGACCCAGGCATTGACCACATGAGTGCCATACAAGTAATTGATGCCATTCGGGAACAAGGTGGTGAAATGTTGCTTTTTGAATCGTTTTGTGGTGGCTTAGTGGCCCCTGAATCCGATAATAATTTATGGAATTATAAATTCACTTGGGCGCCTCGCAATGTAGTTTTGGCGGGGCAAGGCGGGGCTGCAAAATTCATTCAAGAAGGAAAATACAAGTACATTCCTTACCATCGTTTGTTCCGTCGAACAGAGTTTTTACACGTTGAAGGTTATGGCAAATTTGAAGCCTACGCCAATCGGGATTCCTTAAAATACCGCAGTGTCTATGGTTTGGATGATGTATTGACACTATACCGCGGTACCATTCGCCGAGTAGGGTATTCACGCGCTTGGAATATGTTTGTGCAACTCGGAATGACCGATGATACTTATGTGATAGAAAATTCGGAGCACATGAGTTACCGCGATTACATTAACTCTTTCCTCCCCTATCACCCTACGGATTCTGTAGAAATTAAAATGCGTTTGCAATTGGGTATTGAACAAGATGATGTAATGTGGGAAAAGCTCATCGAACTCGATTTGTTTAATAGCGATAAGAAAATTGGACTCAAAAATGCAACTCCAGCACAAATTCTAGAGCACATTCTTACCCAAAAATGGACGTTAGACCCCCATGATAAAGACATGATTGTGATGTATCACAAATTTGGTTACCGTTTGAACGGGAAAGAAGAACAAATCGATTCTAAAATGGTTTGTATTGGCGACGACCAAACGTATACCGCAATGGCCAAAACCGTAGGCTTACCCGTGGCTATGGCAACATTGCATATTTTAAATGGAAAAATAACCACTCCCGGAGTACAACTGCCGATTCGAAAAGAAGTGTATGAACCGATTTTGGCCGAATTGGAGGAATATGGCGTGGTGTTTAAAGAAACCAAATTACCGTACATTGGTTATAATCCTGATAAAATTATAGGTACCCCATAACAAATGTTAAAACAAAAGGCTTAAGGTGTTTTTATAGAAAATGTAAAATTGTAATTTCTATTTTTGCTGTATATTTTTTTTAAATGAAAGCAAATCAGTTACAAATTGAAATCGACGGTATCGACAAAGAGATTTTACGCCATTTAATGGAAGATGCGCGTAAACCGATATTGCAAATAGCCAACAGCATCGGAATCTCTGGGGCGGCAATTCACCAACGGTTAAAAAAATTGGAAGAAGCGCAAGTGATTTCGGGCTCCAAGTTTATCCTTAACACCAAAGTTTTGGGATACCGCACGATGGCCTTTGTGGGCATTTATTTGGACAAAGCTTCGAGTAACTCGGAAGCGGTGCGCGAACTGCGAAAAATCCCTGAAGTATTGGAATGCCACTATACTACTGGAAATTGGAGTATTTTGGTGAAAATTATTTGCAAAGACAACGAACACTTGATGCAATTACTCAATAAAAAAATCCAACCCATTGAAGGGGTATCCCGCACAGAAACCTTTATTTCACTGGAACAACAAATCGAACGACAAATTCAACTCTAATGCTCAACAAATTCTCCAAAGAAAATATTGCTTTAGGTTTTTATATCCTCTATTTTTTAGCGGCTGGCATTTGCTACGAACTTTTTCCAGGTGATGCTGAAAATCCCAATATGGGCATCGCACTGATGTATTTGTTTATCCCTATCAGCTTAATTTATTTTATGAATCATCTTATTCGGCAACTTTTTGGTAAAAAAAATTATGCCAAATGCATGTTGATTCACGGCGTTGCATGGGTTGCTTTGTTTGTCCTCTTGTTTTTATTTTCCTCGGGTAAAAAATAAAATCCGTGAAGCATTCCCTCCACGGATTCCTATTTCATTGACACATTGTCTAATTGACACACCTACCTAACGGCAGGCAGGTTGCCCCCATTACTCCCGCTCGCGGCTACCCATAAAAATCGACACGTAATACAACAAGGTGGCTATCGATCCAATGGCGGCTACCAAATAGGTTCGCGCCGCCCATTTTAAAGCATCTTCAGCGCCTGCATATTCTGCTTGATTAACAATCCGCTTGTCGCGCAGCCAGGCTAAAGCACGGTGACTTGCATCGTATTCAACGGGCAAGGTAATGATGGAGAAAAGCGTTGTGGCCGCAAACAATACAATACCCACTAACAATAACGAGGGAAACGCTTTGATCATCAAAATTCCTGCAAGTAATATCCATTGCACAATATTTGAAGCAAAAGACACTACAGGAACGAGTTGTGAACGCATGGTTAACCATTTGTAACCGATAGCATGTTGTACCGCATGACCACATTCGTGCGCGGCTACAGCGGCAGCGGCAGCATTGCGTTGGTGGTACACGCCTTCACTTAAATTCACCGTTTTATCAACGGGATTGTAATGATCGGTCAACATTCCGGGTGTAGAAATCACTTTGACATCGTAAATACCATGGTCGTGCAACATTTGTTCAGCGATTTCTCGACCGCTCATGTCGTTATTTAAATGCAGTTTGGAGTAGTGCTCAAACTTACTTTTCAACCGACTACTGACCAACCAACTGGCTCCCATAATAAGGAGCGCTAAAATCATATACCCTGATCCCATTTTTTCTTAAATTTTAATCTATTCTCTTCAAATTCAAGACCAAAATTGAAACGCTGACAAAGTGGCATTACAGAAAGGCAATTCCAAACACAAAGCGGTTGTTTCCGTTTTCTTGAATATTGTTGGTGATACTACCGTATTCTGAGCGATATCTTCCTCGGGTTAAGGCCAACTCGTAACCGGCATTGATACGAATTTTGAACGACGATTTTTTAAACAAATACAACATCACATTGGGTCCGGCATACAACATACGGTTGTCTAAATTAACATGTCCGCTATTGAGCGCTGGATCCAACACATTTAAATCGGTGGTGTTATTGTTGCTGTAAATATCGTAGCGATTGGTTTGATAGGCCAAAGACAACCCGCCTGCAAAGGTCACTTTAGGTTTGTGAATCAAATTATAGTGGAAACGGGCACGGGTGTTAAAACCCAAATATTTCAGGGTATTGTCGCCTTTTTTATTCTCCAAAAAAGAAGTCCCAAACTCAATATCCCCGGAGTACTTTTCGCCCAAAATATTTAACCCAAAAGTCAATTCTGGCGCTACATCACGCATTTCGGGTAAATTTCCGGCTTTTAATTTTTGATTCAAATTCAACGACTGATTTGCATTGAAGGAAACCCCAATGTAAAAATCCAAATCGGGTTTCTTCTTGATCGAATCTTTTGCCACATCCTGCGCGCTCATCAACACAGGAAATACCATTCCTAAAACAAGTACAATTTTTTTCATATGATTGATTTTTTACAAAGTTAAGTGACATCCCGCAACATGAAAATGGATTTAACGTTTTGTTAAAAAAAATCCGTGAAGCTCTCACTCCACGGATTCCTATTTCATTGACAAAACGGCACATTGCCACATCTGCCTGCAGGCAGGCAGGTCGACTAATTGGCACCTTAATTACCCTACCAAATTAATAATTTTCCCGGGTACAATAATCACTTTATTGGGCGTGCGTCCTTGCAATTGCTGCTGTGTACGTTCATCGTTCATGACAATGGCTTCGATTTCGGCTACGGTTAAATCCAATGGTAATGTAATCGTAAATCGCATTTTTCCATTAAACGAAACCGGATATTCTTTCTCACTTTCCACCAAATAGTGGGCTTCAAATTGTGGGAAAGCCACTGTGGCAATCGAACCCTCATGGCCCAACTGACTCCAAAGTTCTTCGGCAATATGTGGCGCATAGGGCGAAATCAACACCGCTAAAGGTTCGAGAATCGCTCGATGTCGGCATTTTTGTTGTGCCAATTCATTCACACAAATCATAAACTGCGATACCGAGGTGTTGAACGAGAAGTTCTCGATATCTTCGGTCACTTTCTTAATCGTTTTGTGTAAGGTTTTGTACATGTCCGCCGTAGGCTCGTCATTCACTACGACCAAACCGTTGTCGTCAAAATACAAACGCCATAATTTTTTCAAGAAACCGTACACCCCAGTAATACCGGCCGTATTCCATGGTTTAGCTTGTTCGAGCGGCCCCAAAAACATCTCATACAAACGCAAAGTATCGGCGCCGTATTCAGTGCAAATATCGTCGGGGTTGACCACATTGTATTTGGACTTGGACATTTTTTCGACTTCGCGCCCCACTTTAAATGTACGAACAACTCGCGAGTTGTCCCTATCTTCTTCATAAATAAATTCGGCATCAACATAATCGGAGTATAACGGATGGGCTTTGAATTTTTCAATATCCAATTCGTTGGTGATATCATTGATTACGGATAAATCAACGTGAATGGGTTGGACATTCAAACCAGAAATCAATCCCTTTGAATATAATTTTTTAGAATCTTCTGAACGGTACACAAACGCACTCATCCCCAAGATCATTCCTTGATTAATCAACTTCTTAAACGGTTCTTCCGTAGGCGCAAAACCGCGGTCTTTCAAGAATTTGTTCCAAAAACGGGCATACAACAAGTGTCCCGTCGCATGTTCGCTACCGCCAATGTACAAATCGACATTTTGCCAATAGTTCAAGGCGTTTTCAGAAGCAAACGCTGTGGTATTTTGTGCATCCATATAGCGCATCCAATACCAGGAACTTCCTGCCCAGCCGGGCATCGTATTTAATTCTAACGGAAAAATAGTAATGTGGTCGATCAACTGATTACTGACCACTGTACACTGTTTTGTATCCCACGCCCAAACGGTGGCATTTCCTAAAGGCGGCTGCCCGTCTTCCGTAGGCAAATACTTCTCCACTTCAGGCAATACGATAGGTAAATGTTGCACGTCTATCATTTGTGGCAAACCATTCACATAATACACCGGGAAAGGTTCGCCCCAATAGCGCTGACGTGAAAAAACGGCATCACGCAAACGGTAATTTACTTTGGCTTTACCGGCACCGATTTTTTCCAATTCCTCGATTGCTTTTTTCGTTCCAGCTTTGTAATCCAATCCGTTTAAGAAATCGGAATTTTTAAATTGAAACCCCTCTTTCTTTGAAAAGGCTTCCGTGGCGATACACGCATCAGAAGCATCAATTCCCCCATCGGGGGTTAGGGGGCTGAATATATTTTTAATTTCGGGCATGCCCAACGTTCCTTTGAAATAGTTGGCAAAGGCATAATCGCGTTCGTCTCCGCAAGGAACCGCCATTACGGCACCTGTTCCATACCCCGCCAACACATAATCTCCAATCCAAACTGGAATCGGTTCTTTGGTAAAGGGATGTTCGGCATACGCTCCAGTAAACACCCCTGAAATGGTTTTCACATCGGCCATACGATCGCGTTCTGAGCGTTTAGCCGTAGCATCAATATAAGCCTCCACAGCAGCTTTTTGTTCGGGGGTTGTAATGTGTGGAACCAACTCATGTTCGGGCGCTAAGGTCATAAATGTAACTCCGAAAATGGTATCAGGACGGGTTGTAAATACATCGATAGTTGCCGGTTGATGGTTATCGGTTGTCGGTATAAGTCGGAAAGAAACCGAAGCTCCCACCGATTTTCCAATCCAATTGCGTTGCGATTCTTTCAAGGATTCTGTCCAATCAATAGTTTCCAACCCTTCCAATAATCGCTCGGCGTACGCTGAGATTCGCATCGACCATTGGGTCATTTTTTTGCGAATCACGGGATGACCGCCGCGTTCTGAAACCCCATTCACGATTTCATCATTCGCTAAAACGGTTCCCAAGGCCGGACACCAATTCACTTCCGTTTCCGCCAAATAGGTTAGACGGTATTGCAACAATAGACGTGCTTTTTCCTCTTCTGAAAATCCGTTCCAATCTGCTGCTGAAAAAGTGGGCACCTCATCATCACAAGCCACATTTGCATTGGCATTCCCTTCTTTTTCAAAAATTGCCACCAAATTGGAGATAGGCAACGCTTGATTGGCAGTATAACAATAATAGGATTCAAAGAGTTGGATGAAAATCCACTGCGTCCATTTATAGTATTCTGGATTAGAAGTACGCACTTCGCGATCCCAATCAAAAGAGAACCCGATTTTATCCAACTGCTCACGATAACGCGCAATATTTTCTCGTGTGGTTTTCTCGGGATGTTGACCCGTTTGAATTGCATACTGTTCGGCAGGCAATCCAAACGAATCGTAGCCTTGCGGGTGCAATACATTAAAACCTTGGTGGCGTTTGTAACGAGCCACAATATCGGAGGCGATATACCCCAGTGGGTGCCCTACATGCAGTCCCGCACCGGAAGGATACGGAAACATGTCCAAGACATAATATTTGGGTTTTTCGGAGGCGTTGGAGGCGGCAAACGTGTGGTTATCGGCCCAATATTTTTGCCACTTGGCTTCTATTTGATCGTGAAAATATTTCATCGGTAATCGAAAAAAGGTTGAGGCATGAATCCGAAATAAGCTACGGATATTCAGGCATTACTAAAAAATTAGAGGCAAATTTACACCTTTCACACAAGAAGAGAAAACTTTGAGCGTTATTAAAGGAGTAAAATGATTTTCTTTTTTATTTTTACGGCATAAAACAAAAGCTATGGCCTCATCGTTTGATCAATATCAGAAACGCAGATTAATTTCCTCTTACTTTTCGGTCGTTTTAAGTGTTTTTTTGGTGTTGTTTCTCTTGGGCGCTTTGGGACTTTTTATCCTGAACTCCAAACGATTATCTGATAATTTTAAGGAAGACATTGTGATGACCGTTTTCTTTAAAAACGAAGCCAACGACACCGTATTCAAAGCCTTTGAAAAGACAATTCAATCGGGAAAATACGCCAAAGATTTTAAATTCGTTTCCAAAGAAGCCGCCGCCAAAGCCCATAAAGAAGTGGTTGGGGAGGACTTTATGCAGTTTTTAGGGATGAATCCGTTGCAAAATTCCTATGATATTCACTTAAAAGCCGAATATGTGACCAACCCCGGATTTACAACCATGGAGCGAACCCTTCGCAAAAATCCATTTGTTGCCGATGTAGTCTACGATAAGCAGTTAATTACGTTGGTGAATGATAACGTAAAGAACATCAGTTTCTGGGTTTTAATCGTGTCGGGCGTATTTATGGTGATTTCCGTTTTATTGATCAACAGTTCGATGCGACTATCCATTTATGCCAATCGTTTTATCATCAAAACCATGCAAATGGTAGGTGCAACGAAGTCGTTTATCCGCAAGCCGTTTATTCTTCGTAGTATGTTGCTCGGACTTATCGGTGGGATTTTGGCGATTGTTGCCTTACTTTCTTTACTCTTTTACATAGCCAACAATTATCCTGGATTGGATATTTTCAATCAGTTGGAGTTGACCATTATTGTGTTGGTTGGCGTTTTGGGCATGGGAGTGTTGATTACTTGGATTAGCACCTATTTTGCAACCCAACGTTTCTTAAATTTACGAACAGACGATTTATATTAATTCCGTACGGCCTTATGAGTGCACCAGAAAACAAACCGGATTTCCTTTTTAAAAAAGAAAACTATACCGTTTTAATCATCGGTTTAGCCGTAATCGCATTGGGATTTATCCTTATGTCGGGCAGCAGCAATGACAATCCTGCCGAATGGAATGCTGATATCATGAGTTTCCGCCGTATTCGTTTGGCACCCACGGTAGTGCTCGCGGGATTTGGAATTGTGATTTATTCCATTTTTCGTAAAGGAAAATCCGAATAAACGGCTCAAGGGAGACTTAACAATACACCATGGACTTACTTCAAGCGCTTCTCATTGCTATTGTAGAAGGATTGACCGAATATTTACCGGTTTCCTCTACGGCCCACATGATTTTTACCAGTGCTTATTTTGGCATTCAAAACGATGATTTTGTAAAACTCTTCCAAGTAGCCATTCAATTTGGGGCAATACTTGCTGTTGTTGTTTTGTATTGGCGCAAGTTTTTTGATTTCAAAAGAATCGGTTTTTACCTCAAATTAGCTGTGGCTGTTCTTCCAGCCTTGGTTTTGGGAAAATTGTTTGATGACAAAATTGAAGCGGTTTTAGGCGACCCTATTCCCATTGCTATTGTTTTAATTGTTGGCGGAATAGTCTTGCTTTTTGTAGATGCCCGTTTTCAAAATCCTACGGTGACTTCTGAGGAAGAAATCACGTATAAAAAAGGGTTCTTTATTGGTCTTTGGCAATGTTTGGCGATGATGCCCGGTACGAGTCGGTCGGCGGCTTCTATTATTGGCGGAATGCAACAAGGGCTTACACGAGCGGCAGCCGCTGAGTTTTCATTTTTTTTGGCCGTTCCTACGATGTTGGCAGTGACAACGTATTCGATTTTTTTAAAAACGTACGAGAATACGGGACTGAAAGGTTATGAATTGCTGACGCAAAATAGCGAACATCTAAAATTGTTTTTAATGGGTAATGCGGTAGCTTTTGTAGTCGCTATTCTTGCGATAAAATTCTTCATCGGCATCATCAAAAAATATGGTTTCAAACCCTGGGGCTACTACCGAATCATCGCTGGAACCGCCTTGCTATTATACTTTACGTTGATAAAACCATGAGTTGGACGGCTGAAACTTTTAAAGACGGACAAGTCCTGCTCATTGACAAACCGCTCACGTGGAGTTCTTTTCAAGCGGTCAACAAACTGAAGTATGCCTTAAAGCGACGTTATCAATTTTCGAAAACCTTTAAAATTGGACATGCGGGAACATTGGACCCTTTGGCTACGGGATTGTTAATTATTTGTACGGGGAAATTCACCAAAAAAATAGCCGAAATTCAAGGGCAAACCAAAGAATATACCGGTACGATAACCGTGGGAGCGACCACCCCTTCTTATGATTTAGAAACCGAAATTAATGCTACTTTTCCTTTTGAGCACATTACAGAGGATTTGATTCGAGCAACGGCCCAAACTTTTGAAGGCGAAATCATGCAGAAACCGCCTGTTTTTTCAGCGATAAAAAAAGAGGGGAAACGTTTGTACGAACATGCACGTGCGGGAGAAGAAGTCGAAATTGAAGCGCGAAAAACCACCATTTACGAATTTGAAATTACCCGAATTGCTTTACCAGCAATTGACTTTCGAGTTACTTGCAGCAAAGGCACCTACATTCGTTCGCTTGCTTATGATTTTGGAAAAGCACTGCAATCGGGCGGTTATTTAACAGCATTGCGTCGTACCAAAATTGGAAATTATTCGGTCAATGAAGCACTTACTCCCGAGGAATTTGTTGCAATAGTATCAAAAAAGGAGTCCGAATGAACTCCTTTGCCTTACACTTTTACGGGTTGCAATAATGCTACTATCTCGTTTTGAATACTGACGCCTTTATCTTGTAAATACCATTTTTGCAGTGCCGCTTTGGCTTCATCGTCGACCACTCCGTGTGCAGCTTTATAATCCACGATCAACTGTTTTGCCCCCTGAGGTCGGGGTCCAAAATCCCCAATGACTGCACCAGAAACTTTATCTATCATAATTAACTTAGGAATAGAACGGGTTCCGTTGGTTAAAAATAAATCCATTAAGGCAGGGTGTTCATCGCGGAGCACCACACGCATCTGAATTTTGGTAGTATGCGATGCCATTTTATCTAAAACAGGCAGCACTTGAGCGGCATCACCACACCACGTTTCGGCCAAAACAACCCAAAGTAATTCATTTTGCAACTGGCCTAAGAAATGACTGACTTCAGGCGTTAAGGTGATCGTTTTATCCAAACGGTGCATCCGCGCTTCGTTCAAATGGGTGTAATGAACATAGGCTTCCGTTTGCTCCCCAGTAGTTTTTCCTTCTTGCGCGTAGGTTTGCATCAACTGGCGATACGCGGCATAGGTGTAACTATTTTGTAAACTGTTTTGAATTATTGAATTCATGGGTTTAGTGATTTGTTTGGGCAAAGGTAATGCTTTTCGTATATTTGGTTGGTAACCTAGATTACACGCCTATGAAAACGCTAACTTCCCAACGTATTGGCTATGTTTTGTCTGGTGGTGGCACCAAAGGATTAGCCCATGCCGGAGCCCTTCATTTTTTTGAAAAACAAGGTCTTAAACCCGCGATTATTTCAGGTACCAGTGCGGGTTCGATTGTGGGTTCTTTGTATGCTTGGGGAAAAAGTCCCGTTGAAATCTTGGAGTTTTTTCAATCGATTTACTTTTTTCATTGGACCCATTTTACGCTAAAAAAGCCGGGGTTAATTGACTCGGATTCGTTTAAAAAATATTTTGACCAAATATTTGGGAAAGCAACTATTGGAGATTTTCCATTACCGATGTACATCACCGCTACCGATATGGTACAAGGGAAGCTTTGTGTTTTTGCCCCCAATGTTCCCATCAGCGATGCGATTTTGGCCTCATCAGCTTTTCCGGGAGTTATTTCACCGCATGTTATTGAAGGAAATATATACAGTGATGGGGGGATTCTAAATCATTTTCCCGCCGACTTGATTGCCGACCTATGCGATTACATTATCGGGATTTACGTGAGTCCGATTGAAAAAATTCAAGCCGATCAATTGCGATCCATTAAAGCGGTCACTAGCAGAGCTTTTGATTTGCTGTATGCGCACACTCATTTGCAAAAATTCAGCAATTGCGATTTGATCATCGAACCCGAAGCGCTGTGTAATTACAGCACCTTTGAAACCAACAAACATAAAATGGAAGAAATTTTTCAGATTGGATATGACGAAGCCCAAAAACGATATCAAGAGGTCTTGGGATAATTTTTTTCAGGGCACTTTTACAACATTAGAATATCGCTATATTTGCATTGCAAAATAGAAAATAGCAAAACTTTCTTATGAAATATAACCGAATTCTCTTGAAGTTAAGCGGTGAAGCGTTGATGGGTGACCGTCAATACGGCATTGACCCAAAACGTTTGGCCGAATATGCCGACGAAATCAAACAAGTCCATGATCAAGGTGTTCAAATTGCCATTGTGA
This sequence comes from Flavobacterium sp., assembly GCF_027533505.1. Classification (GTDB taxonomy): domain Bacteria; phylum Bacteroidota; class Bacteroidia; order Flavobacteriales; family Flavobacteriaceae; genus Flavobacterium. The sequence goes on along the minus strand of NZ_JAPZUB010000029.1, from coordinate 119,275 downwards.
TTGGCGGCGGTAATATTTTCAGAGGAGTGGTAGGGGCTAGCAACGGCATGGATCGTGTACAAGGTGATTATATGGGCATGTTGGCCACCGTAATTAATGGAATGGCTTTACAAGGTGCTTTGGAAGATAAAGGCATGCAGACCCGTTTGCAAACGGCATTGAAAATTGAATCGATTGCCGAGCCTTACATCAAACGTCGCGCGGTGCGTCACTTAGAAAAAGGTCGTATTGTTATTTTTGGTGCGGGAACTGGAAACCCTTATTTTACCACCGATACCGCAGCTGTCCTTCGCGGTATGGAGGTGGGTGCTGATGTTATATTAAAAGGAACCCGAGTCGATGGCGTGTACACCGCCGATCCTGAAAAAGATAAAAATGCCGTTAAATTTGATTTTATTTCCTTCGAGGAAGTGCTTCAAAAAGGCCTTAATGTAATGGATACCACGGCTTTTACGTTAAGTCAAGAAAACCAATTGCCGATTGTAGTTTTTGACATGAACAAAGCGGGGAACTTATTAAAAATTTGCCAAGGCGAAACTATAGGAACTGTTGTAACTATCTAACTTTGTTAAAACTGAATTATGGAAGATATTGAATTGATTTTGGAAGAAGCAAAAGATGCGATGAATGCTTCGGTAGCCCACCTTGAAAAATCGTTTTTAAACATCCGTGCCGGTAAGGCTTCCCCACAAATGTTGGGCAGTGTATTTGTAGATTATTACGGATCGATGACACCACTTTCCCAAGTTTCCAATGTCAATGTTCCCGATGCGCGCACCTTGACCATACAACCCTACGAAAAAAGCATGTTGACGCCGATTGAGAAAGCGATCATGAATGCCAACCTTGGATTTAATCCAATGAATAATGGGGATGTAATCATCATTAGTGTTCCGCCTCTTACGGAAGAACGTCGCCGTGATTTGGTAAAACAAGCCAAACACGAAGCAGAAGAAGCTAAAATCGGAATTCGCAACCACCGAAAAGACGCGAATACTGAAATTAAAAAATTGGAAAAAGAAGGTGTTTCGGAAGATTTGTGTAAAAAAGCGGAGGATGATGTGCAAAAATTAACCGACAATTTTATCAAAAAAATCGAAGAACATCTTGTTGTAAAAGAAGCTGAAATCATGAAAGTATAACGAACCGATACGTTCGAACTTTAAAATCCGTTATCCTTACCGCTAACGGATTTTTTTATTCCTACTTTTGTACCCATCAAACAAAACAAATATCCATGAAAAACAGTTGGATTTTCGGGTTGCTATGGCTTACCCAAATCCTAAGCGCCCAAAAAACAATGCAGGGACAAGTCATCGATTACGATACGACTATCCCGATTGCTTTTGCGATGGTATCCTACCAAAACCAAACGGTATATACCAATTGGGAGGGACGTTTTTCTTTGGTTATTGACGAAGAAACAAAGCCTATTCAGGTGAGTTATAAGGGCTATCACGACAAAAACCACTACCTCAGCATTGGTGCCCCCTTTATATTGATTAAAATGGTTTCCGACTTATCGCAAAAATCGGTTGAAATTTACACCGATAACGAAACCAATGCCATCCTAAAAAAAGTCATCGAAAACCGTTCGAAAAACCAGCCCGAAAAGGTCCTTCAAACCTACGAATACAAAAATTACGAATCCCTATTGGTGACGGCTAATCCCGATTCTATTTCCTCCAAAATCGATACCACTTATAAACCCCGTTGGTTTGGCAAACCCAAAATGGTTTTGGATTCTTCCAACTACAAGTTCAAAAAATTGGTCGAAAAACAGCATTTGTACCAAACCGAAAAGGTCAATTTAATTCAGTTCAACAATTACGGCACCAAGGAAACCGTATTGGCCTCAAGAATGGCCGGATTTAAAAAACCGCTTTACGAGTACTTGGGGTTGAACTTGATTTCGTATTCGTTGTACGATCGGTATTTGGATATTTTGGAAGTTACCGTCCAGAATCCGATTTCATCCTACGGACGTAAAATGTTTGTTTTTAAAATGGTGGACACCTTGAAAATTCAAAACCGAACCGTATACCGCATTTATTTTCAACCCAAAAAATTAAATTCCAATAAATTACGAGGATTATTGTATATCGACGCAGAAAATTTTGCCATTGCCAAAGCCTTTTTTCGGGTATATGGAATGGTAAACATTAATGCCACGTATACCTTCAATTGGCTGCCAAAACAAAATATTTGGTTTCCCGAAAAACGAAAATTGGTGGTGGTTAAGGGAGATAACTCCGAGGATTTAAAATTGTTTGGCGGTACCATTATGTTTAATTCCAGCATTGAAGGATTGGAACAAAATGCCTCCGATCGAATGTATTTGAAATTGGAGTCTAAACCGTTTGACGTTAAAATCAACCAAAACGTAGTTACGATACAACCTGCGATTCGTATTGATGTCCCCGAGTCGAGCATGAGCAAACCCGATGGTTATTGGCAAACCATGCAACGGGATACGATTGATCGTCGAAAAATGCCAACGTATATCAACATTGACAGTTTGGCTGCTGCCGAAAATATTGAGCATAAAATTTTTCTGGGGCGGAAAATATTTAACGGGTACTTGCCCTTGGGAAAATTTGATTTGGACCTTCGAAGTATTTTAAAATACAACAATTATGAAGGATTTCGACTAGGTTTCGGGGGAACAACCAATACCCGTTTTTCTGAAAAATATAAAATTGGAGCTTATGTCGCTTATGGATTAAAAGACGATGCCTTCAAATACCATATCGCTCCTTCGCTGTTGTTGGATGCCGAAACCAACAGTTGGGCCTCTGTTTCCTATACTGATGATGTGGCTGAAATCGGTCAAATACAATTTGCCACGGAAAGCCGTCGTTTTCGTATTTACGACCCGCGTCCCATCAACATTTCTACCTTTTACAACCACAAAACCGCGTCAGCCTATTGGGAAAGCAAATACATCCCCAAAACCGATCTTTACGCCGGAATCAGCCGCAGCGCCATCGCTCCCCGTTTTGATTACCAATACCAGCAAGGCAATCAATTGCTGAGTGAATACACCTTAACGACCTTGCAATTGGCCGTGCAATGGAATCCATTTAGTTCGTATATGCAAACGTCAACGGGGCGTTTGGAAATCAATAAACGATATCCCAAATTTACCTTGCAATTGACCCAAGCCTTCGATCAATTGTTGGGTGCTGATTTTCAGTTTTCAAAAATAGATTTTCGCATCAATCACGAAATCAAATATTTATCGGGACAAGAAACCGGATTCATCTTACAAAGCGGTTTGGTGTTTGGCGAAGCGCCGCTGACCCATTTATACAGTATTGCCCCCAACAACCTCAACCGAGATGCGTTGTTAAAGCGAATTACCATTGCAGGGAAAAACAGTTTTGAAACCATGTTTTTCAATGAATTTTTCTCCAGTCGATACATTAGTTTTCAAGCCCGTCACACGTTTAACAAAGTAAAAATTGCGTACCGCATCAAACCTGAAATTTCGGTAGTCACTCGGATGGCTTTTGGGACAATGGAAAATCGAGAGCGCCATTTAGGATTTACCTACAAAACATTGGAAGAAGGCTATTTCGAGAGTGGTGTTGAAGTCAACCAACTTTTTAAAGGCTTTGGAATTACCTTTTTTACCCGTTATGGCCCGTATGGTTTACCTAAATTTGAAGACAACCTTTCGTTGAAAGTGAGCTACAACCTCGATTTAGGGTTTTAAAATCAAAACCGAAGGCACAGTGCTCAACCACAAAGATTGGGCATCGACGAGCTGTTTCCAACTTTCCAAACTTACCATCATCAAATCTTGTTTGGCCATCAATCCCGCTTTCATTTCGTCTTCCCGTATCACGGTAACTTTGTCTGCACCGTAGGATTGTTGCAGCGCCGCGATGGCTTTTTCTAGAACAAAATTGGACTTTACATGATTATTTACATCCAAAAAGGTCACGGTGGCTTGGCTGTTGTAAATTAGTTTTTGAGTATAATCCAAAAGAAACACATCTTCGGGAGTCACAATAGGAACAAACACATCGTCAACATTGGAAAGATCTTTATCCACCAATATACCCAAGGGTTTTTTACTGTTAGATATGATAAATCGGGTTCGGTCATCAAAGGGAGAATTTTCAAACAAGCCCTCTTTCCCTGTAAACTTATCCAACAAGCGATCGGGATTGATGATTCGGGTGGTAAATCCAAGTACTTTCCCTAACAAAGAACCTTCAAAAATGGATTTCCCAAGACCGATTAATACCAAATCAAAATTTCCTTCATTGGCAATTTCGGCAATATCTGTTTCGATGTCGACCGTTGATTTGAGCACCGGTGTAACCTCCTGATTCAGTGCTTCGGATTCGGCCAAAATGGGAGCGAACGTTTCTTGCTCGTATTCTTCGAGGTTATAAGAGTGAATTTCATCACTCAACGATAAATGGAGTGCTGTAACTTGCGAATGGTCCTTTTGCTTTTTGACAAAACTGTGCGCTAGACGAAGTAGGGATTTCCCTTTTTCATTATTCCCAAAAGAAATAAGGATTTTGAATTTCCCTTCCGAAACAATTTCTTGAGGTAGAATAGCCGCTTTTCGTTTAAAAATAAAATTGATGATATCGATGGCCGGTCCCGTCATAAAAGTAGTTACCAATGCCATAATCACCATCATTGTAAAGATCTCAGGCGACAAAACACCCAAGTCAAAACCGATATTAAGCACTACCAATTCCATCAACCCACGGGTGTTCATTAAGGCACCAATGGTAAGACTATCCCGCCAATTTTGACCCACAAATCGAGCCGCCAACGCCGATCCGACGAACTTACCGGCTACGGCCACCAAGATGATATAGCCTGTTATTTTCAACAATTCCGGATCGCTAATGAGTCCGATCTGCGTTCGTAACCCCGTAAAAACAAAGAAGAGGGGTAATAATAAAATCAACGCCACATCCTCCACTTTTTCAATAAAAATGTTGCGAAATTTAGTACTATCGGGCATAATTGCTCCCGTCATAAAAGCGCCAAAAAGCGCATGAATTCCGATTACTTCTGTTAGATACGATGAAATGATAAGCGTAAGCAGAAAAATAGCTACAATTGGCTTACTTAATTCATTGCGGTTGGCATACAAATCGCCGACTTTTTTCAAAAAGGGTTTGACTACAAACAGCATCATCAACACATAGAGTGTGGCGCATCCAATCACATACAACGAACTCATAAAGGTTCCCGCTTTGACAATCGCAATTACGGCGGCTAGCAAACACCAAGCCGTGATATCATCGGCGGCAGCACAGGTAATCACAATGGTTCCGAGGCGGGTTTTATGAATTCCGCGTTCCTGTACGATACGGGCCAATACCGGAAAAGCGGTAATACTCATGGCAATACCCATAAACAAACTAAACGCCAAAAACTCTACACCCGCAGGCGCAAATCGGTGGTAAATGAAATACGAAAGTCCGATGCCCAACGCAAACGGAAACACAATACTGGCATGGCTTATCACCACGGCGTCATTGGCCTTATTTTTTAACACTTTCAAATCGAGTTCCATCCCGATGACAAACATGAAAAGGATCAAGCCAATTTGACTAAGAAATTGTAGATTACCCAGAGATTCTACAGGAAAAAGCATCGCTGAATATTCAGGAAGATACATTCCGACTACAGAGGGACCGAGAAAAATTCCTGCTATGATTTCACCAATCACCGTAGGCTGTCCAATTTTTCGGAAAATCCAACCAAAAAAACGAGCTACAATAACGATGGTGATGATTTGCAATAATAAAATCGCCAAAGGGTGTTTTAGATTGTGCATAATCGCATCTAAAAACTGATTGAAAAAGGTGTCTTTAGAAGCATTTGAAATGATTCTTCGGCCAATTTCCAACTGTTTCCCTTGGGTAATAATCCAAAACATAAGGGCGGTAAATCCCCCTGTTACACCTAAATAAAACAATGAATTTTTGAGATTTTTCATAAGGGTAAACTTGTTTTGTCGCTTGGAGAACAAAAGTATGTTAATTTCTTGAAGTTTGTTATTAGTAAAGAATAAGATTCTATTTCAAAAAACAAAAAAAGTGATCCCTTATTTGAAGGAAAAGATTCCATCCTTCTCCGTTTGTTTTCAACGGTTTTCACTACCTTTGCACACCTTTTTTGCGCCTATGAAAAAATTACTCGGCATTGGATTTTGGGAAATTATTGCTCGCATCATCCTTCGAAACCGTTTGGGATTTATTTTTGGGATTGTCTTACTGACGGTCGGATTGGCTATGCAATGGAAACACATTCGATTTTCCAATACCGAGGCCAACTTGATTCCTGCCACCGACCAAGTTAATTTGGACTACAATCAATTTCTAAAGATTTTTGGCGAAGAAGGGAATGTGATTGTCATCGGTTCCAAAGACCCTAAATTATTTACTCCCAAAGTTTTTGAGGCGTATACGACTTTAATGGCGAATTTGGCGAAAGATCCTGAAATCGGACTGGTACTTTCGTTGGAGAATCTTAAAGTACTCCGAAAAAATGATTCCTTGGCCCAATTTGAGTTGGCGCCCTTTGTGAATAAAGCCCAGCTGAAAGATGAAGCCTACTTGAAACAAGCCCGTGCCGAATTAACACAGCGTTTGCCTTTTTACGAAGGATTATTGTACAGCAAAGACAAAAGTACATTGCGATCGGTGGTGTATATGAAAAAAGAATTGGTCAACACCAAAGCGCGTAAAGACTATATTCTCGGACGTTTTTCGGATAAAATTAAACAGTTTGAACAAGCTACAGGCGTCGATCTTCGGGTGTCGGGAATGCCTTATATTCGGTCGTACAATTCCAAAACCATCACGGATGAAATTGGACTGTTCATCGGGGCGGCTTTGTTGATTACTTCATTGATTTTCTTCTTCTTTTTCCGATCATTTCGAGCCACATTAATCTCCATGATTATTGTGATTATTGGGGTCATGTGGTCCTTTGGCATCATGGGCGCGATGGGCTACGAAATCACGGTGCTCACAGCCTTGGTACCTACCCTAATGATTGTGATTGGGATTCCTAATTGCATTTTCTTCATCAATAAATACCACCAAGAATATTACAAACACGCCAATAAAGCCAAGGCATTGCAACGGGTAATCACCAAAACAGGAACCGCCACCTTGATGACTAATATAACCACTGCGGTTGGTTTTGCAACGTTTATGGCCACCAACAATATACTCTTGCAAGAGTTTGGTGTACTTACAACGATCAACATCATTGCAGTGTATGTGCTGAGTTTGTTGTTGATTCCCATCTTCTTCAGTTATATCCCTGCCCCTATACCACGGCATTTAGGGCACTTGGAACGCGAATACCTTACGGGCTTTTTTGTGTGGATTGTCAATACGGTAAAATACAACCGCCTGACGGTTTACATGGTTTCCATCATCCTATTGATTTTTGGCATTGTCGGGATTTATGAAATCAAAATTTCGGGAAGTATCATTGAAGACATGCCCAAGAAAACAGCCTTCTTTGAGGATATTCGTTTCTTTGAAAAAGAATTTGACGGTGTGATGCCGTTGGAGATTATGATTGACACCAAACGGAAAAATGGTGCATTGCGTTCGACCAATCTCCGTCGCCTTGAGGAATTGGAAAAAACACTCACCGATATCCCCGATTTGTCCAAACCCCTTTCAATTGTGAGTGTGGCCAAATATGCAAAACAAGCCTATTACAATGGCAATCCCGACTATTTTCAATTGCCTACCGCACAAGAAGAACCTTTTATAGCTACCTACATCAAAAACACCGCCAAAGGGAAAAATGAAAATCTCTTTAAAAGTTACTTGAGTGACGACAAATCGATTGCGCGCATTACGACCTTTATCAAGGACGAAACGGGTGAAAAAATGCCGGGAATTGAACAGCAGATTCGCCAAAAAACCGACAAACTTTTCCCTAAAGAGCGCTACAATGTAGTGATTACAGGACGGGCTTCGGTCTTTCAAAAAGGAACCAACTACCTATTGGACAATCTTTTATCCTCCTTGTTGTTTGCCTTTTTCCTCACGGGTGGATTGGTCGCCATTATGTTCCGTTCGTTCAAAATGGTGTTGGTGGCCATTATTCCGAATCTCCTTCCTTTGTTGATGACGGCGGGGTTGATGGGCTTTTTGGGCATTCCTTTGAAACCTTCTACTTTATTGGTGTTTGGGATAGCCTTCGGGATGTCGGTCGATGATACCTTACGCTTTTTAGCACAATACCGTTTGGAACTGACGCGCAACGATTGGAAAATTAAAAAATCAGTTTTTGCTACCTTTGATGATGCTGGAATTAGTATGTTTTATACCTCAATTGTCCTCTTTTTTGGGTTTTCAGTCTTCATGCTCTCCGGTTTTGGAGGTACTGTAGCCTTGGGTGGATTGGTAGCCATTACCCTTTGTTTTGGCATGTTGTCCAATTTAGTACTGCTGCCCTCTTTGGTGTTGTCACTAAACAAAACCTTGGCCAACGAGCAAGAGTTTATCGAACCCACCATTGACATTTTGGAACATACCGATGAAGAATTGGATGCCCTCGAAGAAAAAAAGAATTAAAGTATATTTGTCCTACTCGAAAATCAAGAAATAATCATGAAATATTCAAAGATTAAGGCCTTATTAGAAAGTGAAAAAGGCGGCATGGAAGTGGCCACTCGTGGTTGGGTTAGAACCTTTCGCAACAAACAATTCATTGCATTGAACGACGGTTCGACGATACACAATATACAATGTGTAGTTGATTTTGAAAACACCCCTGAAGCCATTTTAAAGCGCATTACTACCTCAGCCGCTTTGGACATCCAAGGCACATTGGTAGAAAGCCAAGGTTCGGGTCAGAAATACGAAATCCAAGTTACTAAATTGGAAGTACTAGGCGATTCGGATGCTGAGAAATATCCTATACAATTACGTAATCGCCCAAGTCTGGAGTTTTTACGTGAAAATGCCCACTTACGTGTACGCACCAACACCTTTAGTGCCGTAATGCGTGTGCGTGCTGTATTGGCGTATGCGGTACATAAATACTTCAATGAAAAAGGATTTTTCTACTTCAATGCACCCATTATTACGGGAAGTGATGCCGAAGGTGCCGGAGAAATGTTCCGTGTTTCTGCCTTACCTTTTGATGGAACTCCACGTACCGAAGACGGCAAAGTCAATTTCAAAGAAGATTTCTTTGGTCGTGAAACCAATTTAACCGTTTCGGGGCAATTGGAAGCGGAAACCTATGCCATGGCCTTGGGTCAGGTCTATACTTTTGGACCGACGTTTCGTGCGGAGAATTCAAATACCTCTCGTCACTTGGCAGAATTTTGGATGATCGAACCCGAAGTTGCTTTCAATGATTTGAATGACAACATGGATTTAGCCGAAGACTTTATTCGTTATGTCATCAAATATGCGATGGAAAACTGCGCTGATGATTTGAAATTCTTGGAGCAACGTTTGATCGAGGAAGAGAAAAACAAACCCCAAGCCGAACGCAGTGAAATGGCTTTGTTGGAGAAATTGAACTTTGTGTTGGAAAATAATTTCATTCGAATTTCCTACACTGAAGCCATTGATATTTTGAAAAATTCAAAACCCAATAAAAACAAGAAGTTCCAATACATCATTGAAGAATGGGGGGCCGATTTGCAAAGTGAACACGAACGTTATTTGGTGGAAAAACACTTCAAATCGCCGGTGATTTTGTTTGATTATCCCGCCAAAATAAAAGCGTTCTACATGCGTTTGAATGAAGACGGCCAAACAGTGCGTGCGATGGACATTTTATTCCCAGGCATAGGCGAAATTGTTGGAGGATCACAACGAGAAGAACGTTTGGATGTTTTGGTCGAAAAAATGAACGCGTTGGGTATTCCCGAAGAAGAATTGTGGTGGTATTTGGACACCCGACGTTTCGGAACCGCAATCCACTCGGGCTTTGGCCTTGGATTTGAGCGCTTGGTATTATTCGTTACAGGGATGACCAACATTCGTGACGTGATTCCATTCCCAAGAACTCCACAAAACGCTGAATTCTAAGTCGCAAGCCTGAAATTTATTGGCCACTAAGACATAAAGACACCAACAAAAATTTAGAAAAATGTATAAAGCCTTAAAATGAATATTAGCCATGGAAGATTTAGAAAAAATCGCAAAAGATGTAGTTCACTGTGCCTATCAAATCCATAAACAATTAGGACCTGGACTATTGGAAAAAGTTTATGAAATATGTCTTGAATTTGAGTTGAAAAACTGCGGTTATGATATGAAAAGACAAACGAAAGTTGCTATTAAATACAAAGGAATTGAGTTTACAGAAAGCTTACGCTTGGATTTAATAGTGAATGATTCTATTATAATAGAAGTTAAAGCGGTTGAAATTGCAAACCCTGTTTGGGATGCGCAAATCATCAGTCATTTAAAATTAACCCATAAAAAAATTGGTTTTTTAATTAATTTTAATGTGCCAATCATCAAACAAGGAATTAAGCGATTTGTTAATTAAAATTACCTTTTTGTCTTCGTGACTTTGTAGCAAAAACTGAATTAGATGTTAAAACAAAACCTACAATTTAAACTCTCTCAAAAACTGTCCCCGCAGCAGATTCAGTTGATGAAATTGATTCAGTTGCCAACCCAAGCTTTTGAACAACGTTTGAAAGAAGAGTTAGTCGAAAATCCGGCCCTAGAAGGGAGCACGGAGCAAGAAGAATTGTATGAAAAAGAGGAGTTTGATCCGCAAGACGATTACGACGAATACGACGGAAATGAATCCATTGAAGCCGACGACATCAACATTGATGAATACCTGAGCGACGATGAAATTCCCGATTATAAATTGACCGCCAACAACTACAGTGATGACGATGACGATCGCGAATCTCCCTTGGCCGCAGCGGTTAGTTTTCATCAGGATTTACTGAATCAATTGCAAACCTTTATTTTGAATGATACTGAAATGGAGGTTGCCGAATTTGTTGTGGGTTCAATTGACGACGATGGGTACCTTCGCCGAAGTATCCAAGACATGGTCGACGATATGGCCTTTACGCAAGGCATTTTCACCGATGAAAAAACAGTAGAACGAATCCTTAAATCCATCATTCACGAGTTGGAACCTTCAGGTGTGGGGGCACGTGACTTGCAAGAATGTTTGTTATTGCAGTTGAAACACAAAACCCCTACAGAGTCGATCGCTTTAGCCACGCGTATCATCGACGAGCAGTTTGACGCTTTCACCAAAAAACATTACGAAAAGTTACTTACCAAATACAGCATTAGTCAGGAGCAATTAAAAAAAGCTATTTCCGAAATCGAGAAATTGAATCCCAAACCGGGAGGAAGCTTTTCAGGGAGCCGAGTTACCGAAAATATAGTCCCCGACTTTATGATTCGCGTGGTTGATGGCGAACTCGAATTGACCTTAAACGGGCGCAATGCTCCCACACTTCATGTTTCCCGAGACTATCAAGAAATGTTGCAAACGTACAAGGATTCTAGGGATAAATCAGCGGCACAAAAAGACGCTGTGCAATTTATCAAACAAAAATTGGATTCGGCCAAATGGTTTATCGATGCGATTAAACAGCGGCAAGAAACCTTATTTGTCACGATGAATGCCATCATGCATTTTCAATACGATTACTTTTTGGAAGGCGATGAATTGAAAATCAAACCCATGATTTTAAAAGACATTGCCGATATGGTAGGCTTGGATATTTCTACCGTTTCGCGGGTGGCCAACAGCAAATATGTGGAAACACCGTACGGAACCAAATTGATTAAAGAATTCTTTTCAGAGGCCATGAAAAACGACCAAGGAGAAGATGTTTCTACCTTGGAAATCAAAAAAATTCTGAAAACAGTTATCGAAGAAGAGGACAAAAGTAAGCCCTTACCCGATGATCAATTGGCTGAAATTTTAAAAGAAAAAGGCTACCCTATTGCCCGTCGCACCATAGCCAAATACCGGGAACAATTGGACATTCCTGTGGCACGTATGCGAAAGAAAATTTAGGGTAACTACCTAATGACAATCGACTTGTGAAAAAAACGCTCCCTTTTTTTTCCTACCTCTTCCACCCCATTTTCATCCCGCTTTTGGGATGCCTAGTTTACATTGCTTTTAGCGAACGTTTTTATTCCCAAGAGCAGTACTTTCTATTGTTGTTTCAGGTAGTCATTATTACCTTTTTCTTACCGCTATCGTTCTTTTATCTATTGCGCACCTTTGGGAAAGTAGATTCTTTCATGATGTCGGAGGTACAGCAACGAAAAATCCCTTTGGTAATGCAAATGGTCCTCACCTATATTTTAATTCATAAAAGCATTACCATTGAACGCTTCCCCGAACTTTACTTTTTCTTTTTGGGTGGATTTGTAAGTACGTTTATTGTTTTTCTTTTGTTATACATTCGATTCAAAGCAAGCATCCATATGGTCGCCATTAGTGCGCTGACTTTTTTTGTGATCGGACTCAGTGTCCATTTTCAAATCAATCTCATGTATACGATAGCGAGTCTATTTGTACTCACGGGACTAATTGCTTCCTCACGTTTGTATATGAAAGCGCATACCCCTTTGGAGCTGATGATCGGGTATGCCTGTGGAATTCTCCCTCAAATAGTGTTTTGGTATGCGTGGCTATAAAATATAAAATTGAAGTCCAATATTCAAATTCCGCAAATTCATAGGCGCACCATTGACTTCTGCATTTTTATACAAGGCATTTAAGCCATAATAAAGGTATAGATTCCAGGTATTCCAGCCCGCAGTTACGTAACACCCGTACAAAAGTTTGTTTAAATCGGGATTATTACGAAACGTTACCGATTGCACATCGTTTTGAAAACGGTACGTATCGGCTAAGAGGTAACTCACTTTAAAGCCCGTGTAGATGCGCCAAAATTTGTGACTACTCAAGGTAGAAGCGCGCCAACGAAATTCCAAAGGGACTTCAACAAAATGCTGTGTAAGGCGATTACGTTGAAAAAAAGTATCGCCAGAAATAAGTTCATAGGTATAGGCAGAACCGTTGGGTGTAAGATTTGGATACTGATACAAATTGTGATTATACACCGCCAAGCTATATCCTAAGCCCAAAGCAATGGCGTAGGTACGCGCTTTATTGATGGGCATATCCCGTAAAAATCCAATTCCAATCCCAGGAGAGAATTTTTTTTGAGACAGGCCGTCCAAATTTCCAGCACTATTGTAGGTAAAGGTAAAATAGAACTGATCCTCGCGATACAATGAATCCACCACTCTAATTTCAGGTTCAAGCGGTTGCTCCTCTTGCGCTTGCAGCGAAAAGGGCAATAGGAATCCATAAATCCCCCAAAATAAATACGTCCAAAACTTTTTCAAGGCGTTGCCATTTGTATGTACAAAACTACATAAAAAATCAGCAAGCCCACGATGGATTGTGTGTAATTAAACGATGTGAAATAACTTTGTTTAAATGTAAATTGAAATGCATACAATTAAAAAAACCCATACTACTTAGACTAAATTTACAGATTTAATCCCTTCTTCTCAACAACCCAAGGGCAGCGCTACGCACTGTGCCCTTTTTGCATCCTACAACCCTTCAAAAAAAAGGGATTACTCACGTGATCCCCAATGTGGACTCCGGTACAACCCAAGGGCAGCGCTACGCACTGTGCCCTTTTTGCATCCTACAACCCTTCAAAAAAAAGGGATTACTACCGTGATCCCCAATGTGGACTCCGGTACAACCCAAGGGCAGCGCTACGCACTGTGCCCTTTTTGCATCCTACAACCCTTCAAAAGCAGAGCTCTTGGGGTTTTCGGATGCAAAAAGGGCAGGCCACCGGCCTGCCCTTGTCTTGCAGAGAGGAAGGGATTCGAACCCTCGATGCAGTTACCCACATACAAACTTTCCAGGCTTGCTCCTTCAACCACTCGGACACCTCTCTAATTTGGATTGCAAATTTGATGTATTTTTCGCAATAATCAAAATGTTTTACGAATTCATTTCGCCCCGTAAAGGGGTTTCAAATACGGTCTTAAAGACCTTGGGCGCAACCTGCTGTCCTAGTAAATACATGAGTTTAGTGACCGCTGCCTCGGTTGTTATATCTTTTCCGGAAATGACTCCTATTTGCTTCAACTGCGTACTTGTTTCATACTGCCCCATATTCACACTTCCCCCCGAACATTGCGTCACATTAACAATCGGAAGGCCCTGTTGAATTGCTTTCTCCAAGATAGAAATAAACCACTCTTCTGTGGGCGCATTGCCCGATCCATAGGTTTCTAGAATCAACCCATGCAAGTTGGGTATGGCTACCACTGCCTCTAAAACCGCAGCCGTAATACCTGGAAACATTTTTAAAACCACCACATGAGCATCCATCATTTTGTGGACAACCAATCCCTTTTTGGCAGGCGGTAACAACGCTGCCGTAGTTACATTCAAATGCACACCCGACTCCGCCAAAGCTGGATAATTGGGCGATGTAAAGGCATTAAAATGTTCGGCATTGATTTTGGTCGTGCGATTCCCGCGGTAAAGTTTGTACTCAAAATATAAACAAACCTCCTGAATTACGGGTTTCCCCTTATGTTGTAACGAGGCAATTTGTATGGCAGTAATTAAGTTCTCTTTGGCATCGGTACGCAAGTCACCAATCGGTAACTGCGACCCTGTAAATACTACGGGCTTGGCTAAATTTTCGAGCATAAAACTCAAAGCCGAAGCCGAATAGGACATGGTGTCGGAACCGTGTAAAATAACAAATCCATCGTACGCCTCGTAATGCGATTCAATCAGCGTTGCGATTTCCTTCCAACGACAGGGATTCATATTGGAAGAATCTATCGGATGGGAAAATGAAACCGTATCGATCTGGCAATCCAATTGTTTAATCTCTGGAATTTTTTGAAGTAACTTGGCAAAATTGAAGGCTTTAAGTGCACCGGTTTTGAAATCTTTCATCATCCCGATGGTGCCTCCCGTGTAGACCAATAAAATATTAGGCTTGACTTGCATGACGGTACTTCAATTGATTGATCACCGGATTGGCATACATGGCCAAAAATCCTTCACGCATTACTTCATTGTTGCCATCAATACGCATTTCCAAACGCCGTTCAAAAAGCGATTTCTCAGCTTCGGTATACTCAGCGGCATAGGTATCCGTATGGTGCAATAAATCGTAAGCAATATAATTCGTTGGCCAGAGTTTGTACGATTGTAAAATGGAATCGTCAATCACTTGTGCCAACGCTTGAATTTGTTTATTGGTATTGTCGTTTTCGGCTTGAATCTGATCCAATTCGGTGTCCAAAACTTTTCCCACATGCAAATGGATACGCTTCTTCTGACCAATGATGCCACTTAATAACGTAATAAAATCTTCATTTTTTTCTTTGATATAAATCTCTTCTCGTGCTTCCGCCATTAATTGAGGCATTTTTAAAGCATCGGTCGGGTCGTATTCATAAGAAATGGAAACAGGAACAATTTTTATCTTTTTAAAGTAATCCAAGATGTTTTTCTCATCCGATCCCATGGCCAACATTTTCAACACGCCACTATGGGTGGCATCATTACCATCTTTCGTGCGCCCTTCGCGTTGGGCAATCCACACTGAACGATTTTCGCGGAGCAACAATTGCGCAATGTATTCGGACATGAGTTTGGAGCTTTCCAACAATTCTCGAGGCGGTAACCCGCGTTGCACCACAAAATTACGGTTCAACTTGGACAAGGTTTTTAAAAAATCTTTCTTCACCAAATTATCGCCAATCGCTGAGGCCGTCATCACCAACCCGTGATCAAAAAGACACACGTTCAAAATGGACGTGTCCAAAATAATATCACGGTGATTGGAAATAAACAAATAGGACGTATTGGGTTCCAACGTTTCAAACCCAGAAGTTGACAACCCATCAGAGCTTTTTTCCAACACTTTTTGAACCGCTTGGTAGGCAAAATTGATTTGAAAATCACGAATGGAATGGGTACGCAACAGTTGAGCTTTCCATACCTCTTCTTCCACTTGTGGATAGGCAAAATTCATCAACGCTTTCATCATCGGATGGTTGGCCACCGCCTGAAGCGCCGCATTGACTTCTGCATCGTAAAACGGACGAATGGCATCGAACTTTTGCATGGGTTTTTGTTTGATTAGGATAACAAAAGAACAAAAAAATAATGACTTTTTGGTCAAATTGGTGTTATATTCCGAACACGTTTTGCGCGTTTTTGGTCGTTATTTCAGCGATTTCTGTTAGCGTAACACCATAAATCTCGGCTAATTTTTGAGCAACCAACACGGCATAACTACTTTCATTCCGTTTGCCACGATACGGCACAGGGGCCAAATACGGCGCATCGGTTTCCAAAACAATATGTTCAATATCAATTTGATTCAAAAACTGATCTATCTTACCATTTTTAAACGTCACCACACCGCCAATACCCAACTTCATGCCCAACCCAATTGCGCGTTGGGCCTGATCAAAATCGCCGGTGAAACAATGGAAAATGCCAAATAATTCAGAAGACCGTTCGCTTTCTAATACCTCAAAAACTTCCTCAAAAGCGTCACGGCAATGAATGTTTATGGGTAATTTCATCGCTTTCGCCCATCGAATTTGCTGTTGAAAAGCTTCCTGCTGTAGGGCCAACGTCGTTTTATCCCAATACAAGTCAATACCGATTTCCCCCACCGCACAATACTTTTGGGTTTCTAGCTGTTGCAACACCCACGCCAATTCCCGCTCATACGTTTCCGGCTTGACATAACATGGATGCAAGCCCATCATTAAAAAAACATTATCGGGATAGTGTTCCTGCAAATCCCACATTTTTTGGGTATACGAAGCATCGATAGAAGGCACAAACAAACGGCGCACTCCCGCCTCCAAGGCACGATGCATCATCGCCCCTCGGTCGTCTCCAAATTCTTCCGAATACAAATGGGTGTGGGTATCAGTGAAAAGCATAGCCAAATTTTTGCGGCAAAGGTACAAAGGAAAGCGAATCGTAAGCTAGTATTCTGAGATATTCCTACCTTTGACCCATGAATCAAATCCCCGACATTTTACACCAGCAAGGCTACAAATCCATTCCCTTTCGCGTGACCAAAACGCAACATTTGGTTCTTTATGCAAAAATCAATGGCGTTCGTGGACGGTTCATTTTAGATACCGGAGCCAGCAACAGTTGTTTGGGCTTTGAAGCCGTGGAAAAATTTCATTTGCAAACGCAACACTCCGCTACCAAAGCTGCCGGAGCTGGTGCTACAGGACTTCATACCGAACAATCCCTAAGCAATAGGCTGCAACTTGGCCGTTGGAAAAATCCTCATTTTCCGTTAATTGTTTTGGACTTAACACACGTAAACACCGCATTGCAACACTATAACGTCAAACCCGTTGATGGAATCATAGGGGGTGATGTTTTGCTCGAAGGCCATGCCCTAATCGATTATAAAGCGCGAAAACTGTACTTACTTTAAGCCTTTTTCCGTAAAGTCATAAACGAAATAATGGTACTCACCAACATCAAAACGCCTCCGAGCACAAAAGGAGCCCCCGCAAATTGAAACGGGGCTTGGTCGTGGGTGAAAAAGTAAAATAACGACGTCATTAACGGTGGCCCTACGATAGCCGAAGCGCTCATCAAACTCGAAAGCGTGCCCTGAATTTCCCCTTGTTCATTGGCAGGTACTTTTCCCGAAATGACCGACTGCATCGCCGGACCCGCGATTCCTCCCAAACAGTAGGGAATTAAAAAAACAAATAGCATCCAACCCTCCGTGGCAAAAGCAAACAAAAACATCCCAATCGTATACAGCGCATTGCCCACATAAATACTTTTCTCGTTGCCGAGTTTTGGGTTAATCCAGCGAATCAAGCCGCCTTGCACCAAGCCCACTAAGAGACCGATAACCCCCAACGAAATCCCAATCATCCGCTCTTGCCACCCAAACTTATACATGGTAAAAAAGCTCCAATTACTATGCACCGCATGGGAAGCTACATACAACAAAAAGATAGAAATCACCAACGGAATCAACACGGGATACTTGCGTAAATTCAGAAAAGCACCAATCGGATTCGCGCGTTTTAAACTAAAATTACGTCGGTTTTCGGGCGCCAACGACTCGGGTAAAATAAAGTAGCCATATAAAAAGTTCAACAAACACAACACCGCTGCGGCATAAAACGGAACCCGCGCTCCATATTGGCCCAACAAGCCGCCCAATACGGGACCGATGATAAAGCCCAACCCAAAAGCAGCTCCAATCATTCCAAAATTCTTCGCCCGATTTTCTGGAGTGCTCACATCGGCAATGTACGCCGACGCCGTGGTAATGCTCGCGCCCGTGAGCCCTGCAATGATGCGCCCAATAAACAACCACGTAATCGTAGGCGCAAAAGCCAACAACAAATAATCCATCGAAAACGCCAAAAGCGAGAGCAAAATGATTGGACGTCGTCCAAATTTGTCACTCAAATTCCCTACCAAAGGGGCGCAAACAAACTGCGTAATCGCATAGGCAAACGTCAGCCAACCCCCAATTTTAGAAGCTTCACTCACATCACCTTGAATCAATTCTTGAATTAATTTCGGGATCACCGGAATAATAATGCCCCACCCCGTAATATCGATAAGCATCGTGATAAAAATAAACCCAATGGCGGCTGACTTGTTTTTTTGCATCGTTCTGTTGGTTTGGGCGTGTCCCCGCCATTTACTTTTATTTTCCCATTTCAATTCACGGGGCGGGGTCGCGCTATCCGCAGTATCTGCCTCCCTTTCGTCCGGCAGGATACTTGCTCCTATCGCTCACGCAGCTGCAAAGAAAAGAAATTCTCTGCGATAAATTGCTGTGCCCTCAAAGTTGCTTTCCCCATAGAAGCAATACCATAAAAAAATCCCAAACCTTTTGAGTTTGGGATTTTTACATATAGAGGCGCCTCATCGGAGGCGGAAGAAACCCTAAAGCTCTAAAGCTTTCTTAGGGTTGTTATGCATTAATAGCTCTACTGGATTTTCTAACGCTTCTTTGACCGCTACCAAGAATCCAACCGACTCGCGTCCGTCGATAATACGGTGGTCATACGATAAAGCGACATACATTACGGGAGCAATCACGATTTGACCGTTACGAACGATAGGACGATCAACTACGTTGTGCATTCCTAAAATACCGGATTGTGGCGGATTAATAATCGGTGTACTCAACATACTTCCGAAAACCCCTCCGTTGGAGATGGTAAACGTACCACCCGTCATTTCATCTACCGTGATTTGTCCGTCGCGTGCGCGAATAGCCAAACGCTTGATTTCGGCTTCTACCCCACGGAACGATAAGGTTTCGGCATTGCGCACTACAGGAACCATCAAGCCCTTCGGACCCGAAACCGCCACTGAAATATCACAGAAATCATAGGATACTTTTTCTTGTCCATCGATCATGGAGTTGACATCGGGATATAATTGCAAGGCACGGGTAACCGCTTTCGTAAAGAACGACATAAAGCCTAAGCCTAAACCGTGTTTATTTTTGAATTCGTCTTTAAATTGGTCACGCAACGCATAGATATTGGTCATATCCACTTCGTTGAAGGTTGTCAACATGGCCGTTTCGTTTTTTGCAGCCACTAAACGTTCGGCCACTTTACGACGCAACATAGACAATTTGGTACGATCCGAACCCCGATTACCCCCCGTGGGTGTACCCATAGAAGGTACCGCGTTGATGGCATCTTCTTTAGTGATACGTCCGCCTTTACCGGTTCCTACAATATCGGAAGGTTGTATGTTTTTTTCATCTAATATTTTACGTGCAGCCGGCGAAGGCGATTGTGCAGCATACGTGGCAGCAGGTACTGGCGCTGGCGCGGGTGCGGGTGCAGCTTTTGGAGCTTCCGCAACAGGTTTTGCTTCTTCTTTAGCAGGTGCAGGAGCGCCACCTTCCGGTTTTGCTGCTGCGGTATCAATAAGACAAACGACAGCGCCTACGGCTACTGCATCGCCTTCTGATGCTTTTAAAGTGATGATACCACTGGCCTCAGCTGGTAATTCTAAAGTAGCTTTGTCCGAGTCTACCTCAGCGATCGCTTGGTCTTTCTCTACATAATCACCATCTTGGACTAACCAGGTAGCGATTTCCACTTCTTTAATCGATTCGCCCGGAGAAGGCACTTTCATTTCTAAAATCATAATCCTTTAGTTTAAAAGTTTTTGTATTGTATGTGTTGTTCTTTGTGGGAACGTTATTGATTTGCAGGTTGCCCTAGCCTCGACCTGCCTGCCGGCAGGCAGGTTGTGCAAGTATCCTTGCCATCCTGAAAGGTGGGAAGATACTGCGGAAAGCGGGAAATACCTTCCTTCCGGCAGGCAGGGCTCCTAAAAAATTAGGAACGGAATAAATTTTTATCAAATACCATTCGGATGGCATCAGCATGGCGACGACGGTCACGGGTGTGACTACCGGCTGCTGGTGCGGCATAGGCTTTTAAGGAAGCCAAGCGCCAAGGTACTAAATCAAAATTCATTAACATATAACCGTAGGCACCCATGTTCTTTGGTTCTTCTTGTGCCCAAACATAATCATCGGCATTCGGATAGGAAGCGATAATTGCTTTTAATTGGTCTACCGGAAGTGGGAACAACTGTTCGATACGCACTAATGCCACATCGGTACGGCCTAAGTTTTCGCGCTCAGCCAAGATGTCATAATAGAACTTACCGGTACAGAATACTACGGTTTTTACTTTTTTCTTATCTACGCTGGTATCGTCGATGGTTTCTTGGAAATGGCCATTAGCTAATTCATCTACTGAAGAAACACATAACGGGTGACGCAACAAACTTTTCGGTGAGAATACCACCAACGGTTTGCGGAATTTCGTTTTCATTTGACGACGCAACAAGTGGAAGAAGTTGGCGGGTGTCGTACAATCCGCAACATACATGTTGTGGCGCGCGCACAATTGCAAGTAGCGCTCCAAACGTGCAGAGGAGTGTTCGGCCCCTTGTCCTTCATAGCCGTGAGGCAACAACAGCACAATACCGTTTTGATTGTTCCATTTGTCTTCCCCACACGAAATATATTGGTCGATCATGATTTGAGCCCCGTTGGAGAAATCCCCGAACTGTGCTTCCCAAATCGTCAAGGCATTGGGATTGGCTAAGGCATACCCATAGTCAAAACCTAAAACACCATATTCCGAAAGGAAAGAATTGAAAATATGGAATTTCCCTTTTTTCCCTTTCAACGAATCTAATAAAACAACTTCTTCTTCGCTGTCTTCCACCTTCACAACCGCATGACGGTGCGAAAACGTTCCGCGCTCTACATCCTGCCCTGAAATACGTACATCATACCCTTCCAATAATAAGGTTCCGTACGCCAAGGTTTCGGCGGTTCCCCAATCCAAGGTATTGTTATCGTACATCGTTTTACGGTCGGAAACAATTTTTTGGATTTTGCTGATGAATTTCTTGTCGGATGGTAAAGTAGAAACGGTTTCGATGATTTGATCCAATTTCTTGCGGTCAAACTTGGTATCTACGCGCTTCAACATTTCATCATCAGATACTTGCACAAAGCCTTTCCATTCGTCTTGCATGAATGGAGTGATGATGGTTTTATCTTTTTTGCGCGAAGCTTGGAGATTTTCATCCAATTTCGCTTTGTAGTCATTTTCAATTTTGGTCAAATACGCCGCATCAACAATCCCTTGTGTGATTAATTTCTCGGCATAAATATCGCGTGGATTTTTATGACGGGCGATGATTTTGTACAACACGGGTTGCGTAAATCGTGGTTCATCTCCTTCGTTGTGACCGTACTTGCGGTAGCCCAACAAGTCGATGAACACGTCGCGTTTGAACTGCATACGGAAATCGAGTGCAAACAACATCGCGTGTACCACGGCTTCGGTATCATCGGCGTTTACGTGCAACACGGGCGACAAAGTCACTTTGGCCACATCGGTACAGTAGGTTGACGAACGGGCATCGAGGTAATTGGTGGTGAAACCCACTTGGTTATTGATTACAATGTGAATGGTACCACCTGTTTTGTATCCGTCAAGTTGCGACATTTGAATGATTTCGTACACAATACCTTGACCGGCTACCGCGGCATCTCCATGTACGGCGATAGGCAATACTTTGGAGAAATCGTCGGCGTAGTATTTATCTTGTTTGGCGCGGGTAATCCCTTCAATCACAGCTCCTACAGTTTCAAGGTGCGATGGGTTCGGTGCCAAATTGATGTTGATTTTTTTACCCGATTTGGTTTTGCGTTCCGCGGTCAATCCCAAATGGTATTTAACGTCACCATCAAAATACTCTTTGTCGTAATCTTTTCCGTCAAATTCAGAGAAAATATCCTGAGTGGGTTTGCCAAAGATATTGGCCAACACGTTCAACCGACCGCGGTGCGCCATCCCCATAACAAACTGCTCCACGCCTTTTTCGGCGGCCGCATCAATGACAGCATCCAAACCGGGAATTAAACTCTCTCCTCCTTCCAGCGAGAAGCGTTTTTGACCTACATATTTGGTGTGTAAAAAGTTTTCAAAAGCTACTGCTTCATTCAATTTACCCAAAATATGCTTTTTCTCCTCTGCATTAAAGTTTGGTAAATTATCGTTGATATTGAGACGATCTTGAATCCACTGAATTACTTCAGGGGTACGCATGTACATGTACTCAATGCCGATATGTTGGCAGTACACATTTTTTAAATGTGCCAAAATCGCTTTTAAAGTAGTGGGCTGGTGTCCCAAGGCGCGGGCTGCGTCAAAAACGGTATCTAAATCTGAAGTGGATAAACCAAAATTCTCGATGTCAAGATTGGGACTGTACACGCGGCGTTCACGTACCGGATTGGTCTCGGTAAACAAGTGGCCGCGAGTGCGATAGGCATCGATAAGTTTTAAAACATTAAACTCTTTTTGCAACTTCTCAGAGGTAGCCGCAGTTCCAGCATCACTATTGGCATAAACAACCAATTGTTCTCCTGCATTATCCGTATCGCTGTAATGCTCCAAGGCAAAGTCAAATCCTTGAAAAAAAGCGCGCCAACTGGGCTCTACGCTGTCGGGACTAACGAGGTATTGTTCGTATAAATCTGCAAAAAATTGCGTGTGTGCTGCATTTAAAAAGGAAAACCGATCCATGCTATAGTTGGGTATGTAGACTTGTTGTGTGAAAAATTAGGGCAAAAGTATGACATTTATAACAATCTTTCAATGTTTTTACTACATTTATGTCGCTAAATAAATATATACCAAAACATGCGAAATAAAGTTGCTAAATTTTTAACAAAACCTTTACAAATACTGTTGTTTTTAACGCTAACTGTTTCAGGTTTTGCACAAGATAAAACGCCCTCTAAATTCTGGGATAAGGTGCAGTTTGGCGGTGGATTTGGATTGGCGATTGGAAGTGGATTTTCGAGTTTTTCGGTGGCTCCCACTGCGCTATATAACTTTAACAATTATTTAGCAACGGGCGTCGGTCTTCAGTATAGTAGTTTGCGGGAGAGAAATAACTTTTCTTCACAAATGTATGGCGTCACTTGGATCGGCTTAGTCAACCCTATAGAAGAAGTGCAAATTTCTTTGGAACTGGAACAATTACGGGTCAATTTAAAGTCTGATTTCAACAACCTTACCGACAACTTTTGGAACACAGGGTTGTTCTTGGGGGCGGGGTACCGTGTGGATGGTGTGACCATCGGATTTCGTTACAATGTGTTATTTCGCGCCGATCAAGGCGTATATGGTGATGCCTTTATGCCTTTTGTACGGGCGTTTTTTTAGTAGTGTGCACGAAACCACACTTTCATCCATTCGCGACGTAACACCAAATACGCAATTTGCTCGGCCAATACGACGGTGTCAGCTCCATCGAGTTGCTTGAGGTTATCTTCGGGAACGTCAATGATATATAACAAGTTAAGAAGTTCGGCATAGTGCTGTTGAAGGAGTCGATACATCTTTTCGTGCAATTGGATTTTTAAGTCACTTGGCGATGTTGAAGGATGAAAATCGACGGGTTCGTTGGCCAAATTAAAATCCTTGTTGATTTGCTCTAGCAACTTTCCATACAGTTGAATGGATTCCGCTTCATGAAGCAATTGATCGGTAGTGGCAGGAGCTTGAAAGGTCATGAGTTACACTTTTCGATTCATCAATTTTTCACCAAAAGCTTGCAACATGGCCTTCTTGTCCTCGTGAATATCCATTTGAGCCAGCGTTTCGAAAGATTTGAAAGTAAAATTTTTAATGGCCTCTTGTGTCGCCGCAGCAGCCCCAGTACTCACAAACAATTCTTTCACAGAATGAATTTTATCGGTGTTATCTGCGGGTTGTATCGAAAAAAGATGCGCCAATTGTTCCCGTTCGTTGGGTGAAGCAAACTCCAGCGCTTTCAAATAAAGATAGGTTTTTTTATTTTCAATAATATCCCCTCCTACTTGTTTTCCGAAGGTGGCGGGATCCCCAAAAGCATCCAAATAATCGTCTTGCAATTGAAACGCGATGCCTAAATTTCGTCCAAAATCATAAATCAAATTCGCGTTTTCGGCAGAAGTTCCCGCCACGATAGCGCCCATTTTAAGGGCAGCGCCAACCAATACCGCGGTTTTGTATTCGATCATTTTTAAATATTCATCCAAAGTCACATCATCGCGGGTTTCAAAATCAACGTCGTATTGCTGTCCTTCACACACTTCAATGGCTGTTTTGCTGAATAATTTGGCCAACTCAAGGAAAATCTCGGGTTCGTAGGCCTCAAAATGCTGGTAGGCAAGAATCAACATCGCATCACCGGACAAAATTCCGGTGTTGACATTCCATTTTTCATGCACGGTTTCATTACCGCGTCGCAACGGAGCGTCATCCATAATGTCATCGTGAACAAGCGAAAAATTATGAAAAACCTCAACTGCAGTAGCTGCCGCCAACGCTTTTTTACAATCGCCATCAAACACATCCGTAGCCATCAAGGTAAGTACGGGGCGCATGCGTTTTCCGCCTAACGATAAAATGTATTGAATGGGTTCGTATAAATTGCGAGGTTCTTTGATCACGGCAAGCGATTCAAAATAGTCGGCTATCAATTGTTGGTAAGAAGCGAGCGGCTGCATAGAATGTTAAATTACTCCCGACAAAGCTAATGAATTTCAATGCGATTCCTCATACAAAGCAACAATTTCAAGCGTGTTAAATTAGCGTTAAGAACAAGGAAACTATTCCAGTACAAAAGTTTCCTCTTTACATTTGTACCGAATTTTAAATCGCCTACCCATGAAAAAGCATGTGGTTATTGTGGGCGGTGGATTTGCGGGAATGAACGTTGCCCGCCAGTTAGCCAACCATCCGCACCTTGACATTACCCTCGTTGATAAAAACAATTACAATTTTTTTCCACCCCTATTATACCAAGTGGCCACAGGATTTCTAGAGATATCCTCTATCAGTTATCCCTTCCGAAAAATGTTTGCTAGTACACGGAATTTGAAATTTTGGATGGGCGAATTGCAATCCATTGCTTGGGAAAAAAATACCATCAACTTGAACAACGGAAGCCTATCGTATGATTACCTAGTTTTGGCCACAGGAACTACAACCAATTTTTTTGGAATGAAAAATGTGCAACTCCATGCCATTCCGATGAAAACCCTGGAAGAAGCCTTAAATATGCGCAATTTGATGTTGCAACGGGTAGAAAAAGCGGCCAACAGTCGCGACCCGCAAGAACAACACGAATTGATGACGATTGTGGTCACCGGTGGGGGTCCGACAGGTGTGGAATTGTCAGGAATGTTTGCTGAAATGAGCAAAACCATCATCGCACAAGAGTATCCCGAATTGGGGCATTTAACCCCTTCCAAAATTTACCTTATCGACGGCGGTTCGGAATTACTTTCACCAATGAGTGCCCACGCCCAAAAAGCCACCTTACAAGCCATCCAAGAATTGGGGGTTGAAGTGCGCTTAAACAGCCATGTAGTGGATTATGATGGGGAAACGGTAACCTTGCGCGATGGCAGTAAAATTCGGGCGCGAAACCTGATTTGGGCTGCGGGTGTCACTGCACGTCGATTTGAAGGTTTGGATGAAAAGAGTTACGGTCGAGGCAATCGCTTGCGCGTGAATGCCTATCATATTGTGGAGAGCACAACCAATGTCTATGCATTGGGCGATACCGCTTTTATGGAAACCGATCCTGATTTTCCCAACGGGCATCCTCAAGTGGCTCAAGTCGCTATGCAACAAGGGAGCAATTTTGCAAAAAATATCGTGCGCGAACTCAAAAACCAACCTCCAGTGCCATTTCATTACCACGACAAAGGCTCGATGGCCATCATTGGACGCAATAAGGCGGTGGTCGACTTGGTTCGTCCCAACTGGCATTTCAGCGGATTCTTGGCTTGGCTCACCTGGTTGTTGGTGCATTTGATGTCGCTATCCATGCCGCGTAACAAAGTAAACACGCTGTACCATTGGGCATTGGCGTATTTCAGTCGCAATTCCTCTTTGCGTATGATCATTCGCCCAGATCGAACAAAAACACCCTAAGAGAATGTTAATTTTCAGTTAAGAACACGGAAACTATTTTAGTGTTAAAGTTTCCTTATACTTTTGCCCGTGAAAAAATTACCTACTATGCATCCGAATACGAATTGGACCCTTGACCCTGAAGCTTCTGCCATTGTGTTGAAACCTTCGCGCCGTGTGCGTCGTTACATCAACAGCACTTTGCAATCGGGAACAGGTTCTATTGTTTTGAACGCTAATGAAATAACTGATGCGCAACTCGAATTTGATTTAGACCTTACCGCTACGTCCTCCTTGGGAACCATAGCCACACATACACCACCACGTATCAGTTTTAAATCCTTATCGTTTCAAAGAATTAACCCCAACATCAATTTTATTAAAGGCGTTCTCACCCTAAATAACGTGAGTCGTATCGTGGAATTGGAATTAGTGCTTACCGATTTAACGCAGGAAAACGATGGGGAGAAAGCGTCCTTTGAAATTTATGGCATCTTGAATAAACGCGAATTTGGGTGGAACAACAACGGGCCTATCCTTATCGATGGTTATCCGTTGGGACAAAATTTAACTTTAACGGCCCATATTGAATTCAAACACTATGCTGTCGCTTAATCGAATAGTATGAAAGAGAAAATCATCAAAAAAGCAACCGAAATGTTTTTGAAGTTGGGCTTCAAAAGCGTAACGATGGATGACATTGCCTGTGAAATGTGTATTTCTAAAAAAACGATTTACAAGTATTTCAGCAACAAAGAAAAATTGATCGAGGAAGGTACCGAAGTAGTGCATCAAAAAATTCATTCGCTAATGGATGAAGTGGTCGCTCAAAACCACAATGCCATCGCTGAAAACTTTGAAATTCGAAAGATGTTTAAAGAAATGTTTCAATCGTTTGATCATTCACCCGCTTATCAATTGAAAAAACATTACCCTGAAATCTATGAAAAAATGATGGCCAATGAAATTCAAGATTGCAGTCAACTTTTTACCCAAAACATTGAAAAAGGAATCGCCGAAGGATTGTATCGCCCCGAAGTTGACATTGCGGTCGCAGTACAATTTTATTACACCTTAATCTTTTCCATTAACGAAAATACCTTGTACGAAAAAGAAGCTTCAGAATTGGAAGCCAAAGCTCTTGAATACCACACCCGAGCCATTGCAACACCCGCTGGTTTAGAAGAATTAGAACGACAATTAACCCTACATACTTAATCATCAATCCAATGAAAATCAGAATCTTTGCAGTCTTACTGCTGCTCCCTGTGCTGCTGAAGGCACAAGAACAGCCTCAAGCGTATGCCTTTACGCTCAAGGAGGCGATAGATCATGCCATTCAATACAACTATTCGGCCATCAATGCCAATCGCGATGTAGAAGCGGCAAAAAAGAAAAAATGGGAAACCACTACCATAGGGTTACCTCAAATCAATGGTAATGTAAGTTACCAAGATAACTTTCGCCTCCAACAATCCTTGATTCCCGCTGAATTTTTTGGGGGACAACCCGGCGAATTTATTCCGGTGGCTTTTGGCACAAAACACAATATGAATGCCGTGGTGACCCTATCACAATTGCTGTTTGACGGATCTTACCTCGTGGGATTACAATCGGCGAAAACCTATTTGAAAATCTCCGAAAATGCCAAAGTCAAAACCAATCGCGAATTGCGGGAAATCGTTACAACCACCTACGGAAATGTACTTTTGGCTGATGAAAGTATTCTTATTTTCGATCGCAACAAAGCGGCTTTAGAAAAAACGCTTTCAGATACCCGTGAAATCTA
The DNA here is from genome assembly GCF_027533505.1 of Flavobacterium sp. GTDB lineage: Bacteria > Bacteroidota > Bacteroidia > Flavobacteriales > Flavobacteriaceae > Flavobacterium. Next base: position 90,901 of record NZ_JAPZUB010000029.1, on the reverse strand, counting down.
CAAAAACGGTTTTGCCGAAGAGGAAAGTGTCGAACAACTACAGATTACTTTGGCCTCTGTAAACAGTGCTTTAGAAAATGTAAAGCGGCAGAAACGAATTGCATTGGACATGTTGAAACTTGTTTTGGGTATCAACCTCGAAGACCAATTGACGCTGAAAGACAAACTTGAATTTTTGACCCAAACCAATATGGATTTGGCCATTTTGAAAGAACAATTTGAAGTCAAAAACAATATCGATTATCAAATTGGACTAAACACCTTGACCAGTTCAGAATTGTTGTTAAAACTTGAAAAAAGCAAAGCCTTACCCTCTTTGGGAGCGCAAGTCAACTTTGGAGCCAATACATTTGGCAACCGCTTTACCATGTTCAACAGCGACCAATTATGGTTTAATTATTCCAATGTAGGGTTGGGATTAACCGTGCCTATTTTTAGTAGCTTGGGACGAAGTGCTCGCACGCAACAAGCTAAGATTGCTTTAGAACAATCGAAAACCCGTTTGACCGAGTTGGAGCAAACCTTAAAACTTCAATTTGAAAAAGCCAAAAGCGATTATGAATTCTCTTTGGAGCAATTGGGCACTTCCAAAAACAGCATGAATTTGGCAGAGCGGATTGAATCCAAAAATCAAATCAAATTCAAAGAGGGATTAACCTCAAGCTTTGATTTGACCGATGCCCAGCGTCAATTGTACAGCGCACAACAATCGTATTTACAAGCCATGGTTGATGTAATCACCAAACGCGCGGCCTTAGAAAAATTACTCAGTAAAAACTAAATAAACTTTCCTTACATGAAAAAATATATCACCCTCGTTCTGACCACAGCCCTTTTGATTTCTTGTGGACAAAAAGAAGCCTCATCCGCTTCGATTGACGCCTTGATTGAAGGCAAAAAAGTAACCGAATTACAAGCAAAAAAATCGCAACTACAAGCGGATATCAATAAAATTGACGCTGCCCTAAGTGCCTTGAATGTTAAAGTGGATGAAGCGTTAGTAGGCATTACTACGGTAAAAGACACGCTTTTTAACCATTATCTTGAAGTACAAGGAAATGTCGATACGAAAGAAAACATTCTTATTCAACCTGAATTCAGCGGAACCTTAATCGCCCTGAATGTCAAAGCGGGGCAGCCCGTGAGTAAAGGACAAATCTTGGGCCGCGTGGACGATGCTGGATTGAGTCAGCAATTGGCGAGTTTGGAAAACCAATACGCCTTGGCCAAAACCAATTTCGACCGTCAGAAAAACTTATGGGACAAGAAAATTGGTTCTGAAATGCAATACTTACAAGCGCAAACCAACATGGTAACGGCACAAAAAGGAGTTGCGCAGTTGAAAGCACAATTGGCCAAAACCATCATTCGCGCTCCTTTCACGGGAACTATTGATGAAGTATATGTTGAAAAAGGACAAGTAGTTGGTCCAGGCTCCCCACAAGGATTGATGCGTATTGTCAATGTAAGTAATATGTATGTGTCGACTACCGTTCCTGAAACGTATGTGGGCAAATTAAAAGTGGGCACTGAAGTAGATGTATTGCTCACCTCCATCGGAAAAATGTACAAAGGAAAAGTACGTCAAGTGGGTAAATTTATCAATCCAAGCAACCGTAGCTTTGGCATTGAGGTGAGTGTTCCCAACCCCCAAGGATTATTACGTCCGAATCAGGTAGCCAAATTGCGCATCATTGATTATACCAACAAAAATGCGGTGGTTGTTCCTTCCAATGTGATTCAAAAAGATGCCGAAGGAAACAGCTATGTCTATACGGTGATCGATCGGGATGGAAAAACAGGTAAAGCCAAGAAGACCCTAGTGAAAACAGGACAATCTTCCGATAATTTGACCGAAATTTTGGAAGGCGTTAGCGCTGATGATGTGATTGTCACCGATGGCGTAAACACGATTTCAGAAGGAATGAAGTTGAATTTTTAATAAAAATAAAACCATCTCATAACAACAAACATGAGCAAACATAACAAAGAATTTAGCATATCCAGTTGGGCGGTAGACAATCGCGTTACGGTTTACATTCTCACCTTCATCATCGTGGTGGCTGGAATCTACTCGTACATCACCATGCCGCGGGAAGATTTTCCAGAAATCATTGAAAACAAGATCTACATTTCTTCGGTTTTCCCGGGGAATTCGGCCGAAGATGTGGAAAAATTGGTCATCAAACCCTTGGAGAAAGAGTTTAAAAACATCAGTGGAGTCAACAAAATTACGTCGAGCTCTTTTCAAGATTACGGAATGATTATTGTCGAATTTGATGACAAGATTGGCATTGAATTGGCCAAACAAAAAATCAAAGACAAAGTAGACAATGCCAAAGCCGATACCGATTGGCCCAATCTTGACAACGGAAGTAAAGTAGAACCCAATGTTTTTGAATTAAACATTTCGGAAGAAGTGCCTATCTTAAACATCAACCTCAAAGGAGATTATACCGCGCAACAATTGAAAAAGTTTGGGGAAAAACTTCAAGATGATATTGAAGAAGTGCCCGAGGTAAAAAAGGTAGAAATTTTAGGGGTTGACGATAAAGAAGTAGAAATTGCTGTAGACATTTTCAAAATGACGGCTGCGCAAGTGAGCTTTGACGATATCCAAAGTACGGTCCGCAATGAAAACATGACACTCTCGGGAGGAAACTTAATTTCACAAGGATCGCGCAACAACATTCGCATCATCGGAGAAATGAAAGATCCCGCCGAACTGAATGATATTATTGTAAAGTCATTTGGGGGTTCGGTCTATCTGAAAGACATTGCGACCATTCGTTTTAAAGAAAAAGAGCGTACCACCTATGCCCGCGAAAAAGGGAAAGAAGTAGTAATGCTCAATGTGAAAAAACGTTCGGGCGAGAATATGATTTCGGCTATTGAACAAGCACGTGAGAAAGTAAGTGAAGCGCAAGCCAATTATTTGCCGAAAAATTTAACCATTGAATTGACCAGCGACCAATCGTCACGCGTTGAACACCAGGTAGACGAATTGTCCAACCACATCATTTTTGGAATCATCTTGGTAATGCTCGTATTGATGTTTACCATGGGCTTACGCAACTCACTTTTCGTAGGGGCTGCCATTCCGCTCTCCATGTTTATTGCCTTTGCCTTGTTGGCTTCTATGGGGAAAACCTTAAATACGATGGTGCTTTTCGGTTTGGTCATGGGACTCGGGATGCTCGTAGATGACGGTATCGTGGTGGTAGACAACGTGTTTGCCAATATGAAAAAAGGAATGTCGCGCATTCAAGCGTCCAAATTGGGTATTGGCGAAATTGCTTGGCCGGTAATCTCTTCAACAGCGACCACCCTTATGGCGTTTTTACCTTTTGCCTTGTGGCCCGGAACAATGGGTAAATTTATGATTTACTTCCCGCTTACACTATCGGTAACTTTGGGCGCCTCGTTATTTGTGGCAATGGTTGTCAATGCAGCGATGACGGGAGGTTCGATGGATATTGAAGACCGAAATATCAAACGAAAAGGGCTGAAACGCAACTCTATCTTTATCGGATTGGGCGCTGTAATTTTCCTTATTGCAGGCTATACCACAGGAAGTGTTTTCTTGAAATCAATGGGGCATATTGCCGTTTTGGTTTTGGGGATGATGTGGGCATACCATTTGAAAATTTACCAATGGACCCAAGATTTTCAGCACAGCTTTTTTCCTAGAATGGAAGAAAAATACAAAGTGTTTTTGGCAAAAATCCTCACCGGAAGACGCGCTTGGTATGCCTTTTTTGGGATTATTGGGATGTTGGTACTTTCGTTTGTATTGTTGGGAATCTTTCCGCGAAAAGTATTGTTCTTCCCCGATAATATTCCAAATCAAGTCATCACGTATATTGAATATCCACAAGGAACCGATATTGAAAAAACCAATAAAGCCACCCTTTTTGTAGAAAAACAAATCATCGGCATTCTCAGCAAATACGTAGATACCCAAGAAAATAAAAACTTCTTGGCCGAATCCATTGTATCACAAGTGGGTGTTGGTGCAGGAAACCCGAATGTTGATGCAGGCTCTGCTAATGAAACGCCTTACAAAGGAAAAGTAACGGTCAACTTTAGGGAATTTAAATTTCGTCGGGGCATAAATACGGCCGATTTATTGGAGGAAATTCGTCGTTCGGTGAAAGGAATCCCCGGGGCAACAGTTACGGTAGAAAAAGATTCCAACGGACCTCCAGCAGGATACCCCATCAGTTTGGAACTTCGAGGAGAAGATTATGAAGCCATGCTTGCCGAAGCGCAAAAAATTATTGCCTACCTCAATGCTAAAAATATTGAAGGGATTGAAAAACTTCAAGTAGACATCAACAAAGACAGTCCCGAACTTGAAGTGAACGTCGATCGTGCTAACGCAGGAAGTTTGGGCATTTCAACCGGGCAACTCGGATTTACTTTACGCCGTTCGGTGTATGGACAGGAAATTTCAACCTACAAAGAAGGCGACGATGACTACAATATTGTCATGCGTATGCAAGAGGACCAACGCAAAAATGAAAATATTTTATTCAATCAATCGTTGACCTTCCGCAATCCAAATAACGGTCAAATCATGCAGGTGCCTATTTCGGCAGTTTCTGACACCAAGAAAACTAACACCTTCAACATGATTAAGCGCAAAAATCACAAGCGCGTCATGACGATATATTCTAACGTGTTGACGGGATACAATGCCGATGCCATTACCAAAGACATTGCCAAACAATTGGAAGGCTATCCCTTTCCTAAAGACATTAATTATGGCTTCTCGGGGGTGCAAGAGGAACAAGGGAAAAACCAAGCGTTCTTGAATATTGCTTTTTTATTGGCCATTGCGGGAATCACCTTGATTATCGTGTTACAGTTCAACTCCATCTCCAAAACTATGGTCATCTTGTTCACCGTATTGCTCAGTTTTAGCGGTGTATTTTATGGCTATGTGATTGCCAATATGGATTTTGTTATTTTGATGACGATGATGGGAATCATTTCGCTGGCAGGGATTGTGGTGAAAAATGGTATTGTACTTATGGACTTCTTCGTGTTGTTGATGGATCGAAAAGTGGAAGAAAAAGGTGTGGAAAGTCATGACGATTTAACCTTAGACGAAATCAAAGAAGTCATTGTAGAATCGGGTAAATCACGTCTTCGTCCCGTATTATTGACGGCATTAACCGCTGTTTTGGGATTGATCCCTTTAGCAATTGGATTGAACTTCAATTTCTTTACATTGATTACCGAATTGAATCCGCATATATTTATTGGAGGGGATAACGTTATTTTCTGGGGGCCATTGGCGTGGACCATCATCTTCGGACTCACGTATGCGACCATTCTTACCTTAGTCATTGTTCCCGTGATGTTCTTCTTAGTGAAACGCATCAAGTACCGTTTGCGTGATCGAAGAAATGCACGCATGGAGGCAGAAGCATAAAAAAAGGGACGTTCAAATGAACGTCCCTTTTTTTTGAATCAATATCCTTTATTAATTTTTGTCGGCTACGGCCTCACGACTCCAGACTTTCACTTCAGCAATTGCGCCTTGTGTATAATCTACTTCCGAAAGATTGCGCTCATTCCAGAAAAACCATTTTCCAGTTTTTTCACCATTGGTATATTCTGCAATAGCAATTTTATTTCCCGTTTGGTCGTAAGAAATCCATTTTCCTTCTAATTTACCATCTTTGAAGAACCCTTCTTGTTGTACTTTTCCATCTTCATAGTAATAGGTAGCTTTTACCATACCATTCACTTCCTCCAAAACCGGTTGCTTTTGCTGCGCAGTAGCTAATCCACCGATTAACACAGCTGCCATTACGATATACTTTTTCATTTTCTAGTAGGTTTTTCAAATTATTGATACACAAATGTATCGAACTATTTTACACAAACCAAACATTCGCTTAACAATTTGGTAACATTAGGGAAAAATTTAACATTGGCTCATGAGCAAAAAAAACGCCCGTACTAGTATTTACGGGCGTTTCAGAAGTTTATGGGTAAAAAAGCTATAAGGGCAATTTATCCAAAATAGCGGTTAATTTTGGGTCAGAAGGGCGATTAGCGTCGGCATTGACCACATTTCCTTGGGGGTCGATGAGTAAAAATCGCGGAATTGACGTAACGCCAAAATACTTCATAAAATCGGATTCCCAGTTTTTATCAGCAAACAATTGTGTGCCACCCAATTGCTTGTCGGCTACAAACTTTTTCCATTTTTCAAAATCCTTATCCACATCAACGGATATACTCACAAAAGCAATTTTCTTACCATGATACTTGGCTTCGGTTTGCTTCAAGGCCGGTATTTCCGCACGACACGGTCCGCACCATGTCGCCCAAATGTCGATATAAACATATTGGCCTTTGAAATCCTCCAACTTCACCTTTTTACCTGTCACATCAACGTATTCAAAGTTTGGCGCTTTCGTTCCATTCATTTTGGTCTTGGCTTTTGACTCTTTAAAATACATCTTCATTTGCATCAACTCTTGCACCGCCATTAACTTAACATTGGACACAAATTTGGGATCAAACGTGCCCGCTTCCAATTTTTGATAAACGGCATTTTTTTGTTGCTCACAAAATTGATTGACGGCTTCATCGGTCTCCAATTTCATGAATTCAGCTTCCACGGTAGCATCTTGACGGGTCTTGTCGGCCAAAAAATTGTTTTCAGGAGCACCTTTCCCGCTAAATTTTAAAGTAGCATCAAACGCTTTTGCATCCAATTGAGCGGTTAAATCAAACCCGTTTTTCAAAAACAAGCGAGCGTATTCGGCACCATCAAACAAAAAGTACATCCCCTCAGCTACGCCAAAACGCGCTTCAAAGAATCCTTTGTCATTGACATTAATTTGCTGTACATCTTTACCCATATTGTTCTTGATGTACACCACATCGCCGATACGGTTGGCAATTTCAATTTTCAACGCTACTTGGTCTTGCGCCCAAACCATCGTACTAAATAAAACGGCAATGAAGCCTAGCATTTTTTTCATACAAAAAATAATTATCGTCTTTTACATCAACCAAAGGTAACGAAAAAAATGAGAGCGTGTCGATTTTAACATTGGTTCCCGTTGTGGCTACCCCATCACGCTAAAGTTGTAATTTCCGATGCAGTTGTCGTGGCTTTTCGTTACTTTTGCCACCAAATTTTGAATGCAAAACAACGATTTCAATCAAATAGCAGGAAACATGTATAGAACACATACTTGTGGCGCCTTGAATGCAGCGCACGTGGGACAAGAAGTTACATTGGCAGGATGGGTACAAAAAACCCGCGATAAAGGATTTTTGATTTGGGCTGATTTACGCGATCGCTACGGAGTTACACAACTAATTTTTGATGAGCAACGCACTTTAGAACATGTATTTCAACAGGCCAAGTCATTGGGCCGCGAATATGTAATTCAAGTGAGAGGAACCGTAATTGAACGGGAATCCAAAAATCCAAACATGCCTACTGGAGATATTGAAATCTTAGTTTCAGAACTCACTATTTTAAATGAAGCGCAACTCCCCCCCTTTACCATTGAAGATGAAACCGATGGAGGGGAAGATTTACGCATGAAATACCGCTATTTAGATATTCGTCGAAATCCGGTAAAAAATGCATTGCTGTTTCGCCATAAGGTTGCCATGGAAGTTCGAAACTACCTATCTAATTTGGATTTTTGTGAAATTGAAACCCCTTATTTAATTAAATCCACCCCCGAGGGCGCCCGTGATTTTGTAGTTCCCAGCCGCATGAACGAAGGGCAGTTTTATGCTTTACCGCAATCACCACAAACGTTCAAGCAATTGTTGATGGTGGGCGGTATGGATAAGTATTTTCAAATTGTAAAATGCTTTCGCGATGAGGACTTACGCGCCGACCGACAGCCCGAGTTTACACAGATTGACTGTGAAATGGCCTTTGTGGAACAAGAAGATATTTTGAATGTTTTTGAAGGATTGACCCGTCATTTGCTAAAAACCTTAAAAGGAATAGAGGTAGCTGAATTTCCGCGCATGACCTATGAATATGCTATGAAAACGTATGGAAATGATAAGCCTGATATTCGTTTTGATATGAAATTTGGCGAACTTAATGCGGTAGCGCAACATAAAGATTTTGGAGTTTTCAATGCCGCCGAACTGGTGGTAGGAATCGCCGTTCCCGGTTGCGCAAGCTATTCCCGAAAAGAAATTGACGCGCTGATTGATTGGGTAAAACGACCCCAAATTGGAGCACAAGGAATGGTCTATGTCAAATACGAAACCGACGGCACCCTAAAATCGTCCGTGGATAAATTCTACGATCAAACCGATTTGAAAAAATGGGCAGAAGCGACCCATGCCCAACCCGGTGATTTGATTTTGGTATTGTCGGGTGCAGCGCATAAAACGCGTTCGCAGTTATCGGCTTTGCGCATGGAAATGGCCACACGATTGGGGCTACGCAAACCCGATGAATTTGCGCCGTTGTGGGTAGTTGATTTCCCGTTGTTGGAATGGGATGAAGAAAGTGGTCGTTATCATGCGATGCACCATCCCTTTACTTCGCCCAAACCCGAGGACAAAGCGCTTTTACAAACCGACCCTGGAAAAGTGCGTGCGAATGCTTACGACATGGTATTAAATGGAAATGAAATTGGCGGTGGATCAATTCGAATTCACGACAAAGCCTTACAAGCCGAAATGTTCTCGTTGTTAGGATTTACGCAAGAACAAGCGGAGGCACAATTTGGCTTCTTGATGAATGCCTTCCAATTTGGCGCCCCACCGCATGGAGGTTTAGCCTTTGGTTTGGACCGATTGGTGGCCATTTTAGGGGGGCAAGAAACGATTCGCGACTTTATAGCGTTTCCGAAAAATAATTCAGGAAGAGATGTGATGATTGATGCCCCTTCACCGATTGATCATGCGCAATTGAGCGAACTTCATATTCGACTAGCCTAATTTTTAAGAGATTCCCATTCAACCTATCGCAAGTGTGTTTATTTGGCAACACTTGCGGTATTTTTTTGCCATTTTTGCATAATTAAAAGCCTTTTATAAAGATACTTTTCAATAGTAAAAATATTTTTTTGTAAAGTTTTTATTATTTTAACATTAAAAATTTGCGGTATCAAATTTTAAGTTTACCTTTAGCCGAATTAATTTATTACCCATTACAATGCAAACAGGAAAAGTGAAATTTTTCAATGAGTCTAAGGGATTTGGATTCATCGTAAATGACGAAACTGGGAAGGACATTTTTGTTCATGCTACCGGTTTAAAATCAGAAGGCTTAAAAGAAGGTGACCATGTGTCTTACGTAGAGGAAGACGGTCGCAAAGGAAAACTAGCCATTGACGTAGTAATTATTGAAAACTAAACATATAGATTTCAGATTACCGAATGAAAACACTCCCGAAACGGAGTGTTTTTTTTTGACTAAGGAGCTCTATTATTTAGAATAAATTTAAATAAACATTTTCGCTTGAATAATTCATAAAGGGGTCTTAACATCTTTGCGTTTTCAATATTGAGACGTATATTTGTGGCTATTTTAAAAATGTTAAAAAACGAGTCGTATGCAGTCTACACAAACTGACTTTTTACCGATTTTAATACAAGTTGGCATCGCTGTATCTTTTGTAGCATTGACGATTATTGGTTCCAACTTTTTAGGACCCAAAAGACATTCACAAAACAAGGATAAAAACTTTGAATGTGGTATTGAATCGATTGGTAATGCCCGAATCCCGTTTTCTGTAAAATATTTCTTGGTAGCCATCCTATTTGTATTGTTTGACGTTGAAGTGATTTTTCTTTATCCTTGGGCGGTGAACTTCAAAGAATTGGGCTACGATGGGATGATAAAAATGATTATTTTCATGTCCCTTCTTCTTGTTGGTTTCTTTTACATCATTAAAAAGAAAGCCTTGGAATGGGAATAAAACTTCTTTGCTATGGAAAATAATACACCTAAAATGGTAGCTCCGCCAGAAGGAGTGACAGGCGAAGGATTTTTCGCCACCAAATTAAGCGATGTAGTCGGTTTAGCACGAGCTAATTCCCTTTGGCCATTACCTTTTGCTACTTCTTGTTGTGGTATTGAATTTATGGCTACTATGGCATCGCACTACGATTTGGCCCGTTTCGGATCGGAGCGTGTGAGTTTCTCTCCCCGACAAGCAGATATGTTGTTGGTGATGGGTACGATTTCCAAGAAAATGGCGCCAATTTTACGTCAAGTATACGAACAAATGAGTGAACCTCGCTGGGTTATTGCTGTTGGAGCTTGTGCCTCATCAGGGGGTGTTTTTGACACGTATTCTGTATTGCAAGGTATTGATAAAGTAATCCCAGTAGACGTATATGTGCCTGGGTGTCCTCCACGTCCCGAACAAATCGTACAAGGCGTAATGCAATTGCAAGACCTTGTGAAAAACGAATCGGTTCGTCGAAGAAATTCTCCAGAATACAAAGAATTATTAGCTTCCTACAACCTGTAATTATGGCTTTAGAAACCGTTCACATTCAGGAAAAAGTCACCAATCAATTTGGCACACAAGTGCGTTGCTTTGAAATGCAGCGTGACATTTTTTCGTTTGAAGCAGATGCTTCTATAATACATGACGTAATTCGTTTTTTAAAAGAAGACGAAGAGTTGAACTTCCATTTTCTTACTGATTTAGCAGGAGTACATTACCCCGATAACGACGACGACCATCAATTCGCCGTGGTTTATCAACTTCACAATTGGGTCGAAAACACGCGTATTCGTGTACGAACCTACCTGAATCAAGACCCAGAAGTGGCTACGATTACCGATTTATTTTTATGTGCCAATTGGATGGAACGGGAGGCGTATGACTTTTATGGGATACAATTCCAAGGCCACCCGCAATTGAAACGCATCTTAAATATGGATGAAATGGTGTCGTTTCCGATGCGTAAAGAATTCCCAATGGAAGACAGTGGGCGCACCGATAAAGACGACCGATTCTTTGGGAGAACTCCCGCTAATTGTTAATGTAATTCATACTCATACATGTCCGATTTACTCTTACCTCCGGAACATCGATATGCCAAGATTATTGAAAGTCGTCGCAATGAAGACGGTAGCGAACTTTCAATTCTCAACTTAGGGCCTACACACCCCGCTACGCATGGTATTTTCCAGAACATTCTTTTAATGGATGGGGAACGCATTTTGGATGCCGAACCTACGGTTGGTTATATCCATCGTGCGTTTGAAAAAATTGCCGAAAATCGTGCGTTTTATCAAATTAATGTGTTAACCGACCGGATGAATTACTGTTCCTCCCCCATCAACAACATGGCGTGGTGGATGGCGGTCGAAAAACTTTTGAAAATTGAAGTGCCTAAACGCGCACAATACCTACGTGTTATTGTGATGGAATTGGCACGTATTGCCGACCATATTATTTGTAATTCTATTCTAGGTGTAGATACAGGAGCTTACACTGGATTCCTCTATGTGTTTCAATTCCGTGAAAAAATTTATGAAATCTACGAAGAAATTTGTGGCGCACGATTAACGACAAATATGGGCCGTATTGGCGGTTTTGAACGCGATTGGTCGGAAGAAGCGTTCCGTAAACTCAATGTGTTTTTAGAGGAGTTTCCCGTAGCATGGAAAGAATTTGAAAACTTATTCGAACGCAACCGAATCTTCATCGATCGCACAGTAAATGTGGGTCCGATTACCGCTGAACGGGCTATGGAATATGGATTTACAGGTCCTAACCTCCGCGCGGCGGGAATTGACTACGATGTACGTAAAGCGGCACCGTATTCTTCGTATGACGATTTCGATTTTGATATTCCTGTCGGGCAATCGGGAGATACCTACGACCGTTTTTGCGTTCGTAATGCCGAAGTTTGGGAGAGTTTGTCCATCATTCGTCAAGCCCTTGCCAAACTCCCTGAAGGACCTCATCATGCAGATGTGCCTGACTACTATCTTCCACCCAAAGAAGAGGTGTACAATAACATGGAAAGCTTAATTTACCACTTCAAAATTGTAATGGGAGAAGTCCCTGTTCCTGTAGAAGAAATCTACCATGCGGTTGAAGGAGGTAATGGTGAATTAGGTTTTTATTTGATTGCCGACGGTAGTCGAACTCCTTATCGTTTGAAGTTTAGAAGACCTTGTTACATTTATTATCAAGCGTACCCTGAAATGATTAAAGGAGCCATGCTTTCGGATGCTATTGTGATCTTATCCAGTTTAAATGTAATTGCAGGCGAATTAGACGCTTAATCTTATGGAAAAACACCATTACACCCAAGAAATAAATATTACGGATGCTTTGATGGCCCGTATTAACGAGTTGGTGAGCCATTATCCTGCCGACAAAAAGAAGTCAGCATTGCTTCCCGTTTTGCATGAAGTCCAAGACGCTCACGACAACTGGTTGAGCATTGAACTCCAAAACAAAGTAGCCGAAATTTTAGAATTAAAACCTATTGAGGTCTATGAAGTGGTGACGTTTTACACCATGTTTAACCAGAGACCCGTTGGGAAATATATGTTGGAATTTTGTCAAACTTCGCCCTGCTGTCAACGCGGCGTAGAAGATTTGATGGAGTATACCTGTCAAAAACTCAATGTGGGAATTGCGCAACCGACAACAGATGGACTTTTTGAAGTACGTGGGGTAGAATGTTTAGGCGCTTGTGGGTATGCCCCGATGTTGCAATTGGGCGATTACTACCATGAACATTTGACCAAAGAAAAAATTGATCAGCTCATTGACGATTGTAAAGCGGGTAATATAACTTTTTACGACAAATAGCATCATGGGAAGAAAGATATTACTGGACAAGATTAATGTCCCTGGAATTAAATCGTATGAAGTATATCGTCGTGAAGGCGGTTATGCTTCCGTCGAAAAAGCGTTAAAAATGACTCCCGAAGCCATCATTGAAGAAGTAAAAGCTTCAGGATTGCGCGGCCGCGGTGGAGCCGGATTTCCCGTGGGAATGAAATGGAGTTTTATCGACAAAAAATCAGGTAAACCGAGACACCTCGTATGCAATGCAGACGAATCGGAACCGGGAACCTTTAAAGACCGTTACTTGATGGAATACATTCCGCATTTATTGATTGAAGGAATGATTACCTCAAGTATCGCATTAGAAGCCAACCTTTCTTACATCTATATTCGCGGAGAGTATATGTGGGTCTATAAAATACTCGAGCGCGCGATTCAAGAAGCTTACGCGGCGGGTTGGTTGGGTAAAAACATTCAAGGCTCTGGTTTTGATTTGGACTTATACGTACATTGTGGTGCCGGTGCCTACATTTGCGGTGAAGAAACGGCTTTGATTGAATCGTTAGAAGGAAAACGAGGAAACCCACGTTTGAAACCGCCTTTCCCGGCTATCAGTGGATTGTGGGCTAATCCAACCGTAGTGAATAATGTAGAATCTATTGCTGCGGTGCCATGGATTATCAATAATTCGGGAGCCGATTATGCTGCCATTGGAATTGGACGTTCAACAGGAACGAAATTAATTTCTGCTTCAGGGAATATTAAAAAACCTGGAGTTTACGAAATTGAATTGGGAATTTCGGTAGAAGAATTTATTAATTCAGACGAATATTGTGGCGGAATGGAAACCGACCGTCCATTGAAAGCCCTAGTGCCCGGCGGAAGTTCGGTGCCTATTTTACCTGCACATCTCATTTATAAAACAGCCAACGGAGACGACCGCTTGATGACGTATGAAAGTTTGTCAGACGGTGGTTTTGCAACCGGTTCTATGTTGGGTTCAGGCGGATTTATTGTTTACGATGACCGAGCCTGTATCGTGCGAAACACTTGGAATTTTGCCCGTTTTTACCATCATGAAAGCTGCGGCCAATGTACGCCTTGCCGTGAAGGTACAGGTTGGTTGGAAAAAGTTTTATGGCGCATCGAAAACGGGGAAGGTCGTGAAGAAGATATCGAATTGTTGTGGAGCATTCAATCTAAAATTGAAGGAAATACAATTTGTCCTTTGGGCGATGCCGCATCATGGCCTGTAGCTGCTGCTATTCGTCACTTTAGAGAGGAATTTGAATACCATGTTCGTTTCCCTGAAAAAATTAAAAATCGAGACCATTTCACACACGAGCCTTTTGAAAAAGTTCGTCACTTGGTGGCTCCACAAACTGTTTAAATCAATAACTGCGTTAAGTCGTTTGCTTGCGCACTAGATAACCTACAAGAAGATGAAAGTAACAATTGACGGACACGAAATCGAGGTTGAAGCTGGAACCACCATCTTACAAGCAGCACGAATGATTGGAGGAGATGTAGTTCCTCCAGCGATGTGTTACTACTCCAAACTCAAAGGTTCTGGAGGAAAATGCCGCTGTTGTTTGGTTGAAGTAACCAAAGGAAGCGACGCGAATCCTACACCCATGCCAAAACTAGTAGCCTCTTGTGTTACAGGGTGTATGGACGGTATGGAAGTAAAAAGCAAATCGTCTGACCGCGTGACGGAAGCACGAAAAGCTGTAACAGAATTTTTATTGATCAATCACCCTTTGGACTGTCCCGTATGTGACCAAGCAGGAGAATGTGATTTGCAAAATTTGAGTTTTGAACACGGCCATGCCAATACCCGATTCATTGAAGAAAAACGTACGTTTGAACCCGAAAACATCGGGGATAAAATTCAGTTGCACATGAACCGCTGCATTCTTTGCCAACGCTGTGTTCAAGTCGCTGAACAATTGACCGATTATCGCGTACATGGTGTATTGAATCGTGGAGATCATGCGCAAATTTCTACCATGGTTTCGGCGGCAATTGAAAATGAATTTTCAGGCAACATGATTGACGTTTGTCCTGTTGGAGCGTTAACCGATAAAACGTTCCGATTCAAATCACGTGTTTGGTTCAACAAACCGTTCAACGCACACCGTGAATGTACTACACCGGGCTGTTGCGGTAAAGTAACCGTTTGGATGTTTGGAAATGAAATTCAACGGGTTACAGCACGTAAAGACGAATACCATGAAGTCGAAGATTTCATTTGCAATACCTGTCGTTATGACAAAAAAGAGGTGTCAGATTGGACTATTGAAGGACCGCGTAAGTTTGAAAAAGACTCGGTGATAAACGTTAACAACTACAGTCGAAAACTTGAAAAAGTCATTATAAACACCGAACGCGGTATTTTAATGGGACGTGAAGAGGATCGTAAGAAAATCAGTATGGCTGCCATTGATTACAATAAAAAAATTGACGGAACCGAAGTAAAACAATAACATGGATAGTGCATTAATTATTGAGAAAAGTATTTTTATCGTAGTCATTTTTGCGGTCACCATGCTCATGGCCATGTATTCTACTTGGGCTGAACGAAAAGTAGCCGCATTTCTTCAAGATCGCGTGGGTCCCAACCGTGCGGGATGGGGAGGTTTATTACAACCTTTGGCCGATGGGTTAAAATTGTTTGCTAAAGAAGAATTTGAACCCAACACCCCCAACAAGTTCTTGTTTTTTGTAGGTCCTGGTGTCGCTATGGCCACAGCGTTAATTACCAGTGCGGTGATTCCATGGGGCGATAAATTAGAAATTTTTGGACGCACGGTAATCCTACAAGCTACCGACATTGACGTTTCACTGTTGTATATTTTTGGTGTCATCTCTGTGGGCGTATATGGCATCATGATTGGTGGTTGGGCTTCCAACAACAAATTCTCCTTAATGGGTGCTGTTCGTGCGGCTTCACAAATGGTGTCGTATGAAGTAGCTATGGGTCTTTCTATTATCGCATTGTTAATGATGAGTGGATCACTTAGTTTGCGATCCATTACTGAGCAACAACACGGTATGGATTGGAATGTATTTTATCAACCCGTTGGATTTTTAATCTTTTTAATTTGTGCTTTTGCTGAAACCAACCGAACTCCATTTGACTTAGCCGAATGCGAAAGTGAATTGATCGGGGGGTACCATACCGAATATTCATCCATGAAAATGGGATTCTATCTGTTTGCCGAATATGCTAATATGTTTATCTCTTCTACTATTTTGGCAGTATTATATTTTGGTGGGTATAACTATCCCGGTATGGACTGGGCGGGGATTCATTGGGGAACCAACATCGCAACCCTCATCGGAATTGCCGTTTTATTTGTAAAAATCTGTGCCTTCATCTTCTTTTACATGTGGGTGCGTTGGACAATTCCACGCTTCCGTTATGACCAGTTGATGAATTTGGGTTGGAAAATTTTAATTCCCCTTTCAATTATTAATATCATGATCACCGGAATTTGTATTCTGGCTTTTAAATAAGAACCTGTTCTATGGCAACATCAATTCAGAACATTTCGCTCTCAGGCAAGAAAAAACAAGTTTCCCACAAGGAAATGACGTTTTGGGAGCGTCTTTACTTGGTCGCAATCATTAAAGGGTTGTTGATTACCATTAAACACTTTTTCCGAAGAAAAGCAACCATTCACTACCCTGAACAAGTCCGTGAATTTAGTCCCGTTTACCGCGGAAAGCATACCTTGAAACGCGATGAACAAGGACGTGAAAACTGTACCGCTTGTGGATTGTGTGCGCTTACTTGTCCTGCCGAAGCCATTACTATGAAAGCGGCAGAGCGGAAACCCGGTGAAGAGCATTTGTACCGTGAAGAAAAATATGCTGAAATCTATGAAATCAACATGTTGCGTTGCATTTTCTGTGGTTTGTGTGAAGAGGCTTGTCCGAAAGATGCTATCTATATGACCATTTCAAAAGAATTAGTGCCTGCACAATACGATCGTGAAGATTTTATTTACGGAAAAGATAAATTAGTAATGCCACTTGAAGTAGCCATGGCTAACACCAAAAACCTAAACTAATTATGTCAACAGTATTACTAATTTTCTACATTCTGTCGGCATTTACGCTTGCCACTGCCTTTTTAACCATTTACAGTAAAAACCCGATTCACAGTGCTATTTACTTAGTACTGTGTATGGTTTCGATTATGGGACATTATTTATTGTTTAATGCCCAATTCTTAGCACTAGTACAACTTATAGTGTATGCGGGTGCTATTATGGTTTTGTTCCTTTTTACCATTATGTTGATGAACCTCAACAAAGAAGATGAAGTACATAAACCGCGCATGACCCGTTATGCCGCTGTAATCATTTTTATTCTATTGTGTGGGGTATTGACCTATGTTTTTGTCGACACCAAACCCATTATGGGTGAATACGACGTTACTGGACAAGATTTTCAATCCATCAAAGTGTTGGGGAAAGTTTTGTTGAATGAATATATGGTTCCTTTTGAGTTTGTATCCATCTTACTCCTCACAGCGATGTTGGGTGTGGTACTTTTGTCTAAAAAAGAAAAATCGACACGATAAACTATGGAGAATATTTTAAATCATATCGGCATTGAAAATTACTTGTTTCTCTCCGTTATCCTGTTTTGTATTGGGGTTTTCGGAGTATTGTACCGAAGAAATGCAATTATTGTTTTCATGTCCATCGAAATCATGTTGAATGCGGTAAACTTATTGTTTGTCGCTTTCTCTACGTATCATCAAGATGCCGAAGGTCAGGTGTTCGTATTTTTCTCTATGGCCGTAGCAGCAGCTGAAGTGGCTGTTGGATTAGCTATTCTAGTAGCTATTTTCCGAAATATCGGTTCGATTGATATTGCTAATTTGAAAAATTTAAAAGGGTAAGGTGCAATGGAGAAGAATTTAGTTTTAATAGTTTTACTTGCCCCTTTTATCGGGTTTTTAGGGAATGTGTTCTTTGGGAAAAAAGCGGGAAAAGGATTCGCAGGCACTTTAGGAACTGTGGCAGTGGCCATATCTTTTGCTATCAGTGTCTATTTCTTTTTACAGGTTAACCAAACGGGGAAACCCATTTCGGTCACCTTATTTGATTGGATTGCGGTAAGCAATTTCAAATTGGATATCGGCATTCTTTTGGACCAACTGTCATTACTTTGGTTACTTTTTGTTACGGGTATTGGGTCATTAATTCATCTATATTCCATCAGTTATATGCATGAAGATGAAAACATGCATAAATTCTTTTCGTACCTCAACCTGTTCGTGTTTTTCATGATTACGTTGGTGGTCGGAAGCAATATTCTAATCATGTTTATCGGATGGGAAGGCGTTGGATTGTGTTCTTACTTACTCATTGGCTTCTGGTACAAAAACCAAGATTATAATGATGCTGCCAAAAAAGCATTCATCATGAACCGTATTGGGGATTTAGGATTCTTGATCGGAATTTTCATTTTAGGCTCTATGTTTTCTACCTTGGATTACGCGCAGTTGAAAACTGCCCTCACTGCTGGAAATGTAGATACGGCCAAATTAACGGTGGCAGCCTTGTGTTTATTCATTGGAGCCATGGGTAAATCTGCTCAATTGCCTTTATATACTTGGTTGCCCGATGCGATGGCTGGACCAACACCTGTATCGGCATTGATTCACGCAGCAACAATGGTTACGGCGGGTATTTTTATGATTACGCGTTTGAATTTCTTATTTGACCTAACCCCACTTGTTCAAAACATTATTGCGATTGTCGGTGCTGTGACAGCTTTGGTGGCTGCTTCCATTGGTCTTTTCCAAAATGACATCAAAAAAGTATTGGCGTATTCAACAGTTTCACAATTGGGACTTATGTTTTTAGCTTTAGGACTTGGAGCATATAACGTGGCCGTTTTCCATGTAATCACACATGCCTTCTTCAAAGCGTGTTTGTTCTTAGGTTCGGGGTCGGTAATTCACGCCATGCATCACGAACAAGATATGCGCCGCATGGGTGGGTTACGTAAAATCATGCCCATCACTTTTGCCACGATGATGATTGCCACGTTGGCGATTTCAGGAATTCCACCTTTTTCAGGATTTTTCTCAAAAGATGAGATTCTTCTGACCGCTTTCCACGCGAATATCCCTCTATGGATCATTGCATCTTTGGCGTCCATCATGACGGCTTTCTACATGTTCCGTTTGATGTATCTCACATTTTATCGCGACTTCCGTGGCACAGAGGAACAAAAACATCATTTGCACGAGAGTCCTAGTTTAATGACGTTACCCTTAATCGTATTAGCCATATTGTCGTTGGTTGGTGGGTTAATTAGCTTGCCTTTTGGAGGCAGTTGGCTTAATCATTACCTAGCGCCTTTATTTAGTGAAAGTCATGCGGAACATCATTTAGGAACTACTGAATATATTTTAATGGCTGTAGCGGTGGCTGGTGGATTGATTGGTATTGGTATGGCGTATGCGAAGTTCTTAAAGGGCGGTGCCGTTCCGAAAGAAGATGATGAAATGACCGGACTGGCCAAAACAATTTACCATAAATATTATGTAGATGAAGGCTATATGGCTTTAATTGTAAAACCCATTAATGGTTTAGCACGCTTTTTCCGAGATACACTTGAACCTGTTTTATCCCAATTGGTTTTCAGTTTGGGATCGTTGGCCAACGGTTTAGGAAACCTAGGCGCGCGTGTTCAAAACGGAAGTATTGGATTGTATCTATTTGCTTTTGTAATTGGATTCAGTGTCCTTTTCATCTATTTGTTTTTAGCTTAAAAAATTATCCTGATGGACGTAACTACTCTATTACTTTTATTACTTATCGGTGCTTTATGTACCTATTTGGCTGGCGATAAACTGGCTTCCAAAGTGGCTTTACTTTTTAGTACCGCAGCCATGGGAATTACCCTTTTTCTTTTGGCAACCGTAAGTGATTTCAGTACACTTAATGTTTCTTTACCTTGGATTTCTTTACCCAAAGCATATTTTGCCTTAAAGGTTGATGGCTTAGCATTGGCGATGGTTTTACTCACCACCGTATTAACACCGCTAATCATTCTTAGTTCCTTTGCTAATGCATTTAAAAATGCCAAAAGCATCTATGCGTTAATTCTCTTCATGGCGTTTGCGATGGCGGGTACATTTTTGGCCGCCGACGGACTTCTTTATTACATTTTCTGGGAATTAGCCTTAATCCCCATCTATTTTATCGCGTTGTTGTGGGGGAATGATGCTATTGAAACACGCAAAAAAGCCGTACTTAAATTTTTCATTTATACTTTAGGAGGCTCTTTGTTCATGTTGGTTGCATTTGCCTACTTATACCACAAAGCAGGAAGTTTCATGCTTACTGATTTGTATGCTTTACAACTCAGTACTGAGGAGCAAACTTGGATTTTCTTAGCCTTCTTTTTAGCCTATGCGATTAAAATTCCAGTAGTTCCTTTCCACACTTGGCAGGCTGATGTGTATCAAAAAGCGCCAACAGTTGGTACTATGTTGCTCTCGGGAATTATGTTAAAAATGGGATTGTACAGTGTAATCCGCTGGCAACTCCCCATTGCCCCTTTGGCAGCAAAAACGTATATGCCCATCCTATTGGGACTTAGCATCGCGGGAGTCATTTATGGATCTATCGCCGCTTTACGTCAAAAAGATATCAAACGATTATTGGCTTACTCCTCGTTAGCCCACGTAGGGTTAATTGCCGCGGGCTGTTATAGCCTCACTTTCGATGGTTTAAGTGGTGCCGTATCGCAAATGATTGCACACGGTTTTGTGATTGTCGGGTTGTTTTACGCCGCTGAAATCATTTACCGCCGTTTGGAAACACGAAGTATTGAGGCTATGGGCGGAATTCGCGTTCAAACCCCAAAATTCACTTCCTTGTTTATGATTTTGGTTTTGGCCTCTGTAGCCTTGCCCGGCACGTATAACTTTGTAGGGGAATTTACCGTGCTGTATAGTTTATCGCAAATCAATGTGTGGTATGCGGTTCTTGGTGGAACTACAATCATTTTGGGAGCTTATTACATGTTGAAGATGTTTCAAAATGTAATGTTGGGTGAAGCTAATGCTAAACTTTTTGCCGAAGTAACTCTCGGTGAAACCTTTGTAATGGTAGTGCTCATTGCCTTCTTATTGTTCTTTGGATTGTATCCTAAACCTTTATTGGACTTGGTTAATCCATCGCTACAAGAAATCTTTACATTAATCAACCGTTCTTAATTCTGTCATACGAATGAATACACTAATCGCTGTATCAGGTTTAGGCATCTTCTGTCTTTTAGCTGAAATTATCAATCTGAGAAAAGCCATTGTACCGGTTTCCGTGGTTGCTTTGTTAGCGATCCTTGGACTAACGATTTCCGAATTTAACCATCCCGCTTCATGGTACTATAACATGATTGTGGTGTCTAATTTTTCGGTGGCCTTTTCTAGCTTATTTATCGTTTTGACCGTTTTTCTCATTCTGATGAGTGGGGATTATTACAAAGACAAACCATCCAAATTCTCCGATTTTATTGCCATAAAAATCTTTTTGTTGGCTGGAGCCATCGCCATGGTTTCGTTTGGAAATTTATCGATGTTTTTCATCGGTATTGAAATTCTTTCTATCGCGTTGTATATTCTTGCAGGTAGTGAGCGTCTAAGTCTACTAAGCAATGAAGCGGGTATGAAATACTTCTTGTTGGGTTCTTTCGCTTCTGGATTTATTCTTTTCGGAATTTGTTTGGTTTACGGAGCTACGGGTTACTTTGATGTGGCCGAAATCTATGAATTGTCACAAGGGGCCGGACTTCCTATTTGGTTCTATTTTGGAATTACCATGATGCTTATTGGAATGTTGTTCAAAATTGCTGCAGCACCTTTCCATTTTTGGGCACCTGATGTGTATGAGGGGTCTCCCACTTTGGTGACCGCTACCATGAGCACTTTGGCTAAAGTTGTGGCCGTGGCTACGTTGTACAAATTGGTTACGGGCTTGAACAAAGAAATGCCTTACTCTTTTGAAATTGCACTCCTTGCTGTTGCTATTTTAACCATGTTTGTAGGGAACCTTTTGGCTTTACGTCAAGAGAATGTAAAACGAATGATGGCTTTTTCAGGTATTTCACATGCCGGATTTATGCTTTTGGCCTTGTTAAGTCTTACCACCGCCGCTGGAACCCTTTTCTATTATACTGCAGCGTATGCTTTGGCAGGTATTGCTGCCTTTGCTGTTATAACTGCCGTTACCAAAAATAAAGAGACGCAGAACGTTGCTGATTTCAATGGGTTGGGAAAACGCCACCCAATCCTCGCTGCAATTCTCACCATGGCCTTATTGTCTATGGCGGGTATTCCAATTTTTGCGGGCTTTTTTGCTAAATTCTCCCTGTTCACCCAAACTATTGAAGCGGGTTATTTAATTGCCGTTATTGTAGGAGTAGTGAATTCAATCATTAGTATTGGCTACTATTTTAAACTAATTTTAGCCATGTACAATAAAGAAGCCGATGACGAAGCAACATCCATATCTTGGGTATATACCTTGGTTGCTATTGTGGCTATTGCACTCAATATTGGCATGGGAATTTACCCGAGTTGCATGATGGATTTATTGAAATAATCAGACGATCTTTATCCTACAAAGGCTGTTCCATCGAATAGCCTTTTTTTATGAACAATAGCGAATTTTAACGCTTGTTCTTTCCCGTCATTTTCATCCGATTCGCTACTTTTATATCATGTATGCGTTAGTCGATTGCAATAATTTTTATGCCTCCTGTGAACGGGTGTTCCAACCGCAATTGGTGGGGAAACCGATCGTGGTACTGTCCAATAATGACGGTTGTGTCATCGCGCGAAGTTATGAAGCAAAAGATTTGGGGATTCCCATGGGCGCGCCCGAATTTGAATGCCGACCACTGATCAAAAAACACGGCATACATGTCTTTTCATCCAACTATGCACTGTATGGGGACATGAGTAGTCGTGTAATGAAAATTTTAGAAGGGTTTACACCTCATGTTGAAGTCTACAGTATCGACGAAGCCTTCCTTAATTTTGACGGCATGCACACTATCAACTGGCAGGATTATGGAATTCAAATGCGAAAGCGCGTCTTGAAATGGTTGAGTATTCCCATTTCTGTTGGCTTTGCACCCTCTAAAGCATTGGCTAAAATTGCTAATAAAATTGCCAAAAAATTCCCCGAGCGCACCCAAGGCTCCTATGTAATTGACAGCGAAGAAAAACGAATCAAAGCGTTAAAATGGACGGCCATAGAGGACGTTTGGGGCATCGGTTTTCGATTGACAAAAAAAATGAAAGCACACCAGATTCATACGGCTTACGATTTCACACTGCCACAACATGAGTCGTACATCCAAAAAGAAATGGGTGTGGTTGGAAACCGTTTGCGTTTGGAATTGTTGGGTCAGTCGGTGCTAGAACTCGAAGAACCAAAAGATAAAAAACACATCGCCGTAACGCGGAGTTTTGAAGGCCGCATCAGTAGCCTCGACGAATTGAAAGAGCGGGTATCAACTTTTGCGTCGATTTGTGGTGAAAAATTACGAAAACAACAATCCGACTGCCAAGTAGTTACTGTGTATTTGCGCAAAGATAAATTTCATAATCCCGATAACGGACGGTATAATTTTTATGCACAAGAAACCCTACCGTTTCCTACCCATTCGAGTATTACGCTCAGTCAAACCGCTACCCGTATGATTGCACAGCTGTTTCGCGAAGGTGAAGAATACAAAAAAACAGGCGTGATTGTCTCATCAATTACCCCACAAAACCAAAAGCAGTTCAATTTGTTTCAAGATGAAAATCCAAAACACGAAGCGCTGATGAGAGTAATGGATGCCTATTTCAAAAAAACGGGTGAGCGAAAAATCCGCTTGGGAATGCACGATTTGAATCGAACGTGGAAGATGAAGCAAAACCATTTATCGCCCAAATTCACCACCAATATTAACGATATCATTACGGTACAATGTCATTAGAAAACGCTAAACTCACTTTTTTTATCCCCGATTTAAGTCCGAAAGAAGGACTCCCCTATTTTTCAGGCGGGATCAAAGCGGGGTTTCCTTCACCAGCGGCCGACTTTGATGAAGCAAAAATCAGTTTGGACAACGTATTGGTGCGCAACCGCGAAGCAACCTTTTACGCAAAAGCTTCTGGAAATTCAATGATTGGCGCCGGCATAGACGATGGGGATATCATGGTCATCGACCGTAGTTTGGAACCCGTTCATAATAAAATTGCGGTGTGCTGTATTGATGGGGAATTTACGGTGAAACGTATTCGAAAAGAAAAAAATGCCGTGTATTTAATGCCTGAAAATCCCCACTATCCTCCCATTTTAATCACAGAAGAAAATGAACTGATTATTTGGGGTATAGTAACCTATGTCATTAAAAGTGTGTAAAAAGAGTAGGATGTGGAAAAAAAGTAACTTCTATTTAGGCATTCTTGCGTTACTTATGCTTGCCAAGGGATGGGGACAATCCGAGAAATTTTCGGTGATGACCTACAACATCCGACTCGATGTAGCCTCTGATGGTGTCAACCGATGGGACAATCGAAAAATTCCACTTTTGCATCAAATCAACACCATACATCCCGATGTGTTGGGCATACAAGAAGCGCTCCCCCATCAAATGATAGCGTTGCAAAAAGGCATGCCCGATTATCAAAAAGTGGGGTTAGGCCGGGAGGAAAATCAAACAGGAGAAGCTAGTGGGCTCTTTATAAAAACCCGTCGCTTTATGATTAAGGACAGTGGAACATTTTGGTTGTCAAATACACCAGAAAAAGTTTCACGCGGTTGGGATGCCGCTTGCAATCGGGTTTGCAGCTTTGTGCGTCTTGAAGATCGCCTGACTGGAAAAAAATGTTGGGTATTTAATACCCATTAGGATCACGTTGGAGAACAAGCACGAACAGAAAGCTTAGTACTTATCTTAGCACAAATTACCGTTCGAAATCCCAAGAATGAACCCGTAATCCTTATGGGCGATTTTAATACCACTCCTGAACATCCCCGTTTGAAATTACTGGAAAAAGAATGGGTTAATACCTATGCCGCCCTGAATCCCAAGAGCACTTCAGGGACGTTCAATGGCTTTCATACAGACACCCCCGTAAACAATTGTATTGATTACATTTGGGTTACCCGTCAAGCATTTATCATTCATTCCAGCGAAATTCGTGCTGAAAAACCGAATCATCAATGGCTATCTGACCATTATCCGGTACTAAGTGTTGTAGAAATAAAACCGTAGTCTCCATTATCTTGACGCATTAATTTCAATCCCTTTTTTGACAAAAACCAAAAGTCAAAAACTCCAATGACTCCGTCGCAAAACGCTGATTTGAATTGAAGGGTAATCCCCTATGAAGCTACTGCCGAACAGAAGAATGCAAAACATAAACGTAATATTTCATGGCATATAGAATAAAAAAACCTCTCGAAGTGAGAGGTCTTGTACCCGGAGTGGGAATCGAACCCACACTCCTAAGAACACGAGTTTGAGTCGTGCGCGTCTACCAATTCCGCCATCCGGGCATGGATTTAGTGTTTTTTGTGGGTGCAAATGTACACAAAAAATGAAATAAACAAGAAAAAAATACTGAAAAATATAGGCCTTCAGTCAGATTTTATTTCTAAATTTGCACCTCAATAAACACAACACACACTAACTCACTACTAAACAACCGATTAAAATGTCACATCAAGAACCGGAAGCAAAGATATTTGCGTGTTCCCAAAGTGTCCACCTTGCCGAGCAAATCGCCAAACATTATGGGGTGCCGCTAGGTAAAGTAACGTTCTCAAAATTTAGTGATGGTGAATTTCAGCCGTCCTTTGAAGAATCCATTCGTGGATTACGGGTTTTCATTGTTTGCTCGACTTTTCCGTCGGCCGATAATTTAATGGAATTGCTATTGATGATTGATGCTGCCAAGCGCGCTTCAGCCCGACATATCACCCCAGTAATTCCTTATTTTGGGTATGCCCGTCAAGATCGTAAAGACAAACCTCGCGTTCCAATTGGCGCCAAATTGATTGCCAAGTTGTTGGAAACTGCTGGAGCGACGCGGATTATGACGATGGATTTGCATGCCGATCAAATTCAAGGATTTTTTGAAAAACCAGTGGATCACTTGTTTGCCTCAACGATTTTCTTGCCCTACGTGAAAAGTTTGAATCTAGAAAATCTCACCATCGCTTCGCCTGACATGGGAGGTTCAAAACGAGCGTATGCCTATTCCAAATTCTTGACCTCCGACGTAGTGGTTTGTTACAAACAACGAAAAGCGGCTAATGTCATTGAAACGATGGAATTGATTGGTGAAGTAAAAGGGCGTAATGTGATCCTTGTAGACGACATGATTGATACAGGAGGCACCTTAGCAAAAGCGGCCGACTTGATGATAGAACGCGGTGCACTCAGTGTTCGAGCCATTTGTACGCACGCTATTTTATCGGGTGAGGCGTATGAAAAAATAGAAAAATCACAGCTTAGCGAGCTCATCGTTACCGATTCCATTCCGCTGAAAAAGGAATCGCCAAAAATCAAAGTGGTCAGTTGTGCACCACTGTTTGCCGAAGTAATGCAGATGGTACAACACAACAACTCCATTAGCGGAAAATTTTTAATGTAAATAATTAATAAATTTAAATAATGAAGTCAATTTCAATCAAAGGATCTGAAAGAGAAAGCGTAGGCAAAAAGGCAACGAAGGCCGTACGTGATGCTGGAATGGTTCCTTGCGTAATCTACGGAGGAGAACAACCAGTACACTTTCAAGCAGAAAGCAAAGCTTTCAAAAGTTTAGTTTACACTCCAGATGCGCACACTGTTGCGATTGATTTAGGAGGAAAAGTGTATAACGCTATCCTACAGGATATTCAATTCCACCCTGTTACTGATGCTATCTTGCACATTGATTTTTATCAATTAAATGATGAAAAAGAAATCATCATGGAGGTTCCTGTAAAAATCACAGGTACATCTCCAGGGGTATTATTAGGAGGTGTTTTGAACTTAAACTTACGTCGTTTAAAAGTAAAAGCATTACCTAAAAATCTTCCTGATTATGTATATGCAGACATTTCTGAATTACAAATGGGGAACAAATTGTATGTAACTAAATTAGGAAGCGACAATTATAAATTAATGCACCCTGACAATACAGTTGTATGCCAAGTGAAGATTTCACGTGCGGCGATGAAAGCAGCGCAAGAAGCAGCCAAAGCCGAAAAAGCAGCAGCCAAAGGAAAGAAAAAATAATCTTTTCTATACTGAACACCCAAAGCATCGGACATTTCCGATGCTTTTTTTTTGAAGACCCATACCATTTAAAGTATTTTTGCACTCATGGTTCGGTTACTTTCCCTTTTTCGTAAAACATCAAATTCTGAAAATACATCACCTATGAAGAAATATCTAATAGTAGGCTTAGGTAATATTGGCGCTGAATACGTGAATACCCGACACAATATTGGATTTAAAGTGGTAGATTTTTTTGCAAAACAAGAAAACGAGTCTTTTCAAACGGCAAAATTAGGAGACCTTGCCGAGTGCAAAATAAAAGGAAAAACCGTGTTTTTGTTGAAACCCAATACCTATATGAATTTAAGCGGTAAAGCGGTAAAGTATTGGATGGATAAAGAAAATATTCCTGCTGAAAATGTATTGATTATTACCGATGATTTGAATTTGCCATTTGGTACCGTTCGCATTAAAGCCAAAGGAAGTGATGGTGGTCATAATGGTCTAAAAAACATTCAAGCCGTTCTTTCGACCACCGAATACCCTCGTTTTCGATTTGGGATCAGCGATCAATTTAAGAAAGGACAACAGGTAAATTATGTTTTGGGCGAATGGGATGAAACAGAAAAAGAGGCATTACCCGAACGATTGGCGCTTTGCCGGGAGGCGATCACTTCTTTTGTACTCGCCGGATTGGCCACCACGATGAATACATTTAACGGAAAGTAAATCCATAAAAAAAGCTCCCGAAGGAGCTTTTCATAGTTAAGAGAGCTAAATTATCGAATTACGATTTTACGTACTTCTTTTTTTGCACCATCTTTTACTGTAACGAGGTAAACTCCAGCTTCAATAGTTCCAACATTAATTGACTCATCAAAGATTGTTGCATTTGAATACGCTCGATTGTATACTTCTCGGCCACGGATATCGTGAACTGAAACAGCAATGTCAGTGGATGTAGGATAGAATCTCACCGTAAACACTCCATTGTTTGGATTAGGATATACAACCAAATTATCAAGCGTAAATGTTTCATTATTCAATTGAACTTGAGAGGTACAAACTTCTATAGCCCAACTGTTCAAACTTCCTATATCTACATTAAAAAAATCTCTTGCAAACATAGTCCAAGTACCACTAGCAGGCAAATTGTTAAATGCTGATAATGGACTAGAAGGTGCAAATGTACCTGTCATATTCGCCACACATGTAAAAGCAGGTGAACCGTCACTCAAAGTAACATTAAAGTTATCATTGCCAGCACAGGCTCTGTTCCATACATTTACAAAAGTAGTCGTGTTTGGGTGTACCAATTGGAAAACCAAATCTTGCGGATAAGTATGAGTAACATTCAATGACACGTTTACATCCGAAATATTTCCAGTTAGCGGGACATTAATTGTACTATTTACAATAGGGCCAGGTGAATTTGCACCTAAACCATCTGGGATCGACACAGGAGTTGTATTGGTATACGTGTTACAAACTGTAGTAACGATAAACCCTACAGAGAAATTATTTGAGTTTACATTAAAGAAAATATTATTACTCGCTTTTACCATCAAACGACAATTTACGGCTGGAGTTGAAGGCATAACTACATCGGCAGCACCGTCATTAGGTGTCCCCGCCAATAATGTTGTCCAAGTTGCCCCATTATCGGTGGTAATCATAATATCAACGTTGGCTCCTCCTGTAATGGTGTTTGTATTGTTTACATCCCAAGTTACCGACTGTGTTGAACCTAAAGTATAGGAAATACCACTCGTATTTTGAGAGGTAACAGTTAGCGGACCTCTTGTTGCATCCACAGTAATGGTAGCATTGGCAATATTAGTTTGACCTACTTTAACATTAGGAACATACGTAGCATTATCTCTCACTGTTAAACGAAATACTAAGTTTCGACCGACAGAACTCAATGCCTCAACATTGATCCCTGCGTTTCCAGCAGTAGTTTGACCCCCCGCGAAAACAGTGGGAAGTACTGGACAATAACGGATGGGTGAAGTAGAGGGTGAATTACTAATCCAATTGGGGCCACCTGTTTTACCAACCGAAGCGACACTATTTGGACCCGTAAAAGCCCCTGCTGTATCTACATTAACTTGCTCCCAACTATACGTTAAAGCATCCCCGTCGGCATCAGCTCCGGAACCGATTAACATAAATGGAGTACTTCTTGGAATGGTAAAATTACCCCCAGAATTGGCAGTTGGTGTAGCATTAGCTCCAGCAAGAGGAGTAGTCACTGGACATGTTTTGTTATTCAAATTGCTTTGAATCTGTGAAATAGATAAAGCATGATAGGAATCTATTGAATTGTTTGCAGCGTTGTAATCCGTGATTCCAGCATAACCCATAATAGTAACGCCCGAACCAACCTCTACATTCACACCAGAACCTTCATTAGCATGGGTGAAAGTATGATTAGCGCCTAATTGATGGCCTACTTCGTGTACTACATAGTCAATATCGAATGTGTCGCCCTCCGGAATTCCATCGCTTGGAGAAGTGTATCCACTTCCTTTATTACGGTCAGAGGTACTTGCTGTATCATCATTACAAACACATCCAATACAACCTGCATTTCCTCCTCCTCCAGACGCTCCGAATAAATGTCCGATATCATATGCCGCATTGTTAGCTGCCAGCGTTGTTCCTGTGCCTGTCAATCGCGTACTTAGTGTATTTTGAAGTTCTAAATTCCAAGCTCCTGCTGCTCCAGTAGCAGCTGCTGAATATGGGTCTGTTGCCGCATTATAGAAAATCACATTCGTAGATTCAGCAACAATGTTTAGGTGAACACCTAAATCTTTCTCATAACATCCATTAGCACGCGTCATGGTTTCATTGAAGGCATCCAAAACCAAATTAACTTGAGCTGCACTAGTGGCTCCGAAATAATTGGAGTACTCTGCTGTACAGGATTGTGCCAAACGCATTGTTTTCAAAACACCATTGCTAGCCATCACAACATTACCACCAGAGTTTCTATTGGAAGGATTTGCTAATCCACCAAATTCATCATCTAATACGTCACATTTCCAAGCGGGTTTAGGACCGTTATTGGCCTTATTATAAACCACATAGATTGTTCCATCGGCAGAAAAAGGCTCCATAAATTCACTGGAAGCACCTGCCCTAAATACAACGGTTTTTATCCCTCTTGCACCAATACTCAACTTCATATAGGCCGTGGGGTCTAGCGTACTTTTACCAGAAAAAGCGCGAATATCAGGAAATTGTGCTTGCAAATCAGCCTCAAAGTTGGACGCCTCATTTACCACAAAATCCTCTAATTTACCTTGTGCATTCGGAAGTGTAATAACACAAGTAGTGCCAGGCTGATCGACAATTGTCATCAATCTGTTTTTTAATTGATCAAAATTCAGTGTATACAAATCATACTGCTTAGGAAATGTACTTCTGAATGTTCCCTTAGCTCGTTCTATGTCTTTACCGGGTTGTGCTACTGACCAATAACGACCAGTTTGTGCATTCATTCCCGCCAAGCCAAGGAAAAAAATAGAAAGTAATAAAATTTTTTTCATTTTAATTAGATTGGTTATAATAGCTAACAAATATAAACGAATTTTTACGAATTTGACATTCCAAATGTGAATTCAACGGGTTATAGTTATTAAACGCAAAAATCAACTACCTTTGTGCCGATTTTATTGCACTTGAAAACCTATTCCAACATTACTGATTTTCCCCAAACAAAAGGCACAGTGCTTACACTGGGTACTTTTGACGGGGTTCATTTGGGCCATACGAAGATTCTTAATAAAATAAAAGAAGCGGCAAAAACCATGGTATTAGAGAGTGTCGTGCTCACGTTCCATCCGCATCCGCGATCGGTGTTACAAACAAATACACCCATGCGCTTACTCAGTTGCATTGATGAAAAATCAAACTTGATACAGCATGCGGGGATAGATCATCTCGTTATTCATCCCTTTGACAAAGCGTTCTCACAATTAACTGCCGAGGAATTTGTTACTGATATTTTGGTCAAAAAATTTAATCTCAAAAAAATTGTTATCGGGTACGACCATCGTTTTGGAAAAAATCGCACGGCAAATATTGATGATTTAACACGTTTCGGTTTGGAATTTGGCTTTGAAGTAGTTCAAATCACAGCCGAAGAAGTTAATGCAATAACAATTAGTTCTACTAAGATTCGCAAAGCCTTGGAAAACGGTGATTGTAGCACTGCTCAAAACTATTTAGGACATCCTTACACGCTATCGGGTACTGTAGTAAAAGGTCAACAATTAGGCCGTACACTGGGATTCCCAACGGCCAACCTACAACCTTGTTGTGCTGAAAAACTTATTCCAAAAAATGGAGTTTATGTGGTGCGCGTCTCTTATGACAACCGTTACTATTCGGGGGTTTTAAATATCGGCACCCGTCCTACCATTTCGGGCACTTCTCAAACAATAGAAGTACATCTTTTTGATTTTTCTCAGGAAATATACAATGCCAAACTTACGTTGGAATTTCTAACATTTCTTCGAGAGGAACAACGATTTGACTCGCTGGATGCTCTTAAAAATCAGATTATCAGCGACAAAGAGCAAGCCCTTGCGTACTTCCAAAACCTTCCGAAATAACTATTGCCCAATGAAGGGAAATCGTTACTTTTGAATTCTAAAATTGTCACGCTATGAGTGAAATAAGACACAATTGGACCAAAGAAGAAATTTTGGCCATTTACCATAAACCTTTCATGGATTTGATGTATGAAGCGGCCACTGTGCATCGCAAACATCACGATCCCAATGTAGTTCAAGTTTCAACCTTATTATCCATAAAAACGGGTGGGTGCCCTGAAGATTGTGGCTACTGTCCTCAAGCTGCGCGGTATCATACCGATATTGAAGGTAATGATTTGATGAGTGTCACTCAAGTAAAAGCACAAGCCCTTCGTGCAAAAGCCGCGGGTTCTTCTCGTGTTTGTATGGGTGCTGCTTGGCGCAATGTGAAAGACGGTCCCGAATTTGACCAAGTATTGGAAATGGTGCGTACCATCAACAAATTGGATATGGAAGTGTGTTGTACTTTGGGGATGCTTACGGAAAATCAAGCTTTGCGTTTGGCTGAAGCAGGGCTCTATGCATACAACCATAATCTAGACACCTCTGAAGAATATTACAAAGAAGTTATTTCCACACGAGGCTTTGAAGACCGTTTGAAAACGATTGAAAACGTACGAAAAACCAACGTAACGGTTTGCAGTGGCGGTATTATCGGAATGGGCGAAAGTGTAGAAGACCGAGCGGGGATGTTGGTGGCACTGGCTCGTTTGAATCCGCAACCTGAATCCGTGCCAATCAATGCGCTTGTCGCTGTAGAAGGAACCCCTTTGGAAGATCAAAAACCAGTAGAAATTTGGGAAATGATTCGTATGGTAGCCACGACACGTATTGTCATGCCTGAAACACAAGTCCGCTTATCGGCGGGACGAACTGAAATGTCACGTGAAGGTCAGGCCATGTGTTTCTTTGCGGGTGCAAACTCAATTTTTGCGGGAGATAAATTATTGACTACCCCCAATCCGGATGTTAATGAGGACATGAAAATGTTTGAAACCCTTGGATTACAACCCCAAAAACCGTTTATCAAACTTATGCAACCACAGACCGTGGAAGCTGAAGATTCTCAATACCAACCGCTGGGTGAAAAACCAAAATGGTCACGTCCAGGACATAATATAGAACGCAACGTTAAAGCTTCTATCAAAGGTAAATAACAAAAAAAGTCCCGATAAACTCGGGACTTTTTTGTTTCTATTGTTTAAATTTATAATACTACCTTTTGCGTCATTACAGCGCCAGACTCTAATACAATTTTCACAATCAAGGTTTGTTGTTCCACTTCAATGGGGTTCGTTTGTGCTTTTACATCGTGAACCGCTGTCAAATGTGTAAGCAATCGGCCTTGTAAATCATAAACCATAACCTCTTTAATAGTTTCTTCGGCTTGCACGGAAACAACTCTTTGTTGCGCTACTACCTTTATTGTAGCCTCATACGCAACAGAATCAACATTCAGATTAGGATTACCTGGAATCGCGTAGCGCAATACAAAACGAGTGTTTAATTCGCCTTTGGGCAATGTTACTGTGTATGGGCTGTTTTTTAAATTATGAAAAACGCCTGTAACTTTATCTTCTAAATAAATCGGTTGCTGACCTGCAAACAATCCATCCGTTTTATACAACGCAATGGCGTACGTTCCGGATGTATTCACATAAACACCCAAAGGTACACGATCATTCCCTGTAAAAGGAAGACTTTTTCCTTGAATCGAGAAAGGCTCATCTTGTAATAGAGAGTAAATACTCAATTCTCCCGTGATTTTATGAATACAATCATACAAATGATCGCGACCGTTAGTGGCTTGACTCGCATATCCTACCAAAGTGCGTTCCGAATTTCCGTTGGTGGTATTGACGATATCCAACCATATGCGGTGTTTCTGATTGGAAAGCCATTGTGCATTTCGGTAAAAATCGGTATTATCATAGGGCATCAACAAGGCATCCGCACGAAGACTATTTTCAAAAGCAAGCGTATTTGGCGTAGCAGCTGTATGCAACATGTTGACCATAAATCCTTGCCCTGCTCCAATTTTTCCAGCAAATGAGTCAGGCTCTGTCGAACCCAACCCGTTGTATTTGATATAATCTGAAGTCCAATAATTGTATTGGAAGTTGTTGTAAAACGGACTGGTTGTCGAGGTTGGGGCTAAACCGTATTTCCAAACCCAAATGGAACCCTCAATTTTCGTTTGATTCAATACCAAAAACTCTTCGGCATCAATCGCTGAAGGGTACGGATTTCCGACTAAATTCCAATTGTCATCAAAACGTGTGGTATCAAAATTATCCGGATTTGTAAGATCAGCATCATAATCAGGACCATCATAGTTTCCGCGTGAAATAGGAGTAGTAAACTGACCGTTATGCGGTTTGCCGGTAAAGGTGGCTGTTAAAGGAGTTGCCGTAGCTGCCCCATTGGAAGCACGAGCGATATAGCCTTTTCCGCGCACCATCGTTCCCGAAGCTCCAAGCCAGTTTCCTAGTGTACCATTGGAATTTGCAAAGGTTGGATTCCATTCGTAACGCAAGGCATTGGGTAACGAATTTACAGCCACATTCTCGGTTGGAGCACTCCAATACACATAATCATAATTGCGAGCTAAAGTGGTACGATCCATTCGGAATTTTGTCCCTGAATAATCCCCATCGTTGGTATCTGTCTCATTGATTTGTATCAATTGCCCCGTATTGTTAATGTTTAAAATTCCATCTAACGTCAGTTTATTAAACGCAAAAACATAGTCATCAGCGCCGATGGTCAGAATTTTATTCAACTTGACTTCTAGATTTCCTTGGGCAAATAAATTATTGGAAGTATTCGTGTTAAAATCATTGTCCAAAACTACATTATAAAACTGCTCTACATTAGTATGTACATTCCCGTTGATAACTTGCGGAGCGCTCCCAACAAAGTGAACTGTTCCGTTTCCTTCCTGGAATTGAGCCGCTGAAGCCGCATTGGTCCAATTACCATATAGGTATAAATTCCCATCTGCGGTGCTCGAATTACTGTCATCCATATCCACTATTCCAGTTCCTGAAACACTAAGATTTCCATAGACCTCCAGTCGATTTAACGCATTTCCTTGAATTTGAACACGACGCCCTGAAATGGTCAAGTCTTTACACTTGGCGATATCAGAAAAAGTATCCGAATTGGCTGCTGTATAATCAATAATGGCATCATTTCCTGAAGTTGCATCAATCACCACATCGGTTAACTCATCGGGAACCGATAAAAGTGCCCAGTTATTACAATCAAACCAATTGGTGTTCAAAGCTCCCGTCCATTTGTTAAAAGGATCTGCTGCGGTGATTACAAACGGAGAGTTTGAAGGACATGTACCTAAAGTTGTTGTCCAATTGGTCGTATAATTTAAGACAGACCCAATCAAGTAAGGTCTGCTTCCCGTAGTAAATGTGGTTGAAGAAGTATTGTAACTTACTTCATAGGCTCCGGTGGTCGTGTTGGCTTGTAAAGAAGCACAAATTAGCTGCGGATGTTTTCGAGACCTGCGGAAATTATTGCCACTAATGGCTGTTAAATTATCGGTCAATTCATACCACACACCCCCATCTTGCACACCAGAAAGAACGGTGCCTGTAAAGGTTGAACCTGTTATGTCGTAGGTAAAAAATCCTTGCAACAAAAACATGGAATCGGGAGCTGAACTCGATACGTTAACACTACCGTGACTGGTTAAGGTTGTACCATCTGCATTTCGTCCAGAAATAGTGAATGAATTATAAGTTGCTCCTGAACCATCAACTACTGAAATAGTCGAACCCGTTCCTGCACTGACCGTATTGATACAAAACACAGAAGCCGCTGGTATAGGGGTTGTTCCCGTGTAGGTAAACTCTAAAAAGGGTAAATTTCCATCGGGGGCTGCAGTACAACTGTACCATTTGTCGGTGCGAACATTGGCTGCTGGCATCCCTCCTGTTTCATAGGTGGCATTGGCCCAAATAAAAGTCGTTCCCGGATTGATGTCTACTAAAGATAAAAGTCGTATCGCATCATCGGCGCCTGAGGTTGTATTATCATAAGCAATCAACAACAAGTCTCCTGTTTTTAATACCGTTGGAACAATGTTCAAAGGCGTTAATGCGACCTCGACTCCCGAACTCCAATCGGTTCCACTACGCACAAATAGTTCAATATAATAGGTAACACCATTGGTCAATCCTGTGATATTTACATTGTTTCCGCTGGAGGCATAGACAACTTGATTGAACGCTGTAAAAGCTGGGTTGGCCGTATACGCACTTCCATCGCCAGTTGGGGCAAATGTAATACCAGGAGCCGCGGTGACTACTACCAAAACTTGGTCAAAACAAAGCGCATTGGGATTAGCCCAACCGATTAAGCCCGTAGTATTTCCTGGTGTTGCGATAGCATTACTAACATTACTCAAAGCGGCAATTTGCGTAAGCGAACGAGGGGTTGTTGAAAAAACAGTATTGGTGGGGCCGTTGTTACGGTACGTATAAATTTCATAAACATAGGTTGCTCCTGCTGTCAATCCAGTTATCGTGGCTGTAGTTCCCGTACCAATATAGACGACACGCGAAAGTGGTGCCGTGCTGCCATAGGTGGGTGCCAACGAAAAATCGGTGTTGAAGGGTTGTGTTGAAGCTACCAAACTCGTCACCGCATGCGGATTTAATCCCCCTTGACGGGCAACTATGATATACCCATCGAAAGGACCGGTGAGAGGCGCTGACCAATTCAAGACTTGCGTCGTATTGCTCGAGCAACCGCGAGAAAATGTTGCAGGAAGATTGGGCGCAGAAGGGGCAATGGTTTGCAAGCCGCTATTGGTTGTATTTCCACTGCGCGCAACACCTCCGAAGAAAATAAGGTTAGCCCCTACATTGTTAAAACCGTTTACACCAATGGTGTTGCCAAGGGTGGCCGTTGCTGAAAAATCAGCGGTAATAAATAAATAGCCAACGGTTCCTGCATTGATTACGGTTGACGTAAAGGGTGTGAAGTTTTTATTTCCAGCCACTCCTGGAGCAGTCAAGGTACATAAAGTTGCATCGCCTGCATCCAAAATGTTATCCAAGGAGTAGCGAACTTTAAGATTCACAATATCGGCAGCAGCGTATGTCCCTGTAACAGGAATCGCTTGAAGTCCGTTTAGCGTCGCATTGGAACTGCTTACGGTAAGTTGAAAACGGTGTAAAACGTGATCCACCGTGCCTTGAGAAACAAAGGCTGCCGGAACTTGTGTTCCCATATTGGCTAAAGCTACGATTGGTGTGGCTACAGTTAGTATGGCTGCATTAGAATTAACAGCAGCACAGGGCGCCGTTCCTGTTACCACACAACGATAGCGATACCCATTTAATGAGGATGGAGTAGCATTAATATTCAGGGTAGAATTGATCACATTAGCATAGGGAGCTCCATTGGTTAAATTCGTCCAAGTGGTCCCTCCGTCGGTTGACACTTGCCATTGATACGAAACGGCATTGGAAGCAGCAACCGTAAACACCGTATTGGTTAACGATTGAACGGTTTGACTGGCAGGCTGTGTAGTAATGTTTACCGCAGGAACTATGGTAATGGCAGCGGAAGCCACGTTTCCGGTGGACCAACACGAGGTAGCGGAATTAAATGCACGCACATAATACGTTCCGCTAGTGGTTACATTCAAAGGGGTTGCCGCATTGTTTGCCGTCGACGTACCTGTTGGCGTGGTTTGCCAATAATTGACTACCGGTGCAGTAGCGGTTCCGGTGAAGGTTAGCGTTGTCGACCCACAAGCCGGTGT
The DNA here is from genome assembly GCF_027533505.1 of Flavobacterium sp. GTDB lineage: Bacteria > Bacteroidota > Bacteroidia > Flavobacteriales > Flavobacteriaceae > Flavobacterium. The sequence goes on along the minus strand of NZ_JAPZUB010000029.1, from coordinate 53,420 downwards.
GGTTCCCGTAATTGTACCGGTTGGATTGGCGGGGGGAGTACACGGAGTGATGAAAGTGGCTGTACACGAAATATCATCCAATCCAAACTCATCTCTAGAGCCAGTTCCACCAATGTCAGCACTTGACCAACGAAGATAAATGTAACTTCCAGGCGCAATATTTAATCCTGTAATCGTTGTGCTTCTTGAGGGAGAAGTTCCCACTTGTACCCAACCTAAAGCATCGGCAGCAACTAAAGAAGTATAATCTAAGGCTCCAACAGCGGTATAGGCTGCATCATCAATAGAATACGAAAAGTTAAAGCTATTCGAACGACCTTGATCATTTCGTACAAACAAATTATACGATAAAGCTAAATCAGTAATATTAGTTGTCCCGTTATTTTGAATACGTAATGTTAACGTACCGGGTGCAAAATCACTTCCACCAGGTTGAATCATCAAACAGGGATTAGCAACCGATTGTGGCGCACCAGTATAGGTATACATACCTCCAGTTGTGACAGCCACTGCAGTAGCTCCACGAGTGTAATCCGTCGCAGCAGTAGTTTGGGTGCCTCCAAACAACAAAGCACCATTACTCCAACCTGTTACCGCCCACGCATTGGAATTCAATTGGCCTGAAACCGGGGTGGCCTGAAAACCAGATCCAGTAAAAGCACCATTTCCTACCGTTGCTTGCATTGAAGCAGAAAAATCAATAGTTGAAGAAGGAGCTGCATTGGTCAATACCATTTGACCTTGCATTACAGTAGCCACAAAAAGAAAAAGGAAAAGTAATTTCTTAGTCATCAGTTCACGTTAATTCAGCGTACAAAATTACAGCTAATTCACAGGATTTCAATAGCTTTGTATTACTAAATTATTAACAAATCAATTGTAACTTTACGTGGTTTTGCACTCAAAATCAGGACTTTCTGCTCAAGAAGTATTGGCCAAACTTGAATATTATTGCGCTTACCAAGAACGGTGCCATCTAGAGGTGTGGCAAAAGCTTCAAGAGTTCACCCTTTCATCACAAGAAAAGGACGAAATTATTGTGGCCTTAATTCAAAACAACTTCTTAAATGAAGAACGGTTCGCTATGGTTTTTGCCCAAAGTAAATTTCACCAAAAAAAATGGGGGAAAGTGCGCATAAAAAACGAACTGAAAGGGAGACAAATCGCCGAAATACTCATCCAAAAAGCCCTCAAAGCAATTTCCCCCGAGGCCTACGAAACGACGTTTGAACAATTGGCTATCCAAAATTGGGAACAAATTCATGAACCCAACCTTTTGAAAAAAAAGAAAAAATTTTGTGATTACCTTCTGCGGAAAGGATGGGAACATTCCCGAATTCTGGATTGGCTTAACGAGCAGAATGTTTAATTTTCTTACAACTCAACTTGTAAGTATTTACTTGCCTTCTAAACCTAACCTTGTTGTGTACTAAAAAATTATTTTTACCTCATTTTCAGGTATTTATTTCCTACTAAAGAATACGAAAACGTTTTCGTTAATCGAAGTTAATCGTGCATTTCATCGATTTTTTTGTGTATTTCGTCGATACTTTGTCAAGTTTTGGTCGACTTTTAAAAAAGTACGTCAAAATCAAAAAATGCCTCAATTACCCATGAAAACAAAAAGATCATCTGTAGCATTACACCTTTGGTCGTTTTTTTTAACACTTCTTTTTAACCTAAATCTTAGCGCACAATGTCCAACACCTCCTGGAAATCCAGCCCTCTATGGCTCTGGATCGTGGAGAGCGTATGTCTACTCGTACACGGATACGGGAAATCCCCCCGCAAATCCGTTTGCTACGTATCGTGGTTTTTTTACCTTACCCGAAACGTTCAATAATGATTTGGCAAGCGGCTCAATTGCTGGCCCCAACATTTGTGGAACTTACAGTGACACCTTCGCCATTCGCATGCGTATGCAACGGACTTTCACTCCTGGCAATTATACCTTTACCGTTGGAGGCGACGATGGATATCGTTTGAGTTTGGATGGCGGAGCAACGTTTATTATCAACAATTGGAGTGACCGCTCGTATGGAACAACTACAAGTGCTGTCGTCTATTTGGATGGTCCTGTAAATATCGTCTTGGAATATTATGAAAAATTTGGACTTTCAAGAGTAAGTTATTCGTTTAACACCTGCGCAAGCTCAACAGCGCCAACCGCTATCAATGCTCCAACTGCCTTATGTCAAAATGCAGGCGGAACAACATTGGTTGCCCAAGGTGGAACGCATGGATCTGGAGCGGTTTTTCAATGGGGTACAGGCGCTGTGGGTACAAACATCATTACCACCACTACTGGAAACGCCCTTTATGTGAATCCTACAGCCACTACCACCTATTGGGTTCGTCGCATCGATCCAGCGCCTTGTCCAGCAAACAACTCGGGACACATCACGACAACGTAACTGTCAATCCGAGTTCGACAGCCCCTACAACCATTACCCCTTCGGCAACAGCTATCTGCCCTGGAAATAGTGTAACCTTAACCGCATCGGGAGGAACAGCCCTTTCTGGGTCAACGTTTCAGTGGGGAACAGGAACAACCATCGGGTCAAATGTTATCAGTGGACAAACGGGGGCGAGTATAACTGTGAGTCCAAACACTACAACAACCTACTGGGTTCGTCGCTTTGATCCTTCGTGTAATGCCTTTACCGCAGGAATTACATTCACACTTCCCACAGCAGTAGCACCAGGAAATCCAGCTCTTTTTGGAGCCAACACATGGAATGTCTATGGGTACTCAGGAGCCGATGTAAATTTAGGAACTACTACATACCTCGGATTTTACACGACCAATACTTTAAATTTCAACACCCAAACCGGAACCAATAGTTGGGCAAACAACACTTCTCCTTCTAGCGCTTCAGGTTGGAATGGATGTCCTGTCCCTGCCGATAGTCATACCTTTACAGCAAAACGCCGCGGATTTCCTTGTGGAAATTATACCGTAGCCATGCAAAATTGGGATGATGTAGCGCAATTATACATCAACAACACACTCGTTTGGTCTGCTAACTCGTGGAGTGGTAATGGAAACTTCAATGTCATTGTTGGAACCTACTACTTAGACTCTACCTCAACCGTGGAGATTCGTAATCGCGAAAACGGAGGCCTCTCCAATATCAGCGTTACTTTTACCAATACAAATATTCCCTCTACAGCCCCAACAGCCATTACAGGAATTACTGTTCTTTGTGAGGGTACTTCTACAACGCTTACAGCTACAGGAGGTACGATGGGAACTACTGGAGCCTTTCAATGGGGCACCGGTACTACGGTAGGCGCAAATATAATTGCAGGTGCAACAAGCGCTTCACTTACGGTTACCCCTACAACAACGACGACCTATTGGGTACGAAGAGTCGACAGCATTTGTTGGGTAACTACTGCTGCGGTTACTACCACTGTTACAGTCAACGCCACCACAGTAGCAGGAAATCTTTCGTCTCCAACAACCACCATTTGTAAAAACACTGCTGTTTCTGAAATTACGTTAACAGGAAACACAGGTGCAGTCATCAAATGGCAATATGCCGCTGATGCAGCATTTACTTCTGGGGTCACCGATATTGCTGTTACAAATACAAGTTTATCGGCAGCTCAAATTGGTACATTCGCTAGCACACGCTATTTCCGTGCCGTGGTTCAAAATGGAAATTGTTTGGTGGTCAATACCGCTCCACTTGCCATTGTTGTACCTGACACTGTTGTCTTTAATGGTACATGGAGTGGAACCCCAACCGATAAAACACCGATACTCATTGCCTCAAACTATACGTTGACTTCCGATTTGGAGGCTTGCTCTTGTCAAATAGCCGCCAATGCAACCTTGACCATTCCCGCAGGTCGAACGCTTCGTACGCAACAGGAAATTGAAGTAAGTACTACAGGCGGTCTTATTGTAGAAAATAATGGAAGCTTGGTACAAGTTAACGATGCCGCTATCAATTCAGGTTCGATTACCTTCAAACGAAACACCACCCCGCTAAAACAATTTGACTACACCTACTTTTCGAGTCCCATTCAAAACACAACATTAGGGCAACTGGCACCCCAATCCATGTTTTACTCCTTTAATCCAACCATTAATAATTGGAATTTGGAAAATGTAAACACAGTAATGACGTCAGGAAGAGGGTATATTTTCCGAGCGCCAAATACGCTTAACTTCAATACTCCCCAAATTTTTGGTGTATCTCTCAACGGGACACCCACCAATGGAATTGTTTCTACAACCATCGTGAAAGGAACGGGGACAACATTTAATTTAAAAGGAAATCCGTATCCTTCGGCAATAGATATTGATGCCTTTTTGATGGATCCCACCAACGATTCGATTGTAAATGGAACCATTTATCTTTGGACACACAACACCGCAATTGCGAATGTGAGCGGCACAAACATTTATGTGTATACCAGTGATGACTATGCCAAGTACAACTTGACAGGTGGCGTTCAAACTGCCGATCCAGCAATTACTGGTGGTACAACCCCCAATGGCAGAATTGCTTCTGGACAGGGCTTTTTCATCGAAGCCAACGATGCACTACCGGCGGGAACCTATACTGCACGCTTTAACAACAGCATGCGTATTATGGGTGAAAACAATCAGTTTTTTAGAACATCAGGCGTGACTACCCAAAGTACCGTTTTGAACAAACACCGTGTATGGTTAAGCTTGAGCAATGCCCAAGGAGCATACAGCGAGCTCTTGGTAGGATACATCACAGGAGCGACCCAAGGTATGGACTCTAAATATGATGGAAGAACCCTTCCTGCCGGGAACGTAGTATCATTTTACTCCTTGTTGAATGCTACGGAGTTGGCGATACAGGGACGAGCCCTCCCTTTTCACGATAATGATCGCGTGCCGCTTGGATTTCAATCGACTCTAACGGGAACGTTTCAAATTCGTTTGAGCAATTTCGACGGTTTGTTTCAAAATCAAAATGTATACTTATACGACACCACTACGCAAACCTATCATGACCTTAAAGCGGGCGCCTTTTCATTTACCATTACACAAGCCGGAACAAATAACAACCGTTTTGAATTGCGTTTTACCGATGGAAATGCATTAGACACAGGAACTTTCACCCCAGACAACACGGTCATGGCCTTCATAAAAGAGGGAATGTTACATATTTCAAGTGCCCGTGAATCCATCGCAAATGTAGCAATGTTTGATTTGTTAGGGAAAAAAGTATACAGCCAAAAGGGAATTAACAGCACGGTTTTCCAGTCGGAATTTCTACCCTTTTCGAATCAGATTTACATTGTTCGCATCACTCTATCAGACGAAAGTGTTGTCACAGAAAAAAAAGTACGTTAATTAAAAATTGGGCTTTTTGTTAACAAAAAAGAACCGTCTTTAGTTAGACGGTTTTTTTATTTTGAAATACGAATCGTCACTGCATTGCCGCCAAATCCAACCGCATTCACTAGAATATTACGCATCGGTTTTACAATACTAAAATCAGCGCCAAATGGTGTTCCAAAAAACGTTTGGTCCTGTAGCATTAACAGCGCCTGTTCCAAACTGAAAATACCCGAAGCGCCAAAAGTGTGCCCCATTTTCCATTTATTCGTCGTTAACAGCGGTAACTGTTCACCGAAAACCTTTTGAATGGCTTTGTATTCCGATAAATCGCCTTTGATAGTGCCCGGCGCATGCATCACGATGGCGTCAATCTCCGACAAAGGCAAATCCCCTATCGCCATTTGCATCGACTTTTGAAAACAAACCGCCTCATCCGAAATGGAAATGTTGTGCTCCAATTCGTCAGTAGCATACCCTACTCCGGTGATGTAGGCCAACGCATTTTCGTTATGACGCTCCAAAGCTACCACGCCAGCTCCTTCCCCCAACACCATCGTATTGCGCAGTTTATCTAAATCCAATGCCTTACACGGATACCCTTCTGTTTCCCGCGAATAGATTTTTAACGCTTGCATTTGTGCTAAAGTAAATGGAGTCAACGGGGCCTCGCTACCTCCCGCAATAAACTTCGCCGCCATTCCCGATTCAATCCAAGCTACCGCGTTTAAAATGGCGTGCAAAGCGGTCGAACAGGTGATGGAATGGGATATTTCGGGTCCGGTAGATTTTAAATCATGGGCCACCCAACTCGAAAGATTGCCCAATGTGGTGGTGGGCGAACTCAAGGTCGCCGTTTTACCGGTCGTGATAAATTCGCGGTGGTACTGTTCCCACAAATGCGTGGCACCTCGGGACGAACCAATATTGATGCCTATCGCCTCCCCCGACTCCCAACCCGCTTGTGCTACTACACGGCGACTCACATCCAAGGCCATAAGTACCGAGGGATCTAGGTTTTTGTATTTCGCATCCGATAACCGCAATTGTTCTAATCGCGCTTGATCGGCTGCTCTCAAGGGAGCTACCCAATAATCATGAGTTCCCAAACGCTTTTTTTGAATAGCAGTTGCGCGCGAAGAATATGCTTCACGAATGTCTTCTTTGGAAGATCCTAAGGGAGATACCGTCGCTAAAGCAGTTATGGAAATGCGGTGTTTCAACGTAAAAAATTAAAGTTGTAAAGTTAGTCGATTTCTACCGCCGCTTCCACCACTTCATAGACTTTTTCCAATTGATCATCAGTTATGATATAGGGCGGTAAAATATATACGATATTCCCCACTGGACGTAAAATCACACCCTTTTCAATAAAAAATTGATACAAGCGGTTTCGGAACGTTCCGTAATAACTCTCCACCCCTTCTCGCGCTATCTCTAAAGCAAAAATAACACCCAAAACCCGCGTCGTTTTTACCCGTGGATGTGCGTTCGTTTTTTCGGCAAAAGCCAAATGCCGTTCATGAATCCGCTGTATGTTGGCTTGCATTTCTGCCGACTCTAACAATCCAATACTCGCCAAGGCTGCGGCACAACCCGTTGGATTCGCCGTAAAGGTATGCCCATGAAACAACGCTTTGTTCACATCGGTATCCAAAAATCCGTCAAAGATTTCTTGGGTAAACGACGTAATTGCCATTGGAATCGTGCCGCCCGTCAACGCTTTGGACAGGCACAGCATATCGGGTTGCTCCGTCAAATAATCACAGGCAAAGTTTTTTCCCGTTTTACCAAAACCCGTCATCACTTCATCGGCAATCGTAAACACCCCATATTTACGACAAAGGACCAGCATTTGATCTAAAACTTCGGGCGCATACATCACCATTCCCGCCGCACCTTGGCATAAGGGCTCGAAAATAAAAGCGGCAAATTCACCCGTTTTTAATTGTTCCTCTAAAACTTGTAACGCATGGGCTTCTTGCCCTTCTACCGGCACTGGAATACGGTAGACATCGACGAGCGATCCTTGAAAGGCTTCGGTAAAAAAGGTAATACCACTGGATGCCATCGCTCCAAAAGTGTCGCCGTGAAAGGCATCATCAAAGGCTAGAATTCGGCGTCGAACTTCTTTCTTATTATAAAAATACTGCATCGCCGCTTTGAGGGCAACTTCTACAGCGGTCGAACCGTTATCGGAAAAGAATACTTTCTTTTGATTGGAAGGCAATAACGAAAGTAATTTCTCCGCCAATTCGACCGCAGGTTTATTGGTAAAACCGCCAAATAACACGTGCTCTAGCGTGGTCAATTGCTTGTAAATCGCCTCCGCCATCACGGGATTGGAATGCCCATACGGATTCACCCACCATGAAGCAATGGCGTCTAAATATTCGTTGCCGTGTTCATCCCACAACACCGCGCCTTGTCCTTTGACAATCGCCGGTAACAAACCTACTGTTTGATGCTGTGTATACGGATGCCAGTTGTACAGCTGGTCTTTTTCGGATAAATTCATATTTTTTGGAGCAAAGAGAAAAGAAGAAAGAGGAAAGAAATTATTTGTAAACTCCAATTTCTTGTCTCTTGTTTCTTGCTTCTTGTTTCTTTCTTCTTGTTTCTTAACCCAACTTCAACAAGGTCGCACGAAATTGCTCTGCATAATCGCGCACCACATTTTCGTCAAAATAAGGTTCGTTATTAATTCTTCCCAAAAAGGGAACCTTCGTTTTTTGTAAAATAATCGATTCGGTAGGCTCGTGTTCGTCCCCCGAAAAGATAATTCCTGCAATGTTTATTTTTCGTGCTTGCAACGCTTCTAGCGTCAACAAGGTATGGTTGATGCTACCCAAATAATGACGGGAAACCACAATCACTTGGTAATCGGGCTGAATCAAATCAATCACACAATCTGTCGCATTTAACGGTACAAAAACACCGCCAGCTCCTTCAATCACCAAATGATTATCTGTTTTCGGCTCTTGAATTTGTGCGATATCTATGGTAATTCCGTCCAATGAAGCGGCCAAGTGGGGACTCGCAGGGGTGTGTAACGCATAGGCATTCGGATGAAATTGTGTTCTGGTATTGGACACGCGGCGTCTGACTTTATGCGTGTCGCTATCCTCCAAATCACCCGCTTGAACAGGCTTCCAATAATCGGCTTCTAGCGCTTCCGTTACGATGGCGGCTGCGACGGTTTTACCCACATCGGTTCCAATTCCCGTAATGAATAATTTCATAGCTTTAATTTTTGGCAAAGTTCGGGAAGTGAATGGAAAATCCCATCAAATTTTAACGAAAGCTTATTATTTTGGGCGGTGCCATCGGCCCGGGCTATTCGCAGTGCCGGCCTTCCTAGCTTCAGGCAGGGCACTTTGCTACTACTTGCCTGCCGATAGGTAGGTCCCTACCGCAATTCCTGCTCCTACTGAAACAACGAGCTCGCCAACAACTCCAGCAAAGCCGTAATGGATTCCATAGGCGTGTAGGCATGCAAACAAATACGCAGGCGTTCTTGTCCTTCAGGAACCGTGGGTGATAAAATGGGTTTCACCTCAAAACCCGCCGCTTGAAGCGTTTGTGCTACGTGGCGCACCTTTTCATTTCCGGGCACAATGGCACAGTGAATCGCCGACTTAGAATACACGAATAGCGGTTGGAGTCCGAGACGCTTCACCTCTTGATTCATGTGCACAATACGCGTTTGCAAGGCTTTGATAGTGGTCTGTTCGTGTTGCAAAAACTGATACGCTACATGGATGGTAGCCACAGCATGCGGGGACAGACCGGTTGTATAAATAAAACTTCGGGCGAAATTGACTAAGTAGGTTTGTAAGTCTTGACTTCCCAATACCGCAGCACCGTGACAGCCCAAGCCTTTTCCAAAAGTTACGATTCGGGCAAAAATGCGGGATTGTAGATTGAGATACTGTACAACTCCTTCGCCATATTCGCCCATGACACCCAAAGCATGGGCTTCATCAACAACCAGCAATGCCTTATGGTGTTCACACAGTTGCACCATTTCTTCCAGCGGCGGCGTATCACCATCCATGGAATAGACGGTTTCGAGGGCGACATAGATATCGAAGTGATTTTCAGCAGTGCGTTGTGCGTTCCATTTCTCCAATAGCCCTTGCAAATCTTCGGGATTATTATGACTAAATTTAAAGGATTTGGCTTTACTCAATTGGAGTCCGTCCCGAATGGAGGCATGACAGAGTTCGTCATACAAGATAACATCGCCACGTTGGGGCACGGCACTAAAAAATCCTACGTTGGCATCATAGCCCGAATTAAATATTAGGGCTGATTCGGCTTGATGAAATTGAGCAATTAATTTTTCGGTTTCGGTATATACGGTATGATTTCCTGAGATAAGGCGCGAACCTGTAGCGCCATTGACTTTGCAATTTCGAACCGTGAGAAAATCATGTACGGCCTCAAACAAAGCACTATTTTGTGCAAATCCCAAATAATCGTTGGAAGAAAAGTCTATACGATTTCCATATACAGGTAACTGGCGTAAGGCATTCTCGTCCTGACGTTCTTGCAACTTATGCTGTAGTTTACTTGGAAATTTCATCGTTCAAATATACGGGATTTAGCCCGGAACTTCCTCATTACGGCAGTCAGGTCGCAGCGGCATCCTCCCGACGTGAGGAGGGCGACCTACCAAGGCAGGCGGGGTTTTAAATAAAAAACCCGATACAAGGCTGCATCGGGTTTTATTTATTTTGAATTAGTCGGGATTAATCGGCTAATACAATGACTTTATTGTCTTTCATTTCGATCGTTCCCGAGGTAATGGCTAGACTGTAGTTTTGGTCGTTAATTTTGGTAAAGCGACCTTTTACAGTTTCGTCAAAATTGAAGGCGCTCGCTGTAATTTTCACAGCACCATCTTTCAAAATGGAAACGATAGGAGCGTGGTTGTTTAAGAGTTGGAAGGACCCATCTACACCAGGAAGTGTTACTGAAGTAACTTCTCCTTTGAACAACGTTGCTTCGGGTGATACTATTTCTAAAATCATAATTTTTATTTAAAATTCCCAATTTTAAAGTTCCAAATTCCAAATTGGGATTTGTGATTTTATTTTTGAAGTTTATCAAGCTTCGCTTGATTTATGCTTCTGCTAACATTTTTTGACCTGCTTCGATCACATCCTCGATAGTTCCCTTCAAGTTGAAAGCCGCTTCAGGCAAGTGGTCTAATTCCCCGTCAATAATCATATTAAATCCTTTGATGGTATCTTTAATATCTACCAATACCCCTGGGATACCTGTAAATTGTTCCGCCACGTGGAACGGTTGCGACAAGAATCGTTGTACACGACGTGCACGTGATACGGCCAATTTATCTTCTTCAGACAATTCCTCCATACCCAAGATGGCGATAATGTCTTGTAATTGTTTGTATTTTTGAAGAATTTCTTTCACACGTTGTGCACAGTTGTAGTGCTCATCCCCTAAAATGAGTGGTGTTAAGATACGTGAAGTGGAATCAAGTGGGTCTACCGCAGGATAGATCCCTAATTCCGCAATTTTACGTGACAATACGGTAGTGGCATCCAAGTGAGCAAACGTTGTTGCTGGCGCTGGATCCGTTAAGTCATCCGCAGGTACGTAAACCGCTTGTACTGAAGTAATCGAACCTTTTTTCGTAGAAGTAATACGCTCTTGCATCGCCCCCATCTCGGTAGCTAATGTAGGTTGGTATCCTACTGCAGAAGGCATACGTCCTAATAACGCAGACACCTCAGAACCCGCTTGTGTAAAACGGAAGATGTTGTCTACGAAGAACAGTACGTCTTTACCTTGATCAGAACCTGCTCCATCACGGAAGTATTCTGCAATTGAGAGACCAGACAACGCCACACGAGCACGAGCTCCAGGTGGTTCGTTCATTTGACCGAATACGAATGTCGCTTTTGAATCGCGCATTCCTGCTTTATCTACTTTAGACAAATCCCATCCTCCATTTTCCATAGAGTGCATGAAATCGTCACCATATTTAATAATTCCCGACTCCAACATCTCACGCAACAAGTCATTTCCTTCACGGGTACGTTCACCTACACCTGCGAATACAGAAAGACCCCCGTGACCTTTAGCGATGTTATTAATCAATTCTTGGATCAATACGGTTTTTCCTACTCCGGCACCCCCGAACAAACCAATTTTACCCCCTTTTGCATAAGGCTCAATCAAATCGATTACTTTAATCCCTGTGAACAAAACTTCTGTTGAAGTAGAAAGTTCGTCAAATCTTGGAGCTGCTTTGTGGATAGGCATTCCGTTTGCACCTTCTTTTGGCAAATCGCCTAACCCATCGATAGCATCCCCAACTACATTAAATAAGCGACCATAAATGTCAGACCCAATAGGCATTTGGATCGGCGCTCCAGTAGCTTGAACTGTAGTACCGCGGCTCAATCCATCGGTAGAATCCATCGAGATCGTACGTACGGAATCTTCTCCGATATGTGACTGAACCTCAAGGATTAACTTAGAGCCGTCTTGTTTTACAATTTCCAAAGAATCATAAATTTTAGGTAATTCATGTTCTTTTGTATTGAACACCACGTCAACAACCGGACCGATGATCTGTGAAACTTTTCCTATTGCGTTTGACATTGCTTATGTATTTATTTAATAGCGAATTAGATTTGAAAAAACGTCGATTTTTTTTCGAGTGCAAAGATAAGTTTTACAAATAGAAAATCAATACAAAAAAGCGATTTTTTTAACCCTTTTTTGATTTTTTCGAAGTGCATTGCCCCAACCATCATGAATTCTATAGAAAACAAAAAACCACCGGGAATACCGATGGTTTTAATGTATTATGGGTTTGTGACTACAAACTTGCTGGGAATAAAATGCGGAAATCTCCGAGGTTATACCCTTTAAAATTAGAACCATACGTGGTGTTAATTGCTTTTAAAAACTCGTTAGCAATTAAACCGTATCCTCTTGGACTTGGATGTACTCCGTCTAAAGAGAATCCTCCACCTGTTACATAGGTTGAACGAACTGTAAAGCCGTCACGAGAAATTCCTGTCGTTGCCACTTGATTCAGAAGTGTATTAGCATCTACAAAGGCTAACCCTTTAGAAGAAGCAATAGCAGCAATTGAATTGTTGAATGCCGTTGTAGCCGTTTTCACTTCAGCGGCTTCAGCAGCGGTCAAAGTTGTATTGTCTTGCATTGGGAATGAAACCCCAACCGTGTTAAACGGTGCTGGAGCACTTGTGGTGGTCGTACCAATTACCCCTCGTGCGGATAATAAAATATAATCACGCGATGAAGCAGCACTACTTGCATGGCGCGCTCTTCCATACAATCCACCTACAAACGTTGCTGTCGTTGGGCCAAGAACGGGAGTTAAAGCATTGGTGATGGCCGCCGATAAATCTACTAATGATTCATCTTGAATTAACAACGGATTATTTTCAACGGTAGCAGCATTTCCATCATCAGCCACTAAAGTTTGAAAACGATTAGGTTGTCCGATTGCTGTAGTAATTTGATTTACTGCGCCAAACAACAAATTCAATTGTCCGGCATTAGCTGCAGGTAATCCTGGTATTGGATTGGTGGGAACTGTAGTAAAAAAAGGTACAGCAGTCACATCGGGAATGTTTGCCACTACGCCTTTAGCGCCATTTGTAGTTAATCCATTTACGAGATTTGTATAAACATTTTCAAATAGTGTTGGATCGGTAATGTCGTTGCTTCCGTAAGTAGCTGGGTTTGGGTTTCCTGCTTGATTCACTCCAGAACCTCCTGAAGTAGCATAGGCCAACACATCATTGTTTCCAATCCATAATGAGAAAAATGTGGGACTTTGTGCTACAGCATCTGCCAAAACATTAGCAGAAGGACTGCTTGCAAAACGCACATAATACGGATTGGCTTGGCCCGTAAGTACACCTGCTGCGTTTCCGTAACCATTGGCTAACAAATGAAAACTTTTGGCCCCGGGAATCCCCATATTATTAAAAGGTCCCGTCAAAACATTGGTCACCTCAGTTGAAGGCACTCCTGAGACATTTACTGGAGCCGTACCGTTGAAGAATAGACGTGTTCCTTGAATGGGCGTACCACCTAATAAAAGTCCACCCACATTATCATTCATATAAGGCACTTTAAACTCTCCTCCGCCAACTAAGGCAAACTTTTGAGCCATTAAGTTGGGATAAGAACCTTTTTGTCCTTCAATAAACAAGGCATTATCGGAAAATCCAGCGGTGAGTGAGTTTCCTAAAGCGACAAACTTTGAAAAATTAGCAGTTCCCGCGGTTAATGGAAGTCCATCTGATGAATTGGCATCGGCTACTGGATCATCGTCGCTACTACATGCTGTTAAGGTAAGTGCTACCAAAAACAACCATTTATAATTCTTTATCATGAGATCGAATGTTTTAATTAAAATTAAGGATTGATGGTTAAAGAAGCAAAATATTGACTTCCGATAAATCCGGCACCTAATACTTGTTGGTATTCATTACCTAAGATATTAGTAGCTCCGATTTTTAGAACCGATTTCAACTTTGGTATATTGTAGTTGATTTGAGCATCAAACACAGTTGCTTCATCAATCCACCCGTCTACGAAAGTTGATTCCCAGCGGTACCCAGTATTCCATCGTCCGCTGATGCTGAATCCAAAGTTTTTAAACAAATTATCATTGCTGATACTCGCTTTAACACGGTGTTTGGGTGTATTGAATCCTGCTTCAAATCCTGGATCTTGATCTTGATCATAATCAAACTCAGCAAAGTTGTAGTTGGCACTAAACTCGAAGTTTTTAGGTAAACGATAGTTGAATCCCGCCCCAAAACCAAGCGAACGAACTTCAACACCTGTATTGGTATACAATTGGAAAACACGGGTATTTCCTGTTGCCAAAGCATCAACCGATTGCGCTCCTGTATCGGTAGGCCCCGCTAAAGGATTGGGAGCGTCTTGAGCCACCCCGTATAATGGAGTTACTACGTTTACGTTACCAATAAAGTCGTTGTAAATATTGTAGTATCCCGTAATGTCATACGATAAATTTTTAATTTGACCACGGTATCCTAATTCAAAAGCTTTCACCGTTTCAGGTTGCACCAAATTTACATTCGCTCTGCGTAACAAAGCAGAGGCTGCAATAGGATCGGTTCCCGCTAGAGCTGCAAATTGTGCCGCTGAAGCAGCAGTATATGAATTGAAGTAGGCATTATTACCATTGATGGTTGTAGAGGTACCTCCAACGATGGCTTGACCTGAAGCAGAAGTAATCGGTAAGGTTTCGGTATAACGGTCTAAGTTATCAGGGGCAGAACCTAACAATACCGCACTCCCTACGTTGAACCCAATATACTGGTCTTGCGTCGTTGGGTTACGGAAACCGGTTTGGAACGAAGCACGGAAATTATGGTTACGTTGTTCACCTGCTGAATACACCAAAGATAAACGTGGTGAATAATCTCCATCAAAGTTTTGTGATTTATCGTAACGAATAGATCCCGTAAACTTCAAACGGTCATCCAAAAATTTCTTTTGGATTTGTGTATAAATTCCATATTCACGGTATAAGATATCTGTTCCTTTATCGGTGTAAATACGACCCAAAGAGTTCAACTCATACATACGGAAAGATCCTCCCACTTGAATTTCAGCAAACTTAACGAGGTCTTTAAAGTTATAATTCGCATCTGAGTGATACAATTTCGAGTCGTCTACCAATCTTGATCCCGTAAGCACATCGGGATCAGCAATAACGCGGTTAAATGCGGCTTGGAATTCAGGTGTCCCTGGAATCAAACGCCCTGTATCGGCAACACCACGTGCCGCAGCATGAGCTTGAGCAGGCGTAGCTCCCGCTAATGTAGATTGAACATACGCTCCAGCATATTGACCAAACCATTGTGCATCGGATTTCCACTGACGGTTTACGTTTAATCCCGTAAACAACATGTCATACGAATTTCCACCATCTTCTGTAGTGAAATATCCCCGCACGAAATAATTTTTCCCTTTAAATTCTAATTTATGTTGTTGCATAAAGAAACCGTTCAAATAGTAACGATTCGCGCCTTGATACACGGTATTTCCAAAACCAAATTTACTTTGCCAGATGATTTCGTTATCATCACCCCAAGGTTTAAAGTGCAACGAAAAGTCAACTTTCGCATTTCTCACTTTATTGTCGGTCAAATCAACTTCATTATACCCTGTTCGACTTACGTTGTAGTTCGGTAAGATTTGTTGGAACACAGCAAATTGAGCTGGCGTAATAGCTCCAGCATTCAAAAGCCCTGTCGCCACACCCCGTAAATTAGTTGAGGCTTCATCTCCGTAAACGTTAATACCATTGTAGTTGTGAAACGAACGATCTAACCCTACATTGTTTACCAAATCTCTATCGCGGTAGTCTGTTGCAAACCAATCGGTTCCTGTCATGAACGAAAAATTGGCTTTGGCCGCAAAATTCTTATTGAATGCATGTGCAACGCGAACACCATAGTCAGCATATTCATTAGTTCCTGCCGCACGTTGACTGGTTTGACCATACTTCACATAGGCTGAAACACCTTGACTTGTAAAAGGACTCTTACTGGTCATGAATAAAATACCATTAAACGCGTTAGCTCCATACAATGCCGAAGAAGCTCCAGGCAGTAATTCCACGCTTTGAACATCAATTTCAGAGATACCAATCAAGTTCCCCAACACGAAGTTCAACAACGGTGAAGAGTTGTCCATCCCATCCACCAACTGCATGAAACGCGTGTTGGCCACCGTAGCAAATCCGCGTGTATTGATTGACTTAAACGACATACTACTCGTGTTCATGTGCACCTCTTTCAGGTTTTCCAAACCATCATAAAAAGTAGGAGATGCCGAACGCTTGATGTCTTTCACCGTCATACGCTCAATTGTTACAGGGGATTCCCGTATGCGCTCAGGCGTTCTTGACGCTGAGATTACAATTTCATCCAATCTGGTATCCTCATTTTGCAACACAGCATCCACTTTTTGAGAAGCAGATGTTACTTGAACCTTTTGCGTGGCAAAACCAATGCTAGAGATTTCAAGGGTAAAAGGAGGTTTTTTGGTCGTTTTTAAGGTAAACTTACCGTTAGCATCTGTCACGGCAGCGGCAGATTCTCCCGCTACTTTAACATTCGCCCCAGGTATGGGTTCGTTTTTACTGTCTTTTACCGAACCTGTAATGGTTGTTTGTGCAAAAGTCACCGCACAGAACAACAGCGTTACAAAAAGATGATAAATCCTCATTTGATTATATTTTGTTGGTTTAAGTAGCCAAAATACGAATAATTTTGATATTATAAATTATGCGCGCATAATTTTTCATTACCTTCAATTTATTGGGATATTTTAACACAATGTCGTTAAAAAATTCTGATTTTTACCAGACTTAAACGAGTAATGAATGAAGAATCTACAACGTTTTCTTTAATTTATCATGAATACAAAAAAAGCAGGACCTAAATCCTGCTCTTAAAAATTGTATTGTTTTGTAGCAAATTAATTACTCAACCGTAACCGATTTCGCCAAATTACGAGGTTGATCAACATTACATCCGCGTAAAACGGCGATATGATAGGATAATAACTGTAATGGGATGGTCGTAATCAAGGGTGATAAAGCATCCGATGTCTCTGGAATTTCGATTACGTGATCGGCCAATTCTTTCACTTGAATATCCCCTTTAGTTACAATGGCAATGATTTTACCGCTTCGGGATTTAATTTCTTGAATATTACTCACAATTTTATCGTAATGCCCTTGCTTTGGCGCAATAACTACCACGGGCATTTTCTCATCAATCAAAGCGATTGGACCGTGCTTCATTTCGGCAGCGGGATACCCTTCAGCGTGAATGTATGAAATCTCTTTTAACTTAAGAGCCCCTTCTAAAGCAACTGGGAAATTATAGCCACGTCCCAAGTACAAACAATTGGAGGCGTCTTTGTAAATCTCGGCGATTTCTTTCGACAATGCATTGCAATTTAATGCTTCGGCTACTTTTTCAGGAATCAATTCCAACTCCTGCAAATAACGGAAGTAATCCGAATTGGATAAAGTTCCTTTTGCTTTCGCTAAACGCAACGCAATCATGGTAAGTACGGTAATCTGCGTGGTAAATGCCTTAGTAGATGCCACTCCAATTTCGGGTCCAGCATGCGTGTAGGCCCCTCCATTGGTTTCACGAGAGATTGACGATCCAACAACATTGCAAACACCAAAAACGAAAGCTCCTTTTTCTTTGGCTAATTTGATAGCTGCCAAAGTATCGGCTGTTTCTCCTGATTGCGATATTGCCACCACTACATCTTTCGGTGTAATAATTGGATTACGATAGCGGAATTCGGAAGCGTATTCGACTTCAACAGGGATTCGCGCAAATTCTTCGATAACATATTCAGCGACTAATCCAGCATGCCAAGAAGTTCCACAAGCAATAATCAAAATGCGATCGGCGTTCAAAAATTTCTCTAAATTATCTTCCACCCCAGCCATTTGAATCAACCCTGTTGACGCATGGAGGCGTCCGCGATAAGTGTCCTTGATTACGTTAGGCTGCTCGTAAATCTCTTTTAACATAAAGTGATCGTAACCCCCTTTTTCAATTTGCTCCAAATTCATTTGCAACTCTTGAACATAAGGATCCACCAAAGTATCATCTTTAATCTTACGAATTTTTAACGGCTTGTGTAAACGCACAATGGCCATTTCTTCATCTTCAAGATAAATCGCATTGGACGTATATTCAATAAATGGCGAAGCATCTGAAGCAATAAAATACTCGTTTTCACCCACCCCAATGGCCAATGGACTTCCCAAACGCGCTACTACAATTTCATCGGGTTTGTTTTTATCAAAAACACATATTGCATACGCCCCAACCACTTGGTTCAAGGCTACTTGTACGGCCTTCCCTAATTTTAGTCCGTCTTTTTTCTGAACATCTTCAATCAAGTTGACCAAAACTTCAGTATCTGTATCTGAAGTAAAGGTATATCCGCGTTTGATAAGCTCTTTTTTCAAAGGCTCATAATTTTCAATAATTCCATTATGGATTATGGCCAAATTGCCCGAGTTGGACAAATGAGGGTGTGAGTTTACATCATTGGGCACACCGTGCGTAGCCCAACGTGTATGGCCCATCCCTATGGTGCCATTGGTAGTGATTTCTTGTTGGGAACGCGCTTCCAGGTCGGAAACTTTTCCTTTGGTCTTACTGATTTTTAAATCCGTACCGTCATACAGCATCACACCGGCACTATCGTACCCTCTGTATTCTAGACGCTTTAAGCCTTTTATTACAATAGGATACGCTTCGCGATGCCCAATGTAGCCTACAATTCCACACATAACTTTGTTTGTTTAATCGGGTTTGGTATAATATACTTGTAAACGAATTCTCTTATTTTCGGGCACATTGGGGTGACCTCCATAGAGAATAGTTCCCAATGGATTCACCACAGCCATGGCCGGGATGTATTTATTGATGCGATTGGCAAAAGAAAATGGGGTACGCAAAAAGGCCCGATTTACATTATTAATATTTTCAGTCACCACCAGTCCAAGTCGTACGTTGGTCGAATCGTTATAAATAAGATTTTGGACGTGACGGGTTAGGCGAATCTTATAAAATTCCCCACGACCATCACTGTCTTTGGAAATAATTCCCCCGTGAATAAACTTATTGTTTTTGACTGAGGCACTTGTCGATAAATCGGCAGAATAATCCACCAAAGGACGGTTATTATTTAAATCATACAATAAAATTCGATTGGGCTCAGGTGCTTTTTTACCATTAATATCCGAGGGAAGTTGCATTTGATCTTTGTCGATATGAAAGACAAGATTCGCTTCATTGACCAACCATTTTTTACCATCAGCGGGGTTGCGTAAACGATCGAGTTCGTCAGAGATTCCATTGGGCGTATTCACTTGATTCCCGTTGGCATCAAAACCAATATTATCGGTGGGATTGAATAGATTTAGCACCGCCATCGAACCTTGCCCGCCTTTCAAATACAGGCGTTGATCGCCATTGACTACATCGGGTGTTGCAATGGGGTTAACATAATCGGTTTCAAAAAAGTTGATCGTACGAGGGCCAAAGTTGAGCACCATCTTTTTTCGAACCTTTTCGGTTCCCGAACTTGAGGCAAAATCTTTGTATAAAATAGTAATTGTACCTCTAGAAAAATTCAACCGTGCCATAGCCCCTTGATTTTCAAAACCAGCAGCTGCTTCGGCTTTAAACAACAATCCTCTGAAATAATTGCGGAACGTATTGTTGTTTAAAAGCACTCCCGAAGGGGCATTGATAATTTTATTTTCGAAAAAAGTTTTATTCAAATTTAAATACATCCCGGGCGCCAATCGCTCTTTAACGGTACCACTGGGACGCAAAATTTTTACCTCATCATCGCGAAATACAAATTGGTCGTTTTGACTAAAATCAGTGGTCGCAGGCGTGTCAATATTGGTATTATCGGTGTTAATTCGCTGACCCCCATTGGCTAAATTTCCTTCAAATTCTGCCAGTTGATCGGAATAATAGTATTGTGGTTGTTGTAAGCCTGAGGAAGGGTCAAAATCTTGAATCGCATAGCCCGATTCGTAGACACTTAGCTTGATTTTGGGCAAAGCCGTTCCTACTTGATGCGCAGGCAAAATAGAATCCAATCGGTAAATGGGGTCACCTGAAGTTTCATCGACATCCGTTAATGTAGCAAAGTAAGGGACATGCATGTAGACGGAGTCAATGGTAATGTCATCGGCATAAAAAATAGGATTATTCGCCGCTAATTCCAATTGAGTTACTATACTCGCCTTGGTTTTCCCAAAAACAGGATTATTGTAATACCCTAAGGAATTTATAGCCATATCATTGGCTTGTACAGCCCCTGTGTTTTGGTTGTAAGCCATTACATCAAAATAGGTTTGATCCAATCCATAATGATCTTCCCCTACTATATCAATTCCTACATTGGTAAAATCTTTATCACAAGAAACCAAAGTCACTAAAGATACTACACCTAAGAATCGTAAAAAACTTGAAAAATTCATATACTTTATTATAACATTTGCTTGTAAAAAGAAGTATAGGCTTCAGCAAACGCTTCTTTTGGGGTGAAAGGTAAAAAAGGTTTTCCGGATGATGCTATAATTTTTGTTAAACCTCCATCCAATGCTTCCGAGCCCACAATAATTCCATCAGAATGCGCAATAGCTACCTCCATCCAATTTTGATAATTGGGTTCTGCAAGCGGCGCTAAAGAGGCTGCGGGCACGCCATCAAACTTAATTTTTTCTATCGCCTCTTTGTCTAATAATCCTTCGAAACCTGAATTATATACGGAGGTAACAATTTTAGTGTCTGAAAACAAAGCCTCATGCTTGTAAAAATGCTTCATATACACGGGCAGCATCGAAGCCAACCAGCCATGAACATGAATAATGTCGGGAACCCAATTTAATTTTTTGACGGTTTCTACAACCCCTTTGGCAAAAAATATAGCCCGCTCATCATTGTCAGGATACAATACCCCATCTTCATCTGTAAACGTTGATTTACGTTTAAAATACTCGTCATTATCAATAAAATAAACCTGAATACGCTCTTTCGGAATGGAAGCAACCTTAATAATTAAAGGCATATCTACATCATTCACCACTAAATTCATTCCCGAAAGACGAATCACTTCATGCAATTGGTGTCTTCGTTCATTGATATTCCCATAACGAGGCATAAAAATTCGTATTTGTCCGCCTTGATCGTTAATCATTTTGGGTACGTCATACGACATTAACGAAACCTCATTTTCAGCTAAATAAGGCACCACTTCAGACGACACATATAATATCCTCTTGTCTTCCATAGGTTGATTCTTGATTGGTTTTGGTTTTACTGTTGTTTAAAAAACAGGCAAAATTACAAAAAAATATGGTGTTTTACACGAAACCTACTAAGTTTGTACCGTAAATTTGAAAACAAATTCATGTTGGTTTTTGACAAAAAAGACGCGCTTTTGCATCATTTAGAGACCCTTAGGCAACCGAAAACCACGGTCGGCTTTGTGCCAACGATGGGTGCGTTACACCAAGGCCACCTCTCTTTATTGGCGCAATCGGTGGATGAAAACGATATCACAGTGATTAGCATTTTTGTCAATCCAACGCAATTTAATAATCCGGAAGATTTAGAAAAATACCCTCGTACGTTGGAGAGCGACATTCAAAAAGTAGGTACTGTTTCTTCTGAAATACTAATTTACGCCCCCTCTGTTGCGGATATTTATGAAGGGAAGACCGAATCAAAATCCTACTCGTTTGAAGGCTTGGAACACCAGATGGAGGGAAAATTTAGACCTGGCCATTTTGATGGGGTAGGCACTGTGGTGAAAAAGCTTTTCGAAATTATAACCCCAACCAAAGCCTATTTTGGCGAGAAAGATTTCCAACAACTTCAAATCGTTAAAAAACTGGTGGCCAAAGAACAACTTCCCGTGGTTATTGTAGGTTGCCCTGTTTTTAGAGAAGCCAATGGACTAGCCATGAGTTCGCGCAATGAACGATTAAGTCCAAAGGAGCGGCAAGAAGCAGCGCTGATTTATGCCACACTTCAAAAAACAGCCGGTCAATTTTCCAAACTATCGATTGCAAAAATGCGACAAATGGTGATTGAGACATTTGCCAATCACCCGCTTTTTCAGTTGGAATACTTTGAAATTGCCGAAGAGAATACGTTAAAACCAGCACTGAAAAAACAAAAAAATAGAAAATACCGTGCTTTTATTGCGGTTTTTGCAAACAATGTGCGACTCATTGATACCATTTCATTAAATTAATTTACCTTTGCCCCATGCAAATTCAAGTAGTTAAATCCAAGATTCACCGCGTAAAAGTAACCGGTGCCGATTTGAATTACATCGGTAGTATCACCATCGACGAAGCGTTGATGGAAGCCTCCAACATTATTGAAGGCGAAAAAGTATCCATTGTCAATATCAACAACGGCGAACGCTTTGAAACCTACGTGATTAAAGGAGCGCGTCAATCGGGTGAAATCACCTTAAACGGGCCCGCAGCACGAAAAGTTCAACCGGGTGATATCATTATTATTATTGCGTATGCTACCCTCGAATTTGAGGCAGCAAAATCCTTCACCCCTTGGTTAGTATTCCCCGATGAAACCACCAATTTGTTGAAATAACCTTTGTGAACAAGCAAGTCAAAAATGTATTGTTACTGCTCATTCCATTACTCCTTGGATGTGGAATAATCTATTATCAATACCAATCACTCTCCCCTGAAGCCGTTCAGAATATAAAAACTAGCTTGTGGAAAGCCGATTATTTCTATGTGGCACTCTCCCTCCTCGTCGCCACCTTAGGACATTGGTTGCGCGCTTACCGTTGGAAATATGCTTTGAACCATTTGGGTTATTATCCAAAAACACACAATAACTTTTTGACCGTTTGCGTATCGTATTTGGTCAATCTAACCCTTCCACGGTCGGGAGAGGTCACCCGTGCCGTATTGCTTAAAAAATACGAGAACGTCCCTTTTGACAAGGCTTTTGGCACCATCGTTGCCGAACGGATTGTGGACTTAGCACTATTCTTTCTCTTTGTCATCATTGGATTTGCGCTTCAATTTGACACCTTGTACGGCTTCTTACAAACCAAAAACATTGGCCTTCAAACCATCGTTTACCTCAGTATCGGTTTTTTGGTGCTGATGGTACTTTTTATTTTTATTTGGATTTATGCCGAGTGGCCTATTATTCAAAAACTTAAGCTTAAATTTTCTGGACTTACCGAAGGCTTGCTAAGTGTCTACAAAATGGAAAAAAAATGGCACTATATTGGGCATTCTTTTCTGATTTGGGGATGCTATCTGGTCATGTTTTATATTCCCATTTTTGCGCTAAAAGAAACGCATGACATCGGTTTTGATGTGATTATTATGGGTTTTATCTTTGGTAGTTTAGCCATCGGATTTACCAATGGAGGCATCGGTGCCTATCCCTTTTCAATTGCCTTAATCTTCGGATTGTATGGCATTCCCAACGAAACAGCTACAGCATTTGGTTGGTTGGTTTGGACTTCGCAAACGCTTCTCACCTTATTGTTGGGTTTGTTATCCTATCTTTTGTTACCCCTACTAAATCGAAAATAATTCCTATATTGGTGGTCGCTTACTGCAACCTAACCCAATATAAAACATGAAAAAAACAATCCTGCTTTTAGTACTTGCCCTGAGTCTAAACGGATTTGGACAAGTCATCAAAGACAGTATTTTTTCAAATCGCTTGGACAAATACCGCTACCTTTCCATTTCATTGCCTCCTTCTTACGGAAAAGACGCAAAACGTACCTATCCGCTGCTTTTGGCATTGGATGGAGATTATTTGTTTGACCCTATTCAAGGCACCTTAAAATACGCCTATTATTGGGATGATCTACCCGAAGTTATTTTGGTCGGATTAAACCACACCTCCGATACCGAGCGCGATGAAGAGTGTAAAGTCGATGAAACCACGGGACTTCCCGAGGGCATGGGAGAATCGTTTTTTGAGTTTATTGGGGGTGAACTCCTCCCGTATTTGCAAAAAAACCTGCGTATTGCCCCTTTCAAAATTGTTGCAGGACATGACGTTACTGCAGGGTTTATGAATTTTTATTTATACAAAGACAATCCCGTTTTCAATGCATACATATCGTTGAGTCCGGTGATGCCTTTAGAAATGGAAACACGTATTCCCGAACGTTTGGCGACTTTTCAAACCAATATGTTTTATTATGTAGCCTCCGCAGATGGTGATATCAAAGCAATAAAAGAAAAAGTAGTAACCTTGGACACCCAAATGAAAGCCGCCAACTTAGCCAAAGTAAACTACCGCTATGATGAGTTCAAAGGGTGTTCCCACTACTCATTGGTTCCTTTTGCCATTCCTAGTGCTTTGTATCAATTTTTTTCAGTGTACCAACCCATTTCATCCAATGAATTTCAAGAAAAAATTGTGGTCCTACAATCGGGTTATGTTGAATACTTAAAAAACAAGTACGATATGGTCGAAAAAGCCTTGGGCATGAAAATGAATATTCGTCTCAATGATTTCAAAGCCATCGAAGCGGCCATTATCAAAAACAAAGCCTTCAACGAATTTGAACAACTTGCCCAATTATCGCGTAAAGCCTATCCCCGATCGATGTTGGCAGATTACCACATGGCGCGTTTCTATGAAAATAATGGCGATTTAAAAATGGCATTGAAACATTATCAAAACGCTTTCCAATTGCAAGAAATTGGCGACTTAACCAAGGAAATGATGATGGACAAAATGGAAGAACTCAAACCTCAAGTCAAGAAAAAATAACCTCTTTTACCCCCAATGGCGAAACTAAAAACAACTTTTTTCTGTCAAAATTGTGGCGCTCAATACGCCAAATGGCAAGGCCAATGCAATGCTTGCAAAGAATGGAATACCATCGTAGAAGAAATCATTCAAAAAGAAGAAAAAGTCGCCTGGAAAGGGACCGTTGAAGTTAAAAAAGCGCCAAAACCTTTAAAGATTAAAGAAATTGATTCCGCGCAAGAAATTCGTTTAAACACGGGAGACGGCGAACTCAATCGGGTCTTGGGAGGCGGCATCGTTCCTGGTTCGGTTATTTTATTGGGCGGCGAACCGGGTATCGGGAAAAGTACACTCTTACTGCAACTTTCGCTGATGCTCCCTTACAAAACGCTTTATGTATCGGGAGAAGAGAGTCAGAAGCAAATTAAAATGCGTGCCGAACGCATCAACCCAAATAACGAAAGCTGTTTTGTACTCACCGAAACCAAAACCCAAAATATTTTCCGTCAAATTCAAGAAGTCGACCCTGAAATCGTAATCATCGATTCCATTCAAACACTCCATACCGATTATATTGAATCAACGGCGGGAAGCATTTCACAAATACGAGAATGCACTGCCGAGTTGATCAAATTTGCCAAAGAAACCAATGTTCCCGTTATTTTAATTGGGCACATCACCAAAGACGGCAACATCGCCGGACCCAAAATTCTAGAGCACATGGTGGACACGGTACTACAATTTGAAGGCGACCGGAATCATGTGTACCGCATTTTGCGCGCCTTAAAAAACCGTTTTGGTTCAACGGCTGAATTGGGAATTTATGAAATGCAAGGCTCAGGCTTACGCGAAGTCACCAATCCTTCCGAAATATTAATTTCCCACCGCGAAGAGGAGCTCTCGGGGACAGCCATTGCTGCTACTTTGGAAGGGATGCGCCCCTTGATGATTGAAATTCAAGCGCTGGTTTCCACCGCTGTTTACGGAACACCGCAGCGCAGCACGACCGGATACAATGCCAAACGATTAAACATGATTTTGGCCGTATTGGAAAAACGGGCCGGATTCCGTTTGGGTACTAAAGATGTGTTTTTAAACGTCACCGGTGGTATTTCGGTAGACGATCCTGCCATCGATTTGGCGGTGGTAGGCGCAATACTCTCTTCCAACGAAGATATCGCTGTCGGGAAAGAAGTTTGTTTTGCGGGCGAAGTAGGTCTATCGGGCGAAATTCGCCCCGTAAACCGTATTGAACAGCGCATTCAAGAAGCCGAAAAATTAGGCTTTACCACCATTTTTGTGTCCAAATACAACAAAGTTACCTTACCGAATCTCAAAATTAGAGTCGTTTTGGTCTCCAAAATTGAAGAAGTTGTTAGTGAATTATTTGGATGAAACGATTGCACTTTTCCCGTAAAAAAATCAAAACCATTGGATTCTGGATCTTGGGACTCTTGGTCTTAGGTATCGGAATGGGGTTTGCCTTTCGTCAATCTATTTTAGAACAAATTATCGCCAAAGCGGCCGTAAAAATGAAATCCGAGTACCAATGTGAATTGGTCGTTGAAAATCCGCATTTTGAGGGACTTGAACATATTGTAATCGATGGCTTACATCTCACCCCGCATCATGCCGACACATTGGTGCATTTGGGACGGGTTCGAACGGGATTCAACTTTTGGAAACTAATTACTGGAACGCTACAGATCAACGATTTAGAAATCAATGGCGGCTATATGCAATGGGTAAAATCGAAAAACGGTTCCAATTTTGACGCCTTCCTTCGGAAAAAAGAAAAAGAAGATCAAGGAACAACGGTAGATTATGCCGAACTCGCTAATCGGTTGACCGCTCGTTTTCTCAACTTGATTCCTACGCAGATGAATGTCAAAGGATTTGCGATAAAAATCAATGATTTGGGACATAAAGTCCAACTCGATTTTACCCAATTCATCATGCAGCAACAGCAACTCACAACAGCCATACAGTTAACCGAAGGGAAAATACAACAGCAATGGCAGCTTTCGGGTTTTGCCGATCCGCGCAACCGAAAAGCCGATTTGATTTTTAAATCCCCAAAAAAGGACACTATTGTATTGCCTTATATCCGCCATAAATTTCAATTGAAAACTGCGTTTCAATCGGCCGCATTTCACCTCGATGCTCTGGGTATGCGCGGGGGCGATTTTCACACCGACGGTTTTGCGTCCATTCAGCAATTGGTGCTCAATCATCCCAAAATTGCCTCCAAAGATGTTGAAGTAGCGCAAGCCCGTGTGGATTTCCACTGGATCATTGGAGAACGAAGTATTGCATTGGATTCCAGTTCACTCCTCACTTTAGGAAAATTACAATGCCGCCCTTATCTTTTTTATCAAAAAGAAGACGGGAAAACCTATGCGTTAAAATTACAAATCCCGAAAACCAAGGCACAAGACTTTATCGATGCGTTGCCCAAAGGCTTGTTTTCGCATTTTGAAGGCATGACGGCAACTGGAAATTTCAAGTATCAATTGGATTTTAAATACCATGATCGCCAACCAAATGCCCTTGTTTTTGAAAGTAAACTCCAACCCGAAAAATTGCAAATCACACACTATGGCGCGGCCGATTTAGGAAAAATAAACAGCGAATTCGTGTATAGGGCTATTGAAAAAGGGATTCCGCAACGCCCGATTCTTATCGGAAGCAGCAATCCATTGTACACATCCCTTACTGAGATTTCACCGTTCCTGCAAAAATGCGTATTGACCAGCGAAGACCCATCGTTTATGCGGCACCGTGGATTTATCAATGAAGCTTTTAAACAGTCGATTGCCAAAAACATTCGCACCAAAAAATTTGCACGTGGGGCTAGTACCATAAGCATGCAATTGGTAAAAAATGTATTCCTCACGCGAGAGAAAACGCTTTCACGCAAATTGGAAGAAATACTTTTGGTGTATATTTTAGAAAACCAACGCATCGCCACGAAAGAACGCATGCTGGAAGTCTATTTCAATATTATTGAATGGGGACCCGATATTTACGGAATTGACGAAGCAGCACAGTATTATTTTCAAAAAAAACCGTCAGAATTGACCTTTAAAGAATGCTTGTTTTTGGCGACAATTATTCCCAAACCCAAAGGATTTATGTATCGCTTTGATGGAGCACAACAGCCCAAAAAGTTTGCCCAACAACAATTTGATTTTCTCACCCGATTAATGTTACGCCGGCAACTGATTACTCCAAACGACACGCTAGGCTACAGTCAACCGCTTGAAATTAAAGGTCCCGCGCGAGAACGCCTTCAATCCAAAATACGGGATACTGTCGTTATAGACAGTCTACGGTGGGATGAATTTGAATTCTAAATTATACGATTCCACGGTTGTTTGCGTTAGTAGTATACGAAACAACTTCACTATGAAAACAACCTTTGGACTCCTCACCTTTTTGCTTTTAATTACTGCCGCTTGCCAACAAAATAAAGGGGCTCGGGAAATGATTGATTTTCCTGAAAGCCGTCAATGGGCGCAAAAGGAACCTAAAAAAATAACCTTAACTCTCAAAGAAGCAGGAACGTACACTGCTTTTGTCGAAGGAAGTGTCGTTTATGGGTCACAATTTCCGAGTTTGCCCATGACTTGGGAGCTATCGGGAACCAACATGAATGAAAACGGTACCCTTTCGCTAGCACTGAAAAATGAGAAAGGAGAAGCATTGGGCGATTGCACGGGTGATGTATGTGATGTTAAACAACAACTCTTTACCGGAAAACCATTTAACGCTGGAACATATACGTTTACCCTAAAAAACACTTTTGAATTTCCGTATTTCCCCAATATTATTGCGCTTGGAATTTCGTTGGAACAAGAAAAATAGTTGCGCTTCCAACCTTTTTGTAGCTTGGCTCCTCTTTGTAGAAAAGCCATTTTATGAAAAAAATTTTCTTACTGCCCCTATGTTTTATCCTTTGGAGTTTTACCCTGAGTGATAATCCGTTGGAAAAATATTTAACCCGTATTACCGATCCTGACATCATTAAACGGGATTTGGCAACCCTTACGGTGTGGAATTCCAATCCCAAAAAAGAAAGTGATCAAAAAATCACACCCCAAAGCCAATGGGAACTCCTCTATTTTTATCATTCGGGATGGCATGAAAATATGCCCAATCAACGAATGACTATTTCAGAAGTTTATGTGGGCACCCCTGGAAATACCATCGCAGGGCAAACCCTTTTGGACTTTACAACATCACCCCATCAAGCGACGTTGATTTACAGTGACAATCCGCTCATGGCAAACATGCTATCGGAAGCCCGTGGCGCCCCATTTAATGGGAAATGGGTGGTCTTTAGCTTGCGGGAAAACCGTATTTGTTTGCGCTATGTGCACAGTTATCCGAATGGTAATCAATCCAGTTGGTACCACCGAAAAGAGTATTATTTCCAGTCCAAAAATTAGCCATGAAAACCATTCTATTTTTTATTTTTTGCGCATTCTCGATTTGGGCACAGCGCCCCGTTTTTGCG
Organism: Flavobacterium sp.; assembly: GCF_027533505.1. Classification (GTDB taxonomy): domain Bacteria; phylum Bacteroidota; class Bacteroidia; order Flavobacteriales; family Flavobacteriaceae; genus Flavobacterium. The sequence goes on along the minus strand of NZ_JAPZUB010000029.1, from coordinate 24,175 downwards.
AAAGCAGAACTCGTTGCGGCTACCGTTTATTTCTCAGGAGCTGAACTTCGTCACAAAACGAGCGTTATACTACCCGAAGGAACCACTGAAGTGGTGATTTCCAATATAGCCAATGCCGTGGATGAATCCTCCTTACGCATCAGTTCCCCAAAGTCAATTACCGTTTTGGCTACCCAATTCACACAACACTACGCTACCGAATTTGACCCTGAATATGAACGCCCTGAACTCGCCAAAGTCCATGACAGTATTCGCTTTTTTCAATCCCGTTTACAATCCACACTCATTCAAAAAGGAGCCGTTGAAAAAACTATCGCCTTATTGAATGCGAATACCACACTTGGCGGAACTAATAACGGTGTTGTGACCCAACAATTGGCCAATTACACACGCTATTTTCAGTCCAAGCTCTATGAACTTTCATGGGATGCCTTTGTGTTGGGTGAAAAGCAATTGCGCTACCAAAAACAATTGGATTTTTGGCAGCAACAATTAACGCCCAAACCCAATAGCGCTGTAAAATCCAAAGGCCAATTGGTGTTGTATCTCAACACGACACAAGCCGGAACCCATTCACTTCAAATTTCGTACACGACAACCTTGGCGGGCTGGGAACCCACTTATGACCTCAAAGCGATCTCTTTAACTCAACCCTTAGCATTGGTGATGAAAAGTCAATTGTGGCAAACTACAGGTATTGATTGGAAAAATGTCAAACTCACGCTCTCCAACGGGAATCCAGCCACCCAACATGAGGCACCCTTGCAACAAACATGGACATTGGTATACCGCAATCCGTATGGGAAGAAAGAAAAAATTACAATGCAACCAAATGCTGCCGTTTTAAATACGTCACAAGGGCAACTGGCCGGAGTCAATATCACCGCAGGAACAGGAAATCCTGACGCAAAAAGTACTGTTATCATTCGCGGTGTGAGTTCAATTAAGGGCAACTCCGAACCCTTATACATCATCGATGGCAAGCCTTCAAACGCAGAGGATTTTCGTAATCTCCCTCCTAATGCGATTAAAAATGTGGAAGTGATAAAAGATGCAAATGCAGTGGCAATCTATGGCAATCGAGGTTCCAACGGAGTGATTGTAGTTACTACAAAACAAAACGTTTCCGACTATACCGAAGTGGTGGAGCGGGAACTTAATGTATCCTTTGACATTGATTTGCCGTATGTAATTGTATCGAATGGTAAGAAACACGGCATCGAAATTAAAAACCTTAAGATTCCAGCCAACTTTCAGTATTATAGTGTTCCTAAAATGAATCGGGACGTGTTTTTGATGGCAGAAATTACTGATTTTGGCCGGTACAACTTGCTTCCTGGAAAAGCTCAATTGTATTTTGAGGATACTGGAGTGGGTACCACCCATCTCGATCCGAATGAAACGCTTGACACCTTACGTTTGAGTTTGGGTCGCGATCATAAAATCAGCATCCTTCGTGAAAAAGTCAAAGGAAAATCAGCAACCCGATTTTTGTCATCCCAAAAAGAACAGCATTTCACCTATGAAATTACCCTTCGAAACAACAAAAAAGAACCCATTACCATTGACTTGCGCGATCAATATCCGTTGAGTAATGATTCTAGTATAACCATCGAGCTTACTGATAATGGGAAAGCGACGGTCAATTTAGATAAAGGGTTCCTGCGATGGAATCTTTCGTTAAAACCCAACGAAACCAAAAAAGTGCGGTTCAGTTATACGGTACGTTCAGACAAACACAAAATGCTCGAAAAACTATAATTTCAAAACAATAGAACCTATGAAACCGTCGTTTATACATACAACCAACCGAAACCCTTTTATAAAAAACATTCTCTGGCTGCTCCTCGTTCCAGCAAGTCTCCTCGCCCAAAAACCCTTGTTTACCACCGCCAAAACACAAGGCGCAACGGTTTATTTCAGTGGTGCCGAATTGCAACATTCCGCGCAAGTAAACTTACCTGTTGGAAACAGTGAAATCGTAATTAAAAATGTAGCCGACTACATCAACGAAAGTACCTTACAAATCAAAGCCCCAAAGTCGGTCACCGTAATGTCGGTACAGTTTACCAAAAATTATATTTCTGAATACGAAATTGACGAAAGCAACCCTGCCATAAAAAAGGTGCGCGATAGCATTGAAATCGTCAAGAAAGAAATTAAAAAAGTTCAAATTCAAATCTACACCCACCAACAAACCATCGGACTCCTCGACAACAACCAACAAGTAGGCGGCGCCAATTCGGGCTTGAACACCGCCGAATTGATGAAAATGGTGGAGTATTATAAGGCGAAACGCATCGAATTGGACAACCAGATTGAAGCGTTCAAAGAGAAAGAAACCAAGTGGAACAAAACCTTGGCCAACTTAACTGCGCGATTGCAATTGAATACCGCCAAAGAGGAAAAAATGTCGAAAGGGAAATTGGTGTTGCAGGTTTTAAATGAAGTAGCGGGGACTGTTACCTTGAATTTTTCCTACATCACCAACAGCGCAGGTTGGAAACCGATGTATGACCTACGCGCCAACAGTATCAAAGACCCGATTCAATTGCTCTACAAAGCCCAAGTTTGGCAAACTACAGGCATCGATTGGAAAAAAATTAAAATGAGTTTATCCAGCGGTAACCCGAATCAAAGCAATGAAGCGCCATTGCAGCAAGCGTGGTTTTTGAGGTATCGAGAATTTAGAGATGGGGATAAAAATATTCTATATGAGACTACTTCAAATAATTTCAATTACTACAGAGGTAATGTGTTTTCAAAATCAAAAGAAGATAAGTCTGTAGACACAACAGAAGTTGATTATGGTTATGATAGTATCGACGATTATGTAGAAATCTCCGAATCGCAACTCAACGTCACTTTTGACATAGACATACCGTATGATGTGTTGTCCAATGGAAAAATGCACAGTGTATCGCTGAAAGAAATCCAAATTCCGGCCACTTATAAATTCTACAGTGCACCGCGTTTAGAAAAAGAAGCTTATTTATTAGCTAAAATTGATAATTACGGGCAATACAATTTATTGCCGGGTGAAGCCAATATTGTTTTTGAAGAAATGAATGTAGGTAAAACTTTCATCAATCCCGAGCAAACGGGCGACACCTTGAGTTTGAGTATGGGTCGGGACAAAAAGATTTCCATCAAACGCGAGAAAGTCGTCGATAAATCGGGCACCAAGTTTTTGTCTTCCTACAAAGAGCAAACATTTACCTACGACATCACGATTCGCAACAACAAAAAAGAAGAAATTACCTTGACTTTAAAAGACCAATATCCGTTGAGTTCAGACAAAGACATTACGATTGAACTGTTGGAAGACGGTAAAGCGTCGGTCAATCCTGAAACGGGCTTTATGACATGGGATCTTAAATTGGCGCCCAACGAGTCCAAGAAAATACGAATCAGTTACAAGGTGCGCTATCCCAAAGATAAAATCATCGATAATTTATAAGCCTAACCTAAACACACATTTTTATGCCAAGAATCCCGGGAAACTCGGGATTTTTTATTGACAATCAAACCCTTATCATTTTTTTGTATCTTTCGGGAAATAAAGTACACTATGAAAAAAATATTATTTTCACTGTTGATGGGTTGGGGATGTTTCACCTCAGCACAGACTATTGCCATACAAACCGTGGTTACTGGACTGAGTAATGCCGTTGAAATTACCCATTGTGGCGATTCGCGCTTATTTATAGTTCAAAAGGGCGGATTGATTCGAATTGTTCAAAATAATACCGTATTAACGACGCCTTTTTTAAATGTTTCCTCGCTCACTGTGAGCAGTGGGGAACAAGGGTTGTTGGGTTTGGCGTTTCATCCGAATTATGCTAGCAACGGCCAATTTTTTATTAATTACACCAATCTAGTGGGCGATACAGTTATTGCTCGGTATACTGTGAGCAGTACGGATCCTAATGTGGCCAATCCAACGGGGACAATACTTATGACGATTGATCAACCGTTTTCAAACCACAATGGCGGTACGTTAAAATTTGGTCCTGACGGGTATTTGTATATCGGTATGGGCGATGGCGGTAGCGGGGGAGATCCACAAAATTTTGCCCAAAACCTTCAAGTAAACCTCACCGCTCCTTCGCGGGTGTATTTAGGAAAAATGTTGCGTTTGGATGTCAATACCACAGCAGGTTCGTTAAACTATGGATATCCTCCGACCAACCCTTTTGTAAATGAAAGCGGAAAACAAGAAATATGGGCATTGGGATTACGCAATCCGTGGAAGTTCTCTTTTAATCGATTGAACGGCGATTTATGGATTGCCGATGTGGGTCAGAATGAAGTTGAAGAAATCAATCGAATTCCCTCGCCGCTCCCCAACACGGGGTTAAACTTTGGCTGGAAATGTTTTGAAGGTTCTGTAGTGTACAGCGCTTGCAGCAATACTGCCGGAATGATTGCTCCTTTTGCTGAGTATACGCATGCCGCCACGGGGGGATGTTCGATCACAGGAGGCTATGTGTATACCGGCACCTTATATCCCAATATGTTGAACAAGTACTATTTTGCCGACTATTGCCAAAACCGCATGGGGATTCTCAATATTACAACGGGGGCAATTACCTATACACCCTATTTTAATGGCAATAACTTCTTTACTTCCTTTGGGGAAGATGTCAATGGCGAATTGTACATTACAGGAGGATCGTCGTTGTTCCGCATCACCGATACCTCATTGGGTTCACAAACGTTTGCTGCTTTGGGACTCACTGTAGCGCCCAATCCTTCGCGAGGAACGGTTGTGTTGAACAATCCCAAACAACATGCTATTCAAGCCTTAACACTTTTGGATATTTCTGGGAAAATTATACAAACGGTTCAACCCGAGCAAAGCACATTGCAATCGATTGACATCAGTAACCTAACCCCCGGACTCTATTTTTTACAATTGGAAAAAGACGGCCTGCGGTATACGGAGAAAATCATTCGCAAATAAAAATCAAAAAGCCCTTTCAACAAGGGCTTTTTTTATACTACTTGAGGATTATCGTTCTCCCATTTTTCGCTCGAGTTCCGCTTGAAATTCCTCCATCACGGGTTTAACGGTACTTTCTGGCAAATCGGCGATACGAATATACATCAACCCATCGACGGCATTATTAAACAACGGATCGACATTAAACGCAATCACGCGGGCATTTTGCTTGATATATTTTTTGATTAAAACGGGTAACCGCAAATTCCCGGGTTCGATTTCATCAATGATTTTATCAAATTTATTCAAGTCGGCTTCCGCTTCATTGAAGACAAAATCCTTGTCGGCATCTTTCAATTTTACCTTATACTCCATTTTAGGATGAATGTACTGCGCTACATACGGATCATAGTAATGCGACTTCATAAACTCAATCATCAACGATTTTGAGAATTCGGTAAACTGGTTGCTGATGCTCACGCCACCAATCAAATATTTGTGATCAGGGTGACGCAGCGTGGTATGCACAATTCCTTTCCACAATAAAAATAGAGGCATCGGCTTTTGCTGGTACTCTTTGATAATAAACGCGCGGCCCATCTCGATGGATTGTGCCATCATCGGATACAATTCGGGTTCAAAGCGAAACAAATCGTTTAAGTAAAACCCATCGATGCCGTATTGCGGAAAAATTTCACTTCCCAATCCCATCCGATAGGCCCCAGCAATGCGTTGGGTTTCTTCATCCCACAAGAACATGTGCTGGTAGTACTTGTCAAATTTATCTAAGTCCAAGGATTCATTCGTTCCTTCGCCTACTTCCCGGAACGTAATTTCACGAAGGCGCCCGATTTCATGAAGAATATTGGGAATTTTATCGGCAGATACCAAAAAAACCTCATAATTTTTGCTTTGCAGTAAACGGTAATCGCCTTTACGAACTTCAGCAATCTCGGCTAAAATTTTATCATGATTCGCCGGATGCGCAATTTGCTTAACATTCTTGGCGGGCTTCAATGCATGAAAGGATTGAAACTTACTTTCGTCGTCAAAAGAATTGGCCAACATATAGGTTTTTCGCCGTAAAAACTCGGAATACTCTTCTAAGCTACCATGTTCGTTTTGTTCGGCTACCGGAATTGGTTTCCCGATACGCACTTTAATCACACGTCCTTTTTGTGTCAACAGTTCCGAAGGTAATTTGGCCGTACGTAACGTGTCACTTATTTTGGAAAGCAAATAGAAGAGTTTGCTATTTTGCGCGTGAAAATAAATAGGAACTACAGGCACTTGGGCTTTTCGAATCACTTTAATCGCGCCTTCCTCCCATTCTTTATCGACCACCAATTTTCCATCTTTGTAGGTAGAAACTTCTCCGGCAGGAAACATTCCCAACGGTTTTCCATCGCTTAAATGACGCAGTGTTTCTTTAATACCCACCACGCTCGATTTCGCATCTTTGTGATTTTCAAACGGATTCACCGGCATGATGTAGGGTTTCATCGGTTCGATACGATGCAATAAAAAGTTGGCTATAATTTTGAAATTAGGTTCCCGCTCCAGCATGAGTTTTAACAACAAAATACCGTCAATCCCTCCCAGTGGGTGGTTGGAAATGGTTATGTAAGCGCCCTCTTTGGGCAATCGCTTTAGGTCTTCCTCGGGAATTTCAAATTTGATTTCAAACTCGTCTAAAATCGCATTCAAAAAATCAAGTTCACTTAAATGTTTATTGCGATCGTAGATTTTATTTAGGGTAGAAATTTTCAAAACTTTCATCAACAACCATCCTGCAAATGTCCCCAATACTCCGTATTTGTCGGCATTAATTGCTTTGGCTACTTCTTTCGCTGTAACTAAACCCATGGAGTTGTTTTATTGTATCTATTTTGTAAAAAAACAAAGATAACAATTCTTCGGAATCCCCATTTTAAAAAATCCCCTTTTCCCCAAAAAGGTTAAACATTTATTATAATTTTTCCACATCGCTTAAAGAGTTTCCTTGAATTGCCTATTTTTGAACAACGTACAAAGGGAACGATTTTCCTAAACGATTTTTGACCCATTCATGAAAATTATTTCTTACAATGTCAATGGAATTCGAGCGGCCATCACCAAAGGATTTCTTGATTGGTTGCAACACGCCAACCCCGATGTGATTTGCCTTCAGGAGATTAAGGCTACTGAGGATCAAATTCCGACCGATGCCATTACAGCAGCAGGTTATCCGTATCAATACTATTTTCCAGCACAAAAAAAGGGCTACAGTGGAGTAGCGATTTTATCCAAAATCAAACCCGACCACGTAGTTTATGGAACAGGCATTGCGTACATGGATTTTGAAGGACGTAACCTTCGTGCCGATTTTGGCGACCTTTCGGTGATGAGTTTGTATTTGCCCTCGGGAACCAATAGCGAACGCTTGGACCACAAGTTTAAATACATGGACGATTTTCAAGCGTACATCAATACGCTTAAACAAACCGTTCCCAATTTGGTAATTGGTGGTGATTACAACATTTGTCACCAAGCCATCGATATCCATGATCCGATTCGCAATGCAACCGTTTCAGGATTTTTACCTGAAGAACGGGCTTGGTTGGATGCCTTTATAAAGTCGGGATTTATCGATAGTTTCCGTCATTTCAACAAAGAACCCCATCAATACAGTTGGTGGAGTTACCGTGCCAACGCTCGTAATAATAATAAAGGGTGGCGTATTGATTACAACTTGGTGAGTGAATCACTGGCCGATCGCTTGCAACGCGCCGTTATTTTACCCGAAGCGAAACACTCAGACCATTGTCCTATTGTTGTCGAAATTGAACACAAACAAACCCCATAAATAAATGATTATGATAAAAAAAGTGTTTTTAGGTTTTACGTTATTGGCCTTAACTACCTCTTGTGTCTCAAAAAAAATCTATAACGAGTTAGAGAGCAAATACGCCGATTTGAAAAAAGAGAATCGTCAAATTTCAGATGAAAATGAAAAGTTACAAAAAGCAAAAGGGCAATTAGAAACCGATGCGGCGAAACTGAAAGCAGAGTATGACAAACTCAAAGCAGATCGCGATAAGCTTCAAAGCGAACTCAGTGCTTCTGAAAAAAGCCTAAAGAATTTACAAGCCGCATATTCGGCCTTGGAAAAAGACAGCAACGAAGCGTTGAGTAACAATATCAACAAAAACCGGGAGTTGTTGGCACAATTGGAAGCCAAAGAAAAAGCTATGGCGGCCGAACAGGAACGTTTGAATAAATTACGCGGTGAATTGGAAGCCAGCTCCAAACGACTCAACGAATTGGAGGCTTACATTGCAGCCAAAGATGCCAATATGAAACGCTTGAAAGACAACCTTTCACGCGCCTTAAATGCCTTTGAAGGAAAAGGGCTGACTATTGAGCAGAAAAACGGGAAAGTATATGTTTCCATGGAAAACAAATTATTGTTCCAAACCGGAAGCTGGGCTGTAGGGGTTGAAGGAAAAAAAGCGGTAGTAGAGCTAGGGAAAGTGTTGGCACAAAACCCAGAAATCTCAGTATTGATTGAAGGCCATACCGATGATGATAAGATTTTAGGTAATCTTGGTGGCAGTATCGAAAATAACTGGGATTTATCGACCAAACGTGCTACCGCGATTGTAAATATTCTTTCGGAAAATAAAGACATTAACCGTCAAAATCTAACTGCTGCCGGTCGGGGTGAATATGCGCCTTTGCAACCCAACACTACGGCTGAAGGAAAGGCGAAGAACCGACGTATTGAAATCATCCTAACCCCAAAATTGGATGAAATCTCCAAAATGTTGGACGAATTATAATTCCCCATGATGACCTACACCCATCTGCCCCATTCCGAGCTACAGGTGAGCACCGTTTGCCTGGGCACCATGACGTTTGGCAATCAAAATACCGAAGCCGAAGCCCACGATCAATTGGATTTTGCTCTTGAAAGAGGAATTAATTTTATTGATACCGCCGAAATGTATCCCATCGGTGGGAATGCGCAAATTTTTGGCAGTACCGAACGGTTTATTGGGACATGGATTAAAAAAATTGGGGCGAGTGAGCGTGAAAAATTGGTCCTTGCCACCAAAATCGCGGGGCCCAATCGCGGGATGGAATACATTCGTCAGCCGTTGGATTTTTCCAAAAAAAATCTGCATGAAGCGGTAAATTTAAGTTTGAAAAACCTGCAAACCGACTACATCGACTTGTATCAATTGCATTGGCCCGAACGAATTATGAATATGTTTGGAAAACGGGGATTGAACGAATTTGATACACAGTGGCAAGACAACACGCTAGAAGTTCTTCACGTTTTTGACGGCTTGTTTAAAGAAGGGAAGATCAAACACATTGGGGTTTCCAATGAGAATCCTTTTGGGGTTGTTCGCTTTTTACAAGAGAGTGAGCGCCATGGATTGCCGCGTATTGTCACGATTCAAAATCCGTATTCGTTACTGAATCGCTTGTATGAAGTGGGTTTGAGCGAATTATGCTACCGCGAAGGAGTGGGTTTGTTGGCCTATTCTCCCTTGGCCTTCGGATTTCTAACCGGCAAATACCTCAACGGTTATCCTGAACAATCGCGGATGAAATTGTTTCCCAATTTTACACGATATACCAACGAGAATTGCTTTACGGCAACACGTTTATATAAAGAATTGGCGGAGCAATACGGACTAACACTCGCTGAAATGGCGCTTGCTTTTACGCATCAACAATCGTTTGTTACGGCTACAATTATTGGGGCAACGAGTATACGGCAATTGGAAGAAAATCTCGCCGCTTTTTCGGTAGTGTTGTCAAAGGAACTCCTAAGCGAAATTGAAAAAATTCAAGAACGGCATCCGAATCCTGCCCCTTAAATACAAAAATACCTGACCAAAAAAGTCAGGTATTTTTTTTAATGATTTTCTTCTATTTGCCGTTTGAAGGCCTCCCAATCGTTGGGTTTGAGTACCTGCCGATTGCCTAGTTTTTTGCCTTTTACATAATCGAGGATATATCCCGCTCGATCTTCCGACTCGGGATGGGTTGAGATCCAACCAAAACCGTCCGGAAGGGAACGTTCTTGGGCTAACTGGTACATAAAATCAGCCAGAGGCTGTGGGTTAATCTTCGCTTTGATCATATAATCAACCGCGGTCAAATCGGCTTCTTTTTCCAAAGCGCGATCATAGGCCGTCGAAGATAAGGTTTTGATGATTTCACGAATAAGCGCGCCATTATTACCTGAGGCGCCGAGCAATACTGTCAATCCAATTTCTTTTGACAACTTTTGCATCACATGATTCTTGCGAATATGCGCCACCTCATGTGCCAATACCCCTTGCACCGACTCTTGTTTGGTACAGGCTTTAATCAAACCGGTATACACGACCAAATGGTTGTTGGGCATGGCAAATGCATTGACAGCGTCGTTTTCGATCAAGTGCAAACGAATGGAATCTTTGGGAATATCGTTGGCTTCCAGTAAAGGTTGCATCAATGAATCCAGCGTTTTTTGGAGCGTATCGTTATGAATGATAACTTCGGTTTCTTCGACCTGTTCCCAAAGTAAGTCCCCCAACTTTGACGCGGTATTCAATTGCGTTTGACGAATATGAAAAACCTTGACAAAATCAATTTGACGCAAGCCAAAAAAGAGACCAAAAAAGAGCGCGAGTAAAACAACGCCTTGTAAAATAACTTTATTTTGTGCCATCGGGTTTACAGATTAAATTGGTTAAGGGGCCAAAAAACCACAATTCGATATGCTTTCCTTTTCGGGTGTTGACCGCCAAATAAATGGTTGAAATAAACTCGGTGATGTTAAAAATAATTACCGTAAATAAATACGCAAAATAGGTACTACTCACCGGATGATTATAAAAAATAATATCAATGGTCCACCAGAACCCAAAGCTATTCATACACAATAACGCCGCTTGCGAAAATAATGCTTGCGTACAATGCCAGCGCACATAATAGGTGCCTTTTCGATTGGCAATGTAAAAGAAAAATGTGGCAATCAAATTAATAATGGGTAACGGTAATCCCGCAACCAAAGCCACCAGAGACATCAAATAACTATTGGAAGCCTTTTCAGCCTCGTGCTCAGAAGGTTTGTAGGGAAATTGAACGGTTTGTATCATAATGCTTTATAAATATTCCACATCCACAAGGCAAAAATTAAGCCAATCCCGAAGAGCATGGGAATACGCTGGGTAAAAAAAGCTTCAAATTTGCCATAAAAAATAAAAAAATCAGCTTTTTGAGTGAGCACATCGCGGAGCACCCAAATTGGAACCGTAAGGACAACCACAGCCATTACCAAACCTAAAGGATTGTAGTAAATAGCTTCTGCGAAATTACCGTGAAACAAGGCAATTATCGACCGTGTTGTCCCACACGAGGGACACGGATAACCCGAAATATTTTTAAAAAAACAAACGTGTATGGGGGCATCCGATGGGCCAAAAAGAGCATATACTAGGTACAAAAAACCCGAAACGGAGAGCAGCAACACCCATGTGTATAGCCGGTTTCGGGTCATCACTTTTCAGTACGTATTAATAAATCGCGTTTTGGAAATTTTCCATGTTTTTCTCACGAGTAGCTCCCATGATCAAAAACCAATCAACAATCTTCCAAATCCCTAAACCACCGCAGGTTAGTAATTTTGCAATCCCTAGTCCTGTATCGCCTATATAAAATCTATCTATTCCAAAAGCTCCAGCAAAAATAGAGATTATTAATGCTGTACTTGGTTCTTTGAACTGAGCAGTTTGCACCATTCCCCATTTTGCTTCATCCAAACTTAACAAACGCTCGCGAATGGCAGGTAAATGATGTGCTTCAAAATACTTTGAGTTCATCATCATGAACATGTCTACTTTTTGTGAATCCATAATTTTTGTTTTTTTGTTGATTAGATTTTGAATTATAGGTTTTAAAAATAACTATTTTTCTTGAAATGCAGCATCTATCGGCTCCCAAAGTTCAATCTTATTTCCCTCGGGATCCAGAATCCACGCAAAGGTACCATAGTCAAAGGTTTCTGGGTCACCAATAATTTTAACGCCTTGTGCTGCTAATTCTGTAAGGAGTTGCTTGAGATTATGTACCCGAAAATTCAGCATAAATTCTTTATCGCTGGGTTCAAAATAACGGGTGCCTGCCTCAAACGGTGCCCATTGGGTCATCGCATCGTTTCCTTTGGCGTCTTTCCACCAAAACGACCATCCGTAGTCATCGACAGGAATGTCCAAATGAGTTGCATACCAGGTTTTCAGTGCTTTTGGGTCTTTTGATTTAAAAAATATCCCTCCAATACCCGTTACGCCAGCCTCTTTTTTTATACTACTTTCATTTGTGTTGAAAAGACCGTACTGCTGCTTGATTTTATCGACAATGGTTTGGGCTAATTTTTCATGACTTTCATACGTCCACCCAGCAATATGAGGGGTTAACAACACCTTTTCGGAATCCAATAAATACTGTAACGCCTCAGGACGTTGGTCGGTAAACAAGCTTTCAAAAGACAATTTTTCATATTCCAACACATCCAATCCGGCGCCCATAACTTTTCCTGATTGCAAGGCTTCGACCAAATCGGCTGTTACCACATTTTTCCCTCTTGAGGTATTAATCAACCAAAAAGGTTTGGAAAAAGCTTGAATGAAGTCTCGATTGACCATTTGATGCGTTTCGGGCGTCCAAGGCACATGCAAACTCACCACATCGGCCTCCGCTTGAAGTGTCTCTAAATCTACCTGTCGTGCGGAAGCATCCCCTACATTTTCTTGAATATCATAGCAAAGAACATTCACATCAAATCCGCGTAATTTTGAAGCAAAAGATTTTCCCATATTGCCATAGCCAATAATTCCTATGGTTTTTCCTTTCAACTCATAGCCTCGATTGCCCTCACGCACCCATTGCCCTTGGCGCACCATACGATCGGCGCGGTTTAAGTTATTCATGAGCGACAACAACATGCCTAGTGCGTGTTCGCCTACTGCATTGCGATTGCCTTCGGGGGCTGCGATTAATTGCACCCCTTTTTGAGAGGCATATTCAACGTCAATACTTTCCAAACCTGCTCCTACACGCGCTATAAACTGCAATTGGGTAGCGGCGTCGAGAAACTGTGCGTCAATGTTAAACCTACTACGGATTACAATGCCGTGATACTGATCAATCTTGGATTCAACGGCTGCCTTATCGGAAGTGTAGTCGGCTTCGTTAATAAATCCAGCGGCTTCCAATTGCGCCCAAAGCAACGGATGGTTGGTATCTAAATGAAGGATGCGAATGGCGTTGGTCTTCAAAACAATTGCGATTGGTGAAAAACAAAGATAGTAAAAGGGAAAACGAACTAGAAGCCCAAAATCATGCGGGCAATCGTAAAGTAGATCAAAATTCCACAAATATCATTGCTAGTAGTGATAAACGGACCTGTCGCTAAGGCTGGATCGATACCAAATCGATCCAAGATCAAGGGGATAGAGGTCCCAATAAGCGAGGCTGTGATAATTACAGAAATCAAGGCGATGGTAACAATTACGCCTATTTTCACCTCAACGCCCAATAAAAAATGACTTCCCAAAAACAAAATGGATGCTAGGATGATGCCGTTGAGTAAACTCAGGGAAATTTCTTTGAGAAGGCGATTTAAAATGGAACCGCTGATGGATTGATTGGCTAAACCTTGCACGATAATCGCCGAAGATTGTACGCCTACATTTCCTGCCATCGCTGCAATCAGTGGGGTGAAAAAGAATAATTTGTAATGTTCCTTCATGGCGCCTTCAAACAAACTCAGCATTTCGACCGAAATAAAGCCGCCAAACAAAGCCAAAACCAACCAGGGCAGACGCGCGCGCGTCAAATCCAAAATGCTGTCATCCGCCTCGACGTCTTGCGAGATCCCCGCCGCCAACTGGTAATCTTTGTCGGCCTCTTCTTTAATCACATCGACGATATCGTCAATCGTAATTCGTCCTACCAAACGTCCCATTTCATCGACGACAGGAATGGCTTCCAAGTCGTATTTCTGCATGATTCGGGCCACTTCGGTATTGGAGGTGTTTACACGAACGTAATCTACTTTTTTGATATATACCTCACTAATAGGTGTTTTCGTAGAAGTGGTTAATAAATCTTTCAACGACAAGCGTCCTTTCAACCGATTATCATCATCGACTACATAAATAGAATGCACGCGGGTAACGTTTTCGGCTTGCAAGCGCATTTCTTTGACGCAAGTGAGTACATTCCAATTTTCATTGACTTTTACCAATTCTTTCCCCATCAAACCTCCGGCCGTATCTTCGTCGTAACGCAATAAATCGACAATATCTTTAGCATGTTCAACGTCTTCTAGCTCAGAGATTACCTCTTCTTTTTTGCTTTGGGGAAGTTCGGCAATAATATCGGCCGCATCGTCGGTATCGAGTTCGTCAATTTCTTCGGCAATTTCTTTGGCCGACATGCGTTTCAGAATCTTTTCGCGAAGTTCTTCATCGATCTCCATCAGCACGTCGGCTGTTTTTTCAGAATCGAGAATGCTAAAGATGTAGGAAGCTTGCGTATCGTCGAGTTCTTCCATGATCTCGGCGATATCGGCATAATGCAGTTCGCTAAGGAGGTCGTGTAACTCACGCTCCTTATTGTGCAGAATCAAATTATTGATTTGATCCAGTAACTCTTTACTGATTTTAAACTGCATACGCCTCGATTTTTTGGGTCAATGCAATAAAATCTTCGGTGGACAATTGTTCTGGACGAAGATCAAATACCGCATCTTCCCGTAAAGGATCGGGCAAATTTAAGGATTTTAAACTGTTTCGTAGCGTTTTTCTGCGTTGATTAAAAGCAGTTTTTACCACATTGAAGAGCATTTTCTCATTACAGGCTAAGCGATAATCGGATTTTCGCACCAGCCGCAACACCCCTGATTTGACTTTGGGTGGCGGATTAAACACGTGTTCGCCAACCGTAAACAAGTATTCAGCCTCGTAAAAAGCTTGAACCAAAACCGAGAGAATGCCATAGGTTTTGCTCCCCTTTTTTTCACAAATACGTTCGGCTACTTCTTTTTGAAACATCCCTGAAAATTCAGGGACACGATCGCGCATTTCGAGCATTTTGAAAACAATTTGTGTCGAAATATTGTAGGGAAAATTGCCCGTAATGGCAAAAGGCTTTCCTTCAAACTCGGTGTAAAAATCGTGCTTTAAAAAGTCTTTGGAGAGAATTTTTCCGTGCAATTTAGGATAATGTTGTTCCAAATAGGCCACCGATTCAGTATCAATTTCCACCACATGAGTATCGATGTCTTTTTCCAACAGATACTTGGTCAACACCCCCATTCCGGGTCCGATTTCCAATACCGTATCATAGCCTTCCAACGTCAAGGTATCGCCAATACGACGAGCAATCGTTTCGTCGGTTAAAAAATGTTGCCCTAAATGTTTTTTGGCTCTAACTTGGTTCATGTGAATAAATATCAAGGATTTAGTTGACGTAACTGATGTACATCGAGTAAGTCTTTTGGGCGCCCTGCTTTTAATTTGCTTGTAATTAAATCATCAAGTGACAACACATTCCATTGTAAAAATTCATTTTGATTAACGACCACCAACTCACTAGATTGATAGGCTTCCTCAAAAGTTTTATTGACAGAAAAACGAGTAATCAATTCCAAATCTAAATCTTCGGGTGAAAACGTAATCGAAATATTTTGATTTCCATCCAAAACCGATTGAGGAAAAGCATCGATTTCATAACCAAGTTCTTGGAAAACAATGACTAATCGATTGAAATTTTCTGGTGTGGTTTCTATCCAAAAATCAACATCAGCTGAATGCCTTTGGTAACCATGAAAATTTACCGCTCCACCGCCCACCATGAGCATTCGTACCCCGTTTCGTTTTGCAGAGGTTATAAACTGATCGATATTATGTTCCCAATTTCGAATCATTTGGCAGTAATGACAATTAAAAAATTATCTTTCTTTGGCGATGAATTTTGTTTTACGGGGAAGGATTTCATTCGTCTACACAGCGCAAAAAAAGCCAGTACGCGCTCCGTTTTGGAAAGCTTCAAAAAATCGGCTTGTCGACGGGCATTGCTTTCTTCTTTGGTGGTGAAACGCACTTCCATGGTATTAGTTATTTTGAAAATGTTCGGAAATCAATTGCAGTTCGGTGCGAAACGCCAACATTTTCTCCCCAAACAATCGGTAGCCTTCTTCGCGTAATCGGGAGGCATCTTCATCGTAATAGCGTTGTAAGGTTTCCAAGCTATCGGTGGTGTATTGAACGGCATAGGTTACCCCGCCCATTTCTTCTTCAACCAAGACCTTTACCAATCGGGCAGAACAAAACTTACCCGTAGCCAAGACGTCGTTGATATGCTTGGTTTGCATCCAACGCATCCATTGATCGTGGACGCTTTCGTGAATATTGATGGTTACATTGTATAGTATCATATATCCTCTCCCATTTTTAAATAGCACCTCCTATTTAAAATTTATAATTCAACATTTAAAATAGTTCTTTAAAGTTCTTTATCCCCGCGCAAGCGACGGAATTTCTTTTGCGCATCAACATAAAAAATACTGTCTTCCCGGTGGAGAATGATGTCTTCATACAGGGCTTTGGCCTTATCGACTTCTCCTGTTTTTTGGTATAATTCAGCCGCAAAATACGTGGCCTCATCTACATAAATGCACTCTTTGTGTTGGTCAATGATTTGGCGGTAACTTGCAATGGCTTCGGGAAAATTGTTTTGTTCTTCCCACAACTTCCCTATGCGCAACAGCGTTACGGGTTCGATTTCCTGCCCCTTATGTTCTTTTAAAATGGTTTGAAAAGCTTGTAAGGCTTCGGCTTTTTTATTTTGGTATAGTAAATAATCGGCGCGGGCAAACTTTTTCAAGGCCGTTTGTGTCGAATCGGCTACGGTATTGTCGCTGATCAGCAAATACAAATCCATGGCGTCGTTGGCGATTAGTTGGGTTGAGGCCGACTTTAGGACGCCCAATTGGTGTTCGGCCCATTTGAAATCGCCTTTGTAGTAACTCGTCTTTGCCACCCGCAGACTCGCTTCTTGTCCCAACGGATTGTTTCCGCCTTCATTTTCAACTTGCGCGAAGTAGATTAAGGCCTGATTGAATTTTTCTTCCAACAACAATATGGCCGCTAAATCCATTTTCACCTCGGCAATTTCCTCGCGTTTTAAGGGCATTTCGAGGGCATTTTTTAAAATGATTTTTGCGGTTTCGGTGTCTTTTTGCTGAAAAGCCGAAAATTTAGCTTTTAATTGCAATAAGGATAACGAATACGGGCTCACCCCAAACTGCTTGATACGCGTATCCAATTCGGCAGCAATGGCGGGATAAGCAGCAGGCTGTGCTTTTTTGATTTGCAATTCAATCAAGTAGGTATGGGCCTTGATTTGTAAGTCCAAATCACGGGTATTTTCAAGAATAAAGTTGAGAATTTCGGTGGCTGCCTCTTCGTCGTTTTCACTCATGGCCAATTGCGCCAAATTGACAATATTGGAAAAAGATTCGGGACTGCGTTTGTAAATTGCTTTTTGTTGTATAAAGGCCTTGCCGTACTCTTTTTGTTGAACGTAGTACCAACTCAAATAATCATTCCAAAACAAATCTTGGGTTTTTTGAATGCGTCCCAACAAGGCTTTGCGCAAAGCATCGTTGAAAGTTACCGAGGCATCCTCGCTCATGAATCGCGACAATTGGTTTTGAATCATCACTAAACTTTGGGGATTGTTGTAGGATTCGGTCAAGAACTTTTCAATCATGTTGTCCATGTCCCCTTTTTGCCCGTAGAGCAACGCCATTTGGTAATTGAAGTTGTATTTGGGTTCGATACTCACCGCCAATTCATAGGCTTGAATCGCATAATCGGTAAGTCCTTTTTTATCAAAACCATAGGCAATTTGGTATACTTCATTGTGGTTTTTGCGAATTTTATCTAGGGCTTGCTCGTAATACTTTTTGGCTTTGTCGGTCTCCTTTTGCAGTTGGAAATTATACCCCAACTCGACCAAATAACTCCCTTGTTTGTATTGGTCTAGGCGATTTTGAATAAGTTTTTCGGACTTGTCAAATTGTTGCAATTGCTGGTAACATTCAACTGTTCGCTGGAAAAAATTGAAATTATGGGGTTGTGATTTTAGCAATTCTTCATAGCTCACAAGCGCTTTCTCAAATTCTCCACGGTCAAAGTAATTCTGTGCCAATTGCTCGTTTTGAGCCGCGGCAAGCATTCCGATGCAGGTGAACAATAAAAAGAGTAATCGCTTCATCATAAAAAAACAATGTACTAAAATAACACAAATAGCGGTTATCTAGTACACGTGTTTAGGGTTTCTTAACGAATATTAATTGATGATATCAAATCCGGTGTAGGGACGTAATACCTCGGGGATTACAATTCCTTCGGGCGTTTGGTAATTTTCCAAGATGCCCGCCATCACACGAGGTAAGGCCAATGAACTTCCGTTTAAGGTGTGTGCCAATTGGGTTTTTCCATCTTTTCCTTTGAAACGCAGCTTTAGGCGATTGGCTTGAAAGGTTTCGAAATTGGATACCGATGAAATTTCCAACCAACGGTCTTGTGCTGTCGAAAAGACTTCAAAATCGTAGGTTAGCGCCGAAGCAAAACTCATATCGCCTCCACACAAACGAAGAATTCGATAGGGTAATTTTAGTTCGCGCATGATATTTTTCACATGTTCGACCATCCCTTCCAACGCCTCATACGACTTCTCAGGATGCTCGATGCGTACAATTTCAACTTTATCAAATTGGTGCAAACGATTCAGTCCTCGAACATGCGCCCCATAGGAACCTGCCTCACGACGGAAACAAGGGGTATAGCCGGTGCATAAAATCGGCAAGTCATTTTCATGTAATAATTCATCGCGAAACAAGTTGGTTACCGGTACTTCCGCCGTTGGAATCAAATACAAGTCGTCCAAACCTACATGATACATTTGCCCTTCTTTATCGGGTAATTGACCTGTTCCATAACCAGAGGCTTCATTCACCAAATGGGGCACTTGGTATTCTTGATAGCCGGCTTCGGTATTTTTATCCAAAAAATAAGAAATCAACGCCCGCTGCAATCGCGCTCCCTTTCCTTTATAGACAGGGAAACCTGCGCCTGTGATTTTTACGCCCAACTCGAAGTCGATGATATCGTATTTTTTTACTAATTCCCAATGCGGGAGCGCCCCTTCATGTAACACAGGAATAGCGCCTTCTTGAAATACATTCAAATTTTCATCGGCAGTTTTTCCTTCGGGTACTATCGCGGCTGGCAAGTTGGGCAATAAGTAGAGTTTTTCGGTCAATTGAGTAGCAAAAACCTCCAATTGTTCCGATAACTGTTTGCTTTCGTCACGAAGATTGGTTGTTTTTTGCTTTAAGATTTCGGCTTTTGCTTTTTCCCCATTTTTCATCAACATTCCAATATCTTTGGAAAGCTTATTCGATTCGGCCAGTACATTATCCAACGCGGCTTGGGAACTGCGTCGTTTTTCATCCAATTCAACAATCTCCATCACTATCGCTCGAGCCTCAAAATGTTTGCGCTGCAACGCTGTAATAATGCGTTCGGGATTTTCGCGAATAACCGCTATCTGTAACATGGGTGTAGGGTGTTAAAATTCAGTGGACAAAGGTAGCAAAATGCTTTCGATATTTCTTCATGCCTTTCGGGCAAAATCCCCGTAAACAGCCCATTGCATATCTTTCACATAAAACAGAATTTAGCAATTGATTATCAACAATATGCCGTAATTTTTTTTACATTCGCAAAAATTTCATCAAATCTCATGAATAAAATCTACCTACTCACTTGTTTAGGAATGGCGCTTTGGGGTCATGCGCAACAAAATGCTGACGAACTCGAATCCATTAGCCAAGCGGAACGAAAAGCGGCAGAATCTACGATGACCGTTACCGTTAATGCCAATACAACCAACTACGATGTTACATACCATAAAATAGAACTCACCGTAAATCCCTCCGTGGCCAATGTTAATGGAAAAGTGACAACCACATTTACGGCTTTGCAAAACATGACGACCGTAACCTTTGATTTAATGAATGAATTGACGGTGTCCTCGGTAAAATTGAATGCACAAAATTTGGCTTTCACGCAGAATGCCAATGAAGAATTGGTCATTACCTTACCATCACAGGTTACGGCTGGAAATAGCGCAACGGTTGAAATTACGTATGCGGGAACCCCACCTGTAAGCGGTTTTGACTCTTTTGAAGCGAGTACGCATGCGGGTGTTCCCATAATGTGGACGCTTTCGCAACCGTTTGGAGCACGGGATTGGTGGCCTTGTAAACAAGATTTAAATGACAAGATCAACAGTGTTGACATTTTTATTACTGCGCCTTCGCAATATGTTTCGGTGGCCAATGGCGTGAAACAATCGGAAACTGTCAATGGGAGCAGCAAAACAACCCACTTTCATCACGGGTATCCGATTCCCGCGTATTTAATTTGTTTTGCTGTTACCAACTATACTGTATATACGCAAACGGCAGGTACTGCACCCAATACGTTCCCAGTGATTAACTATGTGTATCCTGAAAGTTTCAACGCTACGGTTCAAGCCCAAATGGAAGAGACCTTGAGCATCATGGATTACTTCGAAACGTTGTTTGAACCCTATCCGTACCGCAACGAGCAATACGGTCATGCCCAATTTGGTTGGGGTGGCGGTATGGAACATACAACGATGTCCTTTATGAATAATTTCAGTCGGGGACTCATTGCACACGAATTAGCGCACCAATGGTTTGGCAATAAAGTAACCTGTGGGTCGTGGAAAGACATTTGGTTGAATGAAGGATTTGCTACGTATTTGTCGTCGTTGGTCATCGAACAATTTGATGGCGAAACCGCTTTTATTGCCAATAAAACGCAATTAATCAACAACATCACCTCGCAAACGGGTGGAGCTGTTTACTTAACGGATAGTGAAGCAACCAACTCAAGTCGTATTTTCAGCAGTCGATTGAGTTATAACAAAGCGGCAATGGTGTTGCACATGTTGCGTTGGCGCATGGGAGACACTAATTATTTTCAAGCATTGCGCAATTATTTGGCCGATCCCGCCTTGGCCTTCAATTATGCTGTAACGGCGCAATTCAAAAGCCATTTGGAGGCGGTTCACGGCAGTGATTTGACTGAATTTTTCAACGATTGGGTGTACAATCAAGGGCACCCAACGTATAGCGTCATTGCGCAAAACTGGGGCGGTGGGCAAGCCAAAATTACCCTCAACCAATCGCAATCGCATTCGAGCGTATCCTTTTTTGAAATGCCTGTGATGGTGCGCCTAACGGGCGCTGGAGGACAATCACTAGAGGTTGTTTTGGAGCATACGTTTGACGGAGAAGAATTTATCGTACCGGTTCCTTTTTTGGTGACAGGAGTCCAATTCGATCCTAAACGAGAAATTATCTCTCGCAACAATACAGCACAATTGGGGAACGATACCTTTACACCCGATTCCGTTTTGGCGTTATATCCCAATCCGGCTAAGGAATTAGTTCACCTTCAAATGCCCAATACCCAAACCCTGATTGACATTGAAGTATTTAATCCGCTGGGACAAAAAGTAGCCACTTACACTTCGGTAGACATGAATATTTCAGGATTAGCCACGGGAAGCTACACGGTTCGTATTCGCACATCGGAAGGCGTTTTTCATAAAAAAATGATAAAAAACGGGAATTAATTTTTAAAGGGACCTACTCCGAATCAAAATGTGCTATTTTTGTGGCGCATTGAATTTTTAGGTATCGCATACATGGAATTTGTTATTAAACTGAGTCAGTTTTTACTGAGTCTCTCAATATTGATTGTCCTTCACGAACTCGGCCACTTTATTCCGGCTAAGTTGTTTAAAACACGAGTAGAAAAATTCTATTTGTTTTTTGACGTTAAATTTTCCCTTTTCAAAAAGAAAGTAGGTGAAACGGTCTATGGTATTGGTTGGCTTCCGTTGGGAGGCTATGTGAAAATTGCGGGAATGATCGACGAGTCGATGGACACCGAGCAAATGCAAGGCGAACCCCAACCGTGGGAATTCCGTTCAAAACCGGCTTGGCAACGTTTAATTATCATGTTGGGTGGGGTGATTGTCAATTTCATCCTGGCCTTTATCATCTATATTGGAATGACCTTTTACTATGGTCAGCAGTACATTGCCAACAGTGATGTGAAAGATGGGGTTTGGATTATTAATCCCGTGTTGGAAAAAGCGGGACTTCAAAATGGCGACAAAATTGTACGCATTGACCAAACCAAAATCGAGCGCTTTAACGACATACAACCGCAATTGGCCTTAGCTAAAGAAGTGGAAGTGATTCGAAAAGGGAAAGACACTGTAATTAAACTTCCTGTCAATTTTATTGATCAGTTACTAAAAACCGATCGCAAGGCTTTATTGACCCTTCGAATTCCCTTTATTATTTCTGACGTTCCTGCTGATTCTCACAATGCGAAACAGCTGAAGAAAAAGGATATTTTAAAAGGGATTAATGGGCAACCTATTACCTATGCTGACGAGTTGTTTACGCCGTTAAATTCCTTGAAAGGAAAAACCGTGGCAGCGGTAGTGGAGCGCGATGGAAAAGAAGTCCCCGTACAATTGAACGTAAACAAAGAAGGAAAATTAGGCGTGGCTTATGCGCCGATGTTGCCCTTAGACAATTTGGAAAAATTAGGATTATATACCGTTAAATCAGAAGAATTCAGCTTTTGGGAGTCTATACTAATTGGAATTGAAATGGGGATTGACCAATTGACCAGTTACGGCAAACAATTGAAAGCCATTTTCAACCCCGAAACAGGAGCTTACAAAGCCGTAGGGGGCTTTGGAGCTATTTTCAATGTATTCCCTTCTGCGTGGAGCTGGCAAGTATTTTGGGGGATTACCGCGTTTTTATCGATCATGCTGGGCGTGATGAATTTATTACCCATTCCAGCCCTTGACGGCGGCCATGTGATGTTTTTATTGTATGAAATGATTTCCGGTCGTAAACCCAGCGATAAGTTCTTGGAACGTGCCCAAATGGTTGGTTTCGTGATTCTTATTGCCCTGTTGGTTTTTGCCAATGGAAACGACCTATACAAGGCGATTTTCAAATAGTATTTTTTTGAAAATTTTTACCTAAAATGTTTGCATTTGTAAAATTCCGTTTTATCTTTGCAACCGCTTAAAAGATATAACATCTTCCTCCTTAGCTCAGTTGGTTAGAGCATCTGACTGTTAATCAGAGGGTCCTTGGTTCGAGCCCAAGAGGGGGAGCTTTTATGACAAAGCCGCTATTTAGCGGCTTTTTCTATTTATATCGTTTTGATTTTTAAAGAGTTACGAGCCAAAAAAGCGGTTCGAGAAGTATAAAATAAAATTATGGGTTTTTTGAGCGATTTCTCGAACCGCTTTGATATTTCGTTGAAAATTGAAATGCTACACAAAAAATTCACATTAGTTTAAAACTATTTTTGAATAATCAAAGAATAAATGAAATACCGAAAATGAAGAGTTGTCTTTTTTATTATGTTCTGATAAGTAAGACGCATCAAAATTTTCTTTGATTAAATAGCTATCTAATTTTCTTATAGTTTTAATATTTGAATTTGAAGATAGGTTTTGATTAATAGTTTCTTTAATTTTTATATGGGTTAAAGATGATTTTTCAATAAATCCTAATTGTCCTTCAAATGGTAAGCGTAGTTTAGAGTAATTACGTTCAGTAAACTTTATAGTGTCTTTTACATATTCAGTAACCGATAAAGATTTAAACCTTTTACATTCAATTGCAAAATATGGCTTAGTATTATTTCCCCATGATTTTTTTTGGGCATTATCAACAATATGAATGTCTATTGGGTCATTATGTAGCAGACCATCATTTAATCCTCTATATTCCTCTGAAACCTCCTTATTAACTGTAAAACGGTTAGTCCCATCCTCAAATAAGCTAAGTTCATTTACAAGATAATTATCAACTAAACGATTTCTTAAATAATTTTCCTTATTTAGTCATTCCTTAAAAAGCCACTATTTTAAATTTCGATTAAAATAGTGGTTTTATTTTTAGTGAAAAAGTTGAACAATAATTGTAACCAAAAAATAATTAGTTCTTTAATTTGGTTAAATCGGAGCTTTAGATTG
>NZ_JAPZUB010000025.1 GCF_027533505.1 Flavobacterium sp. | reverse complement strand
TTATTACATATATTCTGTTCTAAAGTCTAAGAAAGATATTATCACAAAGACATTTTTGCAAGGCGGGCAAGGTAATTTATCCGCAGATATAGTGAAAAATTTGAGTATTGATTTACCGTCAATACCAGAACAAACCAAAATTGCCAATTTTCTATCGGCCATTGATGATAAAATCACACATTGCCAGTCCGAGTTGGACGGTATGGAGCGCTGGAAAAAGGGGTTGTTGCAACAGATGTTTTGTTAAGATGACGGAGGGGGAATTTATAAAAGCTATAAAAAACAAAAACCCAATAGCTTGATTTATAACAGGGGCTACTGGGAATAATATGATGCAAAGTAACTGATAAATTTTGAATTAAAAAATTTTTTATGAGATATTTAGATTTTGAGGAGATAATGTCAGCTCCTCGCATGAATAGATACTTAGATGCCTGTGGTGGTGATAGTAGAAAAGCCATGACTTTATATAGGTTAAATCTAAAATTATCCCAGCAATTATTTACAATTATTAGTTGCTTTGAAATTGCGTTAAGAAACAAAATTAACAACCATTATACTGTTACAATTGGTTCTAATTGGTTAGCAGAAAGCACAAAAACAACAGGAGTATTTAATGATTCAAAATGCAAAAGAACCAAACAAATAGTAAACAAAGGCATTAAGGCGGTTAGCCATCATTTTAATCAACATAAGCTTATAGCTGAAATGGATTTTGGAGATATTTATTTGCAAAACCTCAATTTAATGCTTGTGGTAAGACGTTATTAAAAATTTTTCCTGGGAAGCCAAAATCAACGCCTTCGATTCAATATAATCAAACATTTATTTTTAACGAATTAGAAAAAGTAAACAACATCCGAAATAGAATAGCACATCATGAAGCAATATGTTTTAGATTGGGTCATCCTATAATTGATACATCATATGTGAGTATGCACTATAGTGCTATTTTAAATCTTTTTAATTGGATGAATATTAATGAAAGTGAGTTGCTATATGGACTTAATCAAGTACATGTTAGCATTAAAAAAATTGATAATTTAATTTAAATAAATTACTTAAATCAAAATTTTACATAAATAAAAGAAGTCTAAAGTAGTCAAATTTCACCACGTTAAATAAACATTTTATGATTAGAATCTTTAACAACCAAATTAAAACTGAAATCTTGATTGATGACACTTTAAGTTGGATTATAGTTACACCAAAAATGCACCTTGAACCACCTCACATTCAAATTGAGATTTCAGTTTTTTTTATGTTAAGTCATGCAAATGAATGTGATGACTGTAAAAGTTTTATCAACGCATTTGGCAAGGATTCAATTGATTGGTTTATTGAATATGGTTCAAAGAAATACCAAATAATTACCAATGATATTGGTAAAGGTGACTACGGTTCTAATAAGATACAACAAACACGTTTTTCAGAATTTAATACTGGGACTTTAATTGTATTATCATTATTAGAGTTGGATGTCAACAAACTAAATGAGCTTCTTGAAGAAGCAGAAAACAATGAAGAATATGAGACGTGCAGTAGATATAGAGATTTAATTTCAGAAGCCAAAAAATAAATATGTCCAAACAATCCGAAGCCATATTAGAAGAACAATTGGTTGCCCAGCTCCAAAAAATGGGGTATGGTCTGGCCAGTATCACCAACGAACAAGAGCTGATTGCCAACTTGAAAAACCAGTTGGAAAAGCACAACCGTATTCAATTCTCAGCCACCGAATTTGAACGCGTTATGAATATATTATCCAAAGGTTCGGTATTTGAAAAAGCAAAAACGCTACGGGAGAAACAGCACATCATTCGGGACAACGGGGACAATTTGTACTTTGAGTTCATTAATACAGAGCATTGGTGTCAAAATCAGTTTCAAGTAACACATCAAGTCACCGTTGAGGGACAATACAAGAATCGCTATGATGTCACCTTATTAATCAACGGCTTGCCGTTGGTACAAATAGAATTAAAGCGTAGAGGTTTAGAGTTAAAAGAAGCGTTTAACCAAGTGAATCGCTATCAACGCCATTCCTTCGGTTCCAATTCGGGCTTATACCAATACGTTCAAATCTTTGTGATTAGCAACGGTGTAAACACGAAGTATTACGCCAACAATCGTAACCAATCATTCAAACAAACGTTCTATTGGACGGACAAAGAAAATAAACGCCTTACCAACATTCTCAACGGTTTTACCAGCGAGTTTTTGGAACCGTGCCATATCAGTAAAATGATATGCAAATACATTGTATTGAACGAAACCCATAAAATTCCAATGGTGTTACGTCCGTACCAATTCTATGCGGTTGAAGCATTAATTGACCGTGTAAAGAATAGTGTTCACAACGGCTATATCTGGCACACCACAGGAAGCGGTAAAACATTGACCTCATTCAAGGCTAGTCAAATTATCATGAATTTGCCACAGGTCAAAAAGGTAGTGTTTGTGGTTGACCGTAAAGACTTGGATTACCAGACCACTAAAGAGTTCAACAGCTTTAGCAAAGGAAGCATCGACGGAACCGATAACACCAAAATGCTGGTAGATAAGTTTGCTGATGATACCAAGTTGATTGTAACCACCATTCAAAAACTAAACACAGCCATAAGCAAAAAACAGCATCTCGAAAGGATGAATCGTCTTAAAGACGAACGTATTGTCTTTATCTTCGATGAATGTCACCGTAGCCAGTTCGGGGAAACACATAACCGTATCAAAGAATTTTTCAATAACATCCAACTCTTTGGATTTACTGGCACACCGATATTTGCCGATAACTCGGTAAAGAATGAATTGGGACGTAGAACCACTAAAGAACTTTTTGGTGACTGCTTACACAAATATGTGATTACGGATGCAATCAAAGACGAAAACGTATTGAAGTTTTCGGTGGAATATGTGGGACGGTACAAACAAAAAGAAGACCGCAACACCAATTTGGATATTGAAGTTGAAGATATTGATACCAAGGAGTTAATGGAGCATCCAACGCGATTGGAGAAGATTGTAGATTATATTCTGGCGCACCATGACCGTAAAACACATAGTCGAAACTTCACAGGGATGTTTTGTGTTTCAAGCGTTGAAACGTTGATTAAGTACTACGAAATATTTAAAAAGAAAAGAGAATCTGGCCAACATAGTTTAAAAATAGCCACCATATTCAGCTACTCGGCCAATGAAAACGATGCTGATGCCAACGGCTTTTTACCCGATGAATTGTCGGTAGTGGAAGAACCCAGAGCATTGTACGGATTGCAAGGACATAGCCGTGAAAAACTGGATGAATTTATTAACGATTACAACCAGTTGTACGATACCAAGTTTTCAACCAAAGACAGCGAGAGCTTCTATAAGTATTATAATGATGTAAGCAAAAATGTAAAAAATCGTAAAATTGATATTTTGCTGGTGGTCAATATGTTCCTAACTGGTTTTGATAGTCCAACACTCAATACATTATATGTAGATAAGAACCTCAAATACCATGGGTTAATTCAAGCCTATTCACGCACCAATAGGGTGTTGAATGAGATGAAATCCCAAGGGAATATTGTGGTGTTCCGAAACTTAAAAGACGTTACAGACCAAGCCATAACGCTATTTAGCAATAAGGATGCAATTGATGTAATTATTATGAAGCCGTATGAAGATTATGCGGTTAAATTTAATGAAGCGTATCAAAAACTTTTAGCGTTGGTTCCAAGTGTTGATTCCGTAAATGAATTGAGAACCGAGGATGAAGAACTAGAGTTTATTAAAGCGTTCCGTGAGTTAATGCGTATTCGCAATACCATGACCGCTTTTGCCGATTTTAGCTGGTCAGACCTTGAAATGGAGGAACAAGAGTTTGAAGACTACAAGAGCAAGTATTTGGATTTGCATGATAAGGTTAGAACCGAACATGAAAAAGACAAAGTGTCGATACTAGAGGATGTTGATTTTGAATTGGAGTTGTTGCACCGTGATGAAATCAACGTAGCCTATATACTTCAATTGCTGATGAAGTTAAAAACAGACAGCAAGAAAGATGCGGTGAAGACCGAAGCCGACATATTAAATTTATTGAGTGGTGAAGCCGATTTGAGAAGTAAACGCGAATTGATTGAGCGCTTTATTAAAGAGAACTTACCCATTATTGAAGACAGCGAAACCATACCGCAAGAGTTCGATAAATTTTGGAATGAAGAACAAGTTAAGGCTTTCAATAAAATAGTTTCCGAGGAGAATTTATCCCCAGAGAAGACCGAACGTCTTATTGAAAATTATTTGTTTTCAGAACAGGAACCGTTACGCGATGAAGTACTGGACTTGATACAAGGAAGCAAACCAACCATATTAGAACGCAAGAAGACAGGTGATAGAATCCTAGATAAGATTGTAACGTTTGTGAAAACGTTTGTGAGTGGGATAACTGGTTAACCTACCTCCCCCCGTTACCCCCTGTCCCCCCTCCGCCTTTTTGAGGTCTGCTATGGAATCCATGATAAGGCGAAGAAAAAATTTTGGGGATTTTGGGATAAAATATCTTTTTAAGGTACCTTTTTGTACCCAATACAATGGGGTAAACGCTCTTTAACATAATGACAAAAAACCAGGATGAGGCACCTTTTTATAGAGGTGTAAGCGAAAAATCAAACTGTTTAAGACAAATTATCTTTTAGTGATAAATGGTTTGATGTTTTGAGCTTTATCGAGCCATGAAAATTTATCGAGCTTTTGAATAATATACTGCTGTATTGAGATATTTGGTTCCATGCTTTCGCCAAACCAATGACAAATTATTTGGCTTCCCTCATAATTACTTAAAGGGTCATTGATGCTTTTAGGGCTATATAACCATACGGTATATATGTATTTTGGTAATAATCCATAAGAATCGTATTGAATCGTATTGCGATTAATTACCGATGGGATATTTAATCCCCATTCAATAGGATAGTCAGGTTCGATAAGTAATTTATTATAATGATTTAGTGATTCTTTACTCGGAGGTAAACCAGTTGCGTAAGTTTCAGCAAAGGTGAATCCTTTGATTCGTATTTTGTATCCGTCAAGGTAAAGGATGTAGTTTTCGTCTTCCATAGCTTTTTTTTAATAAATATTTTGACCGTGGAAAAAGTCGAAAAAAAGTTCAATTTTAATTCAATCGTACAAGAATCGTACAGATTTAAACAAATAAAAAACGCATCAATCTGATTATAAGACTAATGCGTTTTTACTAAGTGGAGAAGATGGGGCTCGAACCCACGACCTCTACGCTGCCAGCGTAGCGCTCTAGCCAACTGAGCTACATCCCCTTGGATGCGTTGCAAATATACTAATTTACCTATCAACCCCAAATATTTTTTTGATTTCTAAAGAATTGTATACTTAAAGCAAAAAAATACTGATTTATAGCAAATTATCGCAAAATTATTCTTAAAATTGTGCTTCTTTAAAAAAAAACGTACAAACTATTAACCTCAACCGAAAATGAAAAAAATTACTTTGTTGACATCCTTATTGGTTTCTTTTTTGGGTCAGGCACAAATCATTGCCTCTCAAAACTTCGATACGGCTTTAGGCTGGACTTCCACTACAACAGCTAGTGATGCGGGAACAACCATCAGTGCATGGTCTCGCAGAACCTCCGGGACCAATCCAACCTGTGCTACTTTTGCAGGTGCCGGGATGGCTCGTTTCGCCTCGTATTCCATTCCTAACAACGGAACAGGTCGTCTCACTTCGCCTGCAATAACTTTTGCAGGGGCAAATTACCGTGTGAAGTTAAAAATGTTCCGCGATTCAGGATATCCTACCGATGCTGATAACATTCAGGTTTTCTACAACACTACTTCCGCAGCTGGAGGAACTTTGTTGGGAACTGTTAACCGTTCACGTCAATTGGCGCCTATTGTACCCGCCGATGGTTGGTACAGCTACTCTTTTGATATACCTGGAACGGTTTCAGGTACAGGATATATCAATATCTTGGGAACTTCAAGATACGGGAACAACATTTTTATCGATGAAATCACGGTTGAGCAAATCCAAGCAATCGACGCAGAAACTACAACGGTGGATATGAATCCAATTGTTTTGGCAGGTTCTAAAGTGATTACGGGTTCGATTAAAAATATGGGAACATCTGCTATCAACACAATGACTGTAAATTGGCAAATTGGTACAGGAACCATCTATTCACAAACTTTCTCTGGATTGAACATAGCGATGGGGCAGTCGTACACGTTTACGCACAATGACCAATGGAATGCTACTCCTGGAAATTATCTTTTAAAAGTTTGGGTATCCAATGTAAATGGAGCTGGAAATGACGGCGACACAACGAATGATATGGTAACCAAAAACGTTTCTGTAGCCAGCGGTTCTACAGCACGTCTTCCTTTGTATGAAAAGTTTTCGAGTTCAACATGTCCTCCTTGTTTTTCATTCAACACCAACTTCTTTACACCTTTCTACAATACAGGAGCCAACCAAAATAATTTAGCATTGATTTCCTATCAAGTGAACTGGCCAGGGGCAGGAGACCCTTACTATACATCTGAAATTGGTGAGCGCGTAGGGTATTATGGTGTTACGGGTGCACCTACTTTATTTGTAGATGCCAAAGAAGGTACGAGTTTCAGCACATCACAATTGCAAACGGCTTTAGATGCCGCATTAACTGAACCTGCTTACTTCGGTATCAATGCCACGCGTTTATTGAATGGATCCGATTTAACAGTTACAGTAAACACAACACCCTACCTTTCTGGAAATTATACCATTCATGCTGTTGTAGTAGAAGGGGTAACTACGGGTAACGTAGCGACTAACGGCGAAACCTCTTTTAAAAACGTGGTCATGAAAATGTTACCCGATGCCAGTGGAACTAATGTTAATTTTACCTTCAATACGCCGTCTTCAATTACATTACAAGAAACTTTAACGGGATTGAATATTGAAGAACTATCAGATATTAAAGTAATTGTATTCATTCAAAATGATGTAACCAAAGCCATTATGCAAGCTGCTTTTGCCACCGATGCATTATCTAATGGTTCCTTTACGGCACAAAATATCGCTCGTTTATTCCCCAATCCTTCCAACGGAATTCTACAAGTAGCTACTGAAGGTACGGTAAATATTACCGTTACGGATATGACTGGAAAAGTAGTATATCGTGCTAATGCGCTTGAAAATGGGGGTCAAATGAATTTGACTTCGTTGCAAAAAGGAATGTACTTAGCGACCATGACCAATGAAGCAGGCGCTTCTCAAACCCAAAAAATTATTTTAAATTAATTTATAGTAAACGGGGAGATTAGCCGTCTCCCCATTAACACTCCCCAAAAAAATAGATTATGAAAAAGATTGCTCTCTTCGGAATGTTAGCCATGATGGGTTTTACCCAGGCACAAATTGCAGTTACCCGTCACAATAATACACCTGTTGCTTCAGGTCAAGTGATTGCCTTTAATTCAACGCTGTATCCACAAGGTTCGTTGGATTTTTATGTTAAAAATTTATCGACAACAGCTTCGGTAAATGTGCGTATTAACTGTACTTCATTAGTCAATACAGACGGTGAAG
Organism: Flavobacterium sp.; assembly: GCF_027533505.1. Taxonomy (GTDB): domain Bacteria; phylum Bacteroidota; class Bacteroidia; order Flavobacteriales; family Flavobacteriaceae; genus Flavobacterium. Next base: position 40,373 of record NZ_JAPZUB010000025.1, on the reverse strand, counting down.
GTTTTGAATTGTGTTTTGCTAATGAATGCTTATCATCGGTAGAGGAAGGAATGAATTATCCCGTAAATCTTCCTTTTTTGACACTACCTCCGGGGGGTCAAAGCGGCAATGATGGACACTTTTACAACACCGTATTAGGTTCAGCACCTTACCCTAAAGATTATTCCTTCCGTTTTTTCCAAGCAGGAAATCCTTCGGGGAATTTTGTTGACGTAACCTATCGTTTTGACCCAGCGCTTTCGGTGAGCGATATCGAACAATTGCAGCAAAATGGGGTGTTGATCAAAGCCACTACTTTTACTTCAGAATTAACGTTGGATGTCTTGAAGGCATCGCAAGTTCAGGTTTTTGATGTTCAAGGAAAATCAGTGCTACAACGCGATTTACCTTATGGGATTCATACCTTAGACACCAGCGCATGGCAAACCGGTATGTATATTATACAATTTACCGATGCTTATGGAAATGTAGGTACCAAAAAAGTGATCAAAAACTAATACGTTTCACAATGTATATAAAAAGACCTGCTCATTTGAACAGGTCTTTTTTTATTCTAAAAACTATTGATCCATTGCTCCACCAGTTGAACGCCCTCTCGATGTTGCACTGAGCGTCCTATAGCTGGCATAATGTAAAATAAATCGGTAGTGGTTTGCATGCGGTAATGGAGAATCGATTGGCCCACATTATTGGGTTGTACTATACGACCATTGTAGCCCGGTAAGGTGTGTAAAGCACCCACGCCTACACCCATGTTTTCAGGGTCGCTCGTATCTGTGTACTCCATGCGTAACGGATGCACTTGCGCTTCTCCACCCACGCGGTGACAATGGGCACAGTTGGCGTCAAAATACGCCCGAACACGATCGGTAATCGGTAAAGCGGTGTTGTTGTAGTTGGGAACAGTGGTTATTGACGACGGTAAATTAGATTCCAAATACCCTGCATTTATCCATTGTGTCAGTTGGTTTTGTGTACCTGAATAATTCCAATTTAGATTTTGAGGTTTGATGCCAATCGGTGTTTTTTGCTGCGTCACCAAATCGCCATGACAGCGGTTGCATTCAACGGTGGTGTTGGGGGTTCTGTAGTTGAAAGTTAGGGTTTCACTACCCTGTTGAATCGTGAGCGTGCGCGAAGTACTGGCCGTTTCCAGAAAGGCTTCTGTTTGTTCGGGATTCCAAATGTATTCGGCAAAAATCCAACCCGTACTTTTTCGAATCATTACCCGCGTTTCTATAATTTTTGTGGTTAATCCAGGGAGTACCGTGTTGTAGTAAAATACCTTAACCAATGCGGCACCCACGGGCAAATTCAACACCTCGCGATCGCTCACATAGGTCGCTTTGGTATTATTTGGCATCCAAACAAAACGTTTTTTTAAGGCATAATCCGTAAATAGTTCACTGGATGGTTGGTAGGGGAGAACTCCTATTGCGGGGATTAAATTTTTCAATTCTCCTTCAAAAAAACGATAATCCGATAGTTTAGCATAGGGTACTTGCGAAAGGTCGCATTGCACCGGACTTTCGGGTATCGCCGTATATTCTGATTCATTCGACGAGCAGGAAATCAGTAGCCTTACTATAACAAGACTGAAGAAAATCCCTTTGAGTCGAATCATTTTCATTTAAAATGATGTATTAAACGTTAGTGTAAGACCCGAACTTTCAGGCACAAAACGGCAAACACCTCCCACACACACCAAACCGCCGCGTTGACGACCGTAATTAAGACCCAAACGGGTTGCTTTATTTCGAAATGCCCCACCAATGTTGTAGTAATGATTTCGGTAATGACTCAAATCGTTTCCATAGTTGTACAAATCATAAACATACATCGAGAACTTGGAATTAAAGTTGAATTCAACCGTAGCGGCAGCCCAATTTTTTCGATCATAATCGGCCCACATGTGTTCGCCCATGACGCGAATGGATTGTCCTTTGTCAAATTTGTAAATGGCTTCTCCAGCCACGATATGGGTATTTACTTCACCAGCAGCATCTTCAATATACTGTCGGTTGTAATATTGCTTAATATAACTTACCTGAGTAAACCATTTGTTGGTCCATTTTTTGGTGATTTCAAAGTTAAAGTCCGAGAACATCCGTTGGCCAAATCCTAAGAAATCGGTGTCGTAATCTTGCGGATTGAAAATGAAGAATGTACCGCTTAATGCATTGTAATTCGAAAAATTCATGGCGACTTTAGTACCGTATTTTCCACCTAAGGCCGTTCCTTTTTTGAAATCGTAAAACATGTCGATTTGCCCCCCAATTTCACCCGCTTTCACAAAATCGGATCCTGCTAATAGTACATTGGGTTGGGCTTGATACACATAAATATTGGCCAAATTGTAATGGTGTTGTTTGGTCAAACTGGGAATAAAATTCATGATTCGATCGTTGAACACATTTCCTTTGGCGGCCCGTTCGGAGAAAAATCCCATGTTTTCGAGACGTCGGAACGTTCCATCTATACCAAACCCTTTTTTGGAATACCCCATGTTTAATAAAATGGCGCTACCGGGTTTGATTAAGCGATTGTCGATTTGCCCTGGCGCTTGTACAACTGCATCGGGCGATTTGTAATTGTATTCCCCCGACAGATAGAAGGATTGGTGGGTAAGACTGATGCGTCCCACATAGGCATTGGTCAAGGCATCAAAATTTGGATTTACAATATCCGTTTTTTCATACCGTCCAACATAACTACCACCGAAACTCAAGTCGGTTGTTTCCCATTTAAAAACTTTGGAGAGCCCCCATTCAAAGTCCCCACCAAAAATTTGTGCATCGGTGACATCAAATCCGGTACGCTGCTGTCCATACACCATTTTTAAGGTAAAATGAGTTACAGGTTTTAAAATCACCCGTCCACCGCGCAAGGCATTGTTGATTCCTAAAGCACGGTCTTCCCAACTTCGAAACAGTAAACCACTGCCAAATTGTTCATAGAAATACCCAGCGGTGGCCTCCAATTGATCTCCTTTGTATTGGACAAAATAAGTGGCTACGTTGGTTCCATTGAACTTGGGATTCATGTTCAACAAGGCATTTTGCTCATACGCTTCGCCTTGAATACCAAACGTCCATTTTTTATAGTTGTAGTTCAAAAACAAATAACTGTTGGAACGCAGAGGTTCTTCGGGTTGCGCCGTGGGATTGTTAAACTCGTCTTTGAGCCCTTTGTCATTCAAATACCATTGGGTATTGGTTTCAAATCCACCACTCAGGACCCCAGCGGCATTGGTGTTGTTTTGGGCATGCATCAAAAAAGAACAGCAGAGGAATCCGATGCACGAAAGGCCAAAAAAAGAAAACGTTTTCATGAATTATAATTGCTTCAATTTGGCTAATAATGCAGCTTCACTTCCCGGGACATACCCGTTTTGGATATGCACGATTTGTCCGTTTTTGACCACAATGGTGTAGGGGATATTTACAATGGTCAACGCTCTTTTTAAATCTTGGTTGGTATCCAACAAAATCGTATACGGCCATCCTTTTCCATTGACCAATGGTTTCACTCTTTTTTGAGTGCGCGCATCGTCGGTCGATACCGCGATAACTTCTAAATTGAGTTCTTTTTTCCAGTCCTCAATCACATCGTTTAATTCGTCCAATTCATTGATACAAGGGCCGCACCATGTCGCCCAAAAAGAGATAATATAGAGCTTGTCTTTTTCTACAAAATCGCGGTTTAATACGACGGATTTTCCTTCAAGATTGGTTAGGGTAACTTCAGGTAATGTGCTTTGTGCTGTTGTCAAAAAACAAGAAAGCAAGAGTAAAAAAAATATATTTTTCATTATTCAAGGGTAAGGTGCTACAAATAAATAAATAATATTATAAATTTTAAATGATTTTTCTTTTTATTTGTATGCTTTAAATTTTAAATTGATTTTGCTATGAAATTTAAGATCACAACGGCTTTTTTGGCAATGGTTTTCCTAATGGTTTCATGTCAAGACACCGAGATTATTGAAAACCGTCCTGATGGATCATCTACTGCGCCTCCTATTTCAGGATACTTCAAAAAAAATGTGTTAATTGAAGATTACACAGGCACTTGGTGTGGCAATTGTACCCGTGTAGCATGGGCTATTGAAGAAGCCAAAGCAGCCTCTGATAAAGTTGTTTCTGTGGCTATTCACAACGGGAATGATCCTTTTCATTTCCCTGGGATAGCGCCGTTAAAAAATTTAATTTTACCCAACTCGCCACTTGCTTTACCCGTTTCTCGTTTAAACCGCATGATTGTTTGGGGTTTTCCCGAAACGTCAAATGTGCAACAAGCTTTGGATTTGACCTCAAATAACGCAACCATTGGTTTGGCTATGAACTCTACGGTAGCCAACGGGAATATCAATTTGGATGTGAAAATCAAATGCTTAGATGATTATCAAAATCTGAAGTTGGTGGTGTATTTGTTGGAAGACAAATTACTTTTTAACCAACGAAACTATTACAACGATTTATACAATGGGGTGAACCCTATTCCTAATTTTGAGCACAATCACGTTTTGCGTGCTTCGTTAACCAATATCGTTGGGGAAACGATTACAGGCACGGTAAATGGGGCAACGCTTACACGCAATTTCTCCATTCCGATTCCTACTATAACACCTCCCTCTAATTTTCCGAATGCACCTCAGATTACTCCAGAAAATATCAGCTTTGTGGCCTTCGTGACGCGTGGAGAAGACAATATAGTGATCAATGCAAGGGAGGCGAAAGCCAATGAAAATCAAAACTTCCAAGAGAATCCCTAAAAAATACCTCTAAGGCTGTTCCAACCGAACAGCCTTTTTTTATAGAAGAAATCATTGTTTTTATGAAATTTTTAGTGCTATTCCTGCAATCAGCCATCGATAAAAAACTTCAAGAAGCTCCCGATAATGGGTATGCAATCGGCGTTTGGATAGGAAACCTATTGCCTTTTGTGGTATTGGTGGGCTTGGCGTATCTGCTTTATTACCGTTCCAAAAACCGAAAGGATTAGAATAAAACCGTATTTTTGTCGGGTAAATTACCAGTATGAGTACCATTCGAATCACCAAACAATTTAGTTTTGAAACCGGACATGCCTTGTATGGCTATGATGGAAAATGTAAAAACGTTCACGGACACAGTTACAAGTTATCGGTTACCGTTATCGGTCAGCCGATTACCGATACGTCAAATGTAAAATACGGAATGGTGATTGATTTTACCGATTTGAAAAAAATCGTAAAAGAAGAAATAGTCGACGTGTTTGACCATGCTACGGTATTCAATAAAAACACGCCCCATGTTGAATTAGCTCGGGAGCTACAACAGCGCGGGCATCATGTTATTTTGGTCGATTACCAACCTACGAGTGAAAATATGGTGATTGATTTTGCTACAAAAATCAGCAACCGTCTCCCCGCAAATATTCAACTCTTTTCGTTACGATTACAAGAAACGGAGACGTCTTATGCCGAATGGTATGCGTCTGATAATGCGTAAGTATGGCCAAAAAAATCTATTTTGCTTCCGACCAACATTTGGGTGCGCCGACTGCTGAAGCGAGCTTTCCACGCGAACAGAAGTTTGTAGCGTGGCTGGACATCGTGAAGCAAGATGCGGAAGCTATTTTTTTGCTCGGCGATTTATTTGATTTTTGGTTTGAATATAAAACGGTTGTTCCCAAAGGTTTTGTACGTGTTTTGGGTAAATTGGCCGAAATTCGCGACAGCGGGATACCGATTTATTTCTTTGTAGGCAATCACGATTTGTGGATGCACGATTATTTTGAGAAGGAATTGAACATTCCTGTGTATCACGACAATAAACAATTTACGTTTTACGGCAAGTCGTTTCTCATTGGACACGGCGATGGAAAAGGTCCTGGCGATAAAGGCTACAAACGCATGAAAAAAGTCTTTACGCATCCCGTCTCAAAATGGGTTTATCGCTGGTTGCATCCCGATCTAGGTGTTCGTTTAGCCCAGTATCTTTCGGTTAAAAACAAACTGATTTCGGGAGAAGCCGATGTGAAGTTCTTGGGCGAAGATAACGAATGGCTGGTACAATATTGCAAACGAAAATTACAAACGCAGCACTACGATTACTTTGTGTTTGGCCACCGACACTTACCCATGACCATAGCGTTAAATGAACAATCGACCTACATCAATCTTGGGGATTGGATTGGGTATTTCACCTATGGCGTTTTTGATGGCACTCGAATGACCCTCGAAAAATTTGAGCTATAATTTCCGTCCAATCAAATTGACAGTAGGCGTGCGAATCGTGCTTTTACTGGGCTTTTTATAAAAGTAAAATGCAAAATCATAGTTGATCCAAACATTGGCATTGAATAACTCTTCCGTTTCTTTTTCGGTAACGACATCCCGGTATTTCGTATAAAAGTTGGTTTCGTCCGAACATTGAAATTTAACTAAGGTTTGCTCTTCCAAGGGAGGTGAAATCACGGTTTGATTGGCGTCAACATAGTCGACCAATTCAATAGAAACCAAAATTTCTTCTCCTGACGTTAGGAGATAATCGACCGGGGTGTTGATTTTGTTTTTTTGTTTCGGTTCTAAAGTTTGAACGGGTGAAATGTACACGGGGATGGCCTGAAGGGGTGAAATGTTGGTGCGTTGTATGACTTCTCTATTCACCACTACTTTATAAAAAAGAATGCGGTATTTGGTAGGATGTACCACCTTTTTGACATACCATTGCACGTGTTCCAAGGCCAAGTCAAACGCTTGATCATTCGATAGTAAAATTCCAAAGAACAATTGTTTTTGCAGATACATACCTCTTGAATGCGGTAAAATGCGGTTGTGTTCGCCCAAGGTAATTTTTCCGGGTTGGACGCCAACGACTACTTCGTCCAATGCATATATTTTTTTCTTGAGGTAAACGATATCATTTAAACTGTCTTTTGAAAACCCTTTGGGTTCGAAATTAAATTTGGAAAAGGTAATCGAGTCAAACACTATTTGTGGCAACGTCAATGCCTCTTTTTCAGGAGCGATACCTTCAAAAACTTTCTTTTTTTGATGAAAAAGTTGGAAATTGACCTCAGGTAAAAATTCGCTGGTTTCCTCATCCAAAAGGAGAAGTTTGCTAGGTTGCGCAATTCCTAAACAGGAAAAAAGTAGAAGCCAGAAAAGAAGAAAGTCCCGCATTGAATTTAAAATTTGAAGGTACAAAAAATCTGAATGTCTTTTGAAAACAGCACGTGAATTCAGCCCCGATCACAGAGGCATCCCCCGATTTATTCGGGGATATAGCGAAGAGCGGGACCGTGTTGCGAAGAACGATGGAGTTGTTGCTGCCTAAGAATTATAATTCTTCAATTTTTTTATGAATGTCCAATTTCCGGAAGGAAGGCGAGAGTAATCCCGTAGCCGTCACTGTCAATAGCGTCATCGTGCCGCCAAAAACGACTGCCGTTACAGTACCCATCAATTTGGCGGTAACACCACTTTCAAAGGCACCCAATTCATTGGACGATCCTACAAAAATGGAATTCACTGAGGCGACCCGTCCGCGCATGTGATCGGGCGTTTCCAGTTGCAAAATGGTTTGACGAATAACCACCGACACGCCATCAAATACACCACTAAGAAATAAAGCCGCTACCGACAGCCAGAAGTACGTCGAGAGGCCGAACACGATCATACAAACGCCAAACAGAAATATGGCCACCAACAATTTCATACCCGCATTTTTGTTCAACGGAATATAAGCCGCTAAGATCATGGTAAGAAACGATCCCACAGCGGGTGCCGCACGCAAAATGCCAAATCCTTCGGAACCTACTTTTAAAATATCTTGGGCAAAAACGGGGAGTAAGGCAATGGCACCTCCAAAAAGCACCGCAATCATGTCCAATGTGATGGCGTTTAAAATGGTTTTGTTGTGAAAAACAAAGCGTACACCTTCTTTCAAACTCTGCATCATGGGTTCGCCGATTTTGGTGTTTAAAATAGGTTTCTTTTCGATTGGTGTGAGAAAAAGCAGGGCCAAAACCGTACAACCAAACACAAAGCACAGCGAATAATGCACCCCAAAATACCGAATGGCAATTCCCGAAAGTGCGGGTCCGGTAACCGCTGCAATTTGCCATACCGAACTACTCCAAGTAGAGGCGTTAGGGTAGACTTTTTTGGGAATCAACTGGCCCAACAGCGAAAAAACGGAAGGGGTGATAAAGGCGCGCACCAATCCCCCGCAAAACACCAAAGCATAAATGGCATAGAGCAGATTTTGAGCGGCAAAGTTCGCTTTGATGGCGGGAAGGGTTAGGGCAAACAAGCCGAGGCTGATGAGTGAAAAAGCGATTAAACATTTGACCAACAGACTTTTCTTTTCGTTTTGATCGACGATATGTCCCGCAAACAGCGCCATACTCACCGCGGGGATGATTTCCATGAGTCCGATAATCCCAAGTGAGAGCGGATCTTTGGTCATGGTGTAGACTTCCCATTCGATGATGACAAATTGCATCGACCACGCAAAGACCAGAGCAAAACGCATAAGGAGGAAGAAGTTAAATTCGCGAAAGCGCAGGGCTTCGTAGGGGTCGTTTTTAGTCATGGTGCTTGCGTAAATCTTTCAGTCGGAGTTGCAAAGTTACGGAACCGTTGAATTCATTTTCATCCAAACAGAAAACCGCATCTATTTTTTGTCGGTTTTCAATCATGGTTACCTTATCGCCTAAGCCAAAACCGACAGCCCCTATCGTTTCGGATGTGCCTTGTTTGAGGTTTAACTTCAAATGGGTTTCATCGCTGCCAATGCGTTTGCCATAGCCCGTGTCGTAGAGGTTTTTGGCGAGAAATGTTGGCGTCATATTTCCTGGGCCATAAGGTTCAAATTGTTTTAGTAGCCGCATCAACTTGGGGGTGATTTCCGAAAAATGGATTTCGGCATCGACGGCAATTTCGGGAATTAAAAGATCGGGGGCGATCGTGTTTTTGACCACTTTTTCAAAAGCGGCTTTAAAAGCGGGGTAGTTTTCTTCGTATAAGGTCATTCCTGCGGCATACATGTGCCCTCCAAATTGAATCAGGTGCTCGCTACAGGCTTCTAGGGCTTCATACAAATCAAAACCTTTGACCGATCGGGCGGAGGCGGCTAGTTTATCACCACTTTTGGTAAATACGATGGTCGGACGGTAATAGGTTTCCGTAAGGCGTGACGCCACGATACCGATGACCCCTTTGTGCCAATTTTCTTGGTAAACTACGGTGGTAAAACGATCGGTTTCATTCAATTCCTGAATTTGTTTCAAGGCTTCTTCCGTGATGGTTTTGTCGAGTTCCCGACGGTCTTTGTTGTGTTGTTCGATATCGGTGGCAAACTGAACCGCTTGTTCCAAATTCATTTCGGTCAACAAACTCACCGCAGCGTTACCGTGTTTGATCCTGCCTGCTGCATTAATGCGTGGTGCAATGATAAACACCACATCGGTTATGGTGAGTTCGCTTTTTTTGACTTGAGTCAGTAAGGCTTTAATACCCGGCCGCGGATTTTCATTGATGACTTGCAAGCCAAATTTAGCCAACACCCGATTCTCTCCCGTGATGGGTACAATATCGGCAGCGATGGCTGTTGCGACCAAATCGAGATAGGGAATTAAGTCGAATAGCGATTGACCCCGTCGTTCGGACAAAGCCTGAATCAATTTAAATCCGACACCGCATCCACAAAGTTCGTCATAGGGATAGGAGCAATCGTCGCGTTTCGGATCTAAAACCGCCACCGCATCAGGAAGCGTATCTCCGGGACGGTGGTGGTCACAAATGATAAAATCGATGCCTTTGGCTTTGGCATAGTTGACATGGTCGATGGATTTGATGCCGCAGTCCAAAGCGATGATTAAGCTCATGGTATTGTCTTCGGCAAAATCGATTCCTTGATAGGACACCCCGTAGCCTTCCGCATAGCGATCAGGAATGTAGGTGGCCACATTGGGATAAAAACTGCGAAGGTAGGAAGCCATCAAAGAGACGGCTGTGGTACCATCCACATCATAATCGCCAAAAACGAGAATGTTCTCCCGGTTGTTGATGGCTTGTTCGATGCGCAATACCGCTTGTTCCATATCTTTCATGAGATACGGATTGTGTAAGTCGTTTAGGGTAGGGCGAAAAAAAGCTTTCGCTTCATCGTAGGTGGTAATGCCGCGTTGTACCAATAAGTTGGCCACGAGTTCATCGATGTGCAATACGTCCATCAAATGGCGTACGGCGGAGGGATTCGGCTTTGAGTGAAAGTTCCAGCGCATAAGAGTTAGGTTTTAAAAAGTTGGCGTATATAAACATGTATTCTCATTTATTTCGTAGGTTTCCCTGCCACCACAGCGACAATTTCGCCTTTGGGGGGTTTAGCTTCATAGTGTTTCAGTACTTCTTCGGCGGTTCCGCGAATCGTTTCTTCGTGGAGTTTGGTGATTTCACGGGAAATCGAAACCAGGCGATCGGCCCCAAAATACTGTACAAATTCGCCCAAGGTTTTCACCAATTTATGGGGCGAAACATAGAGTATCATGGTTCGTGTTTCTTCGGCGAGTTGGAGGTAACGCGTTTGTCGTCCCTTTTTTTCGGGTAAAAAGCCTTCAAAAATAAAGCGATCGTTGGGCAAACCACTATTGACCAACGCTGGAACAAAGGCGGTCGCTCCCGGTAAGCAATCGACTTCAATTCCTTGTTCAACACAAGCGCGAGTCAACAGAAATCCAGGATCGGATATTGCAGGCGTGCCCGCATCACTAATCAAGGCCACGGTTTCTCCGGCTTGCATGCGTTTCACCCAATGGTCTACCGTTTTATGTTCGTTGTGCATGTGGTGGCTTTGCATGGGTGTCGCAATGTCGAAATGCTTCAAAAGTTTACCGCTATTGCGAGTATCTTCTGCCAAAATGATATCGGCCTCTTTCAAGACTTTTACGGCACGAAATGTCATGTCGTCTAAGTTGCCAATAGGCGTAGGGACCAAATACAATTTACCCATTTACGAGAATTTTTTGGCCACAATCGCGATAAACCGTTCGGCATAATCGTCCACCCCTTCCCAATTGTTGTAATCGGGTTTGATGATTTCGTCGATAAAATCTTTGGCCTCGGGAAACGTGGAGAAGGTATTCAATTGCGACAAGACGCGGTTGTAATCTTCGGTGCTGTCGGCAAACAAATATTTCACAAAGGCAATTTTATCGTTTAAGCCAATATTGATGCTTTTGGAGTGCAATTCATTGAGTGATTTCCCTTGTTCGTCGATGACCGTTTTAAGAGAGGGAGGCACAACCACATCGTCGGGTTTGACAAAAATGGGTTCGGTGTAATTTTCGCCCAACAATTCTTCAAAGGAAATTTGTTTAGGTTCATCTTTTTTTGGTACTTCAACTACGGCTTCTTGTGTGGGAGCGGCAGCCACTTCAGGTTCCGAAATAGATGCTGCTTCTTCTAGGGGTGCAGCGGCCAATTCAAAAATAGGTTCGAAATCCAAGTCCGATTTGGCTTCCGTCATCGGAACATCTTCCTCCATTTCTTCCTCTTCCAACGTTATTTCTCCCACAATAACGGGTTCTTCCTCGGGGGTTTCTTCTGCGGAAGCTGTTTCGGCAATTACTTCTGCGGTTTCCTCTTGGATTGCGGGTGTTTCCTCACGCGTTTCCAAAGCGACGGGTTCTTCTCTAACTTCTTCCGTGACCAAAACTTCTACGACAGGCGCAGGCGTTTCTTCAACGGCTGTAGTCAAGTCAACTGTAGGTGCTGTAACCACTTCAGGAGAAGTAAGTGCGGCTTCGAGACGGGTTTCAAGTTCTTCGGCGCTGATGTCATTTTTCAGCGTTTCAAAATGATCGCCGTAAAATTTTAAAACCGCTAGGGTTTCGTATAATTTTCGGGTTTCCGTGTAGAGTTGGTCTACTTCCGATTTGTTGCGTAGTTTTAAAATGCGGTGTGCAATACTAATCAATTCAGCTTCCAGTCTTTTTTTCATGGTGCATTACAATTTTGGGTATACGGTTGCTACCTTAAGGTAGTTCGCGTTGGGTCTTTTGTTCGGTCATTTCCTTCAAAAATATGCAAACTCTTCATAACTTTATCCCAATAACCGGAGCAAGTCAGGGGAATTTTGATATTTTTGTTTCTGTACAAATGTAACAGAAAAACCTAAATTCATCTAACCAATTTAGTAAATGTTTTTAGAAAATACGGTTAATCACGAAGAGCAATTTGGGTGGATAGAAGTCATCTGCGGCTCCATGTTTTCGGGGAAAACAGAGGAATTGATTCGGCGTTTGCGTCGGGCGCAATTTGCCAAACAAAAAGTAGAAATTTTCAAACCTGCCATCGATGTGCGTTATGATGAAGAAATGGTCGTTTCGCACAACAAAAATGAAATTCGCTCCACCCCCGTTCCTGCGGCAGCCAACATTGCTATTTTGGCGCAAGGGTGTGATGTGGTAGGGATTGATGAAGCCCAGTTTTTTGATGATGAAATCGTAAAAATATGCAATGATTTGGCCAATTCAGGCATTCGGGTCATTGTGGCCGGTCTCGATATGGACTTTAAGGGAAATCCTTTTGGTCCCATGCCCGCACTAATGGCTACGGCCGAATATGTGACTAAAGTCCATGCCGTATGCACCCGCACGGGCAACCTCGCTCATTACAGTTACCGCAAATCCAATAACGATAATCTCGTTCTTTTGGGGGAAACCGAAGAGTACGAACCGCTTAGTCGTGCGGCGTATTACAAGGCGATGCGCGAACATATTGAAGTTAACGATCCCGAAGATTTATCGACCGATCCCAATTCTTAACCGCTGTGACACGCTCCATTCGCACCCTCGTTCCCATTTTGAAAGCGCAATTTCAAGGGCCGCATGATATCGCCATCGTGGATGCCGTGTCTATTGATAGCCGTTCGTTGCAAAATGGCCCACACACGCTGTTTTTTGCCTTGCGCGGTCCCAATCACGATGGGCATGATTTTTTGGAAACGGTATATACCCAAGGCGTCACCAATTTTGTGGTTCAAAGAGTTCCTGAGGCTTTAGTGGGGAAAGCCAACTTTTTGATTGTTCCCGATACCTTGGTCGCTTTGCAACAACTGGCCACGGCTTACCGGTCGGAATTTTCGTTCCCAATCATTGGTGTGACGGGGAGCAACGGCAAAACCATCGTCAAAGAATGGCTTAATTTTTTATTAAGTCCCGATTATCATATTATTCGCAGTCCTAAGAGTTACAACTCGCAAGTTGGGGTGCCTTTATCGGTGTTGGGGATCAATGAAAAACACAACCTGGGTATTTTTGAAGCAGGGATTTCAACGGTGGATGAAATGGTGCATTTGCAAAAAATTATCCAACCCACGCTAGGAATTTTAACCAATATTGGTTCGGCACACGATGAAGGGTTTCAAAGTGCTGGTGAAAAAATCAAAGAAAAGCTCAAGTTGTTTTCGGCGGTTGAGCTTTTGATTTTAAATAAAAACCGCACCATAGAAGCCTTTTTGCCGTCTACAATACGCACATTCACTTGGAGTTCGGATGATAAAAAAGCGGATGTGTTTGTCATGGCCGACGAGCAACCCGACTACACCGAATTGCGAATTACTTACCAAAAACAATGTTTTAAAGTTGTTATCCCGTTTTCGGATTTTGCCTCTATAGAAAATGCCATGCATTGTTTGATGGTGTTGCTGTATTTGCGTTATGATGAAGCGGTGATTCAGGAACGCATGGCGCAATTGTATCCTGTAGAAATGCGATTGAAAGTCAAAAACGGACAGCACCAAACCCGCTTAATTGACGATAGCTACAGTTCGGATTTTCAATCGTTAAAAATTGCTTTGGATTTTCTAGAAAGTCAGCAGCAGTTTAAAAAGAAGACGCTCATACTCTCCGATATTTTTCAGAGTGGATTAGATAATGACGCTTTGTATGCACAAGTTTCGTTGCTCGTGGTGTCCAACCATATCAACCGAGTGATTGCCATCGGGCCTACGATTAGTGCTTACAAAAGGAAATTTCCCAATTGTTTGGCTTTCCCTTCAACCCAAGCCTTTTTGGACGTGATCGATACGTTGGTTTTTGAGCAAGAAACAATATTAATCAAGGGGGCACGTCATTTTCATTTTGAGGATATCGTCACGGTTTTGGAGGAAAAAACCCACGAAACGGTGCTTGAAATCAACCTTAATGCCATCAGTCACAACCTCAATTTTTACAAAGCTAAATTACACTCCCCAACCAAACTCATGGTGATGGTCAAAGCCTTCAGCTACGGCAATGGCGGGTATGAAATAGCCAAGTTGCTCGCCCATCACAAGGTGGATTATCTGGGGGTAGCTTTTGCCGATGAAGGCGTAGCGTTGAAGCAAGCGGGAATCCAATTGCCGATCATGGTGTTGAATCCCGAGAGCACAAGTTATCCTTCGTTAATACAACACGGTCTCGAACCAGAGATTTATTCTTTAAAAGGGTTGCATGCTTTTGTCAAATTGGCGGAGCAAAAAAAATTGAAGCGTTTTCCTATTCATATCAAACTCGATACGGGCATGCACCGATTGGGATTTATGGAACAAGATATTCCTGCCTTGATTGCCCGTTTGCAGCAAACCCAAGCCGTGGAAGTGAAAAGTATTTTGTCGCATTTGGCGGCGAGTGACGACATGACGTTTGTGGATTTTACCTTGGCACAACTTTCTTTATTTGAAGACCTGTCAACCCAACTCATGGAGGCATTAAACATACAACCCATTCGCCACATCCTAAATACGTCGGGCATCTCCAATTTCGGTCAAGCACAATACGATATGGTGCGTTTAGGCATCGGATTGTATGGAATATCCAATGACGAAGACGAGCAAAAATTACTGGAGCAAGTCGCCACGTTAAAGTCAGTTATTTCTCAAATTCGGGTTGTCGAACCCGGCGAAAGTGTGGGCTATAGCCGCCGATTTATGGCCGAACGCTTGACCCGCGTGGCTACTGTGCCTATTGGTTACGCCGACGGTATCTCGCGCCATTGGGGCAACGGCAAAGGGTATGTGGTGATAAATGGAAAACGCGCGACAATTCTCGGCAGCATTTGCATGGACATGCTGATGGTCGATGTGACCGATATCGACTGCAAAGAAGGCCATGAAGTGATTGTTTTTGGGAAAGACCCCTCGGTAATTCACATGGCGCAGGTATTGGAGACCATTCCCTACGAAATCATGACTTCGATCTCCCAACGCGTGAAGCGAATTTTTTATCGGGAGTAATTTTTTAGGGTAAAAAATCTAAATTTATTGTTAAAATTCATAGCTTTGAACTACTAACCTTAAAAAACGAATAAAAATGGGAATGGTATCAGAATTTAAAGATTTTATCGCCAAGGGGAATGCTATGGATTTGGCCGTAGGGGTCATTATAGGAGGTGCTTTTGGCGCGATTGTAACGTCATTAGTGTCGGATGTAATCACACCAGCGATTTTGAATCCTGCGTTGAAAGCCGCTCATGTTGAAAATCTAAAAGATTTAAAAACCGATAGTGGAATTTTATATGGAAATTTCTTGTCGGCGGTCATTAGCTTTTTGGTTATTGCTTTTGTAATCTTTATCTTAGTGAAAGCCATCAACAGCATGAAGAAAAAAGAGGCACCCGCTCCAGCAGCGCCTGCGGGACCCACGCAAGAACAATTGTTGGCTGAAATTCGCGATTTGTTGAAGAAGTAAACCGCTAGACTACATATGCTAACTAAAGCCACTCCAATGCGGGTGGTTTTTCTTTTTTTAAAATGTACCAACCGATGTAATTTCTCGTTATTTTTGCGGGACTGTTCAAGGAACTGTTGGTTTTCTTGAATCGCAAACTACTCAAATTTCAACTTAAAACAGAAAGACCATGAAAGTTGCCGTTGTTGGTGCTACCGGTATGGTAGGCGAAGTGATGCTACAAATGTTAGCCGATCGAAATTTTCCCGTAACGGAATTAATTCCTGTCGCTTCCGAGAAGTCGGTTGGGAAAGAAATCACTTGGAAAGGGAAAGGCTACACCGTAGTCGGATTGCAAACGGCTGTGGACAGGCACCCCGATATCGCCTTGTTTTCCGCGGGTGGCCAAACTTCTTTGGATTGGGCTCCCAAATTTGCCGAAGTGGGCACTACCGTAATCGACAACTCCTCAGCTTGGCGCATGGATCCCACCAAGAAATTGGTCGTGCCCGAAATCAATGCCTACGAGTTAACCAAAGATGATAAAATCATTGCCAATCCCAACTGTTCCACCATACAAATGGTGATGGTGTTGGCTCCTTTACATAAAAAATACGGCGTAAAACGCGTGGTTGTTTCCACCTATCAATCCATTACAGGAACAGGGGTGAAAGCGGTGCAACAATTGGAAAATGAATATGCAGGTGTACAAGGGGAAATGGCCTACAAATACCAAATTCACCGCAACGCCATCCCGCAATGCGACGTGTTTGAGGCCAACGGCTACACCAAGGAGGAAATGAAACTCACCCGTGAAACCAAGAAAATCATCGGTGACGATACGATTCATGTCACCGCCACCGCTATTCGTATTCCCGTGGTTGGCGGCCACAGTGAAGCCTTAAATGTGGAGTTTCATCATCCCTGTAACTTGAATGAAATTCGCGAAATCTTGCATCACACACCGGGCGTAGTCGTGCAAGATAATACCGACACCTATACCTATCCGATGCCGCTCTATGCCCACGGAAAAGATGAAGTGTTTGTGGGACGCATTCGCCAAGATGAAAGTCAGCCGAACACCGTAAATATGTGGGTTGTAGCCGATAATTTACGCAAAGGAGCCGCCACCAATGCCATTCAAATTGCCGAATATTTGGTAGCGCACGAACTCGTATAATCTACTTCTTACAAAATATATTCCCGTCGGTTCTTAAAAAAATGGTAAATCGACGGGTATTTTTTTGCCGAAACTTTATCTTTGACCCATGATGAATGTTCGTCGGTTACTTTTTGGTGGAATTTTATCCCTAGCTTTTCTGGGAGTTGTCGTGTTGCAGGCGGTCCATGCGGTGGGTCATATTGCGCACGAATTTGAAACTGCGCACTGCCATCACCATTATACCCAAGGGACTACCGAGGTTTCTCACGCGCATCATGATTATGAAAAATGTTTTCAATGTGAGTTTGCCTTTGGGGCTTACGTAAAACCCATTGCATTGGAATTCACGCTTTGGCCGGATTCTAATTTCCCCCAGGAACTATTTTCTTTCCATAGTATTTCGATTTCCGGGTATTCCGGTTTTCACCCTGCACTTCGCGCACCGCCATTAGGATAATACACTCGTTTGTATGATCTTAATGCATTATCCATGTCAAAAATTATTTATGTCCTCTCCTTGCTGTGGGGTTTCCTTTTATATGGGCAACACACCGTAACGGGGATTGTATATGGTTCCCTACAGCAACCGCTCGAAGGCGCGCATATCCACCTTTCCGACCAGTCCGTCAATGCACAAAAAGACGGCACGTTTCAATTTCGTAACGTCCCTCAAGGCAAGCACAAAGTGTTTGTTACTTATGTGGGTTACCTACGAAAGGATACGCTTATTGAGGTAACCCAAGCACAAGATTTGGTACTTCGCTTGCAAAAAGATCCTGTTGTATTGCAAGAAGTAGCTGTTAAGGGAAATCCAGTTTCCAACAAAGGTCTTGTGGTGGAGGCCAAAGTAAAAACGGTCGAGTTGCAACGAAATGCTGCGCGAAGTCTGGCTGAGGTTTTGGCTGAAATTCCAGGGGTTAGTATTCTACGAACAGGAAGTACCATTGCCAAACCCGTACTACAAGGATTGCACAGTAGTCGTGTTCCCGTTGTCGTCAATGGGATTCGTAGCGAAGACCAACAATGGGGAGTCGATCATGCCCCTAATTTTGACAGTAACACGGCTGGGAAAATTAGTGTAATTAAAGGGGCTGGGGCGTTGCAATATGGCGGTGATGCCATTGGGGGACTAATCCTTATAGAACCCCTTGCGTTTACCAAAGATACACTTTCAGGTAGTGCTGTAGTCAGTTTGCAATCCAATGGACGCGGTGGTGCGGTTAATGCGGCCGTTCACCGTGGAAATTTTTGCGATTGGGCATGGAATGTGCAAACGGGGATGAAGTATTTTGGCGATCGAGAAGCGCCCGATTATGTGCTATCCAATTCGGGGAGCCGCGAGTATTCGTTTAGTGGTGACCTCAAGCATATTGGGAAAAAAGTAGTTTGGGGGGCTGCAACGAGTTTTTATCAATCGCAAATGGCCATTTTAACGGCTTCCCACATAGGGAACGTCACCGATTTGTACTATGCTATAACCAGCGGACAGCCGTATTTTGTGGGAGATTTTGGGTACGGTATTTCCAATCCCAAACAGGAAGTACGTCATTGGCGTGGAAAACTGTTCTTGAATTACATACTCTCCGGAACTGAGAGTTGGAACACCCAATATGAAATGCAGTACAATCAACGCTTTGAATACGATATCCGTCGGGGACAGGCCCGAAACACACCTTCGTTGGATTTGACGTTGACCACGCATACCCTTTTGTCGGATTACAAAAAACAAACGGAAAAGTCGGTTTTAAAAGCCGGCCTCATGGGACAATACCAACACAATGCAGCGAGTCCGGATACGGGTATTCGGCCTTTGATTCCCACCTATGAAAAAGTGGATTTTGGAGGGTATGGGGTGTATCAATATGCTTTTGCCCCAAAATGGACTGCTGAAGCGGGTATTCGGTATGATTTTTCGCAAATGATCGCCCAAAAGTTTTACCTAAAATCCCGCTGGAACGAACGCAATTACAGCCCTCAGTTTGACCATTTTATTGTGGGCGACGCAGGGACGCAGTGGAATACCCGTCCGGAGTTTCTTTTCCACAACTTGAGTGCTTCGGCAGGGATACGCTGGAATGCGAATGCGCGTTGGGACGTTCTACTGAGTTTAGGGCGGGCCGTGCGCAATCCGAATCCCTCGGAATTGTTTAGTGATGGGTTGCATCATGCTACCGGGATGATTGAATTGGGCGATTTGAATTTAACGCAGGAAAAAGCATTTAAAACCGCCTTGGAAATCAATTATAGAAGCACACCATTTACCCTAACAGCAACTCCTTACATGAATCGCATTCAGGATTTTATGTACTTGCGGCCGGTAGGTTTTGAAACCACGATTCGCGGCGCTTTTCCAGTTTGGGAGTACCAACGCACCGACGCTTTACTGTTGGGATTGGATTGGAATGCCCAAGTACGTTGGAATGCCCATTGGAGTTATGGTGTGATGGGAGCGATGGTGTATGCGCACGATCAAACTACGGATACGCCAATTATTGATATTCCGCCATTCAATATCACCCAACATATTCAGTTTGACTATCCGCAGTGGCATGGGTTGACGACACAATTGCGTTGCTTGTGGATGACACAGCAACACCGTTATCCCAATACGAATATTGACGCTTCCATTGTGGTCGATAATCAGTTGATACCGGTAACCGTTGATGTAAGTACACCCCCACCTGGGTATGTGTTATGGGATTGGAATGCAGCAATTACTTTGGTTACGAAAAATAAGTCAGCATGGGTTATAGGACTCGGGGTGCAAAATATCGGAAACACCAGCTATCGTAATTATTTGAATCGGCAACGTTTTTTTGCTGATGAAATGGGAAGAAATGTTCAAGTTCAATTACGTTACAATTTTTAACTTCTAACTTTAAAAAAAATGAAAAAAATGAACACTTTAGAAAAAGTACAAAAATCAATTCGTCTTGTGGCAGTAACTGCGCTAACTTTGGGGATGGTATCCTGTAGTGACGACGATAACAATACACCGATTAACGAGGAGGAGGTGATTACCACCGTAACTGTTCGTTTAACAGGAGGAGGGCAAGTGATTACCTTGACGTCAAGAGATTTGGACGGGGATGGACCCAATGCCCCAGTGGTTACTGCTTCGGGAAATTTAGCACCAAACACTACCTACACAGGAACGGTAAGTTTCTTGAACGAGGCTGAAACTCCTGCGGAAGATAAAACGGCAGAAATCTTAGCCGAAGGTTTAGAACACCAAGTATTTTTTCAACCGACAAGTGGGTTAGGAACCTTTACCTACACCGATTCAGATTCTTCTGGGAGACCGATTGGCCTTTCTTTCAATTATTTGTCAGGAAATGCAGGAACAGGAAGTTTAACAGTGACTTTACGCCACATGCCTAACAAAGCAGCAGCTGGAGTGGCGGCTGGTGATATTACCAACGCAGGGGGAAGCACCGATGTGCAAGTTCAATATCCAATTACCATCAACTAATTAGAAAGATTCAAAAAAAAGCCTAACAATTTTGTTAGGCTTTTTTGTTTAAAAACGATTGTCACCGTCCAATAAGTTGCCAAGACCGCCCAAAAGGCTACCCTCTTCGCGAGAACTGCCACCTGCTTTTGGTGCGGAGGCTATAATTCGATCGGCCAAACGGCTAAAGGGAAGCGATTGAATGTATACCGTACCCGGACCGCGTAGTGTGGCAAAAAAGAGTCCTTCGCCCCCAAACAAGGAATTCTTGATACCGCCGATAAATTCAATATCATAATCAACTTCTTGTGAAAACCCTACGATACAACCCGTATCGACTTTTAGGATTTCGCCTGGACCCAAATCCCTGCGGGCTAAAGTTCCACCAGCGTGGACAAATGCCATTCCATCTCCCTCTAGTTTTTGCATGATGAATCCTTCACCCCCAAAAAGACCACGACCTAGTTTGCGTGAAAATTCAATGCCCACTGCGACTCCTTTGGCCGCACACAAAAAAGCGTCTTTTTGACAAATAAATTTACCGTTGTATTGCTTTAAGTCAATCGGAATAATTTTGCCTGGGTAGGGGGAAGCGAAACAAACCTTTCGTTTTTCAGGATGCTGGTTGAGGTAGGCTGTCATAAATAAACTTTCGCCAGTTAATACCCGTTTTCCTGCCGATAGTAATTTTCCAAAGATTCCACTGGATTGTTGTGCCGAACCATCGCCAAAGATGGTTTCCATTTGGATGCCGTGGTCCATCATCATAAAACTTCCCGCTTCGGCAACCACTACTTCTTGAGGGTCCAATTCAATGGCTACGTATTGCATTTCTTCACCATAAATGGTATAATCAATTTCATGTGCATTCATGTTGTTTATTTTTTTACCTATTAGTGTGAACCCTAATCGAAACGTTACAACAGAACAAGTGTAGAGGGTATTATTTACAAATTAACAATACGAATACAAAAAATAAATAAATAATGTTATATTTTTACCATAATTATAACCAATAAACCTGTATATTATGAATTCAATGTTTACTAAAATTGTCCGAATAGTGCTAGGGCTCGTCTTGGTGGTTTTTGGACTCAACAAAGTTCTTCCTTCACCTATCATTCCGTTGCCACAATTGCCTGACAATGCAGCCTCTTTTATGACTTCTTTGGCAGCTACGGGATATGTTTTAAAAGTGTTAGGGATTTTGGAAGTATTCATCGGGGCATTATTATTGACTCGAAAATGGATTGCTTTTGCTTTAATTATGTTAGCGCCAATTTCCATTAATATTGTGCTCTTCCATTTATTTTTAGATGCTTCAGGGATGCTGGTAGCTTTAGTAATCGCCGTTTTGAATAGTATATTAATTTACAAACATTGGTCGCAATACCGATCGTTGTTTTTATAATAAAATGAAAAGCGTTGTTCTATAAAACAACGCTTTTTTTTAAGGTTCTAAATAGCTAGGACGATTCACATGCCGCATAATGCGCAGGATTTTATCTTTTCGGCGTTCAATGTAGCTCGAGCTATTGACGGGTTTGTATTTTCGAGGATTTGGAAGAATGGCCGCAATACCCGCTGCTTCCCGTTTGGTTAAAGAGCGCACCGAATGGCCATACCAGTAGTGTGCAGCTGCTTCGGCGCCATACACACCTTCGCCCATTTCGATACTGTTGAGGTACACCTCCATGATGCGTTCTTTACCCCAAATTACTTCAATCAAAACGGTAAAATAGGCTTCAAAGATTTTTCGCACATAACTTCTTCCTTGCCATAGGAATACATTTTTGGCGGTTTGTTGTGAAATCGTACTTCCCCCTTTGATGCGACGTCCTTTTTGGTTGTTTTTGAACGCTTTTTGCATCGCGGTAAAATCAAAGCCCCAATGTTCTTCAAAAGTTCCATCTTCACTAGCAATAACCGCCCGTTGAAGATTGACCGAAATACTATCCAACGGCACCCAATCGTGGTTGCAAATCATTTCTTTCCCTTCCCATTTGTTTTCAATGGCGCGCGTCATCATTAAAGGGGTAAACGGAATGGGCACCCATTTAAATAAAATGACACTACCTATAGATAAACCAAAAAACCAAAGGATAATTTTCCGAACAATTTTCAAGAAACGTTTCATAGTGAGATTAAATCAAATCCGCTAATTCTTTACCAACCAAACTCCCGATGGCGACACCCATACCGCCCATGCGAACGCCACAATAGGTATGTTCTGATAAACGCTCCACTATGGGATTTTTACTAGTTCCAATGCCCATAATGCCGCTCCAACGGTGTGCAACATTTACCTCTTTACCCGGAAGAATGACTTCTTTTAACAGCTGGTCCAATCGGGATTGAATTGTAGGAGTAATTTCCATTGAAGTGGTAGTTTCTCCTTCAAAATCCAAATTTCGCCCGCCGCCCAATAAAATTCGATTTTCAAAATTACGGAAATAATAATAGCCGCGGTCCAAATGAAAAGTACCTCGTATATCTAAGTCCGGAATGGGTTCGGTAATCAACACTTGGGCACGAGCAGGACGAACCGCATTTTGGGTTAGGCCACCCGCAAAGCCATTGGTCGTAAAAAGTAATTTTTGGGTGGTAAAGCTTGTATGTTCTAATTCAACGTGTACCTGATTGTTGCTTTCATAATGGTTCTTGACCTCCATTTGGTTGAGGATGAGAATGCCCGCTGCAGCGGCTTTTTGCAGTAAAACTTGCATCATATTTCCCGTGTCGATTTGGGCTTCAAAAGGATTGAAAACCACATATTCGTGGATGCCTTTAAAATCAAATCGATCCATTTCTCGGGCAAAAACATCCGATTTAAAGAGCGGTTTTAAAAGGTCATTGACGAAGGGGATTTTTTGCAAACATTCATGATATAAGCTTTCGTCTTCTTTCAAAAACAATTCATATCCGCCGTGCGGTTTAAAATCCAATTGGTCATCGCCTATGTTTTTGCGTAACAGTTGCAGCCCCTCCCAACGTTTTTTAATCAATTGGATAACTTCTTCTTCCGAGTGTGTTTTCAAGTCGTCTATAACTTCTGAAATACTACCAAAACAAGCAAAACCCGCATTTTTAGTGCTGGCACCTTGGGGCAAAATACCGCGTTCCAGCACTAGAATTTTAGCTTCTGGAAACCGTTGCCGTAATTGTAAAGCGCAATGCAATCCTACAATTCCACTACCCACGATGGTGTAATCGACATTTGTAAACCAATTTTTTAATTCCCAAAAACTATAGGTCATCCCGCTTTATTTTTTTACGAAAATACGCAGATTTTTTTTGTGGCTTAATTTTAGGAATGTAATAATGAAATAGAAAAAATGCTGTTAAATACCTATTTTTCAGCCATGCGCTTTGTCGATTTGTTAATATCTTTTGTTAATGCGCCGCAATTTCTTAACAAAAACTTAATACTTTCGATTTCATAACCTAAAAAAAGCGATTGAATATGAAGTACAGATTACTAACTGTTGCTCTTTTGGCCTTTACTGGATTGGTTTCGGCACAGCAAAAGGGCTCGTTTTGGAGTCGAACCTCACGAGGAAATACCCCCTTGTTGGAGCGTCGTATGCAACTTCCAGAGCAAAATGTGATGCAATTGCGTGTCAATGATTTTAAAGCAGCCTTGCAAGCTGCGCCCCAACGTAACTTTACAGGTCGTTCGAGTGCTGTAATTGTCGAAATTCCCAACAGTCAAGGGGCTATGGAGCGTTTTCAAGTGTTTGAAAATTCCAATATGGATCCTGCTCTAGCTGCACAATATCCTGAAATTAAATCCTATATCGGCTACGGGGTTGATAATCCAACCTTAACGGCCTATTTCAGTGTTTCCCCACTAGGATTTAAATCGATGGTGCTTGGTGCCGATCGCAAAGCGGAGTTTATCGAACCTTTGACGGAGGACTTAAACACCTATACTATTTTTCAAAAGGGGTCTTATGCCGCTTCAGATACCTTTCGTTGTTTGGTGGATGACGAACCCATGGCACAAGTCTTAACCAACAGTATGGAAGCGCGCCCTAATGCTGATGATGGTGTATTACGCACCTACCGCTTGGCATTGTCCTGTACGGGAGAGTATACTGCCTATTTTGGTGGAACAAAAGCCTTAGCACTAGCTGCTGTAAATAATACCATGACACGTGTCAATGGGGTTTTTGAAAATGATTTCAATGCGCGTATGGTGTTGATTGCCAATACCGACTTGGTTATTTATACCGATGCAGCAACAGATCCTTATACCACGAGCTACAACAGTCAATTGCAATCTACTTTAACTTCGGTAATTGGTGATGCGAATTATGATGTAGGACATTTATTTGTAAGAGCATCCAACAATGGAAATGCCGGGTGTATCGGTTGTATTTGTGCTTCTGGAAAAGGAAGTGCTTTTACCTC
Organism: Flavobacterium sp.; assembly: GCF_027533505.1. Taxonomy (GTDB): domain Bacteria; phylum Bacteroidota; class Bacteroidia; order Flavobacteriales; family Flavobacteriaceae; genus Flavobacterium. The sequence continues at coordinate 15,648 of NZ_JAPZUB010000025.1, read as the reverse complement.
AAGTACGATTCCAACAGGGGATACGTTTGATATCGATTACGTAGCCCACGAAATGGGGCACCAATTTGGAGCGAATCATACATTTTCTATGAGTAACGAAGGAACAGGGGCCAACATGGAGCCGGGTTCTGGATCGACGATCATGGGCTACGCTGGAATCACCAGTCAAGATGTGCAGCCCAATTCGGATGCGTATTTTCATGCATTTAGCATCCAGCAAGTGACCAACAATATCAAAGCCAAAACCTGTTCGGTGAATACGCCAACTGGAAATGCAGTGCCCACGGCCAATGCCGGTTTGGATTATACGATTCCACGCAGTACCCCTTTTATGTTGACAGGAACTGGATCCGATAGCAATGGCGATGTAATCACGTACAATTGGGAGCAGTTTGACAACGCCGCTTCAACGGCTACAGGGGCGAGTTCGGCGGCTAGTGCTACCCGTACCAGCGGTCCTACGTTCCGTTCGTATAATTCGTCTACTTCTCCTGTGCGTTATTTCCCGAGAATGCAATCAATCTTAGCGGGTGCTACCACTACAGCGGGAACTGAAATTACCGTAGAAGCTTTGCCTTCGGTGGCCCGTACAATGAATTTCCGTTTAACCGTTCGCGATAACCGCATCGGTGGTGGAAATAACAATAGCGACGATATGATTGTAACCGTAAATGGTACGGCTGGTCCGTTTACGGTAACAGCGCCCAACACAGCTGTTTCCTATACAGGAGGATCGTCACAAACTATTACTTGGAATGTGGCTGGTACTACGGCCAATGGAGTAAACTGTGCCAATGTTGATATTCTTTTATCGACTAACGGAGGAACCACTTGGTCAACGCTATTAGCGGCTACCCCCAATGACGGAACGCAAGCCGTTACTATTCCGAATACACCAAGTACCACTTGTCGTATTATGGTGAAAGGAACCAACCATATTTTCTTTGACGTTTCTAATGCCAATTTCACTATTGTTTCAGGTGTAGCCGATACGCAAGCGCCTACAGCACCAACGTTAAGCGCCTCGGGAACAACGGGAACATCAACCAACTTATCATGGTCGGGTGCTACCGATAACGTAGCAGTAACCGGATATGATGTATTCCAAGGGGCTACTTTATTGGGTTCTACTGCCGCTACTACATTTGCAGTAACGGGATTAACACCCGCAACTACGTATTCATTTACGGTTCGTGCCAAAGATGCTGCTGGCAATGTTTCTGTCGCCAGTAATGCGGTGTCTGTAACAACCACTGCGCCGGATACTACTGCTCCTACAGCGCCTACGTTGTCTGCTTCTGGGACAACAACAACCAGTACCAACTTGTCTTGGACAGGCGCTACCGATAATGTGGCAGTAACAGGTTACGATGTGTTCCGTGGCACTACTTTAATCGGATCAACGGCCAGCACTACGTTTGCCGTAACTGGATTAACGGCTGCAACAACGTATACCTTTAACGTGCGTGCTAAAGATGCAGCGGGTAATGTTTCAGTCAACAGTAATACCGTTACCGTGACTACGTTAACGGCTTCAGTTACGTACTGTGCTTCGCAAGGAAACAGCACTGCCGATGAGCGCATTGGTCGCGTTCAATTAAGAACCATCAATAATGCTTCAACAGGTACCGCGGGTTATGAAGACTTTACGGCAATCTCTACCAATTTAGTGCGTGGTGTGGCCAATACGATCACCATTACCCCAACGTGGACTTCCACAGTATATCGTGAAGGCTATGCCGTATTTATCGATTTAAACCGCGATGGCGATTTCTTGGATACGGGTGAGCGTGTGTTCTCGCGCAATGCAACAACAACAACGCCTGTATCGGGTTCGTTCACCATTCCAACCACAGCAGCTTTAGGCACTACGCGTATGCGTGTTTCTATGAAGTACAATGCCGTGCCGACCGCTTGTGAGATTTTCGGTTTTGGTCAAGTGGAAGATTATACGGTAAACATCACTGCTACAGCTCGTGAAGAAGAGAGTACCCCAGCGTTGGCAGTAAAAGTATATCCAAACCCTGTGCGTGATGTGTTGTATATTTCCGACTTAGCGCAAGAGGCTTCTTACCGCATTGTGAATGTAATGGGTCAAGAAGTACAACGCGGCACCACTCAAGGGGAGGGTATTGAAGTGCAAAACCTTGCGCCAGGCACCTATCTTTTGGAAGTTGCTACTCCTGAAGGAGCCGCTACAAAACGATTTATCAAACAATAATATCCGTTTTTTCAATTCATAAAAGACCACTCTTCGGAGTGGTTTTTTTATTACTTTTAAGGCGGAATCACTATTCCCACAAACTAAACCTTTCGAGTTATGAATAAAAAAATAGGTATACTAATCCTAAGTCTTATGAGTGTTGCAGCAACTGCGCAAACCCTAACACCCGAAATGCTATGGAAGTTAGGTCGCGTTTCCGTTTTGGGATTGACCAAAGACGGACAATCGGTCGTATATAAAGTATCGACACCCTCGGTGGCTGAAAATAAATCGTCATCAAAATATTATACGGTTCCCGTTTCGGGTGGCGCCGCTACGGAGGTTCAAAATGCAGAATCCCTTGTAGCTAATCGCAATGTATCACCTAATGGCAAGTATGTATTGTCTTCGCAAGAAACCAAAGTTGAAAAAGTACTGGGGAAAGATTTTTATCCTGAATTGGAAAAGTCTTCGGCGCAAGTATACAACGGACTCGATTACCGTCATTGGGATACGTGGAACGACGGTACACACAACCACGTGTATTTTGCTGATGCGAAGGATCCCAAAGCCACACCGTTTGACATTATGGCGGGCGAACCTTTTGACGCACCCCAAAAACCACACGGTGGAGAAGAAGACTACATTTGGTCACCCAACAATACCATCATTTATGTGTGTAAAAAGAAAGCCGGAACCGCTTATGCCATTTCGACCAATACCGATTTGTACGAGTACAACATCGAAACCAAAACGACACGCAATTTAACCGAAGGCAACTTAGGCTACGATACCAATCCCGCCTTTTCAGCACAAGGGGTTTTGGCGTATTTGCAAATGCAACGTGATGGGTATGAAGCGGATAAAAATGACATTATCGTTCGCATCAACGATCAAGTGAAAGTAAATCTAACCGCCGCTTGGGATGGAAGTGTCGATAGTTTCCTTTGGGCGCCCGATGGGAAGAAGATTTATTTTGTAGCCGCTATTGACGGGACAAAACAATTGTTCGAAGTCAATAATCCGGGGTTGACCAAAATAGCCATAACCGTTAAACAAATCACGAATGGGGATTTTGATGTGGCTGATATCGTTGGCTTTTCAGGGAGCAAAGTAATTGTAACCCGCACCGATATGAACCATGCCGCTGAGTTATATACCTATGATTTAAAATCAAAAGCGTGGAACCAAATTACGCATGTGAATGATGCGGCGTATGCAAGTTTGACTTTGCCCAAATACGAGCGCCGTTACGTGACGACTACCGATAACAAGAAAATGTTGGTTTGGGTAATTTTGCCTCCCAACTTTGACGCGACTAAAAAATACCCCACTTTATTGTATTGTCAGGGTGGGCCCCAGTCGCCGTTGACGCAGTCGTATTCGTTCCGATGGAATTTCTCTTTGATGGCTTCACAAGGCTATATTGTAGTGGCGCCCAACCGTCGTGGAATGCACGGTCATGGGGTGGCATGGAACGAACAAATCTCGAAAGATTGGGGCGGTCAAGTAATGCAAGATTATTTATCGGCGATTGATGATGTGTCGAAAGAAGCCTATGTCGACAAAACCCGTTTGGGTGCGGTAGGGGCAAGTTATGGCGGGTATTCGGTGTTTTATCTGGCCGGTATCCACAACAACCGTTTCAAAACGTTTATTTCCCATTGTGGGGTGTTTAACTTAGAAAGTATGTACGGCACCACCGAAGAAGTGTTTTTCAATAATTGGGATCATGGCGGACCCTATTGGGAGAAAGACAATGCTGTGGCGCAAAAAACCTACAGTCAGTTTAACCCGATTAACTTCGTGAACAATTGGAATACGCCGATTTTAATTATTCAAGGCGGTAGAGTTTACCGTGTGCCGATTGGACAAGGACAAGAAGCCTTCCAAGCGGCTCAGTTGAAAGGAATCAAGAGTCGGTTCTTGTATTTCCCTGATGAAAACCATTGGGTGTTGAAGCCCCAAAATGCGATGGTTTGGCAACGTGAATTTTACAAATGGTTGAAAGAGACTCTATAGATGCTTTTTTTGATTAATTTTGTTTAAATACTTTAAAGATGAGTCTTAATAGCAATCAAATCAATATTATACGGGATTTTTTTTCAAAGCAACCCGTTTTGAAAGCCTATCTTTTTGGTTCTTACAGTAAAGATTTAGAAAATGATACTAGCGATATTGATTTGTTGGTAGAGTTGGATTATTCGCAGCCTATTGGATTAGAATTTATTCAGATGCAATTGGATTTACAAGAACTACTGTCCAAAAAAGTGGATTTGATTTCTGAACGCGGTTTGTCAAAATACATCAAACCAATAGTAGATAAAGAAAAGAAGTTAATTTATGCAAGATAGATTAGGTGATAAAGTGCGATTGCTTCATGTTTTGGATGCAATAACTGAAATTGAAAACTATTTGCAAGATACCGATATAGAGCATTTTGTAAAAAATTCTATGATGTTTAATGCAACCTTGAGACAGCTTGAAATTATTGGAGAGGCTTGTAATAGATTATCACAAAATTTACTGTTAAATCATCCAGAAATACCCTGGGCGAGAATCATTGGATTACGAAATTTAGTTATTCATGAATATTTTGGTATCGATGATTTCACGATTTGGAATGTAATTAAAATAAATTTACCCGAATTGAAAGTTAATGTTCAAGCCATTTTGGACAACGATGATTTTTAATAAGGCAAACGCCATCGTTTGGCAAAATGAATTTTACAAAGGGTTGAAAGAAACTTTATAATAGAAAAGCCAGTGTTTTGCACTGGCTTTCTCTTTTCTCTTGCTTCTTTCTTCTTTTCTCTTTCTTCTTTCTTCTTTTCTCTCCTTGCGTTAAGGATTGAAGCGGCATCCTCCCGATCCTTCGGGAGATACAGCGGAAAGCCTGACCCCGATAGCCCAACTCGAAATTTTAGCCGTATTCCTCATCGGGGGAACGCCATAAAAAAAGTCGTCTCCATGAAGAAACGACTTTAATAAATTATGAGTTATGAATTATGAATTATGAGTTTTGCGAAAATTCAATCTAAATTCTAAAGACTAAAGACTAACGTCCAATGTCTAACGTCTAATACTAGTATCTGTAATACTCAGGCTTGTACGGCCCTTCTACTTGAACTCCGATGTATTCGGCTTGTTCGTGGTTTAAGGTTTCCAATTCCACGCCTAATTTCGCTAAGTGTAACGCGGCTACTTTTTCATCCAAATGTTTCGGCAACATGTACACTTCATTTTTGTAGTTCGCACTGTTGTTCCACAATTCGATTTGTGCCAATGTTTGGTTAGTAAATGAGTTACTCATTACAAAACTGGGGTGACCCGTAGCGCAACCTAAGTTCACTAAACGACCTTCGGCCAAGATGATGATGTCTTTACCGTTCACGTTGTATTTGTCCACTTGTGGTTTGATTTCGATTTTGGTTTCGCCATAGTTCGCGTTCAACCAAGCCATGTCGATTTCGTTATCAAAGTGACCGATATTACATACGATTGTTTTGTCTTTCATGTTTTCGAAGTGACGACCTACTACGATGTCTTTGTTTCCTGTAGTCGTGATTACGATATCAGCAGTAGCGATCACCGTATCTAATTTTTTCACTTCAAATCCGTCCATAGCCGCTTGTAACGCACAGATTGGGTCGATTTCAGTTACCGTAACGATAGAACCTGCACCACGGAACGAAGCCGCTGTCCCTTTTCCTACGTCACCGTAGCCACAAACTACCACGCGTTTCCCAGCCAACATCACATCCGTTGCACGACGAACCGCATCTACAGCCGATTCTTTACAACCGTATTTGTTGTCAAATTTCGATTTTGTCACCGAGTCGTTTACGTTAATTGCGGGCATGTGTAAGGTACCATTCTTCATACGCTCATACAAACGGTGCACTCCTGTAGTCGTCTCTTCCGACAACCCTTTGATGTTGCTGATTAATTCTGGGTAACGGTCGAAAACCATATTGGTTAAATCTCCACCATCATCCAAAATCATGTTCAACGGCTGACGATCTTCCCCAAAGAATAACGTTTGCTCAATACACCAGTCGAACTCTTCTTCGTTCATACCTTTCCAAGCATACACGGGGATACCCGCAGCAGCAATTGCAGCCGCAGCGTGATCTTGTGTCGAGAAAATGTTACATGAAGACCAAGTTACTTCAGCTCCTAATGCTTTTAAGGTTTCAATCAAAACCGCAGTTTGAATCGTCATGTGCAAACATCCTGCGATGCGCGCTCCTTTTAAAGGCTGCGAAGCACCGTATTCTTCACGCAATGCCATTAGACCTGGCATTTCAGCTTCTGCCAATTCAATTTCTTTACGTCCCCAAGCGGCTAGGGAAATGTCTTTAACTTTGTACGCCACGTAAGGCACAGTTTTCGTACTCATGTATTGTGTATATTTGTGTTTATATTTGAGGGTGCAAAATTACAAACTAAGTTTCGAAATAAAAAACTTTAATGTAATTTTATGAATCGTTAATCCGATTTAACCCGCTAAGAATCAGAAAAATAATAAGAAGCTATTTCCCGCTATCCGTTGCAATCTTTTTGGGGTGATGCCGTCAAGCGTATCAGATTCACGTCATTACCACCACCCCAAAAAGGATTTCCACTACTATCGGGGCTAGGATAAACTGCACCAATGCCATTTTACGAAACCATACACATCCGTCCACAAACCCAACTGCACCTCTGGAAAATTGACGAGCCTTTAGACTATTTGATTGCTGGAGTTCTCTTACAAGATTATTCCCTCATTCGCTTGCACAAACTCAAATCGGAAGTCCACCAAAAAGGGTTTCTCGCCGTACGCCATTTGCTGCAGCATCTCGGCTATGCCGATACCGATCTCACCTACGACACCAGTGGGAAACCCCATTTGTCTGATGGCCATCACGTTTCAATTTCCCATTCCTATGGCTTTGCGGCAGTCGCCATCAGTGACGAAAACCTCGGTCTTGACATTGAAGCCATGCGGCCTAAAGTGCTCAAGATAGCTCCCCGATTTATGGATGTAGATACACATTTAACGGGTTTATCGCTCGCCGAACAACTCCAAAAAGCCACCATCATTTGGAGTATCAAAGAAGCGGTGTTTAAAATCAAAAATGAAAAAGGCATTAGTTACCCCAATCACATCAGTGAACAACCCTTTGCGCCTGCCGAGGGAACTACGGTGGCGCGTTTGGACTTTAAGCACCAAACAGAATTTTTCCCCGTGCATTTTATTCAGCGCGAAGACTATATCTTTGTCTGCGTTTTTGAATCCTAATGAAGGTATACGATTCCATATTTACGGCCTACCAAAACCAACAGTCCTTGTTGGCGGTGCTTATTGATCCCGAGAAAACCCAGCCGGAGCAGGGGGCTGATTTGTGCCAACGACTCCAAGGGACTCCGGTCACCCATCTCCTTGTGGGTGGCAGTACCTTTGAAGGACCACATTTGGAGGAATTGGTCACCCAACTCAAACATGAATCCGGCCTGCCCGTGCTCTTGTTTCCTGGCGATTATGCACAAATCACCGAAGCCGCCGACGGTATTTTGTTTTTGTCCTTACTCTCAGGACGCAACCCCGAATATTTAATTGAACAGCAAGTCAAAGCCGCGCCTTTATTGCAGCACACTTCGTTAGAAGTCATTCCCACAGGGTATCTGCTTATTGAAAGCGGAACGGAAACCGCGGTGCAACGCGTGAGTGGCACACAGCCTTTGGCCCGTAATAATCCCCAACACGTAGCAATGACGGCACTCGCGGGACAATTGTTGGGTAAAAAACTGATGTATCTCGAAGCGGGGAGTGGGGCGCAACACGCGGTACCCCTCGAAATGATTGCCACAGTAGCCCAATCGGTAACGATTCCGTTGATTGTGGGAGGCGGTATTCGTAGTTTCGCCCAAATTCAAGCCGCCCACCAAGCCGGGGCCACGATGGTGGTGATTGGAACTGCTTTTGAGGAAAACCCCAATTTTTTTAAATCTTCATAAATCAAGAAAGGCATTTTACAAAATCATAACCTCGTTTTCTGTAGAGAATCCGTACTTTTACGCTCCAACCCGAAACGATGTTTGATTTCTTTTTAAAATCCTATGAAAACGCTTCGACACTCCAAATTACTTTGGAGTTTTTGGCTTTTGTCACGGGGATTTTAAGCGTGTATTTCGCCAAAAAGGAAAACATTGGGGTGTATCCCACCGGACTCATTTCTACCGTTATTACCGTGTATTTGTTGTACCAAGCGCAGTATTTTGGCGACATGACGATTAATGTGTATTATTCGCTCATGAGTGTTTACGGGTGGTACCGCTGGTCCAAAGGGGCAGCAACGGGTTCGCTCCCCATATCCCGCACCACCTCCCGCGAGAAAATCATCGGTTTCGGATTGTTTGTATTGACCCTTTTGGTGACGTTTGGCGTCTACCAATTTTTTGACTATTCTTTTGAAATTCCCAATTATATTGATATTTTTACCTCAGGGTTATTTTTTACCGCCATGTGGTATATGGCATTGAAAAAGATTGAAAACTGGACCCTTTGGATTATCGGCGATTGCATCGTTGTTCCGCTTTTTGCCTACCGCGGACTCGGGATGCTTTCCTTACAATATTTACTATTCACGGTTTTGGCCGTTTTAGCCTACATCGAATGGAAGAAAATCTTAAACAATACCCCGTCCTCAACCTAGGAAAATCGGTTTTGCGGATTGCTTTTTACGGTCCCGAATCAACGGGAAAAACAACCCTTGCGCAGCAGTTGGCCGCCGATTTTGATACGGTTTGGGCGCCTGAATTTGCCCGTGACTATTTACAAGAAAAATGGAATGAAAAAGGCGAACCCTGTCAACCCGAGGATTTATTGCCTATTGCCTTAGGACAAACCCAATTGGAAAATCGAAAACTGCAAGAAGCCCGTCGCTTTTTGTTTTGCGATACCACCGTATTGGTTACCAAAGCGTTTGGCGAATTGTATTACGGTGCTGTGGATCCCATTTTGGAGAAGGCGGCCAAAAAACATAAATACGACCTTATTTTTCTCACCGATATCGATGTGCCTTGGGAGCCCGATGATCTTCGCGATCGCCCCCATAATCGTGCCGAAACATTGCAGTTTTTTGAAGCGCAACTTATTCGCTACCAAAAACCCTATGTCAAGTTAAGTGGTGATTTAGAATCACGAGTGGCTCAAGTCAAACAAATGATTGTCGATTTGGAAAAAGCCTTGCAATGGGGCTTTACGTCGCATGACTTTTTGCAAATGCATGCCCGAAAAATGGATTGGGAGGTATTGCGCTACCAGTTTTCCATCCTCAAAAATGGCTTGCCCAAGATTCAATTGGAACGCGCTGCCACGATCGATGATGGTATTCAATCCCTGACAGAGGAGGAAGCACGTTATTACGCCACGTATTTTGAACAAAAAAAGGAATCCTTTTGCCTTAAAAAATTCGTTCCTGCTTCGGGCGCAGCGAGTCGCATGTTTAAATTTTTAAACGAGTTCTTGCACGATTTCAAACCCGGAAAGGATACCCTTAATTCGTACATCAATCACGCGAAAAATAAAGACCTAGCCCTGTTTTTAATCGCGCTTGATAAATTTCCATTTTTCAAGGAAGTCAACGAAGCCACCCGTTCGTTGTATCCCAATTATGATTCCTTATCCACCGACGAAAGGCATTATTATTTTATAAAAACCTTGATGACAGCGCCGCAATTTGATTTTGCCAATAAACCCAAAGGGGTCCTGCCTTTTCATCAACAAGGGGAAGTCTGTATCACGCCTATTGAAGAACATTTGTTGGAATGCGCGCTCTATGCGCATGCCGATGGAAAATCCAAAGTACATTTTACGGTGTCGGAGGAGTACCAGTCGCAATTTGAGGCTATCGTAGAAACGGTTAAATCGAACATTGAAGCCGCACACGGGGTATCCATTCAAGTGAACTATTCCTACCAAGATAAAGCAACCGATGTTATTGCGCTCACCCCTGATGGGAAACCCTTTCGCGATAAGCACGATGCCATCGTATTTCGACCGGGAGGGCACGGGGCGCTGATTCAAAACATGAATCGCTTGAACGCCGATATTGTGTTTGTCAAAAATATTGACAACGTCTCGCACAACCATACCGCCCAAATTGCTTTGTATAAAAAAGCCCTTGGGGGAATCTTATTGCAAGTGCAAGAAACGGTTTTCCGCTATTTAAAATACTTGCAACAGGACCAGGTTACCCACGATATGCTCCACGAAATCGCCCAGTTTGTCAGTCAGAAACTGTTGATGGAAATCAGTGATGACTTCCCCAAATATACCCGCGAAAGCAAGATTGAGTATTTAATGGAAGCACTCAACCGACCCATTCGCGTGTGCGGGATGGTGAAAAATGAAGGCGAACCCGGAGGAGGTCCATTCTGGGTGCGCGATCAGAAAGGCCGTGTGTTTTTGCAAATTATTGAGTCGTCACAAATTGAGAAAAACCAGCGCTTCATTATGGAGCAAGCCACCCATTTCAACCCCGTGGATTTGGTGTGTGGCATTCGCGATTTTCAGGGGCGCAATTTTGACCTCACCCGATTTGTGGATCCGCATACCGGATTTATCGTCGAAAAAAACAAAGACGGTCGTCCGCTGAAAGCTTTTGAATTGCCAGGGTTGTGGAATGGCGCTATGGCCAAATGGATTACCCTTTTTGTGGAAGTCCCCTTGGAAACGTTTAATCCCGTAAAAACGGTCAATGATTTGTTGAAACCGGCCCATCAACCCCGTACATGAATTCAGAAATACTTCTCGCAGAACTTCAATTTAAAGCCGTACGCAGCAGCGGCGCCGGCGGTCAAAACGTTAACAAAGTGGCCTCCAAAGCGGTGTTGACCTGGGATGTTCAGGCTTCCCAAGCCGTGGGGGCACAGGAGAAAATTCAGATCATGGAAAAACTAGCGGCCCGTATCTCCAACGAAGGGGTGCTACAAATTACCTCTGAAGCCGACCGAAGTCAGTTGAAAAACCGCACCAATGCCGAGAAAAAACTCCTTCGTTTGGTGGCCCAAGCCCTTGAAGTGGCCAAGCCCCGAAAGGCGACAAACATTCCTTATAGTGTCAAAATGGAACGTCTAGCAGCCAAGAAATCCAAATCTGAAATCAAGCAAAACCGCCGCAAACCGAATTTTTAAAAAAAGGGTTTGCAATTCCCCGAGTTTTTAATTTACCTTTGCGCCGTCTCATCGGGGTGCTCAAAATTACGAGCTGAGATCATACCCATTGAACCTGGGCAGGTAATGCTGCCAAGGAAAAAAGACAGCGGTAGAAGAAGCGCGCCTTCGTCGATGTCGGGCCAGTACAATCATTTTTTAACCAAAGAATAATGTACCCCAGTTATTCGTAAACCTTTTTTACGAATGGAAAATTCCTATGTTAAATCCTTGAAAGCTGCAGTCTTCTTGACGCTACTTCTCGGTCCGCTGTGGCTTGGTGCCCAGCAAAAGTCCAACGACTCTACCCAAGTGAATCAACTGGATGAAGTGTTGGTCAAGGCCGTACGTGTAAACAAAAAAACACCGGTCACCTTCAGTAACCTTACCCAAAAAGACATTGCCAGTCGCAACTTGGGGCAGGACATTCCAATTTTGATGAATTATATGCCTTCGGTAGTCACCACCTCCGACGCTGGAAACGGTTTTGGGTATACGGGCATACGCGTTCGGGGTACCGATGCTACCCGAGTCAATGTAACCATCAACGGGATTCCTTACAACGACTCCGAAAGTCACGGTACCTTTTGGGTCAACATGCCCGATTTTGCGTCGTCCGTTCAAAGTATGCAATTGCAGCGCGGCGTGGGGACTTCAACCAATGGGGCTGGGGCTTTTGGAGCGAGTTTGAACTTGCTTACCGATTCGTATTCCAAAAAAGGAACGGGAGAAATTGCCAACTCCTTCGGGAGTTTTAATGCCCGCAAGCACACAGTAAAATTTAGCACCGGATTAATGAATGATCGTTTTGAAATTGCAGGACGGCTTTCGCAAATTGCTTCCGACGGTTATGTAGACCGGGCGAGTGCCGACCTGAAGTCGTATTTTTTGCAAGGAACCTATGTGGGCAAAACCACTTTAATCAAAGGATTGGTATTTGGTGGACGCGAACGCACCTATCAGTCTTGGAACGGGATCGATGGCCCTACCTTGGCGATAGACCGAACGTTTAACTCGGCCGGGATTTTTACCGACGAATTTGGAAACACCCGTTTTTACGATAATGAAACCGATAATTACCAACAAGATCATGCGCAATTGCACTGGAGTGAGCGTTGGAATGACCGCTGGAGTACCAATGTAGCCTTGCATTATACCAAAGGGAAAGGGTATTTTGAAAATTACAGAGAAGATGCCGACTTTGCCGAGTACGGTCTCACTCCGGTAGCGGGACAAACCAGCACAGACCTTATCCGTCAAAAATGGTTGGATAACGATTTTTATGGGACAACCTTTTCAGCCAATTACAAAAAAGAGAAGTTTGACTTGATTCTCGGCGGGGGATGGAACAAATACGAAGGCTTACACTTCGGTCGCGTGATTTGGGCGCGCTTCGCCTCAACGTCGGAGTTGGGCGATGAATACTATAACGACTACGGCATCAAAACCGATGGCAACGTATTTGCCAAAGCGACTTATGATGTAACCTCCCAATGGAGTGTTTACGGCGATGTGCAATACCGTCGCGTAAATTACAAAGCCAATGGGGTACAACCCACGTTGGTCGATGATACCTTCAACTTTTTTAATCCCAAAGTAGGGGTGAATTATGCGGTAGACACTAAAAATATTCTTTATTTCTCGTATGCCCGCGCCAACCGCGAACCCAATCGCACCGACTATGAGGGCGGTAATGTACGTCCCGAGAAACTCAACGATTTTGAGTTGGGGTGGCGCTACGAAGCGTCCAAAGTGCAATTCAATGCCAACGTGTATTATATGCTCTACCGCGACCAGTTGATTTTAACAGGAGCTCTTGACGATGTGGGGAGTCCGGTGCGTTCCAATAGCGAGCGCAGTTACCGTTTGGGCTTGGAGGTCGATGCGACCATTGCATTGGCAAAACAGTGGATTTGGAAACCCAATTTTACGATAAGTCAAAACCAAAACATTGATTTAACCAACAATGGTGTAGCAGTAGGCAACACCGCGATTGCCTATTCGCCCAATCTAATTGCGGGGAGTTTGTTGTTGTTTGAACCCATAAAGAATCTACACCTTACGTGGTTAAGTAAGTTTGTTGGGGAGCAGTATATGAACAACTTAGAACGTCCCGAAGCACGTTTGCCCGATTATTTTGTCAACGATTTTAATGTCTCGTATGCATGGAATCCCAAATCGGTTTTCCGTACGATAACGGTCAACGGATTGGTCAATAATATTTTGGACAAAACCTATGTCTCCAACGGATACATGTGGGATGTGTTTCCGTACTACTATCCGCAGGCGGGGCGCAATTTCTTGGTAGGACTCACGATGCAGTTTTAAATAAGCAAAAAGCCGGTGAAAGCCGGCTTTGTTATTAGTTGAAAACAGTGATGATATTTCCGGCGACTTGCACCCGATACAGTTTTAAGCTATAGGGTTTGTTGGGCGCTTGTCCTGTGAATAGGTTGTAGTTTTCGCCCTCGCATTCGCATTGCGCATTGGAACCCGATAACGTTAGACGGGAACAGCTGCTGATGTTTTGGTTGGGACAGGAGCCGTCAAACGCATTGTATTGCCCACCGGTGTAAAACACAATCACCCCATTGGCAGGTCCGTTTACTGGAAACACACGAATGCTGTTGCCGGCAAAAAGCAGGGAGTTGTAATTGGCCAAATTGGTGTCCAAACTCATGGAGAACGCATAGTTGGGTAAAAACGGATTTTCATTGTTGAATTGTTCCCGAGAACAACCGGTCAGTAATCCGAGTAAACACAGTAAGTAGACCCCTTTTTTCATGGTAAATATTCGTTTAAACTTGATTTTACGCCTACAATTTGCGTATATTTGCGTTCTACAACACAACAAAAGTAGGAATTAATTCATCAAAAAAATATATCTTTGGAGGAAGAAATCCCGTCGCGATGGGATTTTTTCTATTTTATGAAACGTTGAAACAACGGCTTTTGATATACTAAAGTAAAAAAAATGATTATGAGTAATGTATCGTATTACACCGCAGAAGGATTAAAAAAATTAAAAGACGAATTGGAATATTTGAAATCCGTAGAACGCCCGAAAGCTTCACAAGCCATTGCCGAAGCCCGCGATAAAGGCGACTTATCGGAGAATGCCGAATATGATGCAGCGAAAGAAGCCCAAGGGTTATTGGAAATGCGTATTGCCAAAATGGAGGAATTGTATGCCAACGCCCGTTTGATTGATGAATCACAATTGGACGTGTCCAAAGTATTGGTGCTTTCGAATGTAAAAATTAAAAACCAAGCCAACGGCATGGAGATGAAATACACCTTGGTGGCCGAAAGTGAAGCCGACTTAAAAACGGGTAAGATTTCAGTAACTTCGCCCATCGGGAAAGGATTACTCGGAAAATCAGTAGGCGAGGTAGCGGAAATCACTGTTCCTAACGGTACCTTGAAGTTTGAAATCTTAGAAATCTCACGCGACTAACCATGAGTAGTATCTTCACCAAAATCGTAAACGGCGAAATCCCGTGTTATAAAGTAGCCGAAGACGACCGCTACTTGGCGTTTTTGGATGTCAATCCCAATGCCAAAGGACATACGTTGTGTATCCCCAAACAGGAAATCAACAAGCTGTTTGATATGGAAGAAGAACACTACCTTGGACTCATGCAGTTTTCCCGCAAGGTAGCCAAAGCCTTGGAACAAACCGTGGAATGCAAACGCATCGGGGTAGCGGTGGTCGGACTCGAAGTCCCGCACGTGCACGTGCACCTCATTCCGCTGCAAGACATGGACGACATGCGCTTCCAACGCAAAACGAGTCTCACCCCCGAAGAATTTTCGGCACTCGCTCAAAATATCGCAGAAAAAGTATAGCGAGAAAACAACATCCCCAAGCCCCCTAACCCCCAAAGGGGGAATACTTTCTAAGAACTTTTTGGTGAGGACGGATCATTACAACTGCTCCCGATACTTCGAGGTCGTGAGGGCAAACTACGTCTTCTAGCTCCATTTTTTACCATTAAGGGATTAAGAATATTCCGCCAAACCGCCTTCATTAAGGGTATTAAGTCGGCCAAGGGCCATGTCTTTGCCTACTTAAATCGTTGCGAACTTTGCGACTACTTTGTGACTTTGCGGTAAAATTAGAAGAAAGAGAAAAGAAGCAAGAGAAAAGAAATGCTTCATTCATAAACGGCACGTACTACACTTTTACACTTCAATTTGAAAATGAGGTAATTTGAAGACCTGCCTGCCGTTAGGAAGGTTTG
>NZ_JAPZUB010000015.1 GCF_027533505.1 Flavobacterium sp. | reverse complement strand
AGAGGCAACCAACGACGGTTTGTATGTATTCAATGGAAACTCAACATCAGCACCTCAAATTGCTAGTCCAAACCCTGCTGGAGCAGTACCTGGTGGATTGGCAGGAGCGTTTTGGGGAACCACCAGTCCGGGTACGGTAACATCATCTAGCCCTGATGGCTGTTTGACCTTCCGTTTCCGTAGTAATGGTACAACCACAGCTGCAGGATGGGTAGCCAATGTTACCTGTGCAGCACCTCCCGCTTGTCCTGCGCCTTTCTCATTAGCACCAACCATCGTTTTAGGAACCTCAGCTACATTCAACTGGACCGCTGGAGGCACTGAAACCGAGTGGCATATTATCGCAGTACCTTGTGGTTCGCCTGCACCCAATGCAACAACTACAGGATTTACCGTAGCCAACACCCGTCCTTTCCAATTGACCGGATTATCGGGATTGACTTGTTATGACGTGTATGTTCGTGCCGTTTGCTCAGCATCAGAATTGAGCAACTGGGCCGGTCCTGCATCGATTACTACGCAAGTAGCTCCGCCAGTATGTGGTGGTATATTTGCTGATGAAGGAGGAAATGGAAATTATCCGAATGATGCTAATACAATCGTAACCGTTTGTCCTGTAAATACAGGGGATGTTGTCACCGTAACCTTTACCAGTTTTGCCACTGAAGCCAATTGGGATGGATTGTATGTATTTAATGGATCTACTGTGGGATCGCCTCAAATTGCCAGTACAAATGGTCCTGGTTTTGGTGATTTAACAACTCCCGGTGCTTTTTGGGGTACACTAATAGGAGGGAATTTACCAACATTTACCTCTACTTCTGTTGATGGATGTTTAACTTTCCAATTCATTAGTGACGGTATCATCAATTTAGCGGGATGGACAGCGAATGTATTCTGTGGTCCACCGCCAACTTGTCCTAATCCTAACACGCTTGTTACATCAGCTGTGACATTTAACAGTGCTACTTTAGCATGGACAAATCCAAATACCGCAACAACTTGGAATGTCATTGCACTTCCTTGTGGATCTCCCGTTCCAACTGCTACTACTACAGGATTTACCGTAACCACCACCAACCCCCATGTGTTTACAGGATTGACTCCGGACACCTGTTATGATTTATATGTTCAGGCGGTTTGTGGTCCTGGTGATTTAAGTAACTGGGTTGGTCCAAGAACTATAACCACACAAATTGCACCACCACAATGTGGCGGAATATTTACCGATCCAGGAGGAGCCAATGCTAATTATGCTAATGGAACAGATAACACCGTTACGATTTGTCCTCCTACAGGATCAAACCAAGTAGTTACAGTAACCTTTATTGAATTTAATACTGAGGCTACTTGGGACGGATTGTATGTATTTGACGGGGCAGATATCAACGCACCTCAAATTGCAAGTGGTAATGGTGCTGGCAATGTACCTGGCGGTTTACCCGGTTCATTCTGGGGTAACTTAACAGGTGCCAACTTACCAGGCCCCTTCACAGCATCTACGGTTGGGGGGTGTTTAACGTTCCGTTTCCGCAGTGATGGTTCTGTAAATAATCCTGGATGGATTGCAAATGTCACATGCGAACAAGCACCTGCTTGTCCAAGACCTGTGAGTTTGAATATTCAACAAGCAACGCAGAACTCTGTTCAATTGGCTTGGACTGAACAAGGTACCGCTACTCAATGGGAGGTTTTCATTGTTCCGCTAGGGGGCTTACCTCCGTCAGGCACATCTATTGGTATTTTAACAACTAGTAATCCTTACACCCTTACCAACTTACCAGCGGGAACAGCGTATACGTTTTATGTCCGTTCGATTTGTAATGCACAAGGGGAAACCAGTACATGGTCACAACCCTTTACATTTGGTACCTTACCTGTAAATGATGAATGTAGCGCTGCCTCTTTTGCTGTAGTTAATCAAAACTTAAACTGTGTACAAACAACGCCTGGTACGTTGATTGGTGCTACGGCCTCCGCTCCAGCAGTGAACTGTCCTCCAGGGGTAGCCAACGATGATGTATGGTATACCTTTACAGCGACTGCACCTACTCACATTGTATCTTTTAACAACGTACTTCCAGCAGGTACTGATTTGGATTACGCTATTTTCACAGGAGATAACTGTGGTAACTTAACGCAATTAAACTGTAATAGTGCCGATGATTTAGTGCCAGGAACTACCTATTATATTCGTATTTATTCGGCATCTGCCAACCCTCAATATGTAACGTTTGACTTGTGTATTGGTACATTACCTTGTACTGAAGCACCAGCATTCTGTACGGGGCAAACCATCACCTATGCCAACTCAACGAATATACCAAGTTTAGGGCAAATTGGATGTTTATTTACCTCTCCTAACCCTGCCTTCTTCTTCTTACAAGTAAACCAAGCAGGACCTTTGAGCTATTTAATTACTCAAGTTGATAATAATGGTGTAGGCCGCGACGTGGATTATGTGGCTTGGGGACCCTTTACTGATTTAAGTTCGGCTTGTATTGGAGTTCCTGCGAATCCTTTAGCAGGACAATTACCAGCACTAACGCCAGCTCAAGGTTGTAACGGTAACTTACACGCATGTAGTTATTCGGCAGCACCTCAAGAGATTATGTGTATTCCAAATGCTCAATTGTGTGAGGTCTATGTAATTATGATTACTAACTTCTCCAATCAGCCAGGTACTGTGACGTTTACACAAACTAATACCAATGGGGGTACAACAGCTTGTTTCCCAATCAATATTTTTAATTACGATTCAACTTTCTATTGTCAAAACGATGCGGATCCAACACCAGTTTTAGCTCCTAGTGCTACTGCAGGAACCTATACTGCTACTCCAGCTGGATTAGTAATTGATTCGGTAACTGGGACAATCGATTTGTCAGCTAGTGCGCCTGGAGCCTATGTGGTAACTGCTACGACTGCTACAATTATTGGAGGTACTTGTAATACAATTCCTTTTATTACTACATCAAGAACGGTTATCATTACAGCGCCAGCCGATGCTACAATTGCGTATCCTGCACCTGCCTATTGTAATTCAACTTTTGACCCCGTTGTGGCTACAATCACAGGAACACCAGGAGGAAATTTCTCGGCAACCCCATCTGGTTTGAATATTAATGCAATCAATGGTAATATTATTCCCGGGGCAAGCACACCGGGTACGTATACTGTTTCATACACTATTCCGGCATCGGGTGGATGTGATCCATTTACAACAACAACAACTGTTACTATTCACCCCACTCCAGTAATACCTTTTATTGCAAATGTTACGCAGTGTGGCAATTATACGTTGCCTCCACTTACAGTAGGAAATTATTTCTCAGAACCAGGAGGAACAGGAACCACTTATAACGCAGGTGATGTTATTTCGGCCTCGCAAACCATGTATGTATATGCAGCCTCAGGTACAACACCAAACTGTACCAGCGAACGTAGTTTTACAATTACGATAACACAGCCTATTGATCCTACCTTTGCCCCTATTAATAGTATATGTCAAGGCGCTACAGCACCAGTGCTACCTACGACTTCATTAAACAATATTGAAGGAACGTGGAACCCCGCAACCATTGACACTTCTACGTTAGGCAACACCAACTATGTGTTTACCCCGAATGCAGGTCAATGTGGAAATCCAGTAACGGTCTCTATTTTAATTTCTACACCGATTACGCCCACTTTTGATCCGATTACCGCATGTCAAGGACAAACAGGGCCTACTTTACCAACCACATCAACCAACAATGTGGCGGGAACTTGGAATCCAGCGACTATAGATACGGCTATTGCAGGCACATTTGACTATGTGTTTACACCTTCAGCGGGTAACTGTGCTACGCCTGTAACAATACAGGTAACGATTACGCCTCCAGCTACAACACCTTCTTTTGACCCAATCCCAGCGATTTGTCAAGATTTAGCTGCACCAGCGTTACCAACTACTTCCTTAAATGGAATTACCGGTACTTGGAACCCTGCAACTATCAGTACGACTGTAGTGGGTACATTTACCTACACATTTACTCCTAATCTAGGGCAATGTGCTACGAGCACTACTTTGGATGTAGTGATCAATGCGCCTTCGATTGTTCCTTCATTTGAACCTATAGCACCGATTTGTCAAGGGTTAACACCTGGTACTCTTCAAGCTGCTGATGCGAATGGAATTACGGGAACTTGGAATCCAACAACGATTGATACCAGTGTTGTAGGTACATTTACGTACACATTTACACCAAATCAAGGTCAATGTGCTACAGGTACTACTTTAGATGTTGTGATCAATGCACCATCTGTTGTTCCTTCTTTTGAACCAATAGCACCGATTTGTCAAGGGGTAACACCGGGAACTCTTCCGTCTACTGATGCCAATGGTATTACAGGAACCTGGAATCCAGCTACAATTGATACAAGTGTTGTGGGTACATTTACCTACACCTTCACCCCCAATGCAGCGCAATGTGCCGTTCCGACGTCACTCCAAGTTACGATTACTGCACCTTCGATTGTTCCCACATTTACTGCCATTGCAGCTTTGTGTCAAAATAGTGCTGCACCAGCGTTACCAACTACTTCCGATAACGGAATTTCTGGAACATGGTCCGCTGCAATTGACACCTCGGTTGTAGGTTCACAAACATTAACTTTTACACCCAATGCTGGTCAGTGTGCTGTAAGTACAACGTTGACAGTTACTATTACAGCTCCAACAGTACCAACATTTGCCGCTATTGCACCAGTGTGTTCAGGTAGCGCTTCAATTTCGCTACCAACACAATCCACGAATGGGGTGAGCGGTACTTGGAATCCGGCAACAATAGCTACATCCACTGCAGGTACATTTACATCTAACTTTACACCCGATGCAGGACAATGTGCTACCACAGCTTCAATTACAGTTACTGTAGTGGCAACTCCCGATGTATTGCCTATCAACGATGTGTTTGCTTGTGACTCGTATACGCTTCCTGCTCTAACCGCTGGAAACTACTTTACAGGTCCAAATGGAACAGGTACACAGTTGAATACAGGGGCTGTAGTTAATGCAAGTACTACGCTTTATGTTTTCGCACAAAATGGAAGTTGTACAGACCAAGAAAGTTTTGACATCACTATTACTCCTGCTCCATCCTTCACTATTGAAGGAGGTTGTGAAGGCAGTGTTTATGTTTTGGAAGTTGTTTCTACCAATTTTGGAAGTGCTACCTATACATGGACAAATGCATCAGGAGCAACTGTGGGTACAGCATCTACCTTGAATGTGACGGCTTCTGGAACCTACACGGTTACTGTTACCGTAGGCAATGGATCCTCTAGTTGTACAGCGACACAATCGTTTACCGCAAATGAAGTAACTTGTGCAATCCCAAGAGGTATCTCACCTAATGGCGATGGTTTGAATGATAACTTTGACTTAACTGGATTAAATGTAAAACAATTGAGTATTTACAACCGTTATGGTACAAAAGTATATTCTCGTTCCAACTATACCAACCAATGGAGTGGTCAGTCGGACAATGATAATGAACTTCCTGATGGAACCTACTATTACGTAATTGAGCGTGATGGTGTGGCAACCAAAACAGGATGGGTATATGTAAATCGTGAAGTAAAATAATTCTATTTACACCCTCAAACTAAAAAGGAGATTCGTACTGAATCTCCTTTTTTTATTCAATCGCGTTTCGACAGAAACTTGATTACTAGATCAACGTTTAAATCTTAAATTATACAGGTACAGAAATAAAAGAATGTTGCACACCATAAAATCCTATAAACACTTTATAGGACAAAATGAATCTCCCCCAAGTTTCATGCCTTATTCATACAGTGCCTTGGCTTCTAAAAGTACTGCTTCCAACACCCTTTGATCAAAAGTGTCTAGCGTTGTAAATTGAAGCGATTTAACCATAGTACGATTGGCACCTACCAACATCTCTTGATGTGTTTTCAGTTGAAAACCCCTATAAAATCCGACATCTACATAGCCTTTCTTTTGCTTTACATTCAAGTAACAAAAAGGTTTATCCTGATAATAGTAAAAAGGAATGGCATAGCGATAACGCAATTCTACAGCGGGAATAATTGCCTCAATGGTCGCCATACAATGCATCAAAACCGCCCGGAAAGGTTCGCGTTGCCTTAGTACATAATCATGAGCGGGTTGCATTAGCGAATGCCGTATTGATCAAACAAATACACTAAAGAAGCCATAGCAGCGGCTCCTAACTCCAACTCCCGTTTGTTCACGGCATCGAAAGAATCATTGGCCGCATGATGGTGGTCAAAATAGCGTTGGGAATCCGGTTGCAATCCCGCTTTAACTATTTTGGGGGACTGAAGGGGACCGATATCAACGCCCGAATGCCCTTGACGAAATAAATGCAGAAGATACGGTTCAAACAACGGTTTCCATTGTTGTACTTGCTCCATATTGGTGGCATCAATTTCAAACGAAAACCCTCGTGGTGCAAATCCTCCCGCATCACTCTCCAAGGCAAATATATGTTGCTCACCCAACCGTTTAGATTCGGCTTCGTATTGCAATCCCCCTTTCACTCCATTTTCTTCATTCATAAATAAAACCGCACGGATAGTGTGTTTCGGACGGTACCCAAGACGTTTGAACAGTGCTAATACTTCCATACTTTGCACACAGCCAGCACCATCATCATGCGAACCATCGCCTAAATCCCACGAGTCCAAATGACCACCGACCAAAATAATTTTATCGGGATAGATTGTCCCTCTTATCTCTCCAACTACATTATGTGAAAGCACCTCCCCTAAATAGCGACAGGTTTGACGAAAATAAATTTTTGCATTGGGATGGGTTTGCAAGGCTTCACTTAATGCATTCGCATCCAAAGTACTCACCGCCGCAGCCGGTATGCGTTGCGACTCGGGTGTATCCCCATAATTGGTCATACCTGTGTGAGGAAGATCGTCAAGACGTAAGTTCATTGAACGCACCAACACACCTACGGCTCCCAACTTACCTGCTTCACGAGCTCCTGAAGAGCGTTGATCAACACAACCACCATAAGCACGAAAGGTTTCAACATGTTCAGGATCCATCGGACGGTTGAAAAAGACGAGTTTACCGCGAACTTTCTCAGCGCCCAACGCTTTTAATTCGTCAAGCGATTTAACCTCAATAACTTGAGCTTCTAACCCGTTGTTGGGGGTAGCTACCGACATCCCTAAGGCACAAATCGACAAGTCTAAACGCTTTTTTCCCAATTGTACATAGGCAACTTCCTGCTCCCCGCGCTCCCATTTGGGCACCATCACCTCTTGCAAGTAAACGCGATCGAGTCCCAACAGCTCCAATTGTGCTTTGGTATATGCCACTCCTTTGGCAGCCCCATCCGAACCTGATAAACGCGCGCCAATGGTATTGGATAAATGCTCCAACCAAGAATAACACTGCCCTTGCGTTAGCACCGAACGGTGAATTCGGTCGAGCATTTGAGCATCCGTTTGCGCAAAAAACGATTGAAAAGTGAGTAAAAAGATAAGTGAAAGCCTGCATTTCATGGGAACTGTATTTTTCTCAAAAATAATCGAAAAATAGTTTGCCTAAAAAATAAATATTTATTTACTTTGTATCTCAAAGTACTTTTTATGGAGACGAATGAATATTTAAAAGACCTAAAGGATATCAAAGAAATGATGTCCAAATCGTCACAAACCTTATCGCTTAGTGGCCTATCGGGCGTATTGGCGGGATTGTATGCTTTGGCCGGTGCTGGCATTGCCCATTACCTATTGTATATCCATCACGTAGTCGATTACACCCAATCGCGCTCAGAAAACGGCTTCCCAATGGATACATTGTCGTTACAATTGATCGGATTGGCAGCGGTAATTGTATTGGCTTCGATGGGAACGGGAATAGTGCTGAGTGCCCGTAAAGCTAAAAAAATGGGGGAAACACTTTGGAATGTATCGTCGCGACGACTGCTGATTAATTTCAGTATTCCATTAGTAACCGGTGGACTCTTGGTCATTATTCTTCTCTTTAAAGGCTACTACGAATTGATTGCTCCAATGATGCTCTTATTCTACGGCATGGGCTGTGTCAATGCGTCAAAGTACACCTTCCGGGATGTGCGTTATTTGGGTGTAACGCAAATCATCTTGGGATTGATGGCGGCGTATTTCAATGATTCTGATTTGATCTTTTGGACCCTAGGATTTGGCGTTTGCCACGTCCTCTATGGCGCCATGATGTATGTGAAATACGACCGAAATTAATTGTAATTTTACCGCACCAGTGAAATCCCTACTCGAAAATATCAACAAAGCCTTTGACCATCGCATTCGACTGGGCATCATGTCGGTGCTGATGGTGAATGACCGTGTGGACTTCACTACGCTGAAAGAACTGCTCGGCGTTACCGACGGCAATCTAGCTTCGCATATCAAAGCCCTAGAAGCTGAAGCCTACATAGAAGTAGAAAAACAATTCATCGGTAAAAAACCCAATACACGCTATTTGGCCACAACCGCCGGTAAAACAGCCTTCAAAAACCATATTGAAGCCCTGGAAAAATTAATACAAAAGTCGTAACCTATTTTTTTATACTTATACTTTGAATTTCAAAGTACTTTTATTATGAGGGAGTTATTTATTGAATGGATGTACCGCACTGTAAAAGTGCCCTATCAATGGATTTTTAAACGAAAAGAAGCTTGGAATCTCACGCTTCAAGAACTATTACGATTGCCCGAAGAGAGTTTGGGGTTTCACTTAGGCTGCTTTTTATGCCAACACAATTTTGAAATACAACCTACCCTCGAAGAGCACGATATCTATCATGTACTCACCCAAACAGGAGGAACTGTATTGGATGAAATCACCATGCAGTTTTATTTATTAGGCAATGGGAAACGAAGTCTCTTTCTTTTTGTAGTGATGGGTACAGGTGTGGTGTTTTATCCCTTTCAATGGGGACATTTTTACCAAACCTACCGCAAAGGAAAACAAGCGCATCGGTTTTTTGACCTCAACTTTCTCCCGCTCCTTCCCTTTCCCATTGCCGACTTTCGAAAAACATTTAACATACAACCATGAAATCCTATACCCTGTACCAAAAAATCGCTTTGCTTACCTTTTGTAGTGAAACCATTCTTTGCTATGGCTATGTGATTACCCGACATGACCTTGTGGTCTTTCTCGGATTTTTATTCACGCTTTTTGCTGTGCTTATCAACGGCATGGCGTTCATAGCCGTGATTCATGAGGCGATATACGCCCCCGAAAACCGAAGTCAAAGTCTGAAAGACGGGGGCATTTTATGCCTCAATATTCCCGTAGTGGGCTGTTACCTCTTACTTTATTTTCTCATTCAAACACATACCCGATGACCCGAAAACAATACCAAAGCGCTACCGGACAGCGCTCCACGCAAATTGCCATCGCCTCCTTTGTACTCGGAACCTTTTTACTGTGCGCCTTTTTAACCACCAAGCATGAATATGTGCTCTTGGCCGGCTTTTACTATGTGCTTTTGGCAATAGCAATCAACCTAGTCGTGCTTGGCAACCTGCTTTACCAATGCGTTCGCTTACACAACCACAGGGACTATTATGGCATCAAAATACTCCTCGTATTGGCCAATATACCCATCGCATTTGTCTATCTAAAAATCAGTATTAATTCATTATAAAAACATGTCAATTATGGAACACCAAGATCACGAAATGAAAACTTTCTTTCAATCCAACACCGCCAAAATGATGATGGTTGGATTTCTTACACTTGTTCTTCTCATCCCGCTTTTCTTTGTGCAAGACCTCATTGCCGAACGAAGCCAACGAAAACAAGAAGTCATTACCGAAACCACTGCCAAATGGGGCGGCGAGGTCTTTTGCTACGGTCCCCTACTCAAAGTACCGTATTACGACAACACTACAAAACAACTGCAAACGGCTTACTTTTTTCCCGACAAACTCGCTACCGCCACCGATGTAAAAATGGCACGTACCCTCAAACGCAGCATCTACAAAGCCAATGTCTTTTCGGCAACGATCACTTTTGAAGGTCGGTTTTCAAACCCCGATTTTAAGTCGCTACAAATTGCCGAAGAAAACATTTATTGGGAGGAAAGCCAAATCGTATTCCGAACCACCAATGTAAGCAGTATCAATAGTGAAGTGAAAATAGGAATCAACGGTCAAAAATACGCCTTCGAACCCACTGCAAGTGACAAACCCAACGATTCTGTGGCAACCCTCGAAAGCGCTCGGCTCCCCATAGCAATACTCGCGGGACAAACCTTCAAAATGCAATTGAAGTACAACGGAAGTCACGCCCTCAGTTTTGTTCCTGTTGGCAAAACAACCCAAGCCACCGTAAATAGTGATTGGCATTCCCCCAGTTTTTCGGGCTATTTTTTACCGGGAACCCAAACCGTGTCGCCTCAAGGATTCCAAGCGAAATGGAACATACTCTACTTCAACCGTCCGTTCAACCAACAGCAGTTTGGCACTTTACCCGACTTGAGCAAATACGCCTACAAAGTCGACCTGATCACCCCCATCGACGAATACCAACAAAACGAACGGGCCTCCAAATACGGGTTCCTGGTCATCGGTCTCACCTTTTTGGTCTTTTTCCTCATTCAAACGATGAGCAAAATCAACATCCACATTTTTCAATACAGCATGATTGGCATTGCCCTAGTCCTCTTTTATGCCTTGCTCATCTCCATCACCGAACACAGCAGTTTCACGCTAGCCTACGCCATTGCAGGCACCGCCATCGTGAGCATGATAACGCTCTACGCCTATTCCATCCTCCAAAACCGAAAATTCCCCATGCTCATCGGAGGCGCCTTATCGCTTATCTACGCTTTCCTTTTTGTGATTATCCAACTCGAAGATTATGCCTTACTGGTAGGCAGTATCGGCCTGTTTGCCATCCTCGCGGCCGTCATGTTCTTTTCGCGTAACATTGATTGGAGCAAGTAACCCGTGCGCGCCACCACCGTAGTCCTGCTATCCGCGCTACACGCCTCCCTTCGTCCGGCGGGGTAGCCAGCTTCTATCAGGGCTAATGTAGAAACGACAAAACTCCGAAAGAACCCAGTTCCTTCGGAGTTTTATAATGAACAATGAATACCTTTTAATGGCCGCTGCTCACCGAGGTGTCAAAGGCAATACCCTGCTTTTTCAAAATACGAGTGACTTGCCATGCATAGAACGCTAAGTAAGCAAAACACCCTACACCTACGATATAACTCGCGTGAATGGAAACTACATCGGCCAAATACCCTTGCAACAAACTCACCAAGCCACCGCCCATAATCATCATAATCAAAAAGCTACTGCCTTGCGAGGTATGTTTGCCCAAACCGCTAATCGCCAAGGTAAAAATACAGGGCCACAACGTACTGCAAAACAATCCTACCGAAGTAAAAGCATATACCGAAACCATACCGTGGGTAACCATTCCAATGGCCAAAGCGGTAATCCCAAGCATAGAGAAAATAAACAACATCCGCGCGGGATTTCCTTTACTAGCGATGTCGGCAACAATTAATACCAAAATCACCGCACCGTAAATGTAGAAAGGTGTCAAATCGTGATTCATCAATCGGTTGACGCCTAAAAAGACTCCAAAAGCCAAATAAGGTGCGATAAAACGCAACACTTGCCGCAGATCCATATTTTCGGTAAATGCCTCTACAGCGCCCGTCCAACGGCCAATCATTAAACTTGCCCAATACAATGAAATATACGGGGCAATATCTTGTGTTTTAAATCCCAAATCCTTTTCCATATAAGCGGGCAAATTACTCGCCGTGGATACTTCAACCCCTACATACACAAAAATAGCAATCATGCCAAGCACCAATTGCGGGTAATGCAACGCCGAATTACGCGGTGTGGTACGCACTGTAATTTCTTCCTCAACCACAGCCGCAGGGCGATCGGGAATACTCGATAACTTTAGCAATAAAGCTACTAGTAAAAAGGCAGCACCCAACACCAAATAAGGAATTTTTACACTTTCAATATCCATAGTTGCTTCTTTGGCGGTGGGTGCCCCAAAGATGGCAAAACTCACCAATAAGGGTCCGATAGTCGTTCCTAAATTATTTATCCCTCCAGCCAACGTAAGCCGTTGCGAACCCGTATGTAATGGTCCTAGCGCAATGGCCAACGGATTGGCCACGGTTTGTTGTAATGAAAAGCCGAACGCCACTACAAACAAGCCGGTGAGCATTAAGGGAAATGATTTTGTATTGGCGGCAGGGTAAAACAACAAAGTACCGAGAGCCGAAATGGTTAACCCCAAGGCTAAAGCATTTTTATATCCAATACGGTTGATGACATCGCCTCCTGTAACATACGAAATTAAGAGGTAAACGATTGACCCTACGGTGTAGGCAATGTAGAAGGCAACTGACACCAGCTGACTCTGCCAATTTTCTAGAGTAAATGCATTCTTGAAAACAGGAATTAAAATATCGTTACTCGCCGCTACGAATCCCCAAAAAAAGAAGACACTGGCAAGAGGCACAAATTGCGCCCAATTGGTTTGAGTAGAAGGACTACGCATAAGGTTTGTTTTTTGGTTTAGGTTTTAAAGATATTGAATTATTATGAAAAGCAATTCCCCTAGCCCGGATAGCAACGGAAAGCCCGCGCGTGGGGACGGCTATTGTTGACCCAACGGCCGTAGCGACTTTGGGAGCTCACGGACTTTGGTAGTCAAAAAAGCCGGAACGAGCGCGGCTTGCAGTGGATAGCCGGAATAGCTCCTGAACCTTACGGAAGGGGTTCAAAACTCACTGCGGTTCCTCCGCCGGGTGCCAAACGTAGGGTTAATTTGGTTTTGGCCGTCACCGTCATGGTTTTGATTTCATACGCTTTGGGATTGGTTTTCCAGTCGGCGTCTTTGGCATCCTGGTAGAGAATGGCTTTGTATTTTTGGCCGGGGGTTAAGAAATCTAATTTGACCGTACTTGTTCGAGCATTTTCATCAGTGATGGCGCCCAAAAACCAACGCTCGCCATTTTTTTCTTTGCGGGCTACGGTGAGGTAATCCCCTGGCTCGGCGTCCAAATACTTCGAATCTTGCCAATCGACGGCAACGTCTTTGATAAATTGGAAGGCATCGAGGTGGCGTTCGTAGTTTTCGGGTAAATCGGCAGCCATTTGCAAGGGCGAATATAGGGTTACATACAAGGCGAGTTGCTTGGCGAGGGTAGTGTGCACCTGCTCCGATTTGGATTTGTCGTAGTAACTCATTTTGATTTCAAAAATCCCAGGGGTATAGTCCATTGGGCCACCCAACAAACGGGTAAAGGGCAAAATCGTTTCGTGCATGGGCGGATTGCCTACACTCCAGGCATTGAATTCATTACCGCGTGCCGCTTCGGCAGCGATGTAGTTGGGATAGGTTCGATGATAGCCCGTAGGTCGCGAACTTTCGTGTGAATTGACCATAAGTTTGTAATCGGCAGCCCGACGGGCCACAAAATTATAATGGTTGATCATGGTTTGACCGTCGTGAAACTCGCCCCGTGGAATAATACGTCCTACATAGCCTGATTTTACCGCGGGATACCCGTAATCTCTCATGAGCTGGAATGCACGGTCGAGGTGGCGCTCGTAATTGGCTACCGAACCCGAGGTTTCGTGATGCATAATCATTTTAACCCCTTTGGCTTTGGCATAGGCATTCACCGCTTTTAGGTCAAAATCGGGATAGGGTGTAACAAAATCAAACACATCCTCTTTCCAATTCCCAAACCAATCTTCCCAGCCGGTGTTCCAACCTTCGACCAAAACCCCATCAAAACCGTGTTGGGCGGCAAAGTCGATATAGCGTTTTACATTTTCGGTGGTGGCTCCATGGCGTCCTGAGGGGTTGAGGGATCCATCGGCGGCGTTTTGCGCATTTTGCGACCCGGCGTAATCCCAGGTTGATTTTCCAACATGCATTTCCCACCATACCCCGACGTATTTCATAGGTTTGATATAGGACACATCGCTGATTTTACAGGGGTCATTCAGACTGAGAATCATGCGTGAAGAGACGATTTTTCGGGCATCATCATGCACAAAGATGGTACGCCAAGGCGATACGGCTGGGGTTTGCAAATAAGCTTTGTCACCCAACGCATTGGGAACGAGATGCGACGTTAAGCGGTACGTGCTGGGTTGTACCTCCAAATGCATCACGGGATAATTGACCACGGCGGCTTCAAAAATATTGAGGTAAAGGCCTTGCTGCGTTTTCATCATCAAGGGCGACTGCACGCGTTGATTACTGCGGATGGTTTTTAATCCAATACCGTTATTCATATCGATTTTTGCCCCGTCGATATCGGCAAAGAGGGTTTCGTTGTAAGCATATTCCTGACTGTCATAGTCGCCGGGAATCCAGAACGTTTTATGATTGCCATTCAAATTGAACTGCGTCAATTCGTCTTCAATGACAAAATAATTGAGTTGTGGTTGCTTGGGAAATACATAGCGAAAGGCAACTCCTTCGTCGTAAACCTTAAATATAAGGGTAAGCAAACGCCCCGTGGCAGCTTGTCGAAGGGCTACGGTGAGTTGGGTGTAGTGGTTGGGAATTACGGCGGTTTCGCCCAACACCGGCGACCAAGGTTCGTTGATGACGTTGGATTCTGTTTGCACCACTTCAAAGCCTTCGGTTAGTGCGGGCAGGTCCTTGATTCGCACACCCAAGGTCGACGGAAGAACGACATCTTGGGTTTTAAACCGAACACTATAGGCCGGTTGTCCTTTGTCGGTTACTTGAAAAGTAAGGGCAAGGTCGCCTCCTGGAGCGGTGACCGTTTGGGCTGATGTTGTGGCTAGAATGAAAAAGCCAAGCCATCCATAAAGACGTTTCATACAATTGCATTTAAAACGCTAAAGATACCATAACCGAGGGAAATAAAAAATCCCGAGTGCGAACTCAGGATTGTATTTTTTAATTTCCGTCTACATAATCTTGTAGGTATGCAAATCGCGGCGTCAACTGTCCGTTTTCGGTCATTTTGGCACGCTGTAGAATGCCGTCTTTATCGCCGTTAAAAAAGGCAGGGACAACATGTTCCATAAACATTTCGCCAAATCCTTCGCTGGCATCTTTGGGCAATTCACAGGGTAAGTTATCGACCGACATAACCATTATCGCTCCGGGATGCGTGTAGGGTACTTCACGATGTTCTTGCGGTAAGTATCCCATAAATGGATCGGCGATGGTCGTTGCACGGGTGGTACACGCAATGGGTCCGTTTACATCACACGAAATATCAGCAACCACTTTGAGTTTGCAATCGTGTGCTTGCAACATGGCTTGGGTGAGTATATCGGGGGAACCGTTGGCGTGAAAATGACCTGCCATAAACACATCGGCTACTTTGGTAAATCGCTCAAAATGGGAAGTATACGCTTCGGGATGGTTATAAAAGTCATTTTTACCAAGGTTTTGACCGTCCAAACGAACGTTGTAATCCATCACATCAATATGCGTATACACCGGTTCTGTGTAGGTTTTGGTCAAGAAATCATCGACCGAAACCGACTTCATTTTCATGCCGTCTAACATTTCTTTGGCGCCCATGCCAACCTTTCCTTTACCCGTCAACACAATTTTAATGTTGGGCAGTAGGATACGCTTCAACCGCGCAATAAGGTCGTCTTTACTTTGAAGCGTTTCGGCTTTAGGAAGGGTAAACAACTCGTATTTGATGCCAAATCCTCTAAATCCATTATAGGCCCCTACAATCCCTGCATATCGCCCAAATCCGATAAGTCGTTTGTTTTGGGCATCGACAATCGTTTCGTGATCATAGAGTTCGATATTTTTAGCTAAAATAGCTTGCAACAAGGCACGATTGTAAGGTTGTTTTTTGATGGTATGCGAGAAAAAGAAGTACTTTTTTCCGGGGAGTAAAGCGTCTACGGGAATTTCTTTAACGCCGAAAAGCACCTCACAATCATGCATCTCGGTGGTTACTTCCAATCCTAACGATCGGTACGCTTCATCGGGAAAGACGCGAATATCGGAGGATTCAACCTTAATGCGAACATCAGGATGGGTTTGTTGTAACCGTACCAATTCTTCAGGAGTAAAAACCACGCGACGATCGGGCGGTGACTTGCGTTCTTTAACGATACCAAATACCATAGCTATAGCCTATTTTAGATTGAATGCGCCCAAAAGTACGGGTAACGAAATCGATTTCAAAACTTTTCCCAAAAATTCAATTTATGTTGGCTCCTTCAGTATCAATCGTTTAGAAAAGATGTTAATAATTTTGTTAGTTATTCGCTTATTTCAAAAACAAAAGCGCGTTCACGGTCGTTATATTTGTTTTTTTTCGAACAAATTCATCATGCGAAAGCACTATTTATATACGGTAGTAACCACTGCATTGCTCTTCATTGGTTGTCAACAATCGGGGGGACAGCAAAAGGCGCATGTAGGCCCAGAATATGCTATGGTTCCTGCGTCCGATTCGTTACCAAAATTGGCTGAGAGTTATAAAAATGCCAAGCGAAACGAAATCGAGAAATACATCAAAAAGTTTTTCAACAACCAATTTGAAAACATTTGTTTTTTGGTGGCCAAAAATGGCGAAATCATCTACGAACGCTACGAAGGCTATGCCGATAAGGAGCAAAATGTTCTCAATGCTGAGGACACGCCATTGCATATCGCTTCGGTCAGTAAAGTATTGACGGCGACGGCTGTTTTAAAACTTATCGATGCCAAGAAACTCACATTGGATCAAAAATTGACCACTTTATTTCAGGGTTTTCCCTACAAAGACGTGACCATTCGCACCCTTTTAAACCACCGCAGTGGCATGAAAAAGTACAATTATTTTTGTGATGATGCCAAAATATGGGGGCGGAAGAAGACTTTGACGAATAAAGACTTGCTGCACATTTTGATGACCAAAAACATCCCATTGGAAACCAAAACCGATACGCATTTTAGTTACAACAACACCAATTATGCCTTATTGGCCTTAGTCATTGAAAAAGTTACGGGTAAAAAATACCGTGACGCCATGAAAGAAATCATTTTCGATCCGCTGGGCATGACCCATACTTTTGTTTTTGATGAGGAAACGCCGAAAGAAAAAGCGACACCTTCGTACAAATACAATTATGTGAAATATGGTTTTGATTTCTTGGATGCGGTGTACGGAGACAAAAACATTTACTCCACGCCGAGGGATTTATTAAAATTTGACTTAGCCCGCAACGCGCCAGGATTTTTGAGTCCCGAGCTTCTCGAACAAGTCTTCAAAGGCTACAGTTATGAGGCCAAGGGTGAAAAAAACTATGGGTTGGGCATTCGTTTACGGGAATGGGCCACGGGACAAAAATTATTTTACCACAACGGCTGGTGGCATGGGAACACGTCGAGTTATATCTCGCTACGGGAGGAAAACACAGTCATTATTGCTTTATCGAATAAGTATACAAAGAAAACCTATCAGCTGAAAAACTTATCGGCTTTGTTTGGCAATTATCCTTTTGCGCTTGGCGATACGGCCACAAATGGGGACTAAACAATTTTTCATTTTCTAGGAACTTTACGTACCTTTGCAGTCCCATTTAGAATTGGGTTCACTTTGGGGTCGACTGGTTTTGACAGCAAGTGGAATTGAATCGTAAGCACGTCGAGCCTTGTACTTTTGGCTCGTTAATCCAAAGGTACGACTTTATAAACGGCGAAAATAATTACGCTTTAGCTGCTTAATCCGAAGTTTAGTACGATAGGCCTAGTCTCGTCAAGGACGAGAAGCTAGATTCACCTCAAAAGCCTTGGTTTATGGCGGTTGGTACAGGTGAACCGTAAAAGTAAACCTAGGAAAGGTAAGGCTTTAAATCCTTTCTGACACTGATCAAGCTAAGCAAAAGGTGGCTGTTCTTGGCCTTGCTTTTTGTCGAAAATTCAATCAAGAACTAAGCGTGTAGAAAGCTATTGGATTGCTTGTTTGGACCCGAGTTCGATTCTCGGCGACTCCACAAAAAAAGCCTGCTCAACAAAGAGCAGGCTTCTTTTTTCAAACAAAAACAACTACTAAAGCATCGTAGTATTTCGTATGACCTTCGTTTTTTGGAAGGTGTCGATTAACAATTGGGCTTTTCCCCACTCCTGTTTCCGTAAGGGTTTGCGGTACGTTCCCCCGTTTAAAATATGAATTTTCAATACTTTTCGAATACGGGTATGGATTACAGAGTACATGATGAGTCCCACGGCCACCAAAAGCAGTCCATAAAACAACCACGGAAACGGAAAACAATAGACGCTCCCGAGTCCCACACTCCATCCCCCGAAAAAGAAGGCAATATTCCCCCGAAAATCAACTTCGGGCTCGACCTCTATCGCCAACACGGTAGCTAAGGGAAATGACTTCCCTGCTACACAAACAAATTCATTTGCAATTATTCCAAGCATTGTACTCAAGCGATTGTTAGGGCAATTGTGTTTGAGATTCCCCTTTAACACACGACAAAACTAGTATGTTGCTGCCCAAACCCTTGTAGAACTTGACCGCTTGTGACGTAGAATTATTACGCACCACTCCATGTTCTTCGGAGTGCATTTTTGCGAAATCACTTACAGAATGGGATGTCAGCCCAATTTTCCGAACAAATTCTACATAAAAAATGCCGATTGTTCTACAAAAAAAGTACGGAATGCCAATACCTTTGCCCCCGTGATAAAAAAACGCTAAACAAACGTTAAGACTATGCAGAGCTTGTGGCACTTTCTAAATAATTGGATGCAGTCCAAAAGAAAAATTATTCATTTTGGACTTTTGGCTTCGGTTATTGTACTGCAACTTATTGTTGTGATTTTTTGGTGGATGGCTCATGAGCAAGAATCGCAACGCACAAAATCCTTTGAGCAATTGGCCAAATTACAGGAAGGTGAGCGACTTTCGGACGAGCTATTACAATCCATTCGCGTAGTACAACAGTCCAAAAAATCAGATCACAAAGCAACTTCGGCGCAAATCGAAAAAATAGAGCAATTACTTGACCGTATGCGTCAAGTATACAAGCAAAATAGCAAGGGAACTGTTCCCGCTTCGTTTACCCCTTTACATCAATGGGCACAAACAACTTCTCCCGAATTAGGGCTGCCCAGCTGGGAACCCTTTGATTATAAAGAACTGACGGAATCTGTGAAAGTCGATTCGATTATTTCAAAAGATAAGGTCAAACGAAAAGGACTCTTGGCGCGTTTGGGTGATGCGATTAGTGGTAAAATCAATGTGCAAAAAGAGCAATTGAAATCATCATCAGTTACCGCACCGATGAAGGCATTAAACATGGGACCGTGAAGGAAATCATGGATCGTATTTTGAAATCAGCCGTAGCGCATTACGAAAAGCAGCGTGCCCATGCAAACCCTACCCTAGGGGGAAATCCCTCCGGAAATCCCCACGATGTATCGGCGTTAACCCTTGCTTTTTTAACCGATTACGAAGCACTACTCGGACAAAAAATAACTACTCAAAACAACATTATCCTACAAATGGAGCGTGATCATGCGCTTTTGCAACGTTATTTAATCGTTGGATTAATTCTATTATCGCTTCTTATTTCCTTGATTTTATATCGTTTTACGGTTCGCGCGTTTAAATTCCAAAACCGTATTGAAACCGCACGTCGTCAAATTCAAGAAAACTTAAACTTCAAGAATCGTCTCATCAGTTTGTTAAGCCATGAGGTGCGCTCACCCTTGGGCAGTATCGTGTTGTATAGTAAAAGTGTACAACAAACCGTAAACGACCCTGAAATTCAGGATACCTTCAATTCGATTCAATACAATGCCAATTCCTTGCTCGTGCTCACCAATCAAATTCTCAACACCCTTCGCAATGAAAAAGAAGTTACACATCTTGAGCCCGTGCCGTTTTTATTGGATTATGAAATAAAAATGATGGGGCAATCGTTGACCCCATTGGCTGAAAACAAAGGAAATCGATTGAACAATGTACGTCGCATTCCAGAGGACTTGATGGTAGAAGCGGATCGGGTGAAATTGGGGCAATTGTATTTCAACCTGATTGGCAATGCCATACGATTTACCGAAAACGGAACTATTGACGTGTTTTCGGCGGTAAAACCCGATCGAGACCCAAACTTTTATTGGCTTCGCGTTTACATTCGCGATAATGGTACGGGGATGCAAAAGTCGCTTTTGGACTCGGTATTGGACGATTCGTTTTACCAAAACAATCAGTTTAAAATCAATCAAATTAGCACCGGACTAGGCATTCATTTATGTCGTGAAATCATTTATAAAATGCAAGGCCGTTTTTATATTAAAAGTGCACCCGGTGTTGGCACACAACTCTTTTTCACCCTACGAATTGCAAAATGCTAGCCCATGAAAACATTTAAAAAATACCGAATCCTCTTGGCCGATGATCACAGTGTGGTTCGGCAAGGCATTGCCTTGTTGTTGCGCGAAATGGTGCGGCAACCCGAATTGTTGCATGCGGCATCGTATGCGGCCACATTAGACTGTATTCGCACTGCTGAACCCATCGATTTTCTTTTTCTTGACATTAATTTTCCCGACGGCAACAGTACGCGGATGGTGCAAGAAATTCGAGAGATCATGCCTGATATTCGCATATTAATTTTTTCCGCCTTGGAAGAAGATACGTATGCCTTGCGGTATTTGAATGCGGGAGCCAATGGTTTTTTGAGTAAACTGGCCAATGACGAAGAATTGCGGTATGCTATTAAGTATTTTTTGGAGCATGGTAAGTACATCAGTGCGCCTATGAAAGAGAAAATCATTGACAATTACATGCAAAAAATCCCCATAAATCCCTTGGATCAACTTTCGGATCGCGAATTAGAAATTGCCCGCTTACTGATCAAAGGATTTGGAAATTTGGAAATCTCCATTCTCAAATCCTTGCAAAAAACAACCGTGAGTACCTACAAAAAAAGGATTTTTGAAAAACTGAATATCGACAACTTGCCCGCGCTGATTGAAATTTTTAACTCCTATGATACCGAAGCATAATTTGAAGTAGGGTAAAACCAAAGGAAACTTGTTTTCGTATATATCGAAAATGCCCCAACGATGACCACCTACCCCATAGCACAACATGCTGTGCATTTGAGTAAGAAATTTGGACTCATTACCCATGAGCAAGTACTTCTATTGAAAGGACGGCAACAAGAAAAAATAGCGTTACAGACGATTTCAAGCGTACATTTAATTAAAAAACGCACCTATGCCATCAACTATATGATGGCGCTGTGCGTTGTATTACTTTGGACGGTAATGGGGTGGAATGCCGCAACTTTACCCTTATGGGGTAGTATAGTTATGGCCGGATTGGGAACCGTTTTGGCTGGGTATGCCGCAGTGTATCGATTTCATGGGTATACCCTTCGCATTCGAAGAAAAAACTTGCCAGAAGTTACCCTCCAAACCACCCAATGGCATCACGCAGAAATCAAAACATTCTATACGGTTTTGTGCCAGAGAACGAGGGAAAAACACCGTGCTGGAAATTAAGGCGCTACCACCTCTCCGCGCCATTGCATCATGCCGCCTTCCAGGTTGAAGGTTTGCGCAAAACCCATTTGATCCATAATCTGACAAGCTTGAGCACTTCGCCCGCCTGCTTTGCAATACACATAATAGTTTTTTTGTGGATCCAATTCCTGCAAGCGGTAAATAAATCCTTGTCCTTTGTAAATATCATTCAGGATTGCCCCTGGAATAATCCCTTCTGCCCATTCTTCTTCCGTACGGACATCTAAAATAACAGCCTTTTCATCAGCAGCCAATTGTGCGGCCCAAGCCTCTTGCGATAAGTGTTGCATCGTATTTATTTTGATCCAAAAATACCACAAATCGGTACGCTTTCAAAAAAAGCACAGCAAAAGATTAACAAAAATATAACACACGTTTGTATATACAAATAAAATACATTGCCATACATTTGTACCTACAAATTTTGTAATTACAATTATGAAAATTGAAGAACTCATTCAATCCAGTGTAACGTTAAGCGATGCCAAACGGGTTATCCTCAATTTGATGGTGACGCAAAACGTGGTCGCAGAAAAGTTTTACGAGGTGTTAAAACCCTATGATCTTTCGGGAGAACAGTACAATGTATTGCGTATCCTACGGGGACAAAAGGGAAAACCGGCCAACATGTGTGTGATTCAAGAGCGCATGGTCACCAAAAACAGCAACACTACCCGATTGATTGACAAACTCCTGTTGAAAGATTTGGTCACGCGAAATGTTTGTCCCAACAACCGCCGCAAAATGGAAGTTTTAATTACCGACAAAGGGTTGGCCTTACTTGAAGAATTGGAGCCGGTGGTTTTGGCGCACGAACAACTTTTTGCCCAAAATTTGAGTCCAGCGGAAATCATACAATTGAATGACTTGTTAGAAAAATTTAGAACCCTTAATATGTAATTTGCTATGAGTGAATTTAATCAAAATGCCCGTTGGCGTTATGCCACCAAAAAATACGATGCCACGCGCAAAGTCAGTGACGCCGACATTGCCACCCTAAAAGAAGCCATCAATTTATCGGCTTCTTCCTATGGATTACAACCCTACAAAGTGATTTTTGTTGAGAATCCAACGCTTCGTGCCCAATTGCAACCCGCGTCATGGGGACAATCACAAGTGGTGGATGCGTCTCATTTGGTTGTATTTGCCAATGAGTTAAACCTTGGAAACGACCAAATTGATGCCTATTTTGAGAATATGGTGCAAACCCGTGGGATTGCTCTAAGCGATGTGCAAGGGTACATGGATTTTATGAAAAATATCATCAATGGCATCCCCGAAGAAGCACGCAATGTGTGGACTGCCAAGCAAACCTATATTGCTTTGAGCAATTTGATGAATGCGGCGGCCGAACTGAAAATCGATACCACACCTATGGAAGGATTTGATGCGCAGCAGTACAACCAAATCCTAGGCTTGAACGAACGCAACCTCAACGCTGCTGTGGTTTGTGCCATTGGCTACCGTCACAGTGACGATGCTACACAGCACGCTCCAAAAGTTCGCAAAAGTGAATCCCAATTATTTGAAACCCTTTAATTCAACACTAATTTAATATTTACAATCATGAAAAAATTAAAAACAATTGCCGTAGCTTTATTCGTAGCCACCGCTACCCTCGCATCAGCACAAAACAAGAAAATTGATGTCGCCAAAAGTAAAATCGAATGGGTTGGTAAAAAAGTAACCGGCCAACACAATGGCGTAGTGGACTTCAAAGGAGGTACCTTAATTTTTAAAGGAAAAAAACTGACAGGCGGTTCGTTTGTGGTAGATATGACTTCTATCAATGCTACTGATTTACAAGGCGAATACCAAGGTAAATTAAACGGTCACTTAAAGGCAGATGACTTCTTTGGAACCGAGAAATATCCAACTTCAAAATTGGTTTTCAAAAAGTTGGTTGACAAAGGAAACGGCACGTATGTGGTAACAGCCGACTTGACGATCAAAGACGTCACAGCTCCTGTAACCTTTGAATTAAAAGTAAACGGTTCAACCGCAACGACGAGCTTTAAAATCGACCGAACCAAATACGGGATCAAATACGGTTCAGGAAGTTTCTTTGACAACTTGGGCGACAAAACCATCAACGACGAGTTTGATGTAACGGTAACGATTCAGTTCTAATTCCGAATTACAACCCCATCATAGCCTCAGTTTGCACTGGGGCTTTTTTATTTTTCTCCCTATCTTTGAGGCCATGAAGCCGATTTTACTCCTCGACAACTACGACAGTTTTACCTACAATTTACTGCATTACATGGAAGCCCTTGGTGCGCCCGTAGTGGTGTATCGCAACGATGAAATTACACTGGAAGACGTAGCTGCTTTTGACCACATCGTCCTTTCTCCCGGTCCCGGATTGCCCGAAGAAGCAGGAATATTGAAAGCGGTAATCGCACGTTATGGTGCCGAAAAACCCCTATTAGGCATCTGTCTTGGCATGCAAGCGATAGGTGAAGTGTTTGGTGCTAAACTACAGAATTTAAACACTGTACATCATGGAGTGGCTACAACAATCGAAGTTGTAGATCCGCAGGACATCCTTTACCAAAACCTCCCGCAATCACTGTCCGTGGGACGCTATCATTCGTGGATTGTCGATCCGGCCACCCTTCCCGAAACCTTGGTGGTAACCGCTCAAACTCCTGAGGGTCACCCCATGTCTATGCGCCATAGGAGCCTGCCGATTTACGGGGTTCAATACCATCCTGAGAGTATTTTAACACCCCTTGGAAAAACCATTTTACGCCATTGGCTGACTGCTTTTTATTTTAAACAATAACTTTATTAAAAAATAGGCTACTCATTGAATTACAAAATATTATAAATTCAATATAGATTTTACTTATACCTACAAATAATCGTATTTCCTGACCCGTAACGCGGTGTTTTAATGCCTTTTTCGCAAGAAGTTATTAACATTATTTTTACATTAGCCATTGGTTTTATACATTTATTTCATATTCAATGAATTACATAAAATCGTTTTCTCATGGGACTATTAGACAACCAAAAGCGCAAAAAGGAAATTCAAGAACTCCAACGCAAGACGGAAGCCCTTCACACGGACATTTCCAAAGAGATTGAAGAATTATTGAACGAACTCAATAGTGAATTTGAAGCGCACCAAA
Organism: Flavobacterium sp.; assembly: GCF_027533505.1. Classification (GTDB taxonomy): domain Bacteria; phylum Bacteroidota; class Bacteroidia; order Flavobacteriales; family Flavobacteriaceae; genus Flavobacterium. The sequence goes on along the minus strand of NZ_JAPZUB010000015.1, from coordinate 7,746 downwards.
AACAAGAAAAAGAATGGGAAGCGTTGCTTTTGGACTTGGCAAATAAACTGGATGCGCAAGAACGTTCTCGTTTAGAACAACTCGCCTATCACCTGAGAGCGATCAAACAATGTGCTCGTAAAGGAGTTGATGCGATGAAACAATTGTCCCGTGATCAGAAAAAAGCGGCCCAAGAAAACCGTCGTGATTACGAAGAATACTTGTATTTGTAAAAAAAATAAAAAAAATAGGTAGGGTAAAATTGCGGTGACTTGTTTTAGAAAAAAAACATGTAAGTCATACCGTTTTTTTGCACTCTAAATCAGAAAACCTCCGAGTAGTCCCCGGAGGTTTTTATTTGGTTAACGGGTAAAGACCAATTTCGTATCGGTACTTAACGAGGGGTCGTACGCATACCCTTCATAATGAAACCCTTGTAAGGCTTCTACGGTTTGGGCTTGAGTATCTAGGACATACCGCACCATTAAACCGCGGGCTTTTTTCGCAAAAAAGCTAATCATTTTCAACTTGCCGTCTTTATAGTCTTTGAATTCAGGCGTGATCACTCGGGCTTTGAGTTGCTTGGCATCTAGGGCGGAGAAATATTCTGTACTTGCCAGATTGAGCAGCAACTCCCCTTCCTCCATCGCGTCATTTAGCGACTGGGTAAGTTTCGGCTTCCAAAACGCATACAGGTCTTTTGCGTCCCCTACAGGCAATTTCGTTCCCATTTCCAAGCGGTAGGGCTGCATCAAGTCCAACGGCTTTAAAAGACCGTATAAACCCGACAAAATCCGCAACTGCGCCTGCGCCCGTAGCAATTGGTCCTCGGTTAAGGTATAGGCATCCAAACCTGTGTAGACCTCACCATCAAAAGCAAAAATCGCCTGACGGGCATTGGCTGTTGTCATCGCTGTGACGTCACGCCCTTGATTGCGCTCCCAATTTAGGGTGGCCAAAGCAGGTGAAATGTCCATTAAGGCTTGTAATTCGTTTGGTTTGAGTTTCTTCAAGACCTTGTCAATCGTTGCAGACGCTTTCGCAAAATCATAGGTCGTATTTTGAGCAAAGGGAACCGGTCGTTCAAAATCAAGGGATTTGGCCGGTGAAATAACCATCTTCATAGCATTATTTTTTAGCCTTTCAAAAATAGGAACTTTCCCTCGGACGTCCAAAAACCCTCCTCCCTTTGCGTTCAAAATCTTATCAACAATTGCCCTTTTCGGAAACCATTTTCTAAAATTAAATTTATCTTTGAACGCTCAAAAAAATACCCGTATGATGATCTATAAATTCCGAGCCATCTTGGACGCTGAAGACGATATTTTTCGCGATATCGCTATCGAAGACACCGCCACACTGGAGGATTTACACAATGCTTTGGTCAACGCTTTTGGTTTTGACGGGACCGAAGTAGCCTCGTTTTACACCTGCGACGACACGTGGAACCAAGAGGATGAGATTCCCATGTTTGATACCGGCGACACTCCTGGTGAAATGCGCACGATGGCCGACTTCCAGTTGCAAGACCTACTTCACGAGGACCAAACCAAAATCATTTATGTGTATGATTTTATCAGCATGTGGACGTTTTTGGTGGAATTGGCGGCAATTGAAGAACCTGTGCCGGGCGCTACGTACCCTGAATTGCTCTTTTCACATGGGGAAATGCCAGCGGAAGCCATGGAAAAACAATTTGAAGCCGAAGGGGATTATGAATCGTTCCATGATTTTGAAGACGATTTGGATGAAGATGATTTGAATCAGTTTGGAGACGAGGATCATTTTGAGGACTATGGATTTGAGGAAAATTGGAATTAGGCTACTGAGCTGCTAAGTTGCTGAGAAACTGAGCTGTTCAACTGCCAATAAAAACAAAACCGATTACAAATAGTTACATCTGGAAATTTCAAATCAAGTTGTCGTATCTTGGCAAAAATAGGAGCCATGAATACGTATCGAAATTTAATTATTTGGCAAAAAGCCATGAATTTAGTGACAACAACGTATGAAATTACCCTTCAATTTCCAAAAGCGGAGCTGTATTGCTTAACCGATCAAATGCGAAGGTCAGCACTATCCATTCCGTGTAACATTGCTGAAGGCAAAGCTCGAAATAGTAATAAAGATTTTATTCATTTTTTACGAATTGCCCTCGGTTCGCTTTTCGAATTCCAAACCCAACTCGAAATTGCTAAAAATATAGACTATATCAATCAAGAACAGTTCCAACGACTGTGGAATTTCAGTACAGAAATTGAAGTTATGTTGGTATCGTTCATCAAAAAAATAAATGTGTAATTTAATGCTGTGATCACCAGACTCAGTAGCCTAGTGGCTCAGCATCTCAGAAGCGAATAACTATGCTCAACTTATTTAACACCCATATCGACTCGTTATCCATTCACCGGGTGGGCAACAAAAGTCGCAATGAAAATGTATTCTTATCGGAGACGACCTACAGTTTGACCGACGAAATTGTGCCCTTGCTCAAAGAGTTCTTTTTTCGCTCTTTTCGGGAAAAAGAAGAGAACTATTTCCAGTTTGCCCATGATGTGGACTTGGAATACAACGAGATGTTCAATTTAGCCACCGAGGTATTTACCAACCCGGGCAGTGTGCATGACGTATCTAAAAAAATCACGCGCCACCTTTTTGAGCAATCCAATCATCCTCACATCAAAAACGGAGAAGTGTTTGTGACCTATTTGACCAACATTTCCATCGACAACCAAACTGTTGATGCGTTGGGGGTGTTTAAAAGCGAACTACGGACCGATTTTCTACAATTTGAAGAACGCGGCAGTAATTTGGAAATGATCCTTCAGGAAGGGATTAATCTCAACAAATTGGACAAAGGTTGTTTGATTTTTAATTACAAAAAAGAGGAAGGCTATAAAATTCTCACCGTCGACAGCAACCGGTATGATGCGCGGTATTGGTTGGAGCACTTTTTATCGGTCGATGCTTTTCAGGATGAAAATTACATGACCAAGAAGTACTTGAAGTTTTGTCAAGAGTTCGCCAAAGAAGTAGTATTCCCTGCCGAGGATAAAAAAGAAGAAGTGCTGTTCATGAACCGTGCGGTGAATCACTTTGCCAAAAACGACACGTTTGAAGAGACCAAGTTTTTGAATGAAGTGATTGAAAACCCCGATTTGATTCCTGAATTTAAGAGTTTCAAAGCCGATCGTGGTGAGAAATATAGCATTGAAGACGTCACTTCTTTTCCGATTGCCAACGCTGCCGTATCGGATGCGCGTCGTTCGATTAAAAATGTCATTAACCTCGACACCAACATACAAATCAAGTTGGACTTTGTCAATCCCGACAGTGCTGAAAAGTTTGTCGAAAAGGGTTGGGATGAAGAACGTCAAATGTATTACTACCTGGTGTATTTCAACAAAGAGCAGAAAAGTTAACACGCGTTTTAGTACTATGCCGAATGGACTGGGAATTGGAGTCGGCTTGCCCCCTAGCCCCTATTGGGGGATTAGTTGTCGGTTTTGGTTGTTGGTTGTCGGTTGTTGGTTGTCGGTTGTCGGTTGTTGGTTGTTGGTTGTTGGTTGTTGATTTTTGATATTGGGAATAATAGTGGTATTGTCGGCTGAAATCATGTCTTCAAAACAAGATAATTGTAGCTGATTGCGTGAAATTCCTTGTCCCGAAGCCTCGCGAATATGGCATGATTAAAGAAACAAAACAACTACTACTATACTTCCTAGGTTTTCCTATAGTTGTTGGAAAGGCTGTGAAGTTTTTTCTCGGGCTGACGTTAGGCCTTATATTTAGGGAACAACTACGAAACAAGGAAATATACAGAAATCGTACATGGAAAGAGTAGAAATTTATTCAAGTAAGAAAAAATCTTTGCTATTATTAATTGCTTCATTATTATTTGTTGTTGGTGGAATTTTTATGTTCATGAATGCTGAAAACTATACAGGTTACAGAGGAAGAAGTCCATTTTTCATAAAGACAATCGGAATCGCATCAGTTTTGTTTTTCGGATTAGGAATATATGTTTCAATTAGACAGCTTTTAGCGAACCAACTAATTCTAATAATCGACAAAAAAGGAATTAATGTTAATCCAAAAAAATCACATAATGAATTTATTGAATGGGAACACATAAATGGATTTTCAGAACTTAAAATAAAAAGTCAAAAATTCGTAATTATTGATGTGAACAATTCAGATTATTGGATTGAAAAAGAAGAAAATGGTATACGCAAAAAATTAATGAAATTTAATGTGAAAAATTTTGGTTCGCCTTTTAATTTATCAGCAAACTCAATGCAAATGAATCATGTAGAACTTATGAAAACACTAAACGAAAATTTGAATAAATATAAATACAACGGCTAACAGCCGTAACCTTTATACAACCCTTTCAAAATAAAATTTTTCAAAATAATTCGTAAAAAACAACCTCGTTTAAGCTCCCGAAACTACGGGGTAAGCGAGGTTGTTTTTTTAGTTGTAGTTCAAAACTCTAAAATTTGTAGGGCTGATAATCCCCGCCTCCGCGTTCCCAAAGCGTCGGGAATATTGCATTATTATAGATACAAAACAACTACTAGTATTCTTCCTTGGTTTTCCTATAGTTGTTGGAAAGGCTGTGAAGTTTTTACACGGGATGACGTTAACTGTCATTATAAACACGTGTTGTATTATTAAAAACAAATACGTATTTTTGTTGAAAAAGAAAAGCAATGAATACTAAATTAACATTGACAATCGAAAAAGAAGTCATTGAAATTGCTAAAGTATACGCCAAAGAAAAAGGACAAAGCCTTTCAGAAATGGTGGAAAACTATTTCAAGTTTGTTACTGTAAATCGAGCAAAAATCAAGGAAAAACAACTTTCTACTAAAGTTAGAAAGTTAAGAGGAATTATCAAAACTGATGATAATTTTGACTACAAACAAATTTTAACTGAAGAACTTTCTAAAAAATATGGAGTATAAACTTTTTGTAGACTCCGATGTTGTACTAGATTTTTTCACCGACAGAGAACCACATGCGAATCCTGCTAGTGAGCTTTTTGAACTCAATGAACAAGGAAGTGTCAAACTCTTTTTGTCTGCTGTTAGTATTAACAATATTTACTATATAGTTAGAAGATTTTTAGGACATAAAAAAACAATTGAAGTTATAGAAACACTGATAGAAATGACTGAAATCATTGGAACAAATAAAACAGAAATTGTTCAGGCATTAAAAAATGATTTCTCTGATTATGAAGATTCTCTTCAATATTCTTCTGCGCTAAACATAAAAGACTTAGATGCGATTATCACGCGAAATGTAAAAGATTACAGAAACTCTTCAATTGCCGTAATGACTCCGTTGAACTTCCTAAAAATGAAAGAGAAAAACGACGGTTAACCATAGTACCTGTTGCACAACCTGATCGCGCGGATTTGTAATCCGTGCTAATCCCCGCCTCCTCACTCCCAAAGCGGTGGGAATGCTGTATTTTTAAAAACATAAAAACAACTCCTCTTCTTCCTATGTTTTCTTATATTTGTGGGAAAGACTGTGCAGTTTTTTCACGGGCTGCCGTTACTAGCAAGCGTATGACACCTTATAAACGCTGCCATTTTGATTTAAAAAAGGAACCGCAATTTTAATCAAATGACAAATATTTAGAGTATTTTTGAATTTGAATAATAGATAGTTTCTAATGAAAAATATTGATGGAAAAAGTATAGAAAATGCCTTTCGCTTGTTCGATTCTAATGACATTCAAAAAATTGAAATCGGAACGACAAAAGGCTTATTACAAATACATCATTATCTATTTAATGGGTTGTATGATTTTGCTGGAAAAGTTCGAACTGTGAATATATCTAAAGGCGGATTTAGATTTGCAAATGCGCTCTATTTAAATGAAATTTTAATTAAGATTGAACAAATGCCAGAAAACAGTTTTGAAGAAATAATCTCAAAATATGTTGAAATGAATATCGCGCATCCTTTTATGGAAGGAAATGGTAGAACCATGAGAATCTGGCTTGATTTGATTTTAAAGTCAAGACTAAAAAAATTAGTTGACTGGCAGTTTGTAGATAAAACACTTTATTTACAAGCTATGGAGAGAAGTCCAATAAATGATTTAGAACTACGAACTCTATTAGGACAAAACTTAACCGATGAAATTGAAAATAGAGAAGTCATCTTCAAAGGAATTGAACAATCATATTATTATGAAGGGTATAAGAAAGAAGATGATGATGAATAATTTGCTTTTTAAAAACGCCTACTAGTAACAGCCGTACCCCTTGCCCAACCCCTCCAAAAAACGAAATCATATCACGCATATATAAAATAACGGCGTTTGTTCGAACACACTAATTTCTGATTATGTAGTCGTTAGACATTAGTCGTTAGACGTTAGTCAAGGAGGACATGTAAGCACGCCCATTTATAATTCAACACTTAAAATAACTTCAAAGAGGTCTTTTCTCTTGCTTCTTTGCTCTTTCTTCTCATCGGCAAGAATAGACGTTAGACATTAGTCGTTGGACGTTATTCAAAGAGGACGTGTTAGTACGCCCATTTATAATTCAAAATAGCCTAAAAAGGTCGCTGCTCTTGCTTCTTGCCTCTTTTTTTACTCTTTCTCCCCTACCAAGGCTTCTACTTATCCGCATCGGTATTTCTTTACATTCCTGTCGTGAAAAGAAAACAACAGGGGTTCCATACTCTGTCATTAACGACGATGGGATACGGTATTTGGGGGGTGGTGCGTATTTGGAGAAGGTGGGCAAAAACGAAAACGCGTGTGCCCACTGGAAAGGGTACAGACGTAAAGTCAACGGGTGTTGGAATGCCTTTTTGAATTGGGAACGAAAAGTTTTGCAACTGCCATTCGTTGGCTTGTTGTCCCAAAATCCAAAAGGTAAGAGTGTAGGAATGTGATGCATTTTCGTTTTTTAACAAAGCGTCCAATGCTACGGTTCCTGTAGCACTAATCGCTCTTTCGGGAGTAGGCATCCAAGTGATTCCGCCCGCTTCTTGGAGCGACAAGGGCGATTCGGAATTGAGTTCCCAGGTATTGCGTGGGTTGTCCTGACCGGAAGTAGTCCATCCCCCCGTCGGCATTAGGCTTTGCTCGGTAATGATTTTATAGATTACTCCTGTAAGTCGTTGATGCGCATAAGCATCGGCGCCGAGACTCCAAAGTGAATCCAATTGTGCCCGCAGTTGTTTCACTAGGGTCACGGCGGTGCCAAAATCGAGGGTCGTTTTTTTGGGATTGTCCTTTTTTTTCTTGTAAACAGGTTTGCTCTGTACGATTTTTTTCCCATTGAGGGTACGCACATACACCGGACCGATCATGCCTTCGAGTTGTTGGTTTTCGCGTAAATAAGCCATAATGCTACGAATTTTTGGTGTTGAGTAATCGGGTTTAATACGAATTTGAAAACTAAAATTACAATAAAATATTGAATTTCTCTTCAATATTTCATCATAATGCTCTCAATATGCTCTCGGGGTGCTTCCGATGTGCTCTCGATAAAAACAGGTTATAATCGGTAGCACATCGGTAGCACATCGGTAGCACATCGGTAGCACCCCGAACAACGTAGGTGGTAAAAGGGGATTTTGATTAACGATTGACGATTAACGATTAACGATTGACGTTTGACGATTGACGATTGACGATTAACGATTGACGATTAACGATTGACGATTAACGATTGACGATTAACGATTAACGATTAACGATTAACGATTAACGATTAACGATTAACGATT
>NZ_JAPZUB010000052.1 GCF_027533505.1 Flavobacterium sp. | reverse complement strand
AAAATAAAATACAGCTTTTTTACCAAAAAACCCCCAAGAATGTCGTTGAATTTTTTATTTTTTTTTTTGGTTTTTTTTTTTTATCGGTAAATTTTTTTTTTTTAAAAACAAGGGTTTAATTTTTGGGTGGGTTTTTTTGTTTTGGTTTTGAGATCCTGTTTTTTTTGTATTCTTTACTTTTTGTATTGAAACAAAAAGTAACAAAAAAGTCACGGCTGAATATAAAAAAGCGACTTTTCTACGTCGTCATGCTGGTCCGCAACCCAAGCCGCTATCGCTATGAGGGTTGCTCCTTAACGCATGACCGACTTGAAAAGATACGCTTTTTTCTATAAGGCCGGGGGCGTTCTAACGGGAAAGAAGTGAATACAACATGGTGTGCTTTGAGTCATTAGTCGTTAGACATTAGTCGTTGGACGTTAGAAAGTCGTAAGTCAAAAAGTCGTAAGTCGTAAGTCATTTTAGCGGTCAGCTATCAGCGATTAGCAATTAGTTTCAACATCAATCAACACTTCTTTGCTCTTGCTTCTTTACTCTTTCTTCTCAACTTAAAAGTCGTTAGACGTTAGTCAAGGAGGACGTGTAAGCACGCTCATTTATAATTTAAAATTCAACATTTAAAATAACTCCAAAGAGGGTCTTTGCTCTTGCTTCTTTGCGCTTTCTTCACACACTATGCTCTTGGGATGCTCTCGGGGTGCTCTCGATGTGCTCTCGATAAAAAAGGTAAATAATCGGTAGCACATCGGTAGCACATCGGTAGCACATCGGTAGCACATCGGTAGCACTGCGAACAACGTAGGCGAAAAAAGGGGGATTTTGATTAACGATTGACGATTTTGATTGTTGATTTTTGGATTGGTATTGAGATCCTGCTTTTATTGGATTCTTTACTTTTTGTCTTGACACAAAAAGTAACAAAAAAGTCAAGGCTGCATATAAAAAAGCGACTTTTCTACGTCGTCATGCTGGTCCGCAACCCGAGCCGCTATCGCTATGAGGGTTGCTCCTTAACGCATGACCGACTTGAAAAGACACGCTTTTTTCTATGAGGCCGGTAGCGTTCTAAGGGAAAAGAAGTGAATACAACATGGCGCACTTTTAGACATTAGACTTTGGACGTTAGCGTTATTAGTGGCCCCCTAACCCCCAAAGGGGGAATAGTGATCTGCCTATGCCGGCAGGCAGGCTAGTGACTAGTGACTAGTCGTTAGTTAGAACGCCCATTTATAATTTAAAATTCAACATTTAAAATAACTCCAAAGAGGTCTTTTCTCTTGCTTCTTTTTTCTTTGCCACGAAGGCACGAAGGCGCAAAGGTTTGAGGGCACTAAGTATGCGGCCTTTGGTCTTTTTTTAAACCGCAAAGGTGCAAAGGTTGCGCGAAGTACGCAATGGATTAAGTATGCAAAGAATCGCGGCCTTTGGTCTTTTTTTAAACCGCAAAGGAGCAAAGGTTACGCGATGTACGCAATGGATTAAGTTTGTAAAGAATCGCGGCCTATGGCCTGCTTAAGGATCTTAATGTTTACGGTTTAGTGGGTATACTTAATTCCTTAATGTTTAAAAAGTCGCAGCCCCGAAGGGTCGGGACAGTCGCTGCGTTTAGTCGTAAGTCAAAAGTCGTAAGTCAAAAGTCGTAAGTCGAGAGTTGGTTGAGGTAGTTGCAATCGCAGTATTCAGTATTCAGTGTTCAGTGTTCAGTGTTCAGTGTTCAGTGTTCAGTGTTCAGTGGGCAGACATTAGACTTTATTCGTTAGACGTTGGAAGGCGTTCGACCACAACTGTCTTTTCAATCCATGGATTGCTCAGGAGCTTAGCGGCTCAGCCTCTCAGTAGCTTATTCAACCCAACAAAATCCTCCCATAGGCTTCCGCGGCTTTGTGCACCTGTTCGGTCCAGTCGGAGGCGGCATTGTCGTCGGCGCCGTCGGAGATATATTTGAGGCAAAGGAACGGGATGTTTTCTTGTTGGGCGATGTAGGCGAGGGCATAGGCTTCCATGTCGACTACGGTATACAGCGATTCGGCATGCTCCATTTCAAAACTGTCGCCGGTGCCACACACCGCGTGAGGGAGTCCGGCAAAGGGTTCGCCATAGTCCAACACCACCGGAAGACCCGACAACGGTGTCTCATACAAGTTAAAACCCAACCCTCGCACATCCATATCGCGTTGCACAAATTGGGTACAATGCACCACGGTCCCTTTCGGAAAATGGGTACTGCCCACCGTGCCTAAGTTGATGATTAGTTTGGGCCGTTGTGCCGCGATGGCTTTGGTCAACGCATAGGCCGCTTGCACCTTGCCAATCCCTGTGAAGAGAACATTTTGCCCCTCAAAGACCTCGGCCGCTTCGGCTTTTAACGCAAAGCAAAAAAGGACTTCGTGAGGAGAGAAGGAGCGAATCATTCGTATTATTATAAATTTTGAATTTTAAATTTTAAATGCTAAATGGTTCCGCTCAAAGAGTACAATTCTCTTTTTTCGGGACTAACGTGAAACTATTTTATAGCTACTGCGGTTCTGAGCCACTAAGCTTTTGAGAAATTTAGAACATTAGTTTTCAAGAATCCAACCTGATCCCGAAATTTCGGGAGAAACCCCGCTACACCGCTACATCATACTCGCGTAAGGCATCATTCAACGACGTTTTTAAGTCGGTGGAGGGTTTGCGTTTTCCGATAATCAGGGCGCAAGGTACTTGGTAGCTTCCTGCTCCAAAGGCCTTGGTATAACTGCCGGGGATCACTACCGAACGCGCAGGGACCACCCCTTTGTATTCCACGGGTTCGCTACCCGTCACATCGATGATTTTGGTAGAGGCAGTCAAACAGACATTGGCACCCAAAACGGCTTCTTTTTCCACCCGAACCCCTTCGACCACGATACAACGCGATCCGATGAACGCACCGTCTTCAATAATCACAGGAGCTGCTTGTAACGGTTCTAATACGCCACCGATACCCACGCCACCACTCAAGTGAACGTCTTTACCGATTTGGGCACAGCTCCCTACTGTTGCCCACGTATCCACCATCGTACCTTCATCGACATAGGCGCCGATATTCACATAACTCGGCATCAAAATCACGCCTTTGGCAATATAGGCACCGTGACGGGCTACGGCGTGCGGCACTACGCGAATTCCTTTTTCGGCATACCCCCGTTTTAAAGGCATTTTGTCGTGGTATTCGAAAATACCGACTTCAAAGGTTTCCATTTTTTGAATTGGGAAATAGAGCACCACGGCTTTCTTCACCCATTCGTTCACTTGCCAGCCGCCTTCCACGGGTTGGGCAACCCGAAGCGTACCGGCATCGATTAAGTTGATTACCTCCCGAATGGCATTTTGCGTTGCTTCTTCTTTCAATAATTCGCGGTTTTCCCACGCTTGTTCTATCGTTTGTTGTAATCCTGTCATGTCGTAAAAATTGAGTCACAAAGATAATAGTTTGTTTGTTTGTTTTTTAGGGACGGAAGACTGGATTTTTCCAACGGTACCCATAGCGGATTTTTTGGTAGGTTCGCCCCCAAAATCCGAGTTGTTTGTAACGCCGTTTGCCTTCCGAAAGCAATCGGGGGTCCCATTGTGGTGCTTTCTCTAATCGTTGTTCCCAGTGGGGATAATACGCCAAAAGAGCATTGATTATCGGTCGAAATTCTTTAAAATACCAATAGTGATGCACCTCATTTTTCGTTTCCGCCAAGGCGGTGTGTTGCAGCGCTTCTGAAACGGCGATTTGTTCCATACTAAACAGCGGATAGGTTGCATACAATACATCCATCAAGGCTTCGGCGCGCTGTAGGAGCGGGAGATGCCGATTGGAAACCCCTATGCATCCTGAATTCCAAACCTCAAAGGCTTCACTCAACCGAACAATTTCGCCGTTGGGTAAAGGAAACGTGGACTGTTTCCGCAAGACTTTTTTCATTTTACGGGCAATACCCCCTTTATTATTGTGCAGCGGTCCTTCGTTGGTATCCATGAATACCGTTCCCCGTTCGATAGCCTCAAAAATAGCTGTCAGCGGTTGTAGTAGTATACAATCGGTATCGAGATAGAGAAATGCCCCTGTATACTGTTGCAAGCACTGTTGCAGTATTTTGATTTTCACGCGATAGGGGTAATCGTTGGGTCCTTTGGCTTCGGTAAGTACTTCGGGAGTCAGCGGATGGTACGTTATTTTGAGGGGAAGCTGCGGTTGAAGGTACGCCGTATCGTCGGAGAAAATATGGATGTGAAATGCGGGTTTGGGATGTACATGCGCCAAGGACAGCAGTGCCCAAAGCAACTCATTTTGGTAATCCCGGTGTCCAAAAGCCACAAATATGAGGTGATATGATGCATTCATCGTACAAAGATACCCATCCTTTGGCTGAGCAGCCCAGTAAAGTTTACACATTTTTTAAGAAAATAATTCAGCAATCTACTTAGTTTTGAACGCAAAATGATTTCCCTATGCGATACCTTGTTTTCCTATTAGTTCCCCTTACGTTCTCATTGTATTCCTGTACATCCAAAGAGCCCAAAACGGAACCTTCTTCCCCAACGAAACCGAACGTAATTTCTGCCAAGCAAACGTTGGATTATCTCGGCGTTTACAAAGGGGTTTTGCCCTGTGCCGATTGTGAAGGAATAGAGACGCTGTTGGAATTGCAAGACACCACCCGTTTTGTCCTGACCACCCGTTATTTGGGCAAGTCGGAAACGCCTTTTGTGGTTCGCGGCACTTATGGTTGGAATGCCAATGAAACGCAGATTCAACTTGACAATCAAAAGGGGGGACCCTATGCGTATGCCGTTATGGAGGGAAGTTTACAGCAATTGGATTTGCAGGGAAAACCCATCACGGGCGATTTAGCGTCACGCTATCGGTTGATCAAAATGAAAAAGGATGCACAAACTGGGGAATTGTTGGTGGCCAAAGAAGCTACCGTGGTCAAAGGTACTACGCCTGCCGCCCCTATTGCCTTTGCTTTAGCGGGAACCGAGTGGCGTTTGCATACCTTGTTGAAAAAGAAAATTCGCGCTCCCAAAAAACCATTTACGCTGACATTACTCTCCAAAGACGCCCGTTTTACCGCGTATATGGGTTGCAATCAAATCGGAGGGCAGTACATCATGCCCTCGGTCGATGGGTTGGCTTTTACCGCGGTGATTTCGACCAAGATGGCCTGTCCCGATGATCAAGTCGAGGCTACGTTTGTCAAATTATTATCGCAAGTCGATGCCTATTCTATTCAAAAGGATCAATTAATACTGCGTCAAGGGAAAACGGTATTGGCCCAATTTTCTGCGGCCAAATAATCCGTATCTTTGTCGCATGCCACGAATTTTAGCCCTTGATTACGGACGCAAACGCACGGGAATAGCCGTTACCGATGATTTGCAAATTATTGCCTCGGGACTCACGACGGTCGATACGGCGCAATTGTTTCCTTTTCTGGTGGATTATTTTAAAAAAGAGGACGTACGGAAAGTGTTGATTGGCGAACCCAAACAGATGAACGGTTTACCCTCGGAAAGTGCGCCTTTGGTAGCTGCTTTTGTGGTGCAATTTCAAGCGGCCTTTCCCGATATTGTCGTGGAGCGGGTGGACGAACGGTTTACCTCAAAAATGGCATTTCAAACGATGATTGATAGTGGACTCTCGAAGAAGCAACGTCAAAATAAAGGATTGGTTGATGAGATAGCCGCTACCATTTTATTGCAGGATTACTTGAGCCGTAAAATGATATAAATCCTTTATCGGCGCTGTTTTTTTTGCTACTTTTGCCCCATCTTTAAATACATATCCATGATTTTACCCATCGTTGGTTACGGCGATCCTGTTTTACGAAAGGTTGGGGCCACCCTAACCCCTGATTACCCGCAGTTGTCTGAACTCATTCACAACATGTACGATACCATGTACAATGCGTATGGCGTAGGGTTGGCGGCGCCGCAAATTGGACTGCCGATTCGCTTGTTTGTCATTGATACCGAGCCGTTTGCCGATAGTGAATCGCTTAGCGCGGAGGAAAGTGCCCAGCTGAAAGGATTCAAGCGCACCTTTATCAATGCGCAAATTCTTAAAGAGGAAGGCGAGGAGTGGGGGTTTAACGAAGGCTGTTTGAGTATTCCCGATGTTCGCGAAGATGTGTACCGAAAAGAGCGGGTGACTTTGCAGTATTGCGACGAAAACTTTGTGGAAAAAACTGAAGTTTTCGACGGATTGATTGCACGGGTGATTCAACACGAATACGACCATATTGAAGGGATTTTATTCACCGATAAAATATCCATGTTGAAACGTACGTTGATAAAGAAAAAACTTCAAAATATCATGGATGGTAAGGCGCGTCCCGATTATCGCATGCGTTTTTACAACAAAAAAGGACGTTAATACAAACAAATAAATATATTTGCCCCCATTAAAAATACACTCAGTATGAAAATTGATAAAATATTGGCCATTTCTGGAAAGCCCGGGCTTTATGAGTTGAAAATACAAACCCGTTCAGGTTTCGTTGCCGAATCGTTGTTGGATGGAAAACGAATTACGGTAGGCTTGCGTAGTAACGTGAGTTTGTTGTCGGAGATTTCGATGTATACCTATACCGAAGAAAAACCTTTGGTAGAGGTGTTGCGCGCTATTGCACAACTGGAAAACGAAGGACCGGCCCTTTCCCACAAAGAGGATAATGCCAAATTGATTGCCTATTTTGAGACCGTGCTGCCCGATTACGATCAGGATCGCGTGTATGCGTCGGATATCAAAAAAGTATTGAACTGGTACAATATTTTGCAAGCCAAAGGGATGGTTTCGAAAGAGGAGCCAACGGTTGAAAACGCTGAAGAAATCAAAGAACAAGTCGTAGCGGCGGAGAAAGCCAAAAAGAAAACGACGAAGAAAAGCGAATAAATTCCACAAGGTGATTTAAATATTCAAAATCCCGATCGATTTAACGGTCGGGATTTCTTATTTTTACCCCAAACCGAATTCTATGCATACCCGCGAAGCACAACTGCAAGCCTTCAACCGATTGCTCGATATCATGGACGATTTACGGGAAAAATGTCCCTGGGATAAAAAGCAAACCCTCCAGTCCTTACGTCATTTGACTATTGAAGAAACCTATGAATTGGGCGATGCCATTCTCGATAACGACCTAGAAGAAGTTAAAAAAGAGTTGGGCGATCTCCTCTTGCATATTGTTTTTTATGCGAAGATTGGCAGCGAAACCGCCTCGTTTGATATTGGTGATGTGGCCCACGAAATTGGTGACAAACTCATCCATCGGCATCCGCATATTTATGGCGATGTAGTCGTGGCTGATGAGGAGGAAGTGAAACGCAATTGGGAAAAATTGAAGTTGAAAGAGGGGAAGAAATCGGTGCTGGAAGGTGTGCCCAAAGGGTTACCTGCGCTGGTGAAAGCCAGTCGGATACAAGATAAGGCGAAAGGGGTTGGTTTCGATTGGGAGCAACCCGAACAGGTTTGGGAAAAGGTGCAAGAGGAATTGCAGGAATTGCAAGAAGAAGTGGCTACAGGGGACCAAGACCGTATCGAATCGGAGTTTGGCGATGTGCTGTTTTCGATGATTAATTACGCTCGGTTTTTAAATGTTAATCCCGAAGATGCCTTGGAGCGCACCAACAAAAAGTTTATCAAACGCTTTCAATATTTGGAAGAAAAGGTCAACGCTATGGGAAAATCCCTAGCCGATATGACCTTGGCGGAAATGGATGTGTATTGGAATGAGGCGAAGAAGATTTGAAGATTTGTTGATTTGAAAATTTGAAAATGAAACTTAATAACAACTAACGACTAAAGTCTAAAGTCTAACGACTAAAGTCAAAAGTCTAAAGTCTAACGTCTAAAGTCTAACGTCTAAAGTCTAACGTCTAAAATATACTATGGAAAAACACGAATTAAAACGTACGCTCGGACTCATTGATGCGACCAGTTTGGTAGCGGGATCGATGATTGGGTCGGGGATATTTTTAGTCACTTCGGCCATGGCTCGCGATGTGGGTTCGGCCGCCTGGATCTTGGTTTTATGGTTGGTCACCGGACTCTTAACGATGTCGGCGGCGTTGAGTTATGGGGAGTTGGCTGGTATGATGCCGAATGCGGGGGGACAGTTTGTGTACATCCAACGGGCGTATGGCAAGTTGGTTTCCTTTCTTTACGGTTGGACGGTATTTACGGTGATACAAACAGGAGTGATTGCGGCGGTTGCGGTGGCGTTTGCCAATTATACGGCGGTATTTTTTCCGGTGTTGGAACAAAAGATTTTTGCCTACGAAAGTTTTGTATTTACCAACAAGCAAATCTTGGCGATACTCAGTATTTTTTTACTGACCTACATCAATACCCGTGGCGTTCAAAACGGGAAGATTATCCAATTGGTGTTTACCTCGGCTAAATTACTTGCGCTTTTTGCCTTAATCATTCTCGGGTTGTACGTAGGATTACAGTCGGAGGTGTTGTCGGCAAACTTTGCTACAGCTTGGGAGGCCCAAAAAACGGTGGAAAACGACGGTACGCTCACGGTTTCCCTATTGAGTGGCGTGGCGTTGTTGGGTGTCATGGGCGCAACCATTATCAATCCGTTGTTTTCCAGTGATGCGTGGAATAATGTGACGTTTATCGCGGGCGAAATCAAAGATCCGAAGCGCAATATTCCCCGCAGTTTGTTTTTGGGGACCTTGATTGTAACCATTATCTATTTGTTGGCCAATGTGGCGTATTTGTCTTTATTACCCCTCAACGGTTCTCCCGACGGTGCCACGGTGATGGAGCGTGGGATTATGTTTGCCGCCGAAGATCGAGTAGGGGCGGCTGCGGCCAGTGTGATTATGGGCAACGTAGGCGTGTTGGTCATGGCAGGCTTGATTATGGTATCGACGTTTGGGTGTAATAGCGGCCTTATTTTGAGTGGCGGTCGTTTGTTTTATGCCATGGCGCAAGACGGTTTGTTTTTTAAAAAAGCAGGCGAACTCAATGACAAAGAAGTGCCGGCACGGGCGTTGTGGGTACAAGCGATTTGGGCTTCTTTTCTGTGCCTAACCGGTAAGTATGGGGATTTACTCACCTATGCTACCTTTGCTTCCTTATTGTTTTATATTTTGACGATCGGCGGACTTTTTATCTTGCGTAAGCGAGAACCCGACGCGGAACGACCGTACAAAGCATTCGGCTATCCCTTTGTACCCCTATTGTATATGTTGATTACGGCGTCAATTTGCATGGCCTTACTGATTTACGACACCCGTAACGCGGGCTTAGGCTTAGGGATTGTGGCCTTGGGCGTGCCGGTGTATTATGTGTTTTTGCGGAGCCCCCAAGCCCCCAAAGGGAGGATTTAGATTAACGATTGACGATTGTTGATTAGTGATTAGTGATTAGTGATTAGTGATTGGTGATTGTTGAATTTTGATATTGACATTGACATTGATATTGACATTGACATTGACATTGATATAGTTATCTAATTTTTGATGAACTCTTTACTTTTTGTCTTGACGGAGGAGAGTCGTAAGTCACAAAGTAGTAATTCATTTTTGCAGTCAGTGTTCAGCCCCTAAGGGTCGGGATCAGTGTTCTGCTATTAGCTTTCTCACTTCCCAAAGTAAGTCTTTGATCTTGCTTCTTTGCTCTTTTTTCTATAAGGCCGAGGGCGTTCTGAGGGAAAGGAAGTGAATACAACATGGTGCACTTTTAGTCGTTAGACGAAAGAGTGACTAGTCCCGAAACTTCGGGGGTAACTAGTAACTAGTGATTAGTCGTTAGTCAAGGAGTACGTCTTAGAACGCCCATTTAAAATTTATAATTCAAAATAGCCTGAAACGGTCTTTTCTCTTTCCTCTTTCTTCTTTCTTCTTTCTTCTTTCTTCTTTCTTCTCAACCGCAAATGAAGAGTCGTTGGACATTAGTCGTTAGATATCATTAAAATAGTATGCATCCAGTATGTCTTCGCGATAGAATCTGTTGAATCGCTCTACATAACCGTTCTGCATAGGTTTTCCTGGTTGTGTATATTTTATTTCGATATGTTTGCTTTGACACCAATTTGTGAAC
>NZ_JAPZUB010000006.1 GCF_027533505.1 Flavobacterium sp. | reverse complement strand
ATTATCAAACAAAAAGCCTTCAATAACTTTGTATAATCGGGATTTATCTTCCTGATTTAATTCCGATATTTGGGATAAAATACTGTCTTTCATAAAGCAAATATAATAAATATATTATTTAGACTAAAGCCAAAAAAAGTAGTTTTTTAAAATCATTCGATACGCTCAATATAATTTTTCTTGTTCGCGTTCGTATTTAATCTTGGAGAATTTTGTTGCTGCCCTTGAATAATGATTTCAGGAATAGCTGCTTCATCGCGATTGGAATACTTGATTTTTTCATTAACGGTCATTTCGCTAAACTTTTTTCGAATCTTGTAAAATTCATCTTTGTTGATACTTTCAAAGGGTTTACCGCCGTCTTTAATAAAATAATCTTCAATTTTTGAATCAAAAACGAAATGCCCTTTTTTGACTTCATTGGCGATAAAACTAAAAACATGCTCTCGGTCATTTATGGCCATGATTAAACCCGGGAGTCCATGGAATTTGTAGGGTCCAACAGCAATTGGGATTTCAGGCGTGTACCATGCATTCCACTCACGACCCGCATAGTTTAATACTGCTTTTTTACACACAAAGCCATGAATAAGGGTGTCACTATCGATTAATTTCCAGGAGTGATTGATCTTTTCTTTAAACGAATACGAATCACTTCCAATCGTTTCAAAATGTTCAACCTGATCGCCTTTGCTCTTAATCAAAAAATGAACCGGCATCTTATTCATCAATAAATCACCCATAACAAGAGCTCTCTCTTTCTGAATTCGATTAAAATTCATCATGCCCTCAAAAGTAAACAACGACTCTTGGTCCTTGACAATCAAAGTCGTGTTCGCCGTTTGCGTTGCTTTTGCATTTATATGGTTTTTATATACCATGGTGTAAGACACCGACAAGTCAGTGCTTTTATTGGTGTTTTCTTGAGATAATACGGGATTACAAATGATTACTAGAAAAAGAACAATAATTTTTTTCATGACACAGACATTTGAGTGTTTATAAATGAACCTAATAGTGTACATCTTAGATTTTTTATCGGGAGAACAGCAAAATTTAGACATAAACTTATTGAATTTATTTTACACCAATTCCAATGAAAAGAAAAATTTAACAAAGAGGTTGGTTTGGGTACGTTTTAAAATATAGAATGAGTGAAAATTTTTGTGCTTGAATCAAAAGACCATGCCAAAATTAAGTTTTATATTTGTTCAAATTGGATGTATGGCTGGAAATACTTTTGGAACTTTATTAACCCTAACTACATTTGGCGAATCGCATGGTACAGCCTTGGGCGGTATCATTGATGGTTTTCCGGCGGGAATTGCTTTAGATTTTGAGGCTATTCAAAACGAAATGCAACGGAGAAAGCCGGGACAATCAGCAATCGTTACCCAACGAAAAGAGGAGGATGAAGTACAATTTTTATCGGGAATTTTTGAAGGGAAAACGACGGGGACGCCTATTGGTTTTATCATTCCCAATACCAATCAAAAATCGGCAGATTACACTCATTTGGTGGACACCTACCGTCCGAGTCATGCCGATTATGTCTATGAAAAAAAGTATGGAATTCGCGACTATAGGGGAGGAGGACGAAGTTCGGCTCGAGAAACTGCATGTCGAGTGGTCGCTGGGGCTTTGGCCAAACAAATGCTTCCTCAAGTAAAAATTAATGCTTTTGTGTCCTCTGTAGGGGATATTTTTGTTGAAAAACCGTATCAAGCTTTGAATTTTTCACTTACCGAATCCAATCCTGTGCGATGTCCCGATCCAGAAACTGCCGAGCGAATGGAAGCGCTCATCAAAGAAATACGAAAAGAGGGCGACACGATAGGGGGAACTGTTACTTGTGTCATTCAAAATGTCCCCATAGGGTGGGGTGAACCTATTTTTGATAAGTTACATGCACAACTCGGAAAAGCCATGCTGTCGATCAATGCCGTAAAAGGGTTTGAATATGGCAGTGGATTTTGTGGGGCACGAATGCGAGGAAGCGCGCATAACGATGCCTACCATTCCGATGGGAGTACCCGGTCTAATCTGTCGGGAGGAATTCAAGGAGGTATTTCTAATGGAATGGATATTTATTTTAGAGTTGCTTTCAAGCCTGTGGCTACGTTAATTCAAGAACAAGAAGTACTTACAGCCGATGGGCGTATCGAAATCCAACACGGTAAAGGACGCCACGATCCTTGTGTGGTCCCTCGAGCAGTACCCATTGTTGAGGCAATGGCTGCCTTAGTTTTAGCCGATTATTATCTTATTCATAATGCCTATCAAGGCAAATAATTTTTCATGGAAACAGTTAAAAAATCTTGGTTGTCCAACCTAACGGTTCAAATTTTTATCGCCTTAATTCTCGGAATGGGATTGGGGGTTTATATTCACGATAACACCAGTACAAGCTTTGCTGCGTCGTTCAGTGGTTATATAAAAATGTTGGCTACCATATTTATTCGCCTTGTACAAATGATTATAGCGCCACTAGTATTTACAACCTTGGTGGTGGGCATAGCAAAATTGGGCGATTTAAAATCGGTAGGGCGTATTGGTGGGAGAGCCATGGGGTGGTTTTTTTCAGCCTCATTGATTTCGTTACTCATCGGGATGTTTTGGGTGAATTTTTTTGAACCCGGTGTAGGTATTCAATTGATTGATGTTGATCACGAAGCGGCGCAAGAAGTTACTCAGAAAACCCAAGACTTTTCAGCACAACATTTTATTGAACACATTATCCCCAAAAGTGTTTTTGAGGCGATGGCCACCAATGAAATTTTGCAAATCGTTGTTTTTTCTATCTTTTTTGGACTCGCTGCCGCCTCCATGGGGTCGTATACTGAACCGGTTATTAAGGTTTTGGATAAAATCGCTCACATCATTTTGAAAATGGTTAACTATGTGATGAAGTTTGCTCCTTTTGGCGTTTTTGGTGCAATTGCCGCGGTATTTGCTACGAAAGATTTAGGCGATTTGTTATTTACGTATACCAAGTTTTTGGCAGCTTTTCTCGTAGGTATTGGGTCGTTATGGTTGTTGTTGCTAGTCGTAGGATATCTCTTTTTGCGCCATAGATTAAAGGAATTATTACAACGCATTACCTCACCTTTGGCCATTGCGTTTGGGACCACAAGTTCGGAGGCCGTTTTTCCGAAGCTGACGGAAGAGTTGGAGCGTTTTGGCGTAAAAGATAAAATTGTTTCGTTTATGTTGCCGTTGGGGTATTCCTTTAATTTGGACGGCAGTATGATGTATATGACTTTTGCCAGTTTGTTTATTGCACAAGCTTCGGGAATGCATATTGATTTACCTACACAAATGACCATGCTTTTGGTACTGATGCTCACAAGTAAAGGAATTGCGGGTGTTCCTCGGGCCAGTTTGGTAGTGGTGGCAGCCACTTGCGGTATGTTTGATATTCCTGTCGAGGGAATTGCTTTAATTTTACCCATCGATCATTTTTGTGATATGTTTCGCAGTGCAACCAATGTGTTGGGGAATGCATTAGCTACAAGTGTGGTAGGGAAATGGGAAAAATAAAAAAATGTTAAGGGAATCTTTCATTTTCAAGACTTTTTCCTAAATTTGTACAAACTTAAAAATAAATCAATGAAAAAAGTATTACTCGCAGTTTTAATGTTACCCGTTGCGCTACAAGCACAAGTTCTGCTAACAGAAGACTTTAATGGATTAACGGTAGGTAATGTTAGCGATAACATTACTGGCGCTACACCTGGTCAAGGTGACTATTTCTTTTTTGCATCCAATGGTGCAGCCCCTACAACATCAACAAACGCTGCTGTAACAAATGCACAGATTGTGTCACTTGGAGCTGGAGATTTAGCTCTTTCACTACTTGGTCCCAATGGTAATAATGGATCTCGCTTTGTTTGGCAAGATACTTTCCCTGGCATATGGGCAACCCGTACCTCAGGAAACAACATCATTGAATTGGAGGTCGATATCAATCCTGGCGATGGAACCTCTACAAGTCGCAATACTTTTGGTGTGTATATTTTTAATGCTGCAGGAGATCGCGTTTTAGGTGGTTTTGTAGTACGTGCGGCAACGCGTGAGTTGTTTTTAGTAGCGTATTCTACACCTG
Organism: Flavobacterium sp.; assembly: GCF_027533505.1. Taxonomy (GTDB): domain Bacteria; phylum Bacteroidota; class Bacteroidia; order Flavobacteriales; family Flavobacteriaceae; genus Flavobacterium. The sequence continues at coordinate 57,009 of NZ_JAPZUB010000006.1, read as the reverse complement.
CTGGAAATCCTGTGGGGAACTACAATTATAGTTTAGCTGCTGCTCCAGGTATTCAATTACCCGCCAATACGGTTAGTAGAATCGGGGTTTCATACAATGTTACAACGCGTCAAGTACTCATCAAAGGGCCAGGCATTGCAGCTGCAGGTGTTAGCGTAGTCGGAAGTTCTACTGCTACTGATCCAGCTGAAATTGATTTTGTATCCTTCTCAGGAAATACAACTGCTGCACCTAACTCTGAATCGACCACTATGGTAATGGACAATTTGGTTGTTCGTGCTTCAAATACAGATACATTATTAAATACTACCGAAATTACTTCTGAGGGTACTCTTACAGTTTTCCCGAATCCCTCCTCTGATGTTTTCAATGTGAATTCTCCCTCAGCATTTACTTCTTACACCATCACAGACATCAACGGAAGAGTAGTAAAAACGGCTAGCATGGAAGCTGCAACTCAAGCACAAATCAATGTGGTTGACCTAGCTCCCGGCGCATATATTTTAAATATTGTTTCTGAAAATGGTTCAGCAACACACAAAATTATCAAGCAATAAATTATTAATTACAAATCTTACTTGATAAAAAAAGACTAAGCTTTTGCTTAGTCTTTTTTGTTTTTAGCGCCCGAGGCCATAAGCATCACGGCTCCCACCAAACCGATAATGACAAGGCCAAATAGGACAATCATAACAAAGGCACCGTTATCCCATGAATACAGCGGTAAAATTCGATTTAACATCTTTTCTCTTTTTTTAAATTATACGTAAAGGTATGGGGATAAAAAAAGAAAAGAGCTGATAATTGTCATATAAACCGATGTTGCCAACTCACGTCAATTAAACCGCAGGTTGTCTTTCGGCCAAACCATTTATAGCGATTTTTAGCAACGATTGTATACATTTTGTCTGTAACAACATGAGGAAGAATTTTAAAAATCAATATCCCGTAAAAAAACCAAGGTAATGATTTTACTATTTCAAAAATGGCTGTAGATTTGAGATAATACGCTTTTTTGGGGATATACAAAATAATACTCTCCACCTTTTGATTTTCAATCCCTAAATATTTTTGAACTGATTTCCCGGTTTCAGATTGAAGTTCCGTAAAGTAAAACACTTCTTTTTTATCATGACGCAAGAGCACACGAACCCAATAATCGCATAACACACAATGTCCATCGTAGAGGATTAGTTTTTTGGAATCGGGTAGGGAAATCATTTTTTGGGTCGTTCTACAAATTCCAACATCTCGAGACTTACTTTGGACGTGAAAAGTCCGTAATTTACAGTAGCCTTATTTTTTTCAATACTATCCAATGTCCCCACCGCTTTTCCATCGGTCATCCGAACACGATCTCCCAGTTGAAGTGTCATTTTGGGTTTGGCGCTGGCCTCTTGTTGGGCTTTGATCTTCTTTTCCTTTTTCTCAGTTCGAATGGATTCTACGGCAACATTCAATTCGGCAACCACCTTTTTTTGAACGATTTCTTTTTGTTTTTTCTCTTTAGCGCTGATTTTTTTACGCTTTGAATTTTCAATTTCCACAAATTTAAGAAAATCTCCAATCAGCACTTTTTTATTTTTATCCAAAAAATATTTCTCTGCAATATCATCGATTTTCTGTCCCATATAAATCAACCGCTGATTGGCATCATACATTTCCTGATAGCGCTCCAATTTTTCCTGAATTTTTTTATTGGTTTGCTCTAAACGTTTGCTTTCTTCCCGTGCTTTACTTTCTTCTTCTTTGAGGTTTTCCGACGTTTTTTCCATACGGCTCCGCTCTTTCTGAAGCTTGGCAATGGTTTTGTCAAAGCGAACTTTCTCGCCTTCTACTTTCTTTTTTGCCCGATTAATCAATCCATAAGGAATTCCATTTTTTTGGGCCACTTCAAAGGTAAAACTGCTTCCTGCTTGACCGAGGTGTAATTTATAAAGTGGTTCCAACGATTGCTCATCAAATAACATGTTGGCATTGGTCGCACACGGCAATTCGTTGGCTAGTATTTTTAAATTGGTATAGTGCGTTGTGATGATCCCAAAAGCTTCCCGATGGTAAAACTCTTCCAAAAATACTTCTGCCAATGCCCCTCCTAAATCAGGATCAGAACCTGTACCAAACTCATCGATAAGAAACAGGGTTTTAGCATTGCATTTTTTTAGAAAGTAATTCATGTTTTTCAACCGATAACTGTAGGTACTTAAATGATTTTCAATCGATTGATTATCTCCGATATCGGTTAAAATACGATCAAACAAAAAAGTCTCGCTGCGTTCATGTACTGGAATGAGAATACCCGATTGCAACATCAATTGCAAGAGTCCCACCGTTTTCAAAGCAATCGTTTTCCCACCAGCGTTGGGTCCAGAAATCACAATAATACGGTTGTCTTGGGTCAATTCTAGGGTTTGAGGGTAGGTAACTTCATTTTTCCTTTTGTTGGTCACATACAAAATCGGATGGTAAGCTTCCCGTAAAAAAATACGTTTCTCTTCGGTGATGTTGGGAAGTACACCCTGAATTAACTGGGCATATCGAGCTTTGGCATGAATGACATCTATGGTACTCAAATACTCCTGATATTGATGGAGCAATGCAGCAAAAGGGCGAATCTCAAAAGTAAGACGTTTTAAAATGCGTACGATTTCTTCCCGCTCTTCGTATTCATATTGATTCAATTCGCGGCTATACTTCAATGTTGCTTCGGGCTCAATGTAGGCAATACTTCCCGTCTTTGAACTGCCCATGATCGAACCCTTGACTTTACGGCGGTACATGGCCAAGACGGCCAATACTCTGCGGTTTTCAACTACTGTTTCTTTGATATCATCCAAATAGCCTAAACTTTGGTAATGGACTAAAGCTTGTCCAAAACTTTGGTTCACTTTACCGCGCACCATGTTGATATTCCGACGGATATTAACCAAATCGGGAGAGGCATTATCACGAATAACACCATATTTGTCAATGACAGCTTCAATTTTTTGAATAATGACTTTGGTGAATTCTACTTCCGAAGCCAAATGATGGAGCGAAGGATAATAGGTGTTGAATTTTTTTAAAAAGAGTAAATGGGTATTGACCGTCTCTGAAATCGCTGCCATTTTTCGAAAGCTTTCTACTTCAAGGAAACTATCCTCAATTGAAAGCATTTGTATGTCGGACGAAAGGGTTTCAAACCCATGGTTGGGAATCGCATTATTGTTTGAAAACGAGGAAACATACTCCGAAGTTTGGTGCAACGCAGCCATCAATTGTTCTTTATTTGAAAAAGGGGCTATTTGTTGCGCCTTTTCCAACCCTAATTCAGTGACACAGTATTGAGAAATAGTTTCCAAAACGGTGTGAAATTCGAGATCTTTTCGCGTTTTTTCTGTAATTGCAATCATAATAAAATTCAACCAATCAAAGGTACAAAGTCAACCGTGCCTATCCTTTACTTTTTCCTTATTTTTGATAAAAAATTAAGAAATGTTGTGTGTGCCGTCTACCTGGTCTTTTTTACTTCAAGAAGAGATAGAAAAACCTTATTTTCAGGATTTAAACCGTTTTATCTCAGAGGAGTACAGCCATAACCTTTGCTTTCCACCCGTTGCGCAAATTTTTACTGCTTTTGACCATTGTACATTTGACAATACCAAAGTGGTCATTATCGGGCAAGATCCCTACCATGGATTGGGACAGGCACATGGATTGTCGTTTTCTGTTCCTGATACCCTACCGTTTCCGCCCTCGTTGCACAATATTTTTAAAGAATTAGCGTCCGATTTAGGCATTCCTGTGCCACAATCGGGGTGTCTTCAGCATTGGGCAACCCAAGGGGTACTTTTGTTGAATGCCATTCTGACTGTTCGAGCGCATGAAGCAGGAAGTCACCAGCGAAAAGGATGGGAGAAATTTACGGATGCAGTGATTCAAAAACTCGCCAATGAAAAAAACAATCTGGTTTTCTTATTGTGGGGGAGTTACGCCCAAAAGAAAGGACAATGGATTGATCGATCGCGCCATTTGGTGCTCGAATCAGGACACCCTTCGCCACTGAGTGCCAATCGCGGACTTTGGTTTGGAAATCGTCATTTTAGTCAAACAAATGCTTATCTCTTAAAGCATCACAATCAAGAAATTAGGTGGTAATTAGTTGACTGTAAAGGTATAAAAGCCGCTGTTGTTCAACGCATTAGAAGTGGTGTAAATCAGCAAAGTTATTGCATCCGATACCGAATTGGAGCGCAATTCTACAACATCTGTTTCTTCACTATTGTACCCATAACTCAAGCGGTACGTACCCGAACTCAACAAAGGCAAGCCGGCTCTAAATACATAGGCGTCTTGAGTGGAATTATAGGGTGCTGTAGCTAAATAAAAGCCAACATTTTGGAGCTGTCCACTGCTTACATCCATTTGATTTGCAGGCACCGAAACAGGAATCCATTCAGAACCACTTTGTTTTTCTAAAACATATGAAAAGGTTAAGGAAGGTGCATTATTTGTCGTTTTTCGTATGTCCAAAGGTGTACTTTGTCCCAACTCATTTACCAAACGATCTACGACACAATTGACCGTAATTTTGTCCCCTACAGCATAATTGGCTTGGGTTTCAATAGTGACCAGTCCATTAACACGAACATATTCGGTATTGTAAAAATCATCATCGTTGGTATCACAACTGCTGAGGCTTACGACAAAAAAACTAAGAAATAGTAAAACAATTTTTTTCATGACTTTGAACATTAAAAACGATACCCTAAATTAATACCTACACGACTAATCACATCGGGACTCATTTCTTTATTGGTAAGATTGGAGCCAAATCCGACGAGGACCTCCAAAGCAAAGGCGTCTTTGAAATACATTTTATACCCTAAACTTCCTCCTAAAGCAAAATCATTGTATTGGGTTTCTTTGATGGTATAAAATCCATTTCCGCCACTGTTTTCTCGAACAATTTCTTTAAAATCACCCCCATTGGCTGAGGCAAAAATTTCGGCAAAATAGTACCGTGCTTTACTCTTAGAAAGCGCGTAGCGTACATACGGATTAATTTCATACCGTGGAATATTGTTCCGAAATCCGTTGTTGTAATCCTCCTCAATTCGTGCACTATTGGAGAAATTACCATTGACGCCTACAGAAAAACTGCCCACGAAAAATCGCTCGTAACTAATACTAATTTTACCATACGCTAAGGCCTGAAGGACATCAACACGAAATTCATTTTTCTTATCTACTAAGGGTGAGGTTTGCTCTTGCGACCAAGAATAACCAAAACTAAAAAGGAGTAGGAGTATAACTAATTTGCGCATAGTTTCGAATTTATAGGGCTAATATACTAAATATTTTAGCCGAGACCACTTAATTCAACGTCAAAGCACTTAAAATTTCTTCTTTCATAAATGGACCCCCCGGATATTTGGCAGTGTAATCCAAGTTTAACCACACATTGCCCCGTTCGTCGATGTGATAATGCACGGCTTTGTGCTGACTTTCGTTGGGGAAAAGCACTTTTTTAATTAAATAATTGACGGTTTCCATGTCTTTTCGTGTACCAATGTACAATTCAGGGTAAATATGACCCGGGGTATGAATCAATCGTGGAATGCCTCCAATCGATTTAACTGCTGCCGCCATAAGAATGGAATGGTCGTCACAATCGCCCGAAAGGTATTTAAGCGATTCGTCGGCTCGTGCAATATATTCGTGTCCTACAGGATCGTGAACATAATTCCACTGGGAATTGATTTCTTTAAAAACAGCAAAACACTGAATAAGGGTCTGATAATCCTGATACCCTTGAACCGATTTAAAATGGGTATTAATCGCTTTTAGGGCAAAGTTGCGCACCTGCGGATGGTCATAATCAATGGCTTTGATGATTTTGGATTTGTTAGGAAAAGGAAGCAACCGATCAATCACAATATCCTGCGGAAATGGACTTTCCTCCATGGCATAGAGCATCGATTGATATTCTTCAAATACATTTTGGAATCCGTAACCCCCCACCAAGGTGCCCCAAATCAAAAAAAGGAGATAGCCCGCAATACTTATAAAAATTACTTTTCGAAGGCGTACTAAAATCCATTGAAATACTGCTAAAATTAGCAATAATAGTCCCACACGATCAATCGCTAACGGCCATTCGGGATCTGTAATATTTTGATGCAGAATTAAAAAAATAGGAATCGTAAGCAGTAGGTTGAGTACCCCAATAATGACTTTATCCCAAGGATTGGGAATCGCGAGTTTCTCTTGCCATTGACGGAAACGCGAAAAGAAAGGATTTGTCATTGAAGGACTTACTACAGTATGTTTACAACGGTAGCAAAGGTATCTTTTTTATCGATAAGGTGTAAGTTCCACAAATGATTTTGAACCAACTCAAATTCTTTTTCTGACAACGGATTTTGACTCCACTCAGTGCAGGAGAGCCAAGCTTGAAGCGCTTCCTCTTTTTGATGAAAACGTTGTGCGAGTTGGGCTACCAATTGGGTTTGTTCTTTAAAATGTGTTGTTTTGGCATTGATTGTATTTACGATTGAACGTACTGCCTCTTTTTCATTGGCGAGTACTTCATCGCGAACCGCAATCACAAAACAAGGCCACGGGGTGGGACAAACACCAAGGCGACGAAAAACGCCAGCATCGACTAAGGGTTGGGTCATGAAACGCTCCCACATAAAATAATCAGCGGTTCCTTGTTGTAAGGCATCCACGGCGCCGTCTAGGGTATGTACGATTTCAAACTGTAAAGTAGCAGTATCCCAACCTTGTTGTTGCGCATGAACGTACGCCATCAAATGCGAACCCGACCCGTAACGCGAAATAGCCGCGGTAGTATGTTGTAGGTTGGAAATATCCTGAAATGCAGATTTTCCATCCACATGAATGCCCCAAAGGAGGGGAGTAGCAACATACACTTGCACTATTTTGGCGGGACACCCTCCGAGTATATCCTTGACCATGCCTTCGGTCAAAACGACCGCTACATCGGTCTCGCCAGAGCGGAGCATTTGACACATTTTTCCCGTACCTTCAGGGATATCGGTCCATTGTAAATCAATACCAACACGCTCAAAATCACCATTGGTGATGCTTTGGTACCAAGGCATATTAAAATGTTCGGGAACTCCTACAATTTTTATAGATTTCATGGTTTTAATGTGGGATTATTGAAAGCGTACCAATTCCAAAGTACACCTGCAGGATCAGGGTAAGTTGCTTGAAAGATAAACCCTGTTTTATGTAATATGTGGTTTGAGGCACCATTTTCACGATGGGCATACGCATGCATCATTGGAATATTCATCGTTTGAAAACCAAACTCAAGCCATTTAAGGGTAGCTTCGGTAGCATACCCTTTGCCCCAATACGCTTCGGGAAGACGGTACCCGTAATCATAGAAATTCGTATGCCCATTTTCAACATGATCGTCGATAAATTTGATTCCTGTCCACCCAATAAATTCATCGGTTTCTTTTAAAAAAGTGGCAAATCGTCCAATTTGGTTGCGATGGTATTGTTCCAAAATATACGCAATAGTTTTAACCGATTCTTCCTGGTCAAGCGTGGGTTGTTGCCATAAATATATGTGTACCTTCGGATTGTTATCCATGGCAAACAAATCGGCAGCATCGGCGGTTTTGAAGGGACGCATGTACAGTCTTTCGGTTTCTAAACGTTGTATCATTTCGGTTAGTTTTAGCCCCGATAGAGCCGATATCCTCGAAGCTTTAGCGGAGAGATAAAGGCGAAAGCGGGAAATAGCTCCAAATTAGGATTACGCCAATTTATGGAGGGTGTATTCAATTAACGCGTCAACTGCTTTGTAGGGATCGGCACTAAATGTCCCATTGGCACGGTTGGCAATGATGGCATTTAAGGACAAACATTCATGTCCTAAAAGTTTACCTAAGCCATAAATAGCCCCCGTTTCCATTTCTAAATTGGTCATTTTGATTCCTTCAAATTCAAAGGCATCCATTTTTGTATTGAGTTCAGCGTCTTGAATAGGCAAACGCAAAACCCGGCCTTGAGGACCGTAAAATCCGCCTGCTGTACCCGTAAAGCCTTTGTAGATTTGGTCACTTTCGATACGTTTTACCAAGGTTTCAGAAGCCTTGATCACATAGGGCCGACCCTTTCGCAAGTCCCAACTCGTTTGTTGGATAAATGCGTCTTCAATATTTTTTTCTGAGATGTCATCAATTAAATAGGAGCGAAGCATATTGTCAAGTCCTAATCCGTATTGGCTCATGACAAAACTATCGACGGGAATGTCGGCTTGCAACGAACCGGAGGTGCCGATTCGAATGATATTTAGCGACGTTAATTCGTCTTTCACGGTTCGCGTAGCCAAATCAATATTGACCAAGGCATCCAACTCATTCATGACAATGTCAATATTGTCGGGACCAATTCCGGTGGACATCACCGTTATGCGTTTGCCTTTGAAATACCCAGTTTGCGTTTTGAATTCCCGTTTTTGTTGCGAAAATTCGATGCGCTCAAAATGTTGGGTGATTTTTTCGACACGATTTTGATCCCCCACAAAGAGGATGTCGTGAGCAATGTGTTCGGGAAGTAAATTTAAATGGTAAACACTTCCGTCGGGATTGAGTATTAATTCGGATGAAGCTATCATCGGTTATTGTGATTAGTGACCTGCCTATGCCGGCAGGCAGGTTAGTGACTGGTGATTAGCCCCGAAACTTCGGGGGTGACTGGTGATTAGTGACTGGTGATTAGTGACTGGTGACTAGTGATTGATGAATTAGAAAAAATTGAATTACTTATTTAGGTTTACACATTAACTCCTAATTCATAACTCATAACTCATAATTTCTATTCATCCTCCCACGCGTTTAACTTTAAAACCTTTGTCTTTTAACAAGTTCATGATTTTATCGCGGTAGTCGCCTTGAATGATAATTGCACCATCTTTAAAACTACCACCCACGCTTAATTTGGTTTTGATTTCTTTGGCTAAGATTTTAAAATCTTCATCTTCACCTTCATATCCTTCAATAATTGTGGTTGGTTTTCCTTTCCGCTTTTCATATTTGCAAATCATGGGTTCTTTTTGAACGAATAATTCGTGTGCTTTTTCTTCTTCAGGTTCGAAATCTGCCGCAACATGGTCGGGAAAAAGTTTTTTTAATTGGTCTTCTAGGTTACTCATGGGAGCCTACTTTTGTTATTTTGTTTTTTTGAAAAATCAAGGGCTTAAAAACTAAATTCCAAATCCCAACAGTACATTGGAATTTGGAATTTTTAGTTTCGGAATTATTGAATTTCCTTATTTTTTAATCAATCCTAATTCCACCAAACGCTCATTTAGGAAATCGCCTGCGGTGATGTCTTCATACAATTTCGGATTCTTTTCATCGATACATTGGGGTAAGCAATCCAATTTCATATCGCTTACAGGGTGCATGAAAAACGGAATCGAGAAACGTGAAGTACCCCACAATTCACGGGGTGGATTTACCACTTGGTGAATCGTTGATTTTAATTTATTGTTGGTATGTCTTGACAACATGTCGCCGACATTTATCATCAATTCATCGTCTTGTGCAATAGCATCGATCCACTGGCCTTCATGATTTTGAACTTGTAACCCTTTTCCTTGAGCTCCCATTAGTAACGTAATCAAATTGATATCACCATGGGCGGCAGCTCGAACGGCTCCGTCTTTGGGTTCGTCGGTAATCGGCGGGTAGTGGATGGGGCGTAAGATACTGTTGCCATCTTTGATGTAATTGTCAAAATAGAATTCGTCCAAACCAATGTGTAACGCGAGCGCGCGAAGGACATAGACTCCGGTTTTCTCAAGCATTTGATAGGCTTTTTTCCCTACTTCATTAAATTTGGGTAACTCTTCAACGATAACATTATCAGGGTATTCGCCTTCCCATTTAGAGCCTTCACTCACATATTGGCCAAAATGCCAAAACTCTTTTAAATCCCCCGCAGAGCGTCCTTTGGCATGTTCTTTACCAAACGATACATAACCGCGCTGACCGCCAATACCTGGGATTTCGTATTTTGCTTTGGTTTCCAATGGAAGAGTAAAGAAGTTACGCACTTCATCATACAATTCTCCCACCAATTGGTCATCAAGAAAATGACCTTTTAATGCTACGAATCCGATTTCTTCGTAGGCTTTTCCGATTTCATTTACAAATTTTTGTTTACGTGCCGGATCATCCGACAGGAAATCACGTAAGTCAACACTTGGAATTTGTTGCATACTAAACCTTTTTTGTTAATAACTTAAACGCTGTGAAATCAAAGCGCAATCACAAATGTACAGTTTTTTATTCAGTTGCAAACGAAAGTTATCAACATCTCCTTTTGGTCATTTTATCGGTAAAAATAGGTCGCCTATCGAGAAAACTTGTGCCCTCCCAAAACATCCTTTACTTTAGGAGGGATAATCCCTTAATACCTAGCCTTATGAAACGAAACTACTTCTTGTTCCTTTTGTGTACCACATTCGGTTTTGCACAAACGGGGTCGTTGTGCAATAACCCCATTGTCATTTCATCCTTACCCTTTACCGTTTCGGATAATACCGCCAATTTTGGTGATAATTACGACCCGCAAACCACAACGCATCCCACTTGTGCCACGACCACTTTTGGCAATTATTACCATGGAGGCAATGATGTGATTTATGCCTACACTCCTTCTGTGAGTCAAACTCTTAAAATTGAAATTCCCAACGCACTGGGTTGGACAGGAATGTTTGTCTACACCGATTGTGCAGCTATCGGAGTGCAATATGCGGCTTGTGCCACGGGAGTTTCTGCTGGCGCTCGTACGATAAACAACTTTTCAGTTACAGCAGGTCAAACGTACTACATTTACATTTCAAGTTGGCCTTCTCCGCAAACCGTGACGTATACCCTGAATGTAACTGAAGTGGCATTGTCTACCAATGATCTGAGTTCCGCTTGGGAGCAAACCTTGATTTATCCCAATCCCGCAGGAAATATGTTAAATGTTAAGAGTTCCTTGCCCTTAGAAAAAGCAATATTGTATAATTCCAATGGACAACAACTAGGCACCGTTCCATTAATTGACAACACCATCGATGTAACACAACTGCCAACAGGCCTGTATTGGGTTGAACTCATGACCAACGAGCAACAAAAGACCGTAAAACGATTTATGAAATCGTAATTTCTTACTTACATAAAAGCGATTCAAAAGCACACAAATAAGTGTGCTTTTTTTATGGAAAAACACCTTGAAATCCTACATCGTTTTAGTACATTTGGCGTCACAAACCACAAACAAAACGAATGGACTTTAATCGTCACAATTTATCCAACGAACAATTGTTGGATTTGTATAAAAAATTACTGAAACCCCGTTTGATCGAAGAGAAAATGCTCATTCTTCTCCGTCAAGGAAAAGTATCTAAATGGTTTTCAGGCATCGGACAGGAAGCAATTTCAGTGGGAATTACCGCTGCTCTGGATAAGGACGAATACATTCTTCCGATGCACCGCAATCTCGGCGTATTTACGGGAAGAGACATTCCTTTGCACAAACTTTTTTCGCAATGGCAAGGTAAAAAATCGGGCTTCACCAAAGGACGTGATCGCAGTTTTCACTTTGGCACGCAAGAGTATAAAATCATCGGCATGATATCGCATCTGGGGCCCCAAATGGGCGTCGCCGATGGTATTGCCTTGGCCAATAAGTTAAAGAGAAATGGCAAAGTCACCGCTGTGTTTACAGGGGAAGGCGCTACTTCGGAAGGCGATTTTCACGAAGCCCTAAATGTGGCAGCCGTTTGGGAACTTCCTGTTTTATTTGTCATCGAGAATAATGGGTACGGCTTGTCAACCCCAACAAACGAACAGTACCGTTGCGAGAATCTTGCCGACAAAGGCGTGGGTTACGGAATGGAAAGCCACATTATAGATGGTAATAATATTTTGGACGTTTTCACTAAAATTAGCGAACTCAAAGCGTCAATGCAGGAAAATCCTCGTCCTGTATTGTTGGAGTTTAAAACGTTTCGTATGCGCGGTCACGAAGAGGCGAGTGGGACCAAATATGTTCCACAAGAATTGATGGACCTGTGGGCTGTCAAAGATCCAATTTCTAACTACCAAACCTTTCTGAAAAAGGAAGGAATTCTGTCGGAAGCACAAGACGAGGCTTTTCGTACAGAAATCAAGCAAGAAATTGATGCGCATTGGGCGATTACTCAAGCCGAACCTGACTTTGTAGCTGATTTAAATGAAGAATTAAATGATGTATACGAAGCCTTTGATTATCAAGAAGTAAGTCCATCTAATGAAACTGAAAATATTCGCGTAATTGATGCTATTTCTAGTGCGTTACGCGAAGCGATGCAACAACATCCCAATTTGGTCCTTATGGGGCAAGATATCGCCGAATATGGGGGGGCTTTCAAAATCACCGATGGGTTTGTGGCGCAGTTTGGTAAAGAGCGCGTTCGCAATACGCCCATCTGTGAAAGCGCTATCGTATCAGCTGCCAATGGTCTCTCCATCAATGGCTACAAAGCAATTGTAGAAATGCAGTTTGCCGATTTCGTTTCAACAGGTTTTAATCCCATCGTCAATTTGCTGGCCAAACAGCGTTACCGTTGGGGCGAAAAGTCGGATGTCGTGGTACGTATGCCCTGCGGTGGCGGTACCCAAGCAGGTCCTTTTCACTCCCAAACCAATGAAGCATGGTTTACCAAAACGCCCGGACTCAAAGTAGTGTACCCCGCATTTCCTTTTGATGCCAAAGGACTCCTAATTACAGCCATCAACGATCCTAATCCAGTGATGTATTTTGAGCATAAATTATTGTATCGAAGTATTTACCAAGAGGTGCCTAAAGGCTATTATACGTTACCTTTTGGAAAGGCTTCTTTACTTCGTGAAGGCGATCAAGTGACTATTATTTCGTTTGGCGCTGGAGTGCATTGGGCCCTAGAAATGTTGGACAAACACCCCGAAGTTCGTGCTGATTTATTGGATTTACGCACGCTGCAACCGTTGGATGCCGAAGCGATTTTACAATCGGTTAAAAAAACCAGCAGAGCCATTATTTTGCAAGAAGATTCGTTGTTTGGAGGGATTGCAAGTGACATTTCGGCCCTGATTATGGAACAAGCGTTTGCGTATTTGGATGCCCCTGTTGTGCGTGTGGGAAGTTTAGAAACCGCAATACCATTTATGAAAACCCTTGAAGATCAATACTTACCCAAGGAACGTTTTGAAAAGGCGTTATTGGAATTGATAGCCTATTAATTTTTTTTTGGAGCTATTTCCTGCTGTCCGCTGTATCTCACTCCGTAAACTACGTGAGGATGCCGCTACCATCAGGGCTAGCCGTGAAAATATCAAGTAAAGTAAACTAAACCTAACTGCCCGTATAGTTAGGTTTTTTCAATTTCTACATAAGGGCATTGGCTTGGGGATGCCCCTTAAATGATTCAAATTTCAAGTACAAAACCAATTCATATTGCCCTTTTTCGCATTTCACGTATATTTGTGCTCTTATTTAAAATGTGTGAATTCGACCAATAAACTTAAAATATTCAACGATCCTATCTACGGATTCATTTCGATTCCCAATTCCTTGGTTTTTGATCTTATTCAGCATCCCTATTTTCAGCGATTACGCCGCATTTCGCAAATGGGATTGTCGTATCTTGTTTATCCTGGAGCGCATCATACCCGGTTTCACCACGCTTTGGGGTGCATGCACATCATGCAAAAGGCTGTAGAAACGCTCAAATTCAAAGGGGTTCAATTTACCGACGAAGAGGAAAATGCATTGTACATTGCCATCTTGTTGCACGATATCGGTCATGGCCCTTTTTCGCATGCCATGGAACACAGTATTGTAGAGGGAATTCAGCATGAGGAAATTTCTTTGCAATTTATGCACGCTTTAAATCGGCATTTTAACGGCCAACTTGATTTGGCAATTCAAATTTTTAAAGGCGATTACCACCGGAAATTTATGCTTGAATTGATTTCCAGTCAGTTGGATATGGATCGCATGGATTACCTCAAGCGCGACAGTTTTTATAGTGGTGTGGCCGAAGGAAACATCAACAGCGATCGTTTGATCCAGATGATGAATGTCGCTGAAGATCATTTGGTTATAGAAGAAAAGGGCGTTTATTCGGTAGAAAAGTTTCTCATGGCACGCCGACTCATGTATTGGCAGGCCTATTTGCATAAAACATCGGTCGTAGCAGAGTTGATTTTGACAAAAATCTTAAAGCGCGCCAAAGAACTCAAGCAAAAAGGCCTCGTGCTTCCATGCAGCGCTCCGTTGCAATTTTTTCTCCAAAATAAAGTAGCGCGAACCGATTTTGATGGGGAAGTGCTGACCCAATTTGCCTTGTTGGATGATTATGATGTCATGGGGGCTATCAAATCGTGGCAATTTTCTACCGATTTTGTGTTGGCAGAACTATGTAAAATGATTGTCAATCGCGAATTGTTGAAGATTGACATGTCGGAAGAAAAGCCTGAACTGACAAAAATTCAATACTTAAAATCCCAATTAACACAACAATATCCTATTTCTGAAAAAGAAACCGATTACTTTGTTTTTAAAGGCAAGTTGAAGAATATTGCCTATAATAAAGAAAGTGTGCCCATACGAATCATCAAAAAAGACCGGTCCGTAGAAGTATTGGAAGATACTTCAGAACCCCTTCAAGTGAAAGCCTTATCGAAGGCAGTGACCAAGTATTTTGTATGTTATCCGAAAGTATTGCTGGGATAAAACGGCTTATTTTGTTAAATTTTATATTTTTGTCGGAATGAAATTTACAGCAGAACAAATAGCGGGTATTTTAGGCGGAGAAGTGGTTGGAAATCCACAGATTGAAGTCTATAAATTGGCCAAAATTGAGGAGGGAACCGCGGGTTCTTTATCCTTTTTAGCCAATCCGAAATACCAAAATTATATCTACACCACGCAAGCGTCTATCACGATTGTGAACCACACGTTTGAGCCTGAACAACCCATTACTACCACTTTAATCAAAGTGGAAGATGCCTACAAGTCCTTTTCCAAACTGTTGGAGTATTACAATCAAGTAAAATTGATGAAATCGGGTATTGAACAACCCACCGTCATTTCAGAGGGGGTTACCTATGGCGATCATCTTTACTTGGGAAGCTTTTGTTACATTGGAAAAAATGTGAAAATTGGAAACAATGTCAAAATTTATCCCAATTCATTCATAGGAGACAATGTAGTCATTGGAGATAATTGTATTTTGTTTGCGGGTGTTCGAATTTACTCTGAAACTGAAATTGGGAACCATTGCACCATCCACTCCGGAGTTATCATCGGTTCAGATGGATTTGGATTTGCACCTTCAGAAGACGGTACCTTCAGCAAAATTCCTCAAATCGGTAATGTGATTTTAGAAGATCATGTAGAAGTAGGAGCGTGTACAACTATCGATCGCGCGACCCTTGGTTCTACCGTCATTCGTAAAGGCGTAAAACTTGATAACCAGATTCAAATTGCCCATAATGTTGAAATTGGCGAAAATACTGTAATTGCCTCGCAAACCGGAATTGCGGGTTCAACCAAAATTGGTAAAAACTGTATGATTG
Organism: Flavobacterium sp.; assembly: GCF_027533505.1. GTDB lineage: Bacteria > Bacteroidota > Bacteroidia > Flavobacteriales > Flavobacteriaceae > Flavobacterium. Next base: position 41,386 of record NZ_JAPZUB010000006.1, on the reverse strand, counting down.
GGGGGCAAGTGGGTATAGTAGGCCATATCACGGTTGGAAATAATGTACGGATTCAAGCGCAATCGGGTATCGGAAAAAGTATTCCCGACGGCGAAACGATTCAAGGAAGTCCAGCTTTCAATTATGGCGATTGGAATAAATCGTATGTTCATTTCCGTAATCTTCCCAAAATTGTGGCCGAATTGGACAATCTCAAGAAAAAACTTAGCTAAACAGAATTAATACAAGTATTATGGTTAAACAAAAAACCATTCAAACCGAAATTACCCTTACGGGTGTTGGACTTCACACAGGAAAAGAAGTGACCATGACGTTAAAGCCAGCACCTGTCAACAATGGCTTTACTTTTGTACGTGTGGACTTGGAAGGGTCACCAGTTATTGAAGCCGACGCCAATTATGTAGTAAATACCCAACGCGGAACCAATCTTGAAAAATTGGGTGTAAAAATTCAAACGTCAGAGCATGTTTTGGCGGCTTGCGTGGGATGTGATTTGGACAATGTAATTATTGAATTGAATGAGTCGGAGCCGCCCATTATGGATGGTTCTTCCAAATACTTTGTAGAAGCAATCGAAAAAGCCGGTATCGTTGAGCAAGAGGCTGAACGGTATTGTTATGTGGTGAAAGAAGTTATTTCGTATATCGATGAAAGTACGGGTAGCGAAATCATTGTAATGCCTGCCGACGATTACCAAGTGACCGCTATGGTAGATTTTGGTACCAAAGTGTTGGGTACCCAAAACGCAACGCTAAAGAGCATGTCCAATTTTAAAGCGGAAATTGCAAGCGCGCGTACCTTTAGTTTTTTACATGAGTTAGAAACGCTTTTAGACAACGGACTCATCAAAGGAGGGGATTTGAACAATGCCATCGTGTATGTCGATAAAGAAATCTCCGAAAAAACCATGGAGAACTTGAAAAAGGCTTTTGGCAAAGAAAATATTTCGGTCAAACCTAACGGTATTTTAGACAACCTTACGTTGCATCACCCCAACGAAGCAGCACGTCACAAACTGCTAGATGTTATTGGGGATTTGGCCTTGATCGGTTGCCGTATCAAAGGGAAAGTGATTGCCAACAAACCCGGACATTTCGTCAATACGCAATTTGCCAAAAAACTTTCTAAAATCATTAAGATAGAGCAACGCAATCATGTGCCTACTTATGATTTGAACAAAGAACCGTTGATGGATGTGACCAAAATCATGAAGATGTTGCCCCATCGTCCGCCTTTTTTATTGGTAGATAAAATCATTGAAATGTCTGAATCCCATGTGGTTGGACTGAAAAATGTGACCATGAATGAAGACTTTTTTGTGGGTCATTTTCCTGGTGCGCCTGTCATGCCAGGGGTTTTAATTGTAGAAGCAATGGCACAAACGGGAGGGATTTTAATTTTAAGCTCTGTTCCTGATCCTGAAAATTACCTAACGTATTTTATGAAAATCGACAACGTAAAGTTCAAGCATAAAGTTTTGCCAGGCGATACGTTAATATTTAAATGTGATTTGATTTCGCCCATCCGTCGCGGAATTTGCCATATGCAAGCCAACGCTTATGCCAATGGGCGTTTGGTCGCTGAAGCGGAGCTCATGGCACAAATCGTCAAAAACCAATAAACTATGAATCAACCGCTAGCCTATGTGCATCCCGGTGCAAAGATTGCTAAGAATGTAGTAATCGAGCCATTTACCACAATTCATAACAACGTCGAAATCGGCGAAGGAACTTGGATTGGCTCCAACGTGACCATTATGGAAGGGGCTCGCATCGGAAAGAATTGTAACATTTTCCCGGGTGCCGTAATTGCTGCAGTACCCCAAGATTTGAAATTTGGAGGGGAAGATTCACTAGCCATCATCGGTGATAATACTACAGTTCGAGAATTTGTAACCATCAACAGAGGGACTATCGCTTCGGGACAAACCAAAATTGGAAGTAACTGTTTGATTATGGCTACCGCTCACGTAGCGCACGATTGCCATATCGGTGATAATGTCATCATAGTGAATGGCGTTGCCCTCGCTGGACATGTCGTTGTAGGTAATTTTGCTATTATTGGGGGATTAGCAGCAATTCATCAATTCATACATATTGGTGAACATGCCATGATTTCTGGCGGTTCTCTGGTTCGAAAAGATGTTCCACCTTATACAAAAGCGGCCAAAGAACCTTTGTCGTATGTGGGGATTAATTCGGTTGGCTTGCGCCGTCGTGGATTTTCAACCGAAAAGATTCGCGAAATTCAAGACATTTACCGCATTTTATACCAAAAAAATTACAATACCTCGCAAGCCGTCGGGATTATTGAAGCTGAAATGGCGGCTTCACCCGAGCGTGATGAAATCTTAGACTTCATTCGTAACTCATCCCGCGGAATTATGAAAGGGTATTCTGGAACCTATTAATTAAATAAACTAAATTTTAAAACATAAATTCAAATGGCATCTACGGCAGATATTCGTAACGGACTTTGTATCAAATTCAATCACGACATTTATAAAATTATTGAGTTTCTTCACGTGAAACCTGGAAAAGGCCCCGCATTCGTGCGTACTAAATTAAAATCATTAACTACTGGAAAAGTATTAGACAATACGTTTTCTGCGGGTCATAAAATCGATGTGGTTCGAGTAGAAACCCATACATTTCAGTATTTGTACAACGAAGGCAATGATTACCATTTTATGAATACCGAATCCTATGAACAAATCACGTTAAACAAGGAGGTATTGGATGCGCCTCAATTTTTGAAAGAGGGAACCAATGTAATGGTACAAATTAACACCGAAACCGATATGCCGCTGTCGGTAGACATGCCTGCTTCTATCGTGTTAGAAGTAACCTATGCCGAACCGGGTGTGAAAGGAAATACAGCGACCAATGCGACCAAACCTGCGACTGTTGAAACGGGTGCCAATGTCAATGTTCCTCTGTTTATTAATGAAGGGGATAAAATTAAAATTGATACTGCTACAGGAGATTATTTGGAACGGGTAAAAGAATAACACATGAAGTTCCCGCAAACGCATTCGTTAAAAGAAATTGCAGCCATCATCGATTCCCAATATGTGGGAGCCGATGATTTTCCTGTGGAAGGGATGAATGAAATTCATGTCGTAACGCCAGGAGACATTGTTTTTGTTGACCATCCGAAGTATTATGACAAAGCGTTGCAATCGGCGGCTACCATAGTACTCATTAACAAAGAAGTGCCTTGTCCCGAGGGAAAAGCGTTATTGATTTCCGACGATCCGTTTCGGGATTTTAACAAGCTCACCCGGTATTTCCGTCCTTTTGTGGCAGCACAAGCAGCCGTTTCTTTGTCGGCTGAAATAGGCGAAGGGACCGTAATTCAACCGAATTGTTTTATTGGAAATCACGTTCGTATCGGTAAAAATTGCATTATCCATTCCAATGTATCGATTTACGATCATACGCAAATTGGTGACAATGTGATCATTCAAGCCGGAACAGTGCTGGGTGCTGATGCATTTTATTATAAAAAACGACCCGAAGGATTTGATCAATTGCTTTCTGGTGGACGTGTAGTTGTCGAAGATCATGTGGGTATAGGTGCTTTGTGTACTATTGACCGCGGCGTCACAGGGGATACTACCATTGGAGAAGGCTCAATTTTGGACAATCAAATCCACGTAGCACACGATACCATAATCGGAAAAAAATGTCTCATTGCAGCCCAAACAGGTATTGCCGGTTGTGTAGTGATTGAAGACGAAGTCACTATTTGGGGGCAAGTGGGCACCAATAGTGGGATTACTATCGGAACCAAAGCCGTCATTCTAGCGCAATCAGGGGTGACAAAATCAGTAGCCGGTGGAATTACCTACTTTGGCACGCCCGCAGAAGAATCACGCGAAAAATTAAAACAAATGGCCTACGTCAAACGTTTGCCTGAATTGTTGAATAAAAAACCGGAATAATGCAACCGAAAGATATAGTTTTAGACTTATATAAATCAGATGTTTTATTGCATCGCGATGAAGTAAAACAGTTTTTGCATCCCGAATTAATTATCGAATGGAACAGCACCAAAGGATTTGTTCAGATGGATGCTGAAGATGTACTCAACTTAAGTGAAGAATTGAATCGGGCTTATGTTCGTTCCAAAATTCGTATTTCTCATATCATTCAAGAAGGAAATTTCGTGTCAGTGCGCTATTCCCATTTTGTAAAAACTATTGAAAATCCGAGAGAAGAGATGTTGTTGGCTAATTTCTTTGTGATTTGGGAAATAAAAGATCAAAAATTATATCGGGGCTATCAAATGAGCCAATTTGGATAATGCACAAAGCATTTTGGGGTACTGGAATCGTACGTCTTATATTGCTAGCGCATCTTTTGACCCAACTTTTTCTGTACAAAGCGTGGACATTGCATCGTGTTTTCCCTACTCTTACTGTTTTTTCATTCGCAAGCACTATTCCCAAAGAAATTCCATTTAGTATACATAGTGCTACCCTTATACTCACCGTAGTATTGTTATGGAAAATCAATTGGAAAAGGGGGATAGGGTGGTGGATGGCGCTTGTCGTGCTTACTTGGTGTTTGGATTATGTATTTTGGCAACCTTACACCTATTTTTTTTTGGCGGTGGCCGGTATCCATTGTTTCTCAACGTCGCGTGAGCGGTTTTTTACCCGATGCTTGCTGCTTCTTTCGGCACTTTATACATTCAGTGGTCTCCATAAAATCAATGGTGCTTTTTTGTATACGATTTGGGATGCCTACTTTTTAAAAAAACTTGTTGGGATTACGTCCACAGATTCCTCTTTTTTAATTTTTCATTATGCGGGATTATTGGTGGGTTTGATTGAAATCTTGTTCGGTGTAGGATTGCTGTTTCAACGCACGCGTTTTTGGGCGTTTCGCGGATTGGTAACGATGCATGGATTGATATTACTAGGGCTGTCTCCCTTAGGATTATTTTCCAATGGAGCTGTCGTACCTTGGAATCTAGCGTTGTTTGGCATCAGTGTTATGGGATGTGTTGCCTCAAAAAAGAAATTTTTTGACGCTCCGTGGCCATTGGAGTTCAAAAAGCAGGGTTTAGTAATCTTCTTTTTTTGGATCTTGCCCGTATGGGGATATTTCGGCTATTATAATCAGTATTTTTCTTTCAATGTATACAGTGGAAAAGGCAAGTCACTTTATATTTTTTTTGACCAATACAACGACTGTCCAAAACCGTTACGCCCGTATTTATACCCCAAAAAAATGGATAACCAAAAGTATTGGGTTGTGAGTCCAAAGCGTTGGTGCAAAGGCGAACTCCATCTTTTGCTTCCCAATGATGATTATATATTGAATTCATTTGCAATGGCTTACGAAAATCAATTTCCCAAATCAAAAGGCTATTGGTATGTCACATCCTATCCTTTTACAGCCGATACCTCCCACAAGATAAAAATGGGTAATCCGCTACAAGTCGGGTGTATAGAAAATTTGCAAAAAAAACGATAAAATTCTATGAATAGTGCATCCTATTCTAAATCTGTTTTCCTATTTTTGTGACACCTTTTAACAAACATATAAATAACTGTCATGAGTGTTTTAGTCAATAAAAATTCCAAAATAATCGTTCAAGGTTTTACCGGTAGTGAAGGTACTTTTCACGCGTCTCAAATGATTGAATACGGCACCAATGTAGTCGGTGGTGTTACTCCAGGTAAAGGAGGAACTACCCACTTAGATCGTCCTGTATTCAATACCGTTAAAGATGCTGTAGACCAAGCTGGAGCCGATACGTCGATTATTTTTGTTCCCCCTGCCTTTGCTGCTGATGCGATTATGGAAGCGGCTGATGCTGGGATCAAAGTAATCATTGCCATTACAGAAGGTATTCCTGTCGCAGATATGATGAAAGCTTATGACTATATCAAAAATAGATCGTGTCGCTTAATCGGACCCAACTGTCCTGGGGTAATTACTCCTGAAGAAGCAAAAGTGGGTATTATGCCTGGTTTCGTTTTCAAAAAAGGGAATGTGGGTATCGTTTCCAAGTCGGGAACGTTAACCTATGAAGCCGCTGATCAAGTGGTTCGCCAAGGATACGGTATCACTACTGCGATTGGTATTGGAGGTGACCCCATTATTGGAACCACCACCAAAGAAGCGGTCGAATTATTGATGAATGATCCTGAAACGGAATGCATCATTATGATTGGTGAAATCGGTGGTCAGTTGGAAGGCGACGCTGCTCGTTGGATTAAAGCCGACGGTAATCGCAAACCTGTAGTGGGATTCATTGCAGGTGAAACCGCTCCCAAAGGACGTACCATGGGTCATGCTGGTGCTATTGTAGGTGGGTCTGACGATACCGCTGCTGCAAAAAAAGCCATCATGAGAGAATGTGGAATTCACGTGGTGGATTCTCCAGCTGAAATTGGTAAAAAAGTAAAAGAAGTATTGGGCTAATTCTCCATTCTTGCATAAACAAAATCCCGCTGTAATCGAGCGGGATTTTTTGTTTTATTCCTATTTGTCTTTCGAATTTAATTCGGAAATGGATTCGACCATTTTATATCCGTGTAGACATTTGTCCCACTCAACGTTCGCATAAAAGCGATAACTGCATTCACCTCCTGTTGATTCAAATTGAGTTGTTGCCCAAATCCGTTAGGGCGCAGTTTGGGGTCAAGGTTGGTATTGCCTGGAGCTAAATTAATCGTACCATAATGTCCTATCGCAGCCTGAAGCGAGAGAATCACGCCGGTATGCATCATGGGACCATTAACGGTTCCGTCGGTTTTTACTAAATCGCGTAAACTAGGAGCGCGGGTAACATGAATGTCAATACCGCTTCCAGCAAGTGTTCCGATAATTCCATTGTTACCACTGTTGGGTGCGATATCAAATTCAGGAGCCGCATGACAGCCCGCACAACCCAATCCACCGCCGGTACGAATCCCTTGCGCATCAAACAGCGGAGGTGTCAAAAATAAATTTTTCCCCATATTTTCTTGATTGGTAAAATTGGGAAAAGGAACACCATCATTGGCTACTAGATTGCGCCCTTGATCGTATTTGGAGTCAAACGATTGAATACTGCGGATAAATTGCGCAAGGGCATTTTGAATTTTTGCCTCAGTAATTTCGGGGGAACCGTACACAAACTGAAAAAGCTCTTGATAGTAACTTAATCCATTAAGTTTGGTAATCAAGGCCGAAAAATCCTCATCGCCATTCGTGCCGCTGAAGCCCATCTCACCATGATTTCGAATGGGTTGGGTGGTTTGAGCTTCAAGGGAAGCAGCACGTTCATCCCAGAAAAACTTAGATTCAATCGAAAATCGCGTATTGATTAATCGCATCGAATGACGTTCCGTTAAACCATTGACGCCTGAACTCGCTACAAGTCCATCACTAAATGCATTCGCTTGTTGGTGACAAGAGGCACAAGAAATACTATTGTTGGACGACAGTTTTTTGTCGTAAAATAATACCCGTCCTAAAGTTGCTCCTTTGTTGGTAATGGGATTGGTTTGTCCGTTAAACTTGGTGATGTAACTCGGAATGGGTTGATTGGCATAGTTGGCCAAATTATCCAAATCAAGGTTAGTTCCAAAAGTTGCCTCAACGGCAGGATAAGCGGGAACGGCTACATAGTCTTCGCTTTTTTGACAAGAAAGCGCTAGAAAGCCAATCAATAGAGTTAGCGTAATTCGTTTCATACTAGGTTAGGTTGGTTTTGACACAGCAAAAAGCAGTGAATAATTGATTAGACTTGAATTACACAAAAAGGTTTACTGGACGTTAAAGATTTTTTTCAACGCGCAATTATTCGTTATATTTGACACTTTGTTAATCGATATTAAATCATTCACACATGAAATTACTCGAAGGTAAAGTAGCCATCATCACGGGGGCCAGCCGTGGGATTGGAAGTGGTATTGCAAAGGTTTTTGCGCAACAAGGAGCCCATGTGGCATTTACATACAGTTCCTCTGCCGAGTCGGCTTTGGTTTTAGAAAATGAATTGCTTGCTCTAGGGGTTAAAGCAAAAGGCTATCAATCGAATGCTGGGAGTTTTGAAGAGGCGCAACAATTGGTCGATGCCGTAATTGCCGATTTTGGTACCGTTGATGTTTTGATTAATAATGCGGGAATTACCAAAGACAATTTGTTGATGCGAATGAGTGAAGAGGATTTTGATAAAGTCATTGAAATCAACTTAAAATCTGTTTTCAATATGACCAAGGCGGTTCAAAAAATCATGTTGAAAAACCGCAACGGTTCTATTGTCAACATGAGTAGTGTGGTTGGTGTAAAAGGAAATGCGGGTCAGGCGAATTATGCAGCATCCAAAGCGGGAATGATCGGATTCACCAAATCGATTGCTTTGGAACTCGGTTCGCGAAACATTCGTTGCAATGCGATTGCACCGGGTTTTATTGAAACCGAAATGACAGCCAAATTAAATCCCGATGTAGTGCAAGGATGGCGTGATTCAATTCCGTTAAAACGCGGCGGTACGCCCGAAGACGTAGCCAATGCTTGTTTGTTTTTAGCCTCCGACATGAGTGCCTATGTCACGGGACAAGTCCTTAATGTAGATGGAGGGATGCTAACCTAATTTTTATACTAATATATGGCGATAAACACCTTGTTATGGCTTGTGCTAGCGCTTATTGTAGCGGGTGGCTTGTCGTATTTTCATTATATTTATAAAGCTAAAACTGTTAACCTAACGGTGAAGGTTTTGGCTTTTTTGCGTTTTTTGGCCATTTTTGGATTACTCCTTTTACTGATTAATCCGATTATTCGACGATCAACTTTGCAAATTCAAAAACCTCCTTTGGCTGTTGTTGTGGATAATTCGTCCTCAATCAAAGAATTAGGAGCTCAAGAGACCTCAAAAGAAATTTGGAAAAAAATCACTTCCAATACACAATTGCGAGACAAATTTGATATTCAATCGTTTTATGTCGACTCCGAGAGCCGCACTTTTTTTGACGATAGTAGTTTAACGTATCAAGGTAAAGCGTCGCGTTTGGATCTCGTCGGACCTACCGTACATAATTTGTATAAAAATTTACCGTATACAACTATTGTACTCACGGACGGGAATCAAACGTCAGGCAGTGATTATGTTTTTGGTTTTCAGGCCGATCATAAGGTTTTTCCTGTGATTATGGGCGATACTACTCAGTATTTAGACCTACGCATTGCCAAAGTAAATGCGAATAAGTATGCTTTTTACAAAAATCAATTTCCCGTAGAAATTTTTGTCAATTATAACGGAACAAAGCCTCTTCAAGCCACGTTTTCGATACGAAAGGGCACTTCGGTAGTATATCGTCAAGCGCTATCCTTTTCACCCAACAAACGTGCTCAAGTGGTCAACGCTTTGTTACCGGCCAATGTACTTGGAGTGCAAACGTATTCCGTAAACATTTCCTCGAATGAAAAGGAGAAAAACACCTACAACAATACCCAACGATTTGCGGTTGATGTGATTGATCAACGAACAGAAGTCGCTTTGATTTCAGAAATAGAGCATCCCGACCTTGGCGTATTGAAACGGAGCATTGAATCGAATGCACAACGAAAAGTAACCTTGCTTAAGCCTCAGAATGCAAGTGATTTGCAGAAATACAATATTTTGCTGTTGTACCAACCCACGGCTCGTTTTAAATCGGTTTGGGAAGCCAATAAAACCCAGCGATTGAATACGTTTATCATCACCGGAAATCATACCGATTTTGGTTTTTTAAATCAAATGCAAAAAGCAGCCACCTTTAAAATGTCTAGTCAAAAAGAGGATTATCAAGCGTCGTATCGTTCAGATTTTTCCCTCTTTGCTTCGGAGGATATCGGATTTGAACAATTTCCACCCTTAGAGAATCCTTTTGGCAATGTATCCATAAGCTCGAGCGTCCAACCGCTTTTGGAGTCGCGCATACGCACTATAGGAACTGGAGATCCGTTATGGTTTTTCACAGAAAATGAGGGACAACGAAGTGCTATGCTTCTCGGTGAAAACATTTGGAAATGGCGGGCCCATGTCTTTGTTGCTAAACAATCGTTTGAACCATTTGACCAATTTTTGGACAAAACAATGCAGTATCTTGCCTCAAATGATGCTAGAAAATCGTTGGTCGTCAATCACGAACGGTTTTATAATTCGGGGGATCCGCTCGAAATTACAGCTCAATTTTTTAATAAAAATTATGAATTTGATGCCAAAGCGCGGTTAAGTATCACATTGGTTAACAAACAGAACCAACAAAAAAAGCAATACGATTTGTTGTTGTCCAACCAATATTATAAAGTAGACTTAGAAGGGTTAACACCCGGAAAATATGCCTTCACAGTGCGCGAATTGAACACCAATACTCTTTATAGTGGGGCGTTTGAAGTTTTGGATTTTAACATTGAAAAACAGTTTGTTAATCCCAATGTAGACCAATTAAAGCAGTTGGCACAACATACGCAAGGAAGGGTTTACGTTCCGAGTCAAATCAATCAATTGATTGAAAAATTGATTGCTGATCCCAATTATCAGCCCATTCAAAAGGAACAAGTGGTCAAATCGCCATTGATTGAATGGACTTGGTTGTTGCTCCTAATTACCGTATTGTTGGCTGCAGAATGGTTTATTCGCAAGTACAACGGGATGCTTTAGCGTTGAATTGTAACTAACATACATAATTTTATTTCCTTTTTTTCTATCGACTCCCTTAATATTTGCTTAATTTAGAACAACCGTTTCACCGTAAACTTTTGTCCTATGTTACCTTTACAAAAAAAAGCCATGAAGATTTTGTTGGTTGAGGACGAACAAGGCATCGCTGACTTTATTCAGCAAGGGTTACAAGAGGAAGGCTTTCAAGTAACGCACGCTCTCGATGGAGTGCAAGGGCTCAAAAGGGTTCATGAAACCCCCTTTGATTTGTACCTTCTGGATTGGATGTTGCCCAAAATGAACGGCTTGGAGTTATGTAAAACCATTCGTGCCAAAGATGTTGAAACTCCCATTTTATTTTTGACAGCCAAAGATACTGTGCAAGAAACGATAGAAGGACTCCAAGCGGGCGCCAATGATTATATTAAAAAACCCTTTAGTTTTGAAGAACTACTCGAGCGTATCAAGGTTCATTTCAGAAATACACAGGTGGCCGAGATTTTTACCTTAGGCCCTTTTCGATTGGAACCCCACCGCTACAAGGTTTTCAATCTGAATGAAGAAATTGTACTCACCCAGCGCGAGTTTGAACTGCTCCTTTTTTTGGTGAAAAATAAAGGAAAAGTTTGCACCCGAAATCAAATTATTGAACAAGTTTGGCATATCCATTTTGAATACGATTCAGGCGTCATTGATGTATTTATGAATGCCATTCGAAAAAAGTTACAACTCACCAAAGACAGCGATTATTTAAAAACCGTTCGTGGCGTAGGGTATATGGCCGAAGCACTATGAATAAATCAACCGACATAGCCGTCAAGACTACTTATTTCAGCATTCTTGGGAATGTACTGTTGGCGCTACTTAAAGCAATCAGCGGCATTCTAGGGAATTCGTATGCGCTTATCGCAGATGCAATCGAGTCCACGACCGATATTTTTGCCTCTCTTTTGGTTTTGTTAGGGATAAAATATGCCAATCGTCCTGCCGATGCCAACCATCCCTATGGACATGGGAGAATCGAACCTTTAGTAACCTTTTTGGTAGTTGTTTTTTTGGTGGGATCCGCAGCATTCATCGCGCATGAAAGCATTCAAAACATTCAACATCCGCATGCATTGCCCCATCCTTTTACATTGGTCGTGTTGGGCGGAATCATCCTTTGGAAAGAAGTGTCATACCGCATTGTAATCCAAAAAAGTAAACTCATTCATAGTTCTTCCTTAAAAGCCGATGCATGGCACCATCGCAGTGATGCTTTGACGTCGCTAGCAGCTTTTGCGGGTATTGCTATTGCACTCTCCATGGGGCCTGGGTATGAAGCTGCCGATGATTGGGCGGCACTGTTGGCCTCGATTTTTATTGTCTACAACAGTTACCGCATTTTTCGTCCCGCTTTGGGGGAAATTATGGACGAACATTTTTACGATGATTTGGTGGATGAAATTCGACGTAAAGCCCTTCTTGTTCCAGGAATTATCACCACCGAAAAATGCTTTATTCGAAAAGCGGGCATGAAATACCATGTCGATCTTCATGCAGTAGTCGATGGAAATTTGACGGTGAAAGAAGGTCACGATTTGGCACACTCCTTAAAAGACGCGCTTCGAGAAAGCTTACCCCAATTAGGACATGTTTTAATTCATATCGAGCCCCATGATGAAATTCGCTGGAACACTTAAAAACCGTATTGCATTTTACTACATTCTCACTACGGCCATTTTGGTATTTGTAGCGTTTTTGGCGGTTTACAGTATCGTAAAAATTACGGTTTACCACGATTTGGATCGCGATATACAAACAGAGGTCAAAAAACACCTCTCAGAAATTTCTGTACAACAAGGTGTTATTAAAATTGAACATGAGGAGGAATGGCGGGAACGTGAGCACAATACATTGGATGTAAATCCAGTATTTATTCAGTTTTCCGATACGTTAGGGAAGGTTTTTGAAAAATCACCGAATCTCAAAAAACATGTATTAAAGATTCATCCCGAACAGGAAGACAAAACGCTGTACGACTGCCAGTTGGAAGGCAATCAAATTCGGCAAATTCAAGTTCCACTCTATGAAAAAGGTGAAAAAATAGGCTATCTTATTATTGCTATGTCTTTGGTCGATGGCTTGTCGGTGCTTCACAATTTGTTTGTCATTTTGGTATTGGCCTATCCCACGATCCTTTTCATTTTATTTCTCATCGCACGATCCATTGCCGGCAGAAGTATTCGACCCATTCAGAATGTGATTTCAACCGCTCGAATGATTACCCGTGACAATTTAAAATCGCGTATAACACCACCGGCCAATCGAGATGAAATTTTTACTTTGACGGATACGATAAATGCCCTTTTGGATCGCATTGAACAAGCCGTAGAACGCGAGAAGCAGTTTACCTCTGATGCCTCTCACGAATTGCGAACTCCTTTGGCAGTTATTCGAGGCACGCTGGAAGTATTGCAACGAAAACCACGATCGGTAGAGGAGTACAATCAAAAAATTAGCCACTGTATAACGGAAGTCGATCGTATAAATTCGATGATCGAGCAATTATTGGTGTTAGCGCGTTTGGAAAATCAAAAACAATCCATAACTGTAGAACCCCTTGTTTTAAACGAAATTATCAGTTCGTGTTGGACACATTTTGACGCCAAAATTAGGGACAAACAAATCCATATCAAAGAGTCGTATACCGACATTTTTGAAGTGGCCAGTGACCGATATTTTCTAACTATAATCCTCCACAATCTGGTGTCCAATGCCTTAAAGTATTCTCCAGCAAAAAGTACGATTGAAGTCACCATTCAATCGCAGTTCAACGGAACGCTAGTGTGCCTCAAAGATCAAGGTATGGGTATTAATCCAGTCGAATGGGCAACCGTTTTTCAACCGTTTTACCGCAGTAAAGCCGCCCAAGATCAACCCGAAATCAAGGGACACGGACTGGGTTTGTCGATTGTAAGTCGCTTGTGTGAACTTTTGGGTATTCAAATTTCACTCGACTCTAACGAGGGAGGAGGTACCTCGATTTTCTTGTTTTTTTCTGCCGAAAATTAAGCCGTTCTTAATTTTTTTCTGCTTGGGTTCAGCTACCTTTGTAGCACAAAAGATGAATTATGCTCCAAAGACTCATTGCTTTTAGTTTAAAAAACAAACTTATTGTCTTACTATTTACCTCAATCATCGTTGGTTTTGGTATACATTCTGTCTTTCAAATCTCTATTGGTGCCGTACCCGATGTTACCAATAATCAAGTACAAGTTATTACTACGTCGCGCAATCTTTCGACCCAAGATATCGAACAGTTTATTACCTATCCTGTAGAGATTGAAATGGCCAATTTGCCGGGAGTAAAAGAGATTCGTTCCATTTCAAAATTTGGACTTTCTGTGGTTACCATTGTTTTTGAAGACGATATGGGAACCTATTTGCCCCGACAATTGATTGCCGAAAAAATTATTGCCGCTTCTGAAAAGATACCTCCAGGATTTGGTACGCCGCAAATGGGACCGATTACTACGGGATTGGGAGAAATTTATCAATATACGCTTGAAGTTAAACCCGGTTATAAAGAGTTATACGATGCCACCGACTTACGCACCCTTCAGGATTGGCTGGTCAAAAGGCAATTGTCGGGGATTAAAGGAGTGGTCGAAATCAACACCTGGGGAGGCTACTTAAAACAGTATGAAGTAGCCATCAATCCGGCCAAACTCAAAGCGATGCAAATTGCTACATCAGAGGTATTTACAGCATTGTCATTAAACAATAGTGTTGCCGGAGGTGCCTATATTGAAAAGGTCAATCAAAGCTATTTTATACGGGGAGAAGGTAAAGTTCAATCCCTCGAGGATATTGGAAATATCGTAGTTACCAACAAGAATGGAGTGCCGATTTATGTAAAAGATGTAGCGCAAATTCGATTTGGTCATGCCAATCGTTTCGGAGCCATTACGGGCAATGGGCAAGGAGAGAAAGTGATGGGGCAAATTATGATGTTGAAAGGAGGTAACTCCAAACAGGTGATTCAAGAGGTCAAAACACGAATTGCATCGTTACAGCAATCGTTACCCGAGGGCGTGTATATCAATCCCGTTATTGAACGTTCTGAATTGGTTGGGAAAACAACATTTACAGTAACCGAAAACTTGATTTTGGGGTGTTTGATTGTCATTTTTGTTGTGGTACTTTTGTTAGGGAATTGGCGGTCGGGATTGGTCGTCGCTTCAGTGATCCCGCTTTGTTTGTTGTTTGCCATTTCGTTTATGAATGTTTTTGATATCGATGCCAATTTGATGAGTTTAGGGGCTATCGATTTTGGAATCATCATCGATGGAGCTGTTATTATCGTGGAGTTTATCGCCTTTCAAATTGCGCACAAAGCCAAGCATTTAAAACATTTAACCAAGGAAGAACAGCAACTTCAAGTCGATGCGATTACCTTCAAAAGTGCTTCCAAAATGATGAACTCGGCAGTTTTTGGACAGTTGATTATTCTTATCGTTTTTATTCCCATTTTATCCTTGTCGGGCGTAGAAGGCAAAATGTTTAAACCCATGGCGATGACTTTCAGTTTTGCCTTGATAGGAGCTATGTTGTTTTGTTTCACTTATGTTCCCGTTGTGGCCTCTTTGGTTTTGAAACCGGAGGAAGAATCCAAAGACTCCTTTACGGTTCGTTTGATTCGCCGATTAAATTCGTGGTATTTACCAACGATTCGATGGGCACTTGATAACACCAAAAAAGTACTGTACGGAGCGGGTGCGTTGCTGCTAGTGACTGTTGGACTTTTTACAACGATGGGAGGAGAGTTCATTCCCACCTTGGATGAAGGCGATTTTGTGATACAACCCGTTTTGAAAACCGGAACCTCTTTATCAAAAACCATTGCCATTACCACCGAAATTGAAAAAACAATTCTAAAGAACTTCCCTGAGGTTGAACAAGTGGTAAGTCGTATTGGTGCGGCCGAAGTACCGACCGATCCGATGAGTATGGAGGAAAGTGATGTGATTGTAAAATTGAAACCCCAAAGGGAATGGACCTCGGCTACAACCAAAGACGAATTGGCAGATAAGATTAAAACGGCTGTTGAACAACATATACCAAATATTGAAATTGAATTTACACAGCCCATTGAAATGCGGTTCAACGAATTGATCTCGGGAACACGTAGCGATGTAGCGATAAAAATTTTTGGTGAAGACTTAAATGTGTTGGCTGAACGTGCGCTTGCCATAAAAAATGCGATAAAAAATGTAGAAGGTGCTTCAGATATCATTGTTGAAAAAACAGAAGGTTTACCCCAAATGTCAGTACAATACG
Organism: Flavobacterium sp.; assembly: GCF_027533505.1. Taxonomy (GTDB): domain Bacteria; phylum Bacteroidota; class Bacteroidia; order Flavobacteriales; family Flavobacteriaceae; genus Flavobacterium. The sequence goes on along the minus strand of NZ_JAPZUB010000006.1, from coordinate 25,414 downwards.
ATCGTGCCAAAATAGCGCGTTACGGAATGAATATTGAAGCCCTTAACGACTTGATTTCGTTGGGATTTGCTGGAAAAAGTGTGGGCACTGTTTTTGAGGGTGAAAAACGGTTTGATTTGGTCATTCGTTTGGATCAAAATAACCGTCAAAGTATAGAGGATTTACGCAATCTCTATGTCACCACACCGCAAGGAGAGCAAATCCCTCTTTTTCAGTTAGCCAAAATCGAATACACCGAGGGGCCGGCTAAGATATCTCGTGACAACACCCATCGCCGTATTGTCGTGGGAATCAATGTTCGCAACCGCGACATGCAAAGTGTAGTCGATGATATTCAGAAAATAATTCAAACCCAAATTAAATTACCATCGGGATATTACATTACCTATGGCGGGCAATTTGAAAATCTAAAAAGTGCTGAAGCGCGTTTATTGATTGCGGTTCCCATCGCGCTTTTCCTCATTTTTGTATTGTTGTATTTTGCGTTTCAATCGGTACGCGAAGCCTTGATGGTTTATTCGGCTATTCCTTTATCGGCGGTAGGAGGGATCCTGTTTTTGTTTCTGCGTGATTTGCCATTTAGTATTTCGGCTGGGGTCGGTTTCATCGCTTTATTTGGAATAGCAGTACTTAATGGAATTGTGTTGATCGAACATTTTAAAGAACTTAAAAAAGAAGGAATGCAAGATATTAATGCCTTAATTTTAAAAGGAACTTCCGATCGATTGCGGCCCGTGCTGTTGACCGCTGCTGCGGCTGCATTGGGATTTTTACCTATGGCCATCTCAAGTTCGGCAGGCGCTGAAGTGCAACGTCCACTCGCCACCGTAGTCATCGGGGGATTGTTGACCGCTACCATTTTGACCCTGATTGTATTACCCGTTTTATATAAAGTTTTAGATACTAAAGAAACGAAAAAAGCCAAATTAAAAGTCAATACCAAATTACTTGTCTTGGCGCTATTTTTTTCATCTTTCTGGGGTTTTGCACAACAAAAAAATACCGAGTTGGCGGGATTGTTGGAAATAGCAACGACCAACAATGCAGCACTCAAAGCGAAGAATATCGATGTTGAACGTGCAAAAGCTGCTATCAAAACGGCCTATTCTATTGACAAAACTACGTTGTATTACAGCTATGATCAAAATAATTTAGCCTTAAACGATATTCCTATAAAAGTCTTTGGTGTGCAGCAACAGTTTAGTTTTCCTACAGTGTATGGAGCACAACGAAAAGTGCTGGAAGCCGAATATGAAAAAGAGAAAGCAGCTTTTGAAATCCAAAAGGTAGCCATTTTTCAGGAAGTTGCACAGCATTATAATACCTTGGTCTATTTGAATCATCAAAAAGAAATGTATCGCTATTTGGATAGTTTGTATCAAAATTTTTCTAAAGCCAGTGGACGAAAATTTGAATTGGGTGAAAGCAATTATTTGGAAAAAATTACCGCTGAGAGCAAGTATCGTCAAATCCACACTAAGTTGGAACAATTGGATATGGCACTAGAGGCCACGTATGCTCGGTTGCATGCGGTGTTACAAGATAAAGAGGTTCCTAGGGTTGCTACAAAAAAATTAGAACCCATAATGGAATTGGATTATAGTTCAAATAAAAGCCTTTACGAGTTTTATTTTCAAAAAGTTAGTGATGTAAACAATCGTACTATTGCGCTACAAAAACAAGGCTGGTTGCCCGATTTGAGTTTGGAATACTTTCAAGGCCGAAACAACGGATTATCATCCTCATTGTATGGCTTTCAAGTAGGGGTTTCTGTTCCCTTATTTTTTGGGGCTACGCAAGCCAAAATAAAAACAGCGCAATTGGAGCAACAACGTTGGGAATTTCAGAAGCAGCATGACATTCAACGTTTAGCGCAAACGATCAAAGCCCAACAAAAAGAACTTGAACGGTATCAAAAAGCCATGCAATATTACCAGGATACCGGGAAACAATTGGCCGATGAAATTACCAAAGTAGCCGATCGAAGTTTTAAACAAGGTGAAATTGACTTTTTTCAATACATCATCAGTTTGGAGAATGCAACCGAAATTCGTGCCGCCTATTTGGATGCGGTTTACCATTATAATGCCCTTCATTATCAATTACAGTATTTGACACTTCCTTAATTATGAAAAAAATAATCGTAATACCGCTGATTTTACTCGCACTAGGGTGTAAAAACGAATCGACTACTTCTGAGGAAATAGCGCAAGATACAGGCTATGTAACCGTGTCACAACAGCAATTTAATACCATGGAGATGGCCCTGAGTACGCCTGTTTTCAAGGATTTCGATGTCACCATCAAAGCTTCGGGAAGAATAGATGTTCCTCCAAAAAATCGGGCAAAAATCACAACTTATATCGGAGGGTTTGTGAAGTCTTCCAACCTGTTGATAGGGGATAAGGTGCAAAAAGGACAGGCGTTATTGACTATTGAAAGTCCCGAGGTGGTCGATATGCAGAAAGAGTATCTCACCGTAGCCCGACAGATTTCTTTTTTAAAGTCGGAATTCACACGGCAAAAAACCTTATACGATGAAAAAATTACCTCACAAAAGAATTACTTAAAAGCCGAAAGCGACTATAAAACGGCTTTGGGTCAATACCAAACATTGCGGCAAAAGTTGGTGATGTTGCATATTAACCCCAATGCAGTTGAGCAGGGTAAAATAGCTTCAACAATTACGTTGTATGCTCCAATTTCGGGTGATGTAATTGCGGTAAATGCAACTGTCGGAATGGCTGTCAATCCGTCGGAATCGTTAATGGAAATTGTCAATACCCGCGAATTGCATGTCGAATTGAGTGTTTTTGAAAAAGATATTTTACAAGTAAAAGAAAATCAGTTGATCAAGTTTACTGTTCCTGAAGCATCTCAAAAAGAATATACAGGAAGTGTTCATTTGATAGGTAAATCAATAGAAGGTACTGAGCGCACTACCAACGTACACGGACATTTGGATGAAAAAGAAAAACAAGAACTACTAACAGGAATGTTTGTTGATGCTCGTATCGTGATTGATCGCAAAAAAGGGTATGCAATTCCGAAAGACGCGGTAGGAAAAACGAATGACAAATATTTTGTACTTTTATTTCATCACAAAGATGCCAAAGGATTCCATTTTACCAAAGTGCCTGTTCAACTGGGCGGTACCTCCGAGGATTTTGTGGAAATAATATTGAAAGGAAAAATTAATCCCAAAGCGAAACTTCTGGTTAAAGGAGTTTTTGATGTAACCAACTAAGCATGAACGCATCGCAACTAGAAACACAACTGCAAACCGAAGTCGACACGGCATTTTTGTACCGAAGTATTGCAGCGGTGCAAACGGATGCGAATTTGCAGAAAGTTTTAGAGGCGTTAGCGGCAATTGAGGATGCACACGCCAATCATTTTTATAAAGAATTGTTACAGGGAAATGCACAAGCTATTTTTCCTAAGCCTTCTCGACGCGCGCGATTACAATTGCGTTTGGGTAAACTATTTGGCTACAATGCCATAATTAGTAGTTTGGCTAGTGTAGAAAAGCAAATGGCAACTTCATCGGTACGAAGTAAGCAAAAAACAGGAGAACCGGTTTCAGGATTTGAACACAACCATTTGCGGATCATTGAAGCGGTTAGTGCAAACGAAGCCCTAAATGTATCGGGAGGTTTGCTTTCGAAGTTGGAAAGTCGGCACAAATCGGTAGGAGGAAATGCGCTTCGTGCGGCAGTGTTGGGCGCCAACGATGGGTTGGTATCCAACATGAGTTTAGTGATGGGAGTTGCAGGTGCTGCGGCACAAAATGATACAATTTTATTAACGGGAATTGCGGGCTTGTTGGCGGGAGCTATTTCGATGGCTTTGGGTGAATGGTTATCAGTGCAAAGTTCACGCGAATTACACAAACGGCAAATTGACTTGGAAATGAGCGAACTCGAAGCCTCCCCCGAAGAAGAAAAGAAAGAGTTGGTTTTGTTGTATCAGGCGAAAGGGTTGTCTGAAAAAGAAGCACAGCAATTGGCAGATAAAGCATTTGCCACACCTGAATCGGCTTTAGATACCCTAATTGTTGAAGAATTAGGCATTGACAAAGACGAGTTAGGCGGTTCGGCTTGGGAAGCTGCGATTACCTCTTTTATTTTGTTTGCCTTCGGTGCGATTATTCCTCTTTTTCCATTCTTTATCCTTTCGGGGCATCAAGCGGTATTGCTTAGTTTAGCATCGAGTGTGGTAGGTTTGTTTACTATTGGAGCCTCCATCACCTTGTTTACGGGAAAATCGATTTGGTTTTCGGGGATGAGACAAATCCTATTTGGGTTAACCGCAGCCGCAATAACGTATGGCATTGGGGCATTGATAGGCGTGCAATTGGCTGGATAATACAATTTTAATTTTTATATATTTTACTTATGAACGAAGCACATTTACATTTGGTAGTCAATCATTTTCCTATTGTGGGCGTAATTTTTGGATTTTTACTCTTGGTAGGCAGTTTGGTTTTTCGCAACAAAACATTACAAAACACGGCTTATTTTTTATTCATTATCAGCGCTATAACCACTTTAGTCAGTATGCAAACTGGTGAGGGTGCTGAAGAGATTGTAGAAGAACTGCCCGAAATTGGACACGATATCATCCATGAACATGAGGAAATCGCTGAAAAAATGGCATTGGTTATGTATGCCTTAGGCGGAATTTCCTTGGCAGGTTGGTATATGAACACAAAAGAAAATGCCAAAGCAAAATGGGTGGCGGTTTTGGCAACACTAGTCGCTATTGCAGGAATGATTTTGGGAAGTTTAACGGGTACCAGTGGGGGCGAGATTCGTCACACGGAAATTCGCGAAGCTTCAACACAAAGTTCAGCCACTCAAGAAACAGCCCCTAAAGGCCATGACGAGTAAATAGGTGAACTTTGAGGCTATAAAAAACGGACGTTCTTAGGAGCGTCCGTTTTTTTTATGCGTGTTCAAAAAGTTGGATTTGACTTTTCAGGCGTTCGATGAGCATGTTCATCATTCGTTTGTTTAAATTGGAAGAATTTTGAATATAATCCCGGTATTCGTTGACCGTAAACAAACCTATGACAATGCCTTTGAGGGAGTTTCTAAATTTAATGTCCCGTTGGATGACATTTTCGATATACGCCATTTTTTTATCGGGTGATAAGTCAAAAAACACATTCTTTTGCTTGACGGCATAATTTCGAAAAACCTCAATGAACAAATCATTTTGCAACTTCAAGATTGGACGAAGTGTTTGATTTTGAAAAACCTCTTCAGAGGAAGAGAAAGGGGTAATGGTGCCAATGGCTTCGCCGCGCAATTCCATCAAGCTGGGGTCTCTGGGTTCCATTTTTTCTTTTAAAGGTAACTAAAAAAGCCCCTGCGTTGAAGCAGAGGCTTTAGTAGTTATTAATAGCTTTTTGTTAATTACTTCACACGGAATGTAACACGACGTACCAGTTTACGTGCGCCATCGGAGTTCGGATCTACCGAAGTATCTTCTCCTTGAACCACAACGTTCATACGATCAGCACTGATCCCCGCTTTCACTAGGATTGCTTTTACAGCTTCAGCACGTTTGTTCGCTAAATTATTGTTGTATGCCGAAGAACCAATTTCATCCGCATGTCCGATAATGTCAATTTTAGCTTCAGGGAAGTTACGTAAATACGTCAACATGAAATCAATACCTTCCGTAGATACGTTGGTTGGTGTTGACTTATTGGTGTCGAAATACGTAGTAACATAGCCTTCGTTGATCAGTTTTTTAACCATATCTACATTGGACTTCTCTGAAATCTCTTTGGTTGATTTGTCGACGTAGCGCTCCAATTCATCCGGTACACCGTTACGATTCATATCCACCATCTTACCACGGGTATCCACAGCTACACCAGCTACTGAATTGTTCTCTTGGTCTAAGTAATCCGGCACACCGTCTTTGTCGGTATCGTTCATCAACGTCTCCATATCGTCTACACGCTTACCTAACGCTTCAATTTCTTCCGATTTTTTATCACGGATAGTAGCCCAATCACCATGCATATCATTAGCACCGAAGGAATACGATAAACCAATGGTTCCAGAAATCATCTGACCGTTTAAGTTGTTGGTGATATCAGCGTAGGTACCATCCCAGTTGAAATGCTGACGGTAGTTGTTTTGTACCGTGATATCCAACATGGCTGCCAAACGATTGGTAATTCTGAATTGGGGGGTAATCCCAACGACTAAACCACCATTCCATTCCGTAACATTGTAGTTGTGATCGTTTTCAACAATATTTTTAGTTTTTGAAGTCATCGCATCGATTTTAATACCAGCATGTGCCAATAATCCAAAGCGATTCAGTGTTTCTTGAATGCCAAACAAACGACTTAGGTTCACCACCCCTTGGATGGATACTCCAAATTGTTGCATTTTGAAAGGTAAACTTCCATTTCCTTTAATATTTCTAATTTCTTCGAAGTGAAGTGCTCCTTTGAAACCGAAGTTAGGGCTAAACATATAACGACCCGCTAAGGCAAAACTGTTCGCTTGTGGTTTACCAAAGAAGGTACCTGGATCACTTGAAAAATAACCTGGTGCATACGGTTTAACACCTTTCGCTTGCCCTACAGAGGCTTCAATAGTCCAACGGTTGAATTCTGAAGAGGAAACAGTATCTTTAGCAACCTCCTTTTTTTGTGCATTTAGAGCGACAGAAGTAGCCAATACTAAAGACAACAAAGTAATTTTCTTCATACGGTATAGGTTAAATTTATACTTTGAGTTGCAAATATAAGCCTTTGAAGCAAATAGCCAACAAAAAGTGTTAAAAGATTCCGTATTTTTACCAACACAATCATTAACAATTGTAAGAAAAATACCTATAGTATAATTCTGTTAATAAATTAAATGCGAATTAGTTATGCGATTCCACACCCGAAAATGGGTCAAACCCGAAGATTTAAATCCGAACAGCACCTTGTTTGGCGGTCGATTATTAGCCTGGATTGACGAAGAAATTGCGCTTTATGCCATCATTCAACTCGAGACACCTCGCATAGTGACCAAACACATGTCAGAAATCAACTTTCGGAGTTCAGCTCGACAAGGCGATATTGTTGAAATTGGTATTGATGTTTTGAAATTTGGAACCACTTCACTAACGCTAACTTGTGAAGTGCGCAACATGATGACGCGTGAAACCATTATTACCATCGACCACATCACTATGGTGGGTGTTGATGAATTTGGGAAGCCCAAACCACACGGAAAAACAAAAATAGAGTATATCAGCGATCGGTTAAATCGCTCTAGTTAGTGTTCGTATCGACAGCCAGTGTGGATGATAATTCAAATATTTCCAAATCAAAATAGGGGACTGAGGCCATTACATGATCAAAAATATCGGCCATAATGTATTCGTATTGTTCAAAGCGCTGATCTTTGGAGAAGGCGTAAATTTCAAGAGGAATTCCTTGGGCAGTCGGTTGCAATTGTCGGCACAACAAAATCATATTTTTATTGAGGCCGGGATGCTGTTCCAAATAGCCCGTTATATATTTTCGGAACAAACCAAAATTGGTCATATTGCGTCCGTTTACCAACAACGATTTGTCGATTTGATGGGCTGCATTAAACTTCGTTATCTCTTGTTGGCGTGTATCGATATAGTTGGAAATCAATTGAATTTGTTTCATTTTTTGAAGTTCGTGCTCTTCCAAAAAACGAATGCTTTTGGCTTTTATCAGGATTGAACGTTTGATACGACGTCCATCGGAATCTAGCATTCCACGCCAGTTTCGGAACGAGTCAGATATGAGACTGTAGGTTGGAATTGTGGTAGTGGTATGGTCGAAGTTTCGAACCTTTACAGTTGCCAAATTGATTTCGATAACATCTCCATCGGCACCATATTTATCGAAGGTGATCCAATCGCCAATGCGCACCATATCGTTTGTGGCTACTTGAACGCTTGCTACAAATCCGAGAATCGTATCCCTAAAAATCAAGATTACAAAGGCCGAAACCGCTCCAAGAGTTCCGAGCAAAGTATTGGTCGATATTTCAAAAATACGCGAAATGATAACGCCTGAGCCAAATACCCAAAGCATAATCATGATAACTTGTATAAAGCTGTCTATCGGTTTATCGGCGTACTTTGGTTTTTCTTTCAAAAAATCGCGTATGGACTTCAATATACTTCGAATAATCCATAAGGTGAGCACCACGATATAAACGCCTACGACTTTTCCGAAAAACGCTTCCCAATACACATATTCCTCTAAAATAACAGGTACCGACTTGTAAATAAATAAAAAGGGAATGAGGTAGGAAATGTATTTTGCCGTTTTGTTGTTGACCAATAGATCATCGAAGTTGGTTTTGGTTCGCTGCGCGACTAGCGCTAAAAAAGTAACCAACGTAAATCTAAATATCCAATAGATGATGTAGGCCACCCCAACCATCTCAATCATATTCACAATAAGGCTCGTATAGGAAGCAAAGGTGTCTCCAAATCCTAATGTTCGGATTAAGGGATATAACCAACCGTAAAGTAATTCCAGTTTATGATGCATTTTTCACAAAACGTTTTTCGGCTACAAAGGTACCAAACGGAAGGAAGGAGGCCAATTCTACCCAAAATAAATCTTTCCAACTCCAATTTTGTTGCGATTTGAGGGCAAAAGCAAGATAAACATACGCGATAAACAAAATCCCATGGGCCATCCCTATGGGAAATAAAAGTGTTTTATACAAAGTTAAATCTGAGGGTTTTATCAACAGCATATTGATAAACAAAGCGATATACGATAGTCCTTCGCCCCATGCTACCCAGCGAAAAATTGTTGTCATACTTTTTTGAGGGCAAAAATAGGGGAGTGATCCCTTTGATAATAATTAATTATCGAAAATTTAACCAAAACAAACGCGTCGAAAATTAGGAGGAACGTCTTTTTTAATGTTATTTTTGCAAAATTTCATTTTTGATGTCCGAACTACTCCATAACGATGAATTTGAAGTCCGTAAAGAACTTTACGACTACCAAATTCGTGACATCAACGCTATTTTTGAACGTCTCGATCACGCCCCAGCTCCCTACCATTTACTCTATCAATTGCCGACAGGAGGGGGGAAAACGGTGATCTTTTCTGAAATTACACGACGTTACTTAGAGAAATATCAAAAGAAAGTGGTCGTACTTACGCACCGTATTGAATTGTGTAAACAGACTTCAAAAATGCTCACCCATTTTCAAGTAAAAAACAAAGTCATCAACAGCACCATCAAAGAGTTGCCCGACCAAGATGAATATGCCTGTTTTGTGGCGATGGTTGAAACCTTGAAGAATCGTTTGAATGACAAAAAATTAGCGATACAAGACGTTGGTTTAGTAATTGTCGATGAGGCGCATTTTAATTCGTTTCGAAAATTATTCAGTGCGTTCAAAGAAGCTTTCATTTTGGGCGTAACAGCAACGCCTTTAAGTTCGAATATCAAGTTGCCTATGTATCAAAATTACAACGAATTGATAGTAGGCGACACCATTCAGGAACTCATTGATCAAGGGTATTTGGCCAAAGCGACAACCTACAGTTACAACGTAGGTTTAACCTCCTTAAAAGTTGGTATCAACGGCGATTACACCGTAAAATCCTCCGATGAATTGTATTCCAATTTGATGATGCAGGAAAAATTGCTGCATGCCTACATGGAAAAATCATTTGGTAAAAAAACATTGATATTCAACAATGGTATACATACGTCATTGTATGTCTTTGAAACGTTTAAAAAAGCAGGCTTAAACATTCGTCACCTCGACAATACAACGCCCAATGATGAACGAAAATCGATTTTGAAATGGTTTAAAAAAACACCCGATGCGATTCTAACCTCAGTGAGTATTTTAACCACGGGATTTGATGAGCCAACGGTTGAAAGCATCATTTTGAATCGTGCGACCAAGTCAATAACGCTTTATTTTCAAATGATAGGAAGGGGCTCCCGACGTTTGCCCGATAAAAAAGAGTTTACCATCATTGATTTAGGCAACAATGCCTTACGCTTTGGGTTATGGAATGCCCCGGTCGATTGGCAACAAATATTCAAATCGCCCGAATTTTACCTGGCTAGTCTAAGAGATGATGCCGAAATCGAGCGAAATTTCACCTACGAAATGCCCCCTGAATTGCGTAAAAAGTTTGCAAAAACCACCGATTTCACCTTCGATCTTCATGAAGAGTTTAAGAAAACGGTAAAAAATAACCTTAAAGCCAAAACCGTTATTGATTTATCAATACAACAACATGCGCGCATTTGTGTCGAAAATGCTGAGGATGCGATTCAAGCCAAATTTTTAGCCAAAGAATTGCATGATGATATTGAGTATCGCGTACGGCAGTATTGTGTTCTACTTGGAAACACGACCAAAAATTACCGCCTTTGGTTGATTGAAGATTACAAAGAAAAATTGGTCCTTGAAATCGCACGTAAAATGCGTTTAAAATTATTTTCCTGAAAATTGTACTACGAATTTTATCGTAATTCGATGAAATACATCAATTTATCGATGTGTGTTGCATGTAGAAAATATTCAACGACACTACATTCACAAAAAACTGCATTTCATCGAGTATATTTATGTTTATACCTGATTTCGTTTCATCGACAAACTGTCAAAAATATCTTTGTTTTAAATATGAGTTTTAATCGCCCCAGATTAAAAAATCCTATTAGATTCTTATGCGAAACAAACATGAAGTAATGCTGATCATGGAAGGGACATACCCTTTCAATGGCGGAGGAGTCTCCACGTGGGCACATATGTTGTGCAACCGGGTTGACAATGCAGAATACACGTTGTATTCTATCAACGCCCAATACGAGAAAAAACCCAAGTACACTTTGAGTCCCAATGTCAAAGAATGCATCCAAGTACCGCTGTGGGCGCCTATGGAACCCCATGAGTTGGTAAACTATGGTAAAAAGTACTACAAATCGGTGGTTCGAAAATTGAAGGCAGAAGACGCTGAAATTCAAAACCAATTTTTGCCTTTGTTTACGGAATTGTTGGAGGTGATTTATGCCGAGACACAAGACCCGAAAGCACTCGATAAACTTTTCTTTGCCCTGTGGAATTACTTCCAAAAGCGCGATTACAAAAAAACCATGACACACCCTTTGGTTTGGGATTGCTACAAGCGTTTTTCACAGCAACAAATTGAAAAAGACGGGCATTACACAGCGACTTTACAAGATTTAACTATCGGGATGCGTTGGATTTATCGCTTTTTACTCCCGATTTCAATCCCCGTAAAAAAAGCAACTATTGCGCATTTAACATTGGCGGGGTTTCCGGTGATTCCTGCTTTGGTATTAAAATACAAATACGACACCCCTTTAGTGGTTACGGAGCACGGTGTTTTCATTCGCGAGCGATTAATTGCCATCAACCAATCGGAATATTCTTTTTTCTTAAAAAATCTCTTGATTCGCTTTTCAGAAGCCATTACCCGTTTGGTGTATCACAAAGCCGATCGCATTTTGTCGGTCAATAATTTCAACAAAACTTGGGAAACCACATATGGTGCCGACCCTAATAAAATTGAAGTCATCTACAACGGTATTGATAGCGATGTGTTTGTCGCAAAAGCCAAACCGGCCCACCGAAAAGATATTCCTACTGTTGTGGCTGCCGCACGAATTTTTGAATTGAAAGATATTCTTACCATGATTCGTTCTTGCGCCGTAGTAAAAGCCACGATCCCCAATGTTGAATATTGGGTCTATGGCGACTATGATGCTGTACCTGAATACACAGAAGAATGCCGAGCTTTGATTACCGCTTTGAAATTGGAAAAAAACTTTTTCTTGGCGGGGTATCACAACGCTCCACATGAGTTGTTTTGTGAAGGTGATGTGTCTATTCTGACCTCCATTTCGGAAGGTTTTCCCTACACGGTTCTTGAATCCATGAGTTGTGGAATTCCAGTTGTTGCCACCGATGTGGGTGGGGTAACCGAAGCCTTGGATTCCTCTTGTGGACGTGTGTGTAAACCTAAAGATCACATCGCGATAGGAAATAGTGTCATCGAACTACTTCAAAATGAAGCGTTACGTAAACAAATGGGGGTTGCTGCTCGCCAGCGCGTACTCGATCACTTTACAATCGATACCTTTATTTCCGCTTATGAAAAAGCGTACGATGCGGTGATGGAAGCCAAATTTAACAATGCCATTTACTTGCATCAGTTGGTGGATGAAATTGCGATGGAAGCATCCTAATCCTCAGAATCCCTTAACCTACCATGGAAAACCAAACCCAAAATCTAAAAGACCTTACCTCCGAACTTCAACACCGACTTGGGAAACCTGTGAGTCCGCAAGTGGTGGAAGCGGCCATTGAATCGCTAGGAATACGTCCTAAAGACATTCCTGTCGATTATGGTTATCCTTCTATTGAAGCTTTGGCAGCTGCTATTTATCAAACCCTTCGGTCGCTCGATCAAGAAGTTCCATTGCGCAATTTTCGGGAACGCGAAAGTGAGGCCAGGGAAACAATTACTATTTCGGATTATGCAACAGTGAAAATGAAATTGTTTTCCCAGTATTATTCGTTGGGAATTTTTCATCTGCTTCCAGTATTTATTCAAATTGCGGCCATTGTTTTGTTTGGGTATTCGCTTTGGACGTATACAGGCTTCAACGAAATTCAATCGACTGCTGTTGTTTTGGGAGTTATCGTCGGAATGGTGTCCACCGGCGGATTTGTGCAAGTCATTGGAAAACAAGCCTCCTTTTATTGGAACTATAAGGATTATGCTATGGTACAACAAACCATTTCGTACCTGTTTAAATTGGGAATGAAAACCCTTTTCTCGGTATTGTTTGGTATCTTCTTGGTTAACTTCTTTTTTCACATCTATCCCTACGAAGTGCTGCTCATCGTGTTTTGTTATGCCTTTTTTGTAGGCTTGCTACTTCTCATTTTAGCCCCTTTGCATCCTGTGAAGCAGCGTTGGATGATAACCGTTTCGATTTTAGCAGGGACTATCGCCGCCTTAATACTAAAAAATAATTCCCATTACCCCATCTATATCACGCATTGGTTTGGGATTACCATCACGATTTTGGTGACACAAGTTTTTCTTTACTTTTTCTTTAAAAAAATACAAAAAAAAGGATTGAATGCCCACACTGCCCCCTTGAAGACTCCGGTGGTTTTATTTCACAATTACAGTCATTTTCTGTACGGAATGCTGTTGTATGCCTTTATATTCATTGATCGAATTTTAGCCTGGTCGTCGGGGATACAAGAAAACCCTCCTTTTTTGGTGTATTTTGAAAAGAATTACGAATTGGGTATGGACTTGGCGATTTTGGTATTCTTACTTTTGGCGGGGGTCTTGGAGTTTAGTATTGCTACCTTCACGCGCTTTATCGATATTGGTCAAAAACATACCGCTTCCGATCAAATTGCCAATTATGCGCTTGAAATGCAACGCAATTATCGCATTCATGTGATGGCGCTTTGGATTACAGGAGGCTTTGCCTTTGGACTCATTTTTTACCTATTGCAAGCTCCTTGGGCCTTAAAAAACCATTTCAAACCCGAAATGATTACGCAATGCCTTACCATTTTCATTGTGGGAGGTATTGGATACATTGTTTTGGCTTGGGGAATTCTTAATACACTATATTTGTTTACGTTAGGACAAATTATTAAACCTCTTAAAGCGATAGTGTATGCTATCCTCGTCAATTTCTTAGTAGGTTTTATCTTAAGTCGCTTTGTGGCTTATGATTACAGTGTGTTTGGAATGTTGGTCGGTGCAATCGTTTTTATGGTGCTAACGTGTCGTGCCTTGCGAAGCTTTTTTAAACAATTGGATTATCATTATTATGCGGCGTTTTAATTCTCTTTGGATTCCCATATTACTCATCGTACTTGTGCTTATGGCCCTGCAATCTCCCCCAAAAATGAAAATTTTGTATTGTTACGGTAAATTCAAACCCGAGTTGGTCAAAGGGTATGATTTGGTCGTGGTGGAAGCGGCGCATTTTTTTCCAAGTAATGTTCGCGTCTTAAAAGCCCAGAATAAAAAAGTCATTGCATACATAAGTTTAGGAGAAGTCAATCGTTATGCGGCTCATTTTGAAAAATTAAAAAATTCCACTTTGGGAAAAAATGAAATCTGGGATAGTTATTACCTCGATATTCGTTCAGAACAAACGCAATCCACCTTATTGCAACTCATGAAAGGATTATTTGATCAAGGATATGACGGTTTGTTTTTGGATAATTTTGATAATTTCAATCAATGGGGACCTCAAAAGGAGCACAAAGAGGCATTTATCGGTTTTGTGAAACGAATTAGAGAAACCTACCCAACTAAATTTTTAATTCAAAACGCCGGAATTGAATTGGTACCTCAAACCTATCCATGGGTGGACGCTTTGGCGGTAGAATCGGTGGTGACGGACTATGATTTTAAGTCAAAAAAATACCGATTACGGACATCAAAAGAGTACCAGCGCTATCGTGAAGAATTGTTGCAATTGTATGCCAAGTATAAATTGCCTACCCATTTGATTGAGTATGCCGAAAGTGCGGAGTTGAAAAAAGTTGTAGAAAAAGAACTAGAAGACAGTCCTTTCGATTTATTTATTGGAAGTATTAGTTTGCAAAAATTACCCCAAAACACAAAGTAGTATGGAATTATTCTGGACCAGTTCGATTTTAATGGGGTTTGTGCGTTTGTGCGTTATTGTCTTATTTCTTTTTTATTTAAGCCGAAAATTCATTGCCGTTGACCATCGTTTACATTTATTGGACTTTATCGTACTCAATTGGTACCGGTATGCTTCGGTTTTGACGCTCACCTTGTTTTTCTTAGTCGAAGTAGGGGCCTATAATCTTTTCAATTGTTTTGTTATTTTCACCTTGCTATTGCTTATTGATTGGTTGGGTTGGAAAAATATTATTCGTCCGCGATCGTATTTCTCCAAAAAATTTAAAGAGCATGCTTTACGCTATTTGAAATTTGTGGAAACCAAAAAGCCTTTAACCTATTGGTTGTCCTTTCGAAAAAGTGCCCCTGAACAACGAACGCAAAACTGGATTCTGTTTTTTACCCCCATTTTCATTGGAATAACAGCCTTTTTAAGTCGGTACTATTTTGTGCAATACGACAATTATTCGCTCTCAGATGCTTGGATTAATGACTTGACGAAATTGATCAAATTTGATAATCAGTATTGGTTTACCTACGAATTAGCTACTGATGCTGAACTGGCCCTTGCTAATTTTTACAGCAAAGTAACCGATGTAAGTCCCATTATAGGATTACAAGTTATAGCCATACTTGAATCGACAATTTTAACCCTAATTCTGTTTTGGGTGATTCATCGATTGGCGCCTTCACGATACATTGCACCTTTGTTGGCCGCTTTATTTTTTGCCTTGGTTTATGTAGTCACACCCATCAACGTTTACTATTTATTGAAAGGAAACCCCTTGTTTCTTGCCTTGGCTTTTGCACTACCCGCCTTTGTTTTTTACATCCAACCTAAACAATTTAGCGGCAGTACACTAAATTATCTGTTTAGCTTTTTTGCAGTTTTTGTATCTGTAGGACTAACCGATTTGATTACTTTTTTCATTTTAGTCCCTTTGTTTCTGGTTGTTGGACTTTTTACAACTACGTTGAGTGTAAAAAAATACAATATTAGAGTACTGGGAGTTTATGTTTTATCAGTAGGAGTCATTTATACGATTTATTATTTCGCTTGTGCTTCCCAAAAAGTGCCTTTGGATTATTTCTTGCAATCCAATATGCTTTCGGTGAGTGCGTATACGTATTTACCGCAACTTATTTTACCTTATAAAACAATCATTTATTATACCCAATGGTGTGCAATGATTGGAACAATACTATGGGCCGTTCTTTATTTTTTCCAAAAAGAGAAGGGGAGAGGACCACTTGCTTTTTTTATGTACTTTAATGTATTGGTGATTGTTACCCATATCAAAAGCGAATGGTTAGATCGCGACTTGCTTTACAATTCATTTGTGGTAATCATTCCCATTGTACTTGGTTTTACTGTCGCCATGTTGATTCGATTGTTTCAAATTATACCTTTTCCTTGGTTCCGATTTACGCCACTATTCATGGGGTTCACTTTTGTAGGTATGTTGTACGGTGCTTTTACTTATCAAAAATCATTTCTTCAACAACTTACCCCTTCCGATGCATCGCCCAAATACATGTTGAATGCCTACGACAATATTGCCAAAACGTATTTTAATTACACCTACACAATAGTAAACGATCGAGCAACCCAAGTCATTAGTAATAATTCGCATTTCTTCATTAATTATGAGGATTTCCTCAGCCAATATTTGGAAAAAGATGCGCAATATGAACGCATTAAAAAGAATAAGAAAATTTTACAAAGTAATCCGGATCAAATTTTATCCAAAAGTGTTTTAGTTTTTGTGTTAGATAAGAATCACCCTCGAGATAACTCCTCATTTTCCGAAAATATAAAGTATTACGACCCTTTAATGAAGCAGCTTCAAACCCTAAAAAACCGCGGACGTGAAGTCAATGTATTTTACCGTTCTCCATTACTAACGGTGTATGAAGTGGTCAATAATCCGAATGAAAGTAAAATCTCGGAGATCATTTTTAAATAGCCTACGTATGAAAGCAACAGTCCTACATAAACATTTCGCACTCTTTTTCATTTGTCTCGTTTTGCTGTTGCAAAGTTGTGGTAAACGCGAGGATTGGAATGATTTTTCGTTTGATTTATTAAAAAACGAGCAAGAGGAAACTTTTGAAAATCTTCAGCCCTACGCATTACCCGGGATGAGTGATCAACCCGTGGTACTCACCTTGTTGGATGTAAAATCGAAGAGCAGCAAAGCCTATTCTGATGCTATTCAAAAATCTTGCGACTACACCAAACTTCCCTTTCGCGCTACAGACATCGATAGTTGGAATGCACAACCGAGCATTTCTAAATCCGTTCGGGTGGTTATGATACACAATACCAAACGCGTAGCCGATGCTGGAATACCTGTTTTGTTGAATTTTGTGATACGTGGGGGAACCGTATATGTGCCTTTTGCCGTTGAAGATCATCGTTTTGCCTATTTACTTGGATTTCAATCACGTGCCAACTGGGAAACCGATACCACCTCCAAAGGATGGCATTACACCACTCCCGTATTTCCGAGTATGGCTGGAAAAAAAATTGGCACAGCGATTCCACTTTACGGTTTTACCGCCGATAATTTCAGTCCATCAATCAAAATCTTGGCTACAGCGGCCAATAATCCCAATTATCCTACCATCATTGAAAATCCCATTGGGAAGGGGCGGGTTATATTTTACAACACCTCTTTTGATTTTACCAAAATTGACCGCGGGTTCCTGTTTGTAGGTATTTTAAAAGGAATTGAAGGCGTACCTTACTCCGTAGCCAATACGTCGACCGTTTTTCTGGATGATTTTCCAGCACCCCAATACAATATCAAAGCCGAACCCGTGTTGACCGAAATGAATAAAACGACAGCCGAGTTCGTCTCCGATGTATGGTGGCCCGATATGCGAAAACTAGCCAAAGAGTTTGATATTCCCTATGCTGCGATGTTGACCTTTGATTACCGTAACAAAATTGTGCCTCCGTTTACTTTGGATCAATGGAATTTATTGAAAACGAATAAGCGCGATAAGGTCGAATCATTATCGGATTGGTTGGTCGATGATGTGAAAAATAACGGTCACGAAATGGCTTTCCACGGGTATAATCACGTTTCGTTAACCAAAAAATTGTGGACCAATCCGAAGTTTATCCCGATGGCCATGAATACGGTCAAAAAGAAATGGGAAATCAATAACTACGGGAGCTTTCCAGCAACATATGTGCCGCCTTCCAACATTATTGATGCAACTGGACTTAAGCTGTTGAAAGCGTCTATGCCTTCCTTACAGTTTATGTGTAGTTTGTATTTGGGCGAAAAACCCGTAGGAGGGGACCGGGAGTTTGATTTTGATCCTTACGAGAAACAATTTTTTGATTATCCGCGGATTTCCAGTGGATTTTATTTCTCAGAAGATGAGGAATATACCATTCAATCCTTGTATTTGATAACGGGAATTTGGAACCATTTTGTGCATCCTGATGATATTTATCAAATTCCGGCCACTGCCGATAAAACCTCGGGAGGGTATAGCTTACGGAATCAAAAAACCTATGGTTGGCACAAGTCGGTGAACAGTGATAAAGCCATGTTTCCCGAATTTAGAAAATTCATCATCAATTTTAAAAAACACTACCCATTGTTGCGATTTACCGATGGAAGAACTGGCGGTAAATTGGTGTGGTCATGGCGCGCCACACAAATGAAGCATGAAACCAATGCGGGGGTATATACGGTAAAAGCGACCAAGTCGTATGCCCAACCACAAAATTATTGGTCGCTATTTTCAGAGCAAAATCATGTTGGCCTTTATAGCAACGCTCTGAAAAGCAAGGGGTATACTGTACATCAATCGCCCATGTTGAATGGCTATTTGTTGAGTATTGCAACGCCAAAACAAGAAATTAGTTTACCCGATTTATTTCCAAAAACCACCCAATCCTCGGTGGCTTTGGCCGAAGTAAAAAAAGAGGTCCTGGTTGCCTACCAGACATTTCAAAAAGAACTACGGGATTACCAATCGGGAAAATATTGGGATGATTTGCAAATTGCCCAAGAGATAGCCTATCGAAAAGCCTTTCGGGAGCGTTTAGCCAATACCCGCGAAATCGATTCGGTACAGTGGAATAAATATGCCAAAATGCTATCATGGGAGGAAAAAGGAAAAGAGGTTTGGGATTTTTATAGTGAGCATGTACAAAAGTATTCCAGTGTAAATAATGTCATGTACTCGGCCGAATTGGATCGCCAAATTGGATATTTACACGATGCCGATAAAGAAAAATGGATGTGGGAACAACTTAAAGTTAAACCCGATTCAGTAGCGTTATGGAAAGAGTATATCGCCAATTTTGATATCGAAGCCTTTGAGCCAAAAATTCGAACCGCCTTGCAAACGATAGCGCGATTAGAACCCACTACAGCGCATAAAACGGCCTATATTCAGCATGTATTGGATGTCGATCCAGTAGCCGCTAAAAAAGAAATCATGACACTTACCCCGAGTGCAGAATGGAGTGATTTGGCCGATACTATTGTTTGGATGTATGCCGATGAAGAAAACTATACCGCAGCTTTAGCGTGGGCTGAATATGCGAAAGAAATTGGATTTGCCCAAAAAATGAATTGGCTGTTGGAAACCCGACAGTACAAGTTGGTTGAGCCGTTGTATAAAGAGTATATCGCCAAAAATCCGGACGATCAAGAAGCGAAGTCATTGATGGTGGGTTATTATCACGACCAAGGGCAATTCAAAGAGAGTTGGATTATAGCCAATAGCATGAACGATTCGCCTGAGAAAGAAACGGTTCGTAAAATGTTGAACACCGATGTACCCTATGAGAAAACGGAATTACAACAAGACTTGATTGCACATCACAGCGCATTATTTTATCCCGAAGTTTTGAAAAAATTACAAAAGGAAATGCGTTTGAATTTTGGAGATTTTGTGGAGTTTAATTCCGCTATGGAAACCAACCAAAACGATCCCGCCATTTTGAAAAATTTGTTTACCTACAATCGCTATGATCGTAAAAATCGAATTCACAGTTTCGGAATTGCATACAATGAATATTATAAATTGGAGTTTGTAGACGAAATTTATACCTCCAATCAATTTAATTATACTGTCGGATTGGAATACAAGTTGACAACGGCAGTAGTTGATGGGAAACCTCAGTATTGGGCAAGAGGGCGTTTTGAAATGGATCGTTTTTCCAACGGCTTTGTACAAGGTGGTGTTGGATTTAGTCATGGGAAAGAGAAATCATACAAGACCGCCGATTTAAGTTTTTTTCCCGCGGAAACTTCGGGAGGGTTGAATGAAAAGATTTATAACATTCAATTGCGAGGCTATCACGATCGCCATTTTTTCAATAGGATAGAAGCGTCTTTAAATTTTGAGGCCAATTATTATACTGATGGATTACTATCACGAACCTTGGTAGAACGCGATCCCAATCCAAGAGCAACCGATATCATGCGAACGGTAGTCACCGAATTGCCCGATGGGTCATTGTTGTTTGAAGAGTTTGATGATGCATTCAATGCCGAATTGACTGTGCGTTTTGTTTGGGACAACCGTAAAGTTAGAAAGTTTAAAATATTACCTTTTCTTGAAACCCATGGGTATTGGGGAAGTCGAGATTTGGCGGTTGGTTTTCCCTATTGGATGCTGAAAGATCGCTTTTACACCGGTGGAGGCGTAGGTTTGGAATTTGGAACCGATAATTTTAATCTCAATGTTGAAGGCGGAATTTTCCACGATACCTTTAGCAGCGACTTCAAACGACTAACTTCATTAATGAGTTACCAATTGATGGATTTTACAGCGTTTACTATCAATTTTGAATTGTATGAGCAGGATAAGTTTTATTCCAACAATGTGATGTTGGGCATCAAGCATAATTTTAAACCACGCCAAAAACGATAACAAAAAAGGGATTCCAATTGAATCCCTTTTTTGTTAGTCATCACCCAAAACAATGGGACGCGTATCTTTTATTCCATCTTTCTCTATATCAACAAAATAAATGCCGTTACTTAATCCTTTTACATCAAGAATAACTTTGTCCGATTGCTGGGTTTTTTGGGTCGTTATTTTTTGTCCTAACGCATTGTACAAGGCAACCGTATACAATTCAATATTGGTTAATTGAATCGTTAAAAGGTCTTGTGCCGGCACAGGATAAATCACCGCCTGTGGGTTTGCGACATCTGCTAAAGCCAAGGGGGCAGTTATATTGATATTGAAATTCAAATTATTAAAACCGGTAGTGGCATCCCACATGTTTTGATTGGCCATTCGAATGGCGTATTCGGGGCGGTTAGCGAGACTGGGACTTGCATCGGCTACATGCAAATAGACACTGTAATTTCCAACCGGTAATGAAGTAGGTAACGGAATGTTTTCAGAAACTACAATCTCTGTTGTACCCAACCATCGTCGGGGGTCGGTATTCATAGGTAAGGAGATGAGTTGTTGCGTGATGTTATTTTTCAAGACCAAAGCCACGGTGCGCGCATTGTAGGGAGCTGCATACCCTGTGTTGACTAAACGCAACGTGACGGGTAAAGTAGCCCCTAAAACAGCATTTTGGGGCAATGTACTATTACGCATTTCAAAACGATAGCCTAACTTTTTTTCCATGTCGGAAAAGCAATTATTACTTTCAAATCCGTTGATGACGCCCGGGAAATAATCGATGTTCATAAACGACCAATGGAATTTGGCCAATTCTGCTACGGCGGTAGCACATCCTGAACGAGGTAAATTCACAGCGCAGGTTTCACCACCCATGGGGACAAACTTGGTTTCTTGCTCCAAATACGGATATTGCGTGGTGGGATTTTCGTACGTTCCATAATCGGTAGCACTCGCTAAAAAACAGTCGTTGTGGTGACCGATACGCGCTACATTGCTTTGTGAAAATCCTTGTGCTGACGACAAAGCGGTATTGGAATACATTTGTTGTTTAAAAGCAGGGTAACGAATTTGAACCATGCGACTGGCGGGAAGAGCATTCAAAATCGCATTTAAGATATCTTTACGATGGTTATTATTAGCGGGTGTCAAATCGGTTTGATTATAACCCCAACCACCAAATTCAGCTTGGCTGGTGTAATACCATTCGCCCCAAAGACCGATAAATCCGGCTTGCATCACACTAATCACATCTTCGTTGGCCTGTAATAATGGCGCAATTTGTTGAATATGCGTTAACATCATCGCCTTGGACGCATCCCGTTGCATTGCATCTTCATTGTCAGAATACGCAAAACGAATTATGCATTTCAACCCTGCGGCACGAACTTTATCAAAGTCCAATTGCATTTGCGCGAGATACGCGCTAGAAATGGGACTGTTAATGAAATTTTCTAAGTAGAATACGCGGTAAATCAAACTTATTTTTTGATTGATCCGGTAATTTGTCAATGTGGTTGTGTTTAACGCTGTGTAGGCGTTGGAATGGGTTTCGGTAAATTTGAAAAAACCGCGCTCAGGATTTGAAATTACTTCAGTTGAAGGTTGGTAGTTCACAGTTGAATTTTGAGCCGCTGTCCATTGTATGAACAAAACACTAAGGGAAATCCAAAAAGTTTTCATACGCAATGTTCGGTTAAGTTACGATAGATTTGGAGTTGTTCATTTCTTGGGGAAAAAATCAACATCCTAAAAGTATAGATAAAATAGCTTGTAATACCGACGAAAAGCAATTTAATTCAAAAATCATCGGTAAACTACATCTTAAGTGATTTAAAAGTAAGAAAATATGTACAAATATATTTAATCGAAAAAACGATAATTTCAAACTATAATTTATATTATGTAAAATAGAAAATTGGAAAAGAAGACCAAGGTTATAAACATTGTATCGTTAAAACTAATCCATAAAACCACGCCTCTTTATCGAAATTGGGACAAACAAATGTATAACTTTGTAACTTAATTTATCCGTTATGAGTAATGCAATTGCGTATCGTGTTGCCGACTTTTTAAAAGATTTTGAGCCCTTTAGTTTTTTGAGTTATGACGAACTTGTAGTTATTGCTCAATCAATTCGTGTTTTAAATCTGGATAAAAACAAAACATTATTTCAAATTAACGACGCCTTACACGACAGTTTTTATGTAGTAGCGAATGGAATCATTCAGTTGATGGTAGTTGCTGATGCCGAAGAAATGCTTTTAAACAAATGTCATGCAGGCGATATTTTTGGATTGCGGCCCTTTTTTGCCAAAAACAATTATCAAATGACGGCCAAAGCCAAGGATGATTGTATAGTGTATGCCATTCCTATCACTGTTTTTAAACCCTACGTATCCAAAAATCAAGCGGTTTTAGATTTTTTACTGGAAAGTTTTGCAACCAATTCGAAGAATCAATCGGATAAAATGGCCAAGGGACTTATCACCGATTCCATAGCTTTTAGCGAAAATCAATCCGATTTATTGTATTTCCAAACCCTGACTTACAATCGATCGCCGCTTAAGATTGGAATCCAAACAACTGTGAAAGATACCGCGCAATTCATTACCGATAATTTATACGATAGCGCTGTAATCACCGAGCACGGAAATCCTGTAGGGATTGTAACGGATAAAGATTTTCGTGCCAAAGTAGCTACGGGTCGTGTTGCCATTTCGCAACCCATAACCCAATTGATGAGCGCACCAGTAGTCACGGTGATTGAAAATATTTCTGTAGCCGAAGCGCAATTGGTGATGTTGAAACATGGAGTTACTCACCTTTGCGTCACGCATGATGGCACCGATAAATCAGAAGTTAAAGGTATTATATCAGAGCATGATTTGGTGGTAGCACAAGCCAATAACCCCGGGGTTTTACTGAAAGAAATCCGAAAATCAACGACTGCCAAAGAACTAAAATCAGTGCGCGATAAACTCACAGATATCATTCAATCGTCGCTTCAACGCAATATCCCCTTAACTCACGTCCAAAGTATAGCGGGTGAGATTACGTTGGCACTGGTCAAACGTGCTGTCGAATTGGCGATTTTAGAATTAGGCTCCCCTCCTGCCCGTTATGCTTGGTTATGTATAGGCAGTCAGGGACGAAAAGAACAATTATTGCTCACGGATCAAGATAGTATTTTAATTTTTGAAGACGTGCCTGCCGATAAATATCGCGATACCAAAGATTACTTCATTCGTTTGGCTAAAAAAGCAACGGCAACACTTGAGAAAGTAGGTTATAAACTTTGTGCACAAAACCATGTTGCTAGCAATATGTTGTGGTGTAAATCGCTGACTGACTGGATTAAACAGTATAACAGTTGGATGAATACTCCTGGTGAAAAATCCAATGAAATAAGCAGTGTCTTTTTTGATTATGAAATGGCCGCTGGGGAGCAAAAAATCGAAGATGCTTTGACTGAAGTTATTTTTAAAAATGCTAAAAATAATGTCTTATTCTATGATTTCTTAGGGAATGATGCCCTGCGAAAACCACCCCCTTTAACATTCTTCAAAAAATTCAACCTCGAAGAGGAAGGTGAATTTAAAGGCAAGTTTGATCTAAAAAATCGAGCCATTTTACCACTGGTTGATGCGGCGCGTTTACTTACTTTAAGCAATGGGATTAAAGGAATCAATAGTACCTTTCAACGGTACAAACAACTGGCTATCCTTGATCCGAAGCATGCTGCAATCTATCTTAATTGTGCCGAAGCCTTTTTAACATTATCCAAATTTAGTACCGAAGAAGGATTAAAAGAAGATTCCAACGGGCATTACCTATCTTTGGAAGATTTGAATAAAGTGGATAAAGAGAGACTTAAAGCAGCGTTAGCGCCCATGCGTGACGTAGAGGAATTGATCAAAGATAATTACCAACTCACCCAATTTTCCTAATTATGTTGGATTGGCTCAAAAACATACAGAAAGAATATCCAGAATTTTGGAAGACATATCTGGAGAAAATGGATAAAAAATCCAATCGTTATGTAGCGTTTACCCTTGAGACTACCGGATTAAATTCGCGTAAAGATGTTATTTTATCCATTGCTGCCATCGGTATTGTAAACGATCAGGTGTTGATCGGTGATGTTTTTGAAATTGCCATTCCACAATACAAATATTTGCATGATAACGGCATTACCCATGACTTTGTTTTGGAGAGTAAAATGCCAAAATTAGCGGAACCGGCTGCGATTGAAAATTTTATTGCCTTTATTGAGAACGCTGTTTTAGTCGGTCACCGCACTTATTTTGATGTAGAAATGCTCAATGAAGTACTCGAAAAATTAGGCTGTGGACGATTGCGTAATGAGGCCTTGGATATTGAAATTATGTACAAAAAAGTACATGATTTGTCTGAAAAGAGTATTGCTTTGGATGAAATGGCGAAAGCCTACAAACTTCCCGTTACCGAGCATGTCTCACCTACCGATGATGCCTATAATATAGCGTTGATGTTTCTGAAATTAAAGTCCAAATTGGGTTTGAAATAAATCGGAAGTAATTGATTTATTAGATTGGTTTAAATAATTGAAATTCAATTTTTTGTAAAATAAAAAAAACTGCCTTCATTATCGAAAGCAGTTTCACTCCATAAAAACTAAATTAAATAGTCATCCCTTAAAAAACAAATAACTGTCTGATTGTTATTTTATTACAATAAAATTTAGCTAGAAATAGATGATAATTATTGCCAAAAATGGTATATTTGAGTATAAAATAGTGGCAATATGTTAGGCAAAATAA
>NZ_JAPZUB010000065.1 GCF_027533505.1 Flavobacterium sp. | reverse complement strand
TGGCTTTAGCACACAACTTAAGAAAGAAAATTGCAGCTTAAAGGCAATTTTAAACTCATTTTAAAATAGTAAACTTTTGATGAAAGTTTAATCAAATAAAAAAACCGTCTCAAAATTTTAGTATTGAGACGGCTTCTTTATATTATACCTTTAAATCGTACGGTTGATATCCCACGCTTCCAAATAATCGGCGACGCGCTTCACAAAACTTCCGCCCAAAGCGCCATCAACTACACGATGATCATAACTGTGCGACAAGAACATTTTCTGACGAATACCAATGAAGTCCCCCTCAGGCGTTTCAATGACCGCGGGTACTTTACGGATAGCTCCCAAGGCTAAAATACCCACTTGGGGTTGGTTGATAATCGGCGTACCAAAGACCGACCCAAACGTTCCCACATTGGTTACCGTATAGGTTCCTCCTTGGGTATCATCGGGTTTTAATTTCCCTGCTTTAGCACGGTTTCCTAAATCATTTACGGCTTTAGCCATGCCCACCAAATTCAACTGATCGGCATTTTTAATTACGGGAACAATCAAATTGCCATTGGGTAAAGCCGCCGCCATTCCCAAATTGATATTTTTCTTCTTGATGATGTATTCTCCTTCCACAGAAATGTTCATCATCGGAAAATCTTTCAATGCTTTGGCCACCGCTTCCATAAATATCGGTGTAAAAGTGAGCTTTTCACCTTCGCGTTTTTCAAACTCGTTTTTCACCTTATCGCGCCATTTCACAATATTGGTTACATCGACCTCAATAAACGACTGCACGTGTGCCGAAGTCTGCACCGATTCAACCATATACTTTGAAATCAACTTGCGCATACGGTCCATTTCTATAATCTCATCAGCACCATTTACTGAAACAGGTACCGCTTGCGTTGCAGCCGCAGCCACTGGAGCGGATGTCGATGCGGGAGTTGGTGCAGGAGTCGAAATTGAAGGAGCCGCTACTGATTGATTTCCTCTATTTTTAATGTATTGCAACAAATCTTCTTTGGTCACTCGACCGTCTTTACCCGAACCGGTTATCGTATCCAATTCCGTCACGGTAATTCCCTCTTCCTTGGCAATGTTTTTGACCAAAGGGGAGTAAAATTTATCCGAACCCGAAAAATCCGCAGGTGCCGCAATCTCTTTTGCCACTTCCACCGCAGCGGCTACAGCTTCAACTACAGGAGCAGCAGCTACGGCTTGCGCAACGGGTTCAGCAACAGCCCCGCCTTCGGTTTCGATAATGGCAATGGTTTGTCCTACTTTTACGACATCGTTGACTTGAAATAAAATTTCGGATAGTGTACCCGAAACTTCACTGGGCACTTCACTATCCACTTTGTCCGTGGCAATTTCCAAAACCGCTTCATCCGCTGCAATGGTATCGCCCACGTTTTTTAACCAATTGGTAATGGTTGCCTCTGCAACACTCTCCCCCATTTTAGGTAATTTCAATTCAAACTTTGCCATATTCGTAGTATATCGTTGTGTATGCTATTTTGGATTGCAAAAATACTAATTCTTACGTGTCTTTACAGTTCATGGTGTAAAATTTCACAAAAATTCTACCCCACCTACATCGTTTGCGTGATCACTTCCTATCAAACCCTCAAAGCAGGGCAGATAGTTGCGAAAGCTAAAGCCTGAACCCTTGTGTTGTTGCATAAAAGCAATAATCTCTTGAAACGAGAACGAACGGGTATCAAAAACAATGCGAACAGCCCTGAATTTACGGGTTGGAAAATCATTCAACGCATTCAAATACGTAACGGGGAATACCGTTTGGAGTTGCAAATCATGTTTGGTAAAAACAACAATCTCTTGAAAAGGAAGGGTGCGTTTCTTTTGTTGGGTACTTTTGAACAAGGAAAAAAGAAAACTTCCCCCATACATCATGCTGTCAAAAAATAGGGATCTTCGAAAATGTTTTTGGTAAAAAAATTGCATGGCCTCGCGAAAACGCTTCATATACAACCCATCACGCACGGTACTCTCGCCTTTGTAGTGGATGACAGCAGTATCTGCGAAGTAATAATTTGTGCGTCCCGACTTCAAACTCATATAACTCAAATCAATATCATCGGAATACATAAAACAGTGCTCATCAAAGCCCCCCAATTCGAGATACACCTCCCGATGCATCACCATAAAAGCCCCAACCAAAATATTGACCGCTCCCGATTGATTTTCAGCGAGATGCTCAGCATAATACTGTGTAAATCGCGCTGCTTTGGGAAACACTTTGTACAAACCAAAAATCTTGGTAAAAGCCACCCACGGCGTAGGTATGCCGCGTTTGCTTTCGGGCAAAAAACGACCGGTTCCATCGATGAGCTTGCAGCCCACAATTCCCAACTTAACTTGTTGCTGTGCAAAGGCCAAAACGTTTTGAAACGTATTTTCGGCCACCACCGTATCGGGATTTAAAATACAAACGTATTCCCCTTTTGCTACAGCAACGCCCATGTTGTTCCCCTTAGGAAAACCATAGTTGACGGAATTGGAAACTAATTTCACCTCTGGAAAACGCTCCCGCACCATGGCACAACTGTCATCGGAAGAAGCATTGTCTACCACAATAATCTCGGCATCCAACGGTGCAATGGCCTTTTGAACACTGTGTAAACATTGCTCCAAAAAGTACCTAACGTTGTAATTCAATATAACGACCGAGAGTTGCATGGGACAAAGATAGGGATTGCCCATTATTAAATTGACGTGGAAATAAAATTGGTGATTGCCCTTGAATCCGTTACTTTTGTTCGTTGAAATGACAACTTAAAATTTCCACCATTTTGAATTATTTATCGGTTGAAAATATCGCCAAATCCTACGGAGAACGTACCCTTTTTGAAAATCTATCGTTTGGAATTAACAAAGACCAAAAAATTGCTTTCGTAGCCAAAAACGGTACAGGAAAAACTTCCTTGCTCAAAATGATTACCGGCGAAGATACTCCCGATGCAGGTCAAATCGTAATGCGTAAGGACATCAAAATGGCTTTTTTGGCCCAAGAACCGCAATTGCAACCCGAACTCACCATCGAAGAAAGCATATTTGCCAGCGATAATGACACGCTGAAGATAATCGAACAATACGAAAAAGCCCTTGAAAATCCTGAGGACGAAGAAGCCTATCAAAAGGCTTTTGAAAACATGGAACGGCATAATGCGTGGGACTTTGAAACGCAATACAAACAGATTTTATTCAAACTCAAACTCGATGATTTAAAACTGAAAGTAAAAAGTTTGTCGGGGGGACAAAAAAAGCGTTTGGCTCTTGCGATAATTCTCATCAACCGTCCCGACTTATTGATTTTGGACGAACCCACCAACCACCTCGACTTGGAGATGATCGAATGGCTGGAAAATTATTTTGCCAAAGAAAACATGACTCTGTTTATGGTGACGCACGATCGCTTTTTCTTGGAGCGGGTATGCAATGAAATCATCGAACTCGACAACAGGAAACTCTACCAATACAAGGGAAATTATTCCTATTTTTTGCAGAAAAAAGAAGAGCGCATTGCCAGTGAAAATGCCTCCGTGGAAAAAGCAAAAAACCTTTTTGTCAAAGAATTGGACTGGATGCGTCGCCAACCCAAAGCACGAACCACCAAATCCAAATCGCGTATCGACGACTTTTATGTCATTAAAGAAAAAGCGCATTCCCGTCGGAAAGAACACGTGATGGAATTGGAAATCAACATGGAGCGCATGGGGAGCAAAGTGGTCGAGTTGCATAAAGTATCAAAAAAATTCCAAAATAAAGTCATCCTCGACGGCTTTGACTACACCTTCAATAGAGGCGAACGCATCGGAATTATTGGTAAAAATGGAACGGGAAAATCAACCTTTCTTAATATTCTTACCCAAACACTTCAACCCGATGCTGGAAAAGTGGTCATCGGTGATACCATAAAAATTGGCTATTACACCCAAAGCGGCATCAACCCCAAACCCGAGCAAAAAGTCATCGATATTATCAAAGAATACGGCGAATACATACCACTAACCAAAGGACGAACCATTTCTGCCGGCGGCTTGTTGGAACGATTTCTTTTTGACCGAAAAAAACAACACGATTATGTCGAAAAACTGAGTGGTGGCGAATTAAAACGCTTGTACTTGTGTACCGTACTCATTCAAAACCCCAACTTTTTGATTCTCGACGAACCCACCAACGATTTAGATATTGTCACGTTGAATGTATTGGAAAACTTTTTGTTAGATTATCCTGGCTGTTTATTAGTTGTCTCCCACGACCGTTATTTTATGGATAAAATTGTCGACCACTTGTTTGTATTCCGTGGACAAGGGGTGATAGAAGATTTTCCAGGAAATTACTCCGATTTTCGTGCCTATGAAGACAGTGCTGCCCCTGAAAAAGAGGAGAAATCCGAAGGAAACACCGCCAAAAACTGGAAAGAAAAGCAAGTGAAACAAGGACTTTCCTTCAACGAACAAAAAGAATTCCAGAAAATCGAACGCGAAATCAAAGACTTGGAATACGAAAAAAAACAAATTGAACAGCAATTTACCGCAGGCACATTAGCCCCCGACGCTATTGAAACCAAAGCTTTGGAATTGCAAAAAATCATTAAAACGTTGGAAGAAAAAGAAGAACGCTGGTTTGAACTTTCGGCAAAGATGGAGGGGTGAGTAGTGGGCAGTGGGCAGTAAACAGTAAACAGTAAACAGTAGACAGTATACAGTAAACAGTAAACAGTAAACAGTAGACAGTAGACAGTGGGCAGCCCCGAGGAGTCGAGATTAGCGGGCGGTATCGGTGGGTCGTGATTTAGAAAAAAAGGAACAACATGCATCAAATTTTAGCCTACATACAATTCGTATGGCACTCCAAAAACGAACATGGAGTGCATTCGCCTTTTGTGTTTGATTTGGTGACAAAATGTTTTTATGATAAAAAAAAATACACCGCTTACCCACAACTTTCCGCCTACCGACACCAACTTTTAAACAATAAGGAAACCATTGAGGTCACTGATTTTGGAGCAGGTTCAAGGGTTTTTAAATCCAATACCCGTGCGATTAATGCCATCGCTCAAAACGCAGGAATTTCACCCAAAAGAGCACAATTACTCTTCCGTTTGGTGCAGTATTGTCAAGCCCAATCGATTTTGGAAATGGGCACTTCCCTCGGATTAGCAACGGCAGCCTTGCATTTGGGAAATCCCAAAGCAAAAATTACCACCCTCGAAGGTTGCCCTAACACGCATACCACCGCCCAATCTGAACTCCAAAAATGGGAACCCGCCACCCGTTCAATCGAATTTATCACTACCGAATTTTCGGGAGCCTTGTCTACTTTGGGAACAGCAAACACTTTCGACCTCATCTATTTTGATGGCAATCATTCAAAAACAGCTACATTAGCGTACTTTGAACAGTTATTACCCACAGCCAAAAACAATTCCGTGTGGATTTTTGACGATATTCATTGGTCAAAAGGCATGGAGGAAGCTTGGGAAAACATCAAAAACCATCCCGACATTACCGTCAGTATCGATACTTTTCAATGGGGGATCGTTTTTTTTCGAAAGGAACAACGCATGGCCAAAGAACATTTTACCCTACGGGTTTAAATTCACATCCTGTTGTAACATTTTTACAAAGCGGTTTACTTATTAAGGGCGTAAGCTTTTTTGCCGCTTATTGCATCATACTATTATGGCTGAATCACTCATTAACATCACCGACATCAAACGCGATTTCCAACTGGGAAGCGAAACCATCAATGTCCTTAAAGGAATTGACCTCCAAATTAATAAAGGAGAATATGTCGCCTTGATGGGACCATCGGGTTCGGGAAAATCGACCTTGATGAATATTTTGGGCTGTTTGGACACTCCTACTTCGGGCACCTACATCCTTAACAGCAAAGATGTTTCGCAAATGCACGACGACGATTTGGCCGAAGTGCGCAATAAAGAAATCGGATTTGTCTTTCAAACGTTCAACCTTTTACCACGTACCACCGCGCTTGATAATGTAGCACTCCCCATGGTGTATGCCGGGTACAATAAAACCGACCGTCATGCCCGCGCTTCGGAAGTTTTAACACAAGTGGGACTCGCCGATCGTATGGACCACCAGCCCAACCAACTCTCGGGGGGACAACGCCAACGGGTGGCTGTGGCACGCGCTTTAGTCAACAAACCCTCCATTATTTTGGCCGACGAACCCACGGGTAACTTGGATAGTAAAACCTCTGAAGAAATCATGAAATTGTTTGATGATATTCATGCCCTTGGGAATACCGTCATTTTGGTTACCCATGAAGAAGATATTGCACAATATGCACACCGGATTATCCGTTTAAGAGACGGCATCATCGAAAGTGATACTCCCAACCGATAAGTTGGGTTTTTTTATACCTTTACACATCAAATTTACATCCATGAAAAAATCAATGTTGTTTTTATTCTTTGTTGTCAACGCGGTTTTCACTACCCAAGCACAACAAACCGATCACCAATGGAAAGAAGCCGAAGCTGCGGGTTACCGCTACAAGTACGTCACCAACGACCCCATGAAAGCGCGGTTTTATACCTTAAAAAATGGGTTAACGGTGATTTTGAGTCCAACCCCCAAAGACCCACGTATTCAAGCCTATGTCGCGGTAAAAGCGGGAAGTAAAACCGATCCCGCAACCAACACTGGATTGGCGCACTATCTAGAACACATGCTGTTTAAAGGCACCGATAAATACGGTAGTTTGGATTGGGCAAAAGAAAAAGTGGAACTCGACAAAATTGATGCCCTCTACGAACAATACAACACCACAAAAGACGAAGCCCAACGCAAAATCATATACCGAAAAATCGACTCGATTTCAGGCGTTGCCAGTACTTATGCCATTGCCAACGAATACGACAAAATGATGACAGCCATGGGCGCGCAAGGGACAAATGCTTTTACGTCCTTTGAACAAACGGTGTATACTGATGATGTGCCTGCCAGTGCTATCGACAAATACCTCACCGTGCAAGCCGAACGTTTTCGCAATCCGATTTTGCGCATTTTCCACACCGAATTGGAGGCTGTCTATGAAGAGAAAAACCGCTCGTTGGACAACGATGGCCGCAAAGTATTTGAAACCTTATTTGCCACGCTATTTCAAAAACATAATTATGGATTGCAAACCACCATTGGCACCGTAGAACATTTGAAAAATCCGTCGTTGGTTGAAATTCGCAAGTACTTTAACACGTACTATGTCCCCAACAATATGGGAATTATCCTTTCGGGCGATTTTAATCCCGATACAGTAATTGCTACCATCGACCGCATGTTTGGCTATATGCAATCGAAACCGATAAAAAAATATACGTTTGCGCCAGAAGACCCCATTACTGCTCAAATTCAAAAAGAAATCGTTGGTCCCGATGCCGAGAGTTTGACCATCGGTTTCCGCTTGCCCGGCAATAAAGATAAAGATGCTTTGTTGGCCGATTTGGTGGGGCAAGTGTTGACCAATGGCCGTGCGGGATTATTGGACTTGAATTTAGTGAAAAAGCAAAAATTGTTGCGTGCCAATGCGTTTACCTATGCCCTTATCGATCATGGGGTTTTATACTTCTCGGCTTCCCCTACCAATGGCCAGTCGCTTGAAGAAGTGAAAACCTTGGTGTTGGGTGAAATTGAAAACTTGAAAAAAGGAAATTTTGATGAAGAATTGATTGTTTCCATCATTAACAATATAAAGAAGGGTAAAATCAATGAATCTGAAAGTTATGGCGATCGCGCAAGCGCTTTGATGGATGCCTTTACCGCTGAATTGGATTGGAAAGATCAAGTGGCTTATGTGAACAATCTTTCGAAAATTAAAAAAGCAGACCTCATTGCTTTTGCCAACAAATACTTAGGCAATAACTATGTATGCATTTTCAAACGCAAAGGAGAGGCACCCCAGTCGTCCAAAATTGAGAAACCTCAAATCACCCCCGTAGCTACCAATCCCGACAAGCAATCGGCATTTGTAAAAATGGTAAACGATATGCCAGCAACGCCAGCGACCCCCGTATTCTTGAATTTTGACAAAGACATTCAAAAAGCCAAACTAGGCAATGCCGAAGTGCTGTATGTCCCCAACAAAGACAATTCATTGTTCCGTTTACGCTACCGTTACAACATCGGGACACTCAATGATAATACCTTAGGACTCGCTGCGCAATACGTTCAATTCCTTGGGACCAACACCCAAACCGCTGAACAAATCACCAAAGCCTTTTACAAAATCGCCTGTAGTTTTAACGTTTCGACGGGTGAAAATTACACTACCGTTACCATCGAAGGCTTACAAGAAAATTTTGAAGCGGCAGTCAAATTGTATGAAGAGGTGATGGCCAATATGCAGCCCAACGAAACTGCATTGCAAGCGATGAAAGCCCGAATTGCCAAATCGCGTAAAGATGCCAAAGCCAATAAAGGAGCTATTCTACAAGCCTTAACCAGCTATGCCACGTACGGTGCCAATAACAAATTCAACAACACCTACAGCAATGCAACGCTTGAGGCACTTACGGCTCAGCAACTGATTGACAAAATCAAAAAGGTGACCCAATGCCCCCAAACCATTTTATATTACGGCCCACAACCGTTGGCTGCCTTGACTGCATCGCTCAAAAAATTACACCCGGTTCCGGCAACAACCCTCACGCCCACACCGGCGTAAACCTTTGTGCGAACCGAACAAAACAGCAACCAAGTCTTGTTTACCGATTACGATATGGTACAGGCAGAAACCCGCTGGGTTCGCAATTTGGAACGCTTTGACCCCAACCAAAAAACCATTATTGCTGCGTTCAACAACTACTTCGGTGGCGGAATGAGTTCGCTGGTATTTCAAACCATTCGCGAAAGTAAAGCCCTTGCGTACAGCACGTATGGCTATTGTGTAGAACCACAAAAAGCAGAGGATCACTACCAAATATTAGCTTACGTAGGCAGTCAAGCCGATAAATTTGAAGAAGCCGTAGAAGCCATGAATGCCTTGCTCACGACCATGCCCGAATTGAGCGATAATTTGGAATTGGCCAAAATGCAAATCAAAAAAGACATTCAAACCGAGCGCATTACCCAAGATGGCATTTTGTACACCTATCTGAATGCCAAAGAATTGGGGGTATCGCAAGACCTGCGCCAACAAGTCTACAACCAAGTAGATCAGATTACCATGAAGGACATCAAAGCCTATCACGATGCACATTTGGCCCACAAACCCTACACCTATGTGATTCTAGGATCGGAAAAACGCTTGAGTCCCGAAACCCTTTCCAAACTCGGACAATTCAAAAAACTGAGCTTAGAAGAACTTTTTGGGTATTAATCGTGTCCAACATAATACACAGCAAGCAGTCTAAAAAGGCTGCTTGCTGCGTTATTATCCAAACGGTTTTTCTATTTTTGACCTCCAAGAGCATCCCTTATGAAAGTATATACTAAAACCGGTGACACCGGAACCACATCCCTCTTTGGCGGCGATCGCGTGCCCAAACACCATATTCGTATCGAAAGCTATGGCACTGTTGACGAACTCAATAGCTATATCGGTTTGTTGCGCGACCAAGCCATCAATCCGTTATACCAAGCCATTTTGATTGAAGTGCAAGACCGATTGTTTACCGTCGGCGCAATTTTGGCTACACCTCCCGAAAAAACGGTGTTGAAAAATGGCGAAAAACGTCTGCAAAATCTCGGAATCACCGAAATGGATGTCGCCTATTTGGAAAACGAAATGGATAAAATGGATGCCGAACTGCCACCGATGACCCACTTTGTTTTGCCCGGAGGCCATCCTACCGTGTCATATTGTCATATCGCCCGCTGTGTATGCCGTAGAGCCGAGCGTTTGGCGGTGCATTTGAATGACATCGAACCCACAGAACCGTTGGTGATTACTTACTTGAACCGACTTTCTGACTTCCTTTTTGTCTTGGCACGGAAGTTGACCCAAGACTTAAACGCAACGGAAACCCCATGGATTCCGAGAAAATAACCTTTTGAGTTACGATTTTCACAGAAAAAAGGAGCCATTAGTCAAAAGAAAAAACGTTCTTAACTTTAAACGTAAAATAAATCAATTTTTACTTGACTTTCTCAGTTAAAAATTTATTTTTGCAGTAATTTAAAAATCGAAAGAAGATGTATTGGACATTAGAATTAGCATCGTATTTAAGTGATGCACCGTGGCCTGCTACTAAAGATGAATTAATCGATTTTGCCATCCGAACCGGAGCTCCTTTGGAAGTGGTTGAAAACCTTCAATCCATTGAAGATGAAGGAGAAATCTATGAGTCGATGGAAGAAATTTGGCCGGATTATCCCACAGACGAAGATTATCTGTGGAATGAGGACGAATACTAAAAAATAAACCTATCACAACTGAAAAAAAAGTCTCTTTTGGGGCTTTTTTTTTATGTAAATTTGCACACCCCGTAAGGGCTAATATTAAACTGAATTTCCCATGAGTATCATCAATAGTATACTTAAAATTTTTGTCGGCGACAAGTCCGAAAAGGACATCAAAGCCATCCAACCGCTGGTCAACAAAATCAAAGCCTTAGAAGGGTCGCTGACCGGATTGAGTCACGATGAATTGCGGGCGAAAACCACCGAATTCAAAGCAAAAATCAAAGCATCTCGCGCTAAATTCGATGCCGATATCGAACGCCTTAAAGCCGAATCGGAAGCTACGCAAGATATCGATGCCCGCGAAGAATTGTACAACCAAATCGACGCCCTCGAAAAAGAAGCGTACGAAGCCTCTGAAAAAACGCTCAACGAAATTCTACCCGAAGCCTTTGCCGTAGTGAAAGAAACAGCCAAACGCTTCAAAGAAAATACATCTTTACGCGTCACCGCCTCTCCGCTAGACCGTGAATTGGCCGCGACCAAAGCATACATTGCCCTCGAAGGCGACGAAGCCGTTTGGGCCAACTCGTGGAATGCCGCAGGGAAAGAAATCACTTGGGACATGATTCACTACGACGTTCAGTTGATTGGAGGTATCGTGTTGCACCAAGGAAAAATTTCGGAAATGCAAACGGGTGAAGGAAAAACCTTAGTGGCTACCCTGCCGCTTTACCTCAATGCGCTCACCGGAAACGGAGTGCACCTAGTTACCGTCAACGATTATTTGGCCAAACGCGACAGCACCTGGAAAGCGCCATTGTTTGAATTCCACGGCTTGACTGTAGATTGTATCGACAACCATTCGCCCAATACCGCCGCACGCCGAAAAGCCTATGAAGCCGATATTACCTATGGCACCAACAACGAATTTGGTTTCGACTACCTCCGTGATAATATGGCGCACTCGCCCGACGACTTGGTGCAACGCAAACACAACTATGCCATTGTCGATGAGGTCGACTCGGTGTTGATTGACGATGCCCGTACGCCTTTAATCATCTCGGGCCCCGTACCCGATGGCGACCGTCATGAGTTTACAGAATTAAAACCCAAAATTGAAAATTTATACAATTTGCAACGGCAGTTGGCCAACGGTTTTCTCGCCGAAGCCAAACGCCTAATCAAAGAAGGCAATACCAAAGACGGCGGTTTCCAATTGTTGCGTGCCTACCGTTCGTTACCCAAAAACAAAGCCTTGATCAAGTTTTTGAGCGAAGAAGGGGTAAAACAACTGTTGCAAAAAACCGAAAATCAATACATGCAAGACAACAACCGCGACATGCATAAAGTGGATGAAGCCTTGTATTTTGTGATTGATGAAAAAAACAACCAGGTAGAATTGACCGACAACGGAATCAAATACCTTTCGCAAGATACCGCCGACGACTTTTTCGTGTTGCCCGATATCGGAACTGAAATTGCCGCCATCGAAAAAATGAACTTGGACAAAGACCAAGAAGCCGAAGCCCGCGAACGTTTGTTCCAAGATTTTGGGGTGAAAAGCGAACGAATTCATACCCTTACGCAATTGCTCAAAGCCTACACCTTGTTTGAAAAAGACGTGGAATACGTAATCA
This sequence comes from Flavobacterium sp., assembly GCF_027533505.1. Lineage (GTDB taxonomy): Bacteria > Bacteroidota > Bacteroidia > Flavobacteriales > Flavobacteriaceae > Flavobacterium. Next base: position 8,013 of record NZ_JAPZUB010000065.1, on the reverse strand, counting down.
TGGACAACAAAATTTTGATTGTCGACGAGCAAACAGGGCGTATCATGGACGGTCGTCGTTACTCCGATGGATTACACCAAGCCATCGAAGCCAAAGAAAATGTAACCATCGAAGCGGCTACGCAAACTTTTGCAACCATTACCCTGCAAAACTATTTCCGTATGTACAACAAGTTGGCAGGGATGACGGGTACAGCCGTAACCGAAGCAGGTGAATTCTGGGAAATCTACAAATTAGACGTAGTTGAAATTCCAACCAACCGCGGCATATCGCGTATCGATAAAGACGATTTGATTTACCGTTCGGTGCGTGAAAAATACAATGCCATTATCGAAGATGTAGTGCAAATTTCTCAAGCGGGTCGCCCCGTATTGATTGGTACAACCTCGGTAGAAATCTCGGAATTGTTGAGTCGTATGTTGAAAATTCGCAACATTCCGCACAACGTCTTGAACGCGAAATTGCATAAAAAAGAAGCCGATATCGTTGCCGAAGCCGGAAAAGCAGGCGTGGTAACCATTGCTACCAACATGGCCGGTCGTGGTACCGACATCAAACTTACCCCTGAAGTGAAAGCGGCAGGTGGTTTGGCGATCATTGGTACCGAACGTCACGATTCGCGTCGGGTGGACCGTCAGTTGCGCGGTCGTTCAGGTCGTCAAGGCGATCCCGGAAGTTCGCAGTTTTATGTTTCCCTAGAAGATAACTTAATGCGTCTGTTCGGCTCAGAGCGTGTGGCCAAAATTATGGACCGCATGGGCTTGAAAGAGGGCGAAGTGATTCAGCACTCGATGATGACCAAATCGATCGAACGCGCCCAGAAAAAAGTGGAAGAAAACAACTTCGGCGTACGTAAACGTTTGTTGGAATACGACGACGTAATGAACGCCCAACGGGAAGTCGTGTACAAACGTCGTCGCCATGCCTTGCACGGAGAGCGTTTGAAACTCGATATCGTCAACATGTTGTATGACACCTGCGAAAACATTGTGGGCGAAAACAAAGCCGTCAACGATTTCAAAAACTTTGAGTTTGAAGTTATCCGCTATTTCTCAATCACTTCCCCGATTACGGCGAGCGAGTTTGAAAAAGGCAACCCCATGGAAATCACCGGACGTTTGTACAAAGCGGCCTACCAATACTACAACGAGAAATGCGAACGCTCGGCGCGGGAAGCCTTTCCGATTATCGCCAACGTGTATGAAAATCCCGGAAACCAGTTTGAACGCATCATCGTGCCGTTTACCGATGGGATCAAATCGTTGAATGTGGTGACCGACTTGAAGAAAGCCTATGACACTCAAGGCGCACAGTTGATTGCTGATTTTGAGAAAAACATCACCCTTGCCATTGTTGACGAGGCGTGGAAAAAGCATTTGCGCAAAATGGACGAGTTGAAAACCTCGGTGCAGTTGGCCGTTCACGAGCAAAAAGATCCGTTGTTGATTTACAAACTCGAAGCCTACAACTTGTTCAAAAACATGTTGAATGCCGTAAATAAAGAAGTGATTTCGTTCTTGTTTAAAGGCGATTTGCCCCAACAACAAGCGGCCCAAAACATTCACGAAGCGCGTCAAGAAAGTCGCCCACGGGAACAGTATACGGAATCCCGCAATGAAAACGAAGTGGCAGAATCCAACCAAGCGGCACAAGAAATGCCCCAACGCACGGAAACCATCGTGCGGGAAACGCCCAAAATCAATCGCAACGATACCGTAACGATTAAACATATTTTGAGTGGCAAAACCGAATCGATGAAGTACAAAAAAGCCGAATCGATGTTGGCCACGGGCGAATGGGTTTTGGTACAAGAATAAAACCCAACCGCTGCTAAAAAACCTCCCTGAGTCGTATGATTCGGGGATTTTTTTTTGGAAAAAACGCACCGCAGCTCCTCCCCGATTTGCTATATTTGTGACACAAAAAAATGCACCTATGCAACACCTTATTGACCGCTTTATCAGCTACGTCACCATCGATACCGAGTCGGATGCCAACTCCCCGACCACACCCAGTACCGCCAAACAATGGAATTTGGCTAACCTACTGGTGCAAGAATTACAAACCATCGGACTCACCGAAGTCACCATCGACGAAAAAGGCTATGTAATGGGAACGCTTCCCTCCAACGTAGATCACGAGGTGCCCACCATTGGGTTTGTGTCGCATTACGATACTTCGCCCGACTTTACCGGAAAAGGGGTTACCCCGCAAATTGTAAGCAATTACGACGGCGGCGATATCGTGTTGAATGCCGAAAAGAATATTGTGCTTTCGCCCTCCTATTTTGAGGATTTGTTGTTGTACAAAGGGCAAACCTTGATTACCACCAACGGCCTGACCCTTTTGGGTGCCGACGATAAGGCGGGGCTCACCGAGATTGTCACGGCGATGGAATACTTGGTACAACACCCCGAAATCAAACACGGAAAAATTCGCGTAGGCTTTACCCCGGATGAAGAGATTGGCCGTGGGGCTGACTTTTTTGATGTAGAACAATTTGGCGCACAATGGGCGTATACCATGGACGGTAGTCAGTTGGGCGAATTGGAATACGAGAACTTCAATGCGGCGGGTGCGAAAATCACGTTCAAAGGCAAAAGTGTACACCCGGGCTATGCTAAGGGCAAGATGATCAACTCGATGTTGATTGCCAACGATTTTATCAACGCCTTACCGAAAAACGAAATCCCGCAGGAGACCGAAGGTTATGAAGGCTTTTTCCATGTGACGGCCTTGACAGGCAGTTTGGAGGAAACCCATTTGGAATTGATTATCCGCGACCACGACCGGGCGAAGTTTGAAGCCCGTAAAGAATTGGTGCTTCAAATTGCTGCCGACATTAACGCCCGTTTTGCGGCACAGTTTGGCGAGGACATTTGTATTGCCGCGGTGAAAGACCAGTACTACAACATGCGCGAGAAAGTCGAGCCGATGTATTTTATTGTGGACTTGGCCGAGCAGGCGATGCGCGCGTTGGGGATCGAACCCTTGATTAAACCCATACGTGGCGGTACCGACGGATCGCGTTTGTCGTATATGGGGCTACCCTGCCCCAACATTTTTGCGGGCGGCCACAACTTTCATGGCAAATACGAATACGTCCCCGTAGAAAGCATGCAAAAAGCGGTGGACGTAATTGTAAAGATTGCGGAATTGACCGCTACGACGAAATTTAAGTAAGAATACTTTTACCTTTAAGACCGATGGAGCCACTAGGCTCCATTTTTTTTGCTATATAATTAATTTTCAAGCCCTTGCAAAACCCTGTATTTCCTAGAAAATAGGAAAAATACCGTAAATGTAGGGGAAAAATACTTTGGAAAATGGGGGGAAATACTGAGGTTGGGGTGGTTGGGAAGTTATAATTTAGATTGTCTTAAGATGTAAAATCTATTACGACTTAATCTAAATGATTTGATTACTAATCAACTAAATAATGAATAATATGAAACGACTATTACTAAATTTTGTTTTACTCACTATTTCAACCATTGTTTATGCACAAGATCAAGACAAAGATTTTGAAAGAAAAAACTATTATGAGTTAACGGGAAGGGCTAATTTTTATGAAGTTAACAATAGATATCAAATACTTAAAGACACCATTTTTTACTCTACTACAGGCTTTCTTATAAATACAGATTGGGAAGAAGTGAGTATAGAAAATAAAATTTATATTGTTGTTACATATCCAAACTATAAAAATGGTCAACAAAGAAAAAGTAATCGATCTGTATCACAGGGACTTACCGAAAATGACCCAGTAAGGCATCCTATTGAAACTAAAAATGGAAAAATTCTTTGTATACTCAAAGAAGATTTTGAAAAAATAGAGAAGAAACCGCTTTACTCGATTAATTTCAAAAAAATAAGAAACTATCAAATCACAGCTGGTCAATTAACATTACCATTTAAGTTGAGACCAAAACAAGGAGAAGAAAACTTTCAAATGACTACCGATGTTACTGTTGGTGCATATGGAGGCATAAGAAAAAGGATTTCTAAGTACAGTCCTACATACATAACCATTCCAGCTGTTTTGGGATTATCATTTATTAATGTGAATGAAAATACAACAACCAATGTTGGAACCGCAGACATTAAATCTGGAATAACACCAGGGTGGACTTGGGCTACTGGTATCGTTATTCAAACGAATAGACTTACACTTGGGTTTGTTTTTGGAAGAGACTATGCAAGTGGATACGCAGATGATTGGATCTATCACAACAAAACATGGTATTCATTTGCGATTGGATATTCTTTCCTAAAATAAAATCGAACCTCTTTTTAAAATGTGAGATTATCCCAGTAAAATAGTATTTAATTGAATGTCATTTTTTACAAAAGAATAATAGTAAATCAACTTTAAGTAAGAACCTATTTACAAATAAGCAAAGCGGCGCCACCCAGCGCCGTTTTTTTTATGCCTTGACGTGACGACACATAATTTAAAAACCCTTGTTTTTTAAGGGTTTAGAGAAAATACTGCTATTTCACTAGGAAAAATACCCTGAAAAACGGGTAAAAGTCCTGAGGTCAGGTAGCGACGAATTTTTTATTTTAGGAAGGATAAGTAGGATTTTGAAGTACTTAGCAATACGTTATAGCCAATTTTAAAACGACAAACAACAAGACAATGAGTAACAACAGAATTATATTAGAAGGGTGTTTGACCCAATTCAAAACAGCAAATGAAATTGAATTAAGAGACAGCGAAATATTTGAATTATTTAGCTTAACTCAGACGACAAAAGTTTATGACTTGAGTTATGAAAATATACTAAATTCAATTGTTGACGGTGGAAATGATGGAGGTATTGATTCAATAATTGTACTAATAGATGATGAAGTAATAGAGTCAATTGATGAATTAAGTGAATACACATTTTCGAATAAAACCAACAGTCGATTTATTATCTCACAATGTAAAAAGGAAAACTCATTTAAGGAGGCTCCATTGGACAAGTTAATTACCACTTTACCGGAATTATTTGATTTGGAAAAGAACGAAACGGCATTGCTGACAAGATTCAATGCAGATTTGGTAACATTGGCTCTGTTGGTCAACCAAGTTTGGCAAAAAACTGCAATAAGTGGCGGAAAAATTTATATCGACTTCATTTATGCCTGCAATGCATCTGAAATTGAAATAAATGGAGCCTTTAGCAGTAAAGTAGATCAGTTAAAAGCACTAACAAAAAGAATTTTTTCTAATGAGAATATTACCTATTCAAATTATAGTTGCTCAGAATTACTAAAATTATATCAAGCACATAAAACGAATAGGTTGACTTTAGAATTTAAAGAACAGCCACTTTCGACCAGTTATAAGGAGTTTGGAATTGGTTATGTTGGAACTGTAAAGCTAGCGGATTATAAAAGTTTTTTAACCTCTGAAACTTCAGAGATTCGTGATGACCTATTTGAAAGTAACATCCGACATTTTCAAGGTGAAGTAGATGTAAATAAAAAAATAAAATCTACAATTGAAACTATTGAAGAAAAGGATTTCTGGTGGTTAAATAATGGAATCACAATAATTGCAGAGTCACCAAATCAAGTTGGAAAAAAATTGGCAATTGAAAATGTTCAAATTGTAAATGGTCTTCAAACTTCATATTCTATTTTCAATAGTCATACTGGCGACATAACGGATGAAAGATCTGTATTAGTCAAAGTGATAATCAATAATAATAAAGAAACGATAGACAATATTATTGCATCAACAAATAGTCAAAATCCCGTATCGGCCACATTACTGCGTGCAACTGAATCAACACAAAGAAATTTAGAAATATTCTTTTACAACAAAGGCTACTTTTATGACAGAAGGAAAAATTATTATAAGAACCAAGGCAAACCATCTTCAAAAATATTTAGCATACAATATACAGCACAAGCAATTAGAGCAATCGTTTTCAATGACCCTCATTCAGCAAGAGCAAAGCCGACTTCGCTTTTAAAAGATGATAGAACTTACAATCAAATTTTTGATCCTTCTAAAAATTATGAAGGTTATTTAAACTGTTGCTTAATTAATAAAAAATCAAATGATTTTTGGTTGAACATATCTGATCCAAGTAAAAAAGGAATGACAGCTAATTTCAAATTACATTTAGCCTGGATAAGTTCAAAAGTTTCTTTAAGCAAAAAGAGTATAACCTTTGACGAGCTATCAACTTTTAACTTGACTTTGTTTGATCAGACTAAATTTAATGAGAGCCTAGATTTTTTGACACAGACGATTAGTGAATTTCAAATTACAAATACAACTGCAAACCTAATAAATATGGCTAAATCGGGTGACTTCACAAATTATATAATTGAAAAACTTGATGCCAAATACTAAAAAAACTGGCTATAACAGCACCAACCCAAAAGTGGCAGTTCAGTGGTTAAATCATCCCGATAGCTATCGGGATTGTGCTTCTATCAAAGTTTTTGCTTGGTTGACAGTGAAGTGCTTCGAAATCGCCACAGTCGGCTAGCGACGGAACGTTATAAGTAACTTTATGAAACGACACCGTAACATATTAATATTCGGTTTGACACTTGGACTATTTGCTTGTAATTCATCAGCGGACAGACAAGAAAAAAGTGTTGTTCAGAAATCTTTTACAGTTGACAGTAATAAAAAAACTGAACTCCAAACGGAAACTACTTCCGTAAAAGACCTTCGTGATGACTGTGTTCGTGGACAAGCTGAGCCAATTATCAAAAAGACTGTATTCTCTAACACCAAATTCATATTACAACCAGACAGTTTAACTGCCATTGAAACAGTAATCTTTGACAATGGCGACAAACTAACAATTAAAAATTGGGGTTGTGAATATTACACGCTTACATTTCGCTTTGAGACTTCACGTTTTCAGGACGACACAAGTAATATTCAATATTGGTATAAGAAAACAGTTTTGTTAGTTAGTGAACTTTATAAAGGACTTGACGCACCAATAGACATAAAAAAAGGTATCGACAATTTAATCAATCATATTGACCTTGATATGCTTAACAATTATGCAAATCTAAAATTTGGACAAGAGATTGATTTTGGTGGTGACGAAATTCGAGACTTCGTAACTCTTGAAAAAGTTGAAAGACTTGCTGACAAGAAATTTGCAATAACTATATCATTTTCGACAGGACCGCTATAACGACAGAAAAAAAAGGTAGCCCGCTCTGCAAAAAGTCTCCTGACTTTGCGCCCCCCGATAGGCGGATTTACTCCCGCAACTTCATCCTGCAACTTCACCCGCGCTGCGAAGTCCCAATCCAACAATTACAAAAGGAAAACATAATCATAGTTTAAAATCATTCCTTCTCCTCTAGGTTTTTCAAAAAAATCACTATACTTGCCTATTAAATCTTTAACTGCCTAATACTACTATTGCATATGAAAATCCCATTCAGCCGTTTTAAAAAGAGTTCATTTGTAATTTGTTGTATTTGTTTTACTGTAATGGCTTGGGGTCAAGAAGCCGAGCTCCTCTTTCATAAAGAATACTCCAAGCTTAGTTTTGTGTTCCAGCCCTCAATTTTAAAGAAAAGCGATGCTTGGAATCATAATGGTTCGACGTATCCAAGTATGCGATTTACAAACGATTTTTCTTATCAATTTGGCTTTTACTACAATTTTGCCCAAGCAGGAAATTTTAACTTCAAAACAGGGATTATCGCTAAAGAATTTATTCCCAAATTTGATTTAAACATATCCGATAGTGATATTGGAAATGGTCTTGAAAATTTGCTTACACAATTTGATCCTTACAATCAGTTTATTATAGCTGTACCGATAAAAACAGAGTATTTTTTAAAAATGACTAAAAAAGTAAATATGGTTTTTGGAGTGGGGTTGAATTTAAATTGGCTTTAGTCTAAATAATATATTTATTATATTTGCTTTATGAAAGACAGTATTTTATCCCAAATATCGGAATTAAATCAGGAAGATAAATCCCGATTATACAAAGTTATTGAAGGCTTTTTGTTTGATAATGAAGTTGA
>NZ_JAPZUB010000011.1 GCF_027533505.1 Flavobacterium sp. | reverse complement strand
TCTACAGGAACCAAATCCAATAAATTAACTGAAGTGAATAATTGCGGCTGTAATTGTTTCTTTCCTTGCATGAATAAATTTACTAAATAGTTATTATTCTTGCAAGTGTTTGTACATTTGAGTTGTGCAACAAGCACAGCCGCTAGCCGCTATGGCTCGATTTTCTTCGCTTCTACTCTATTTTTCACGTAAAACTATTATCTTAGTAGAAAGTACGCAGTTCGCTGGCTTCGCAAATGTCGGATGGCAGCGAAACGTTAGCGGTGATTTTTGAAATCGGCGTAATAAACACCTATGAATTTAAAATTAAATATAGTCCTGGAAAAGATTAAAATCCTAATTTGCATTTGGACTCTAGAAACATTAACAGCAGGTATTCTCAGTTTTTTTAAATCAATATATGAGTTTTCAAATTTCTTTGAAAATATTCATGATATAGTTATTGTAAATGTATTAAGGCTTGTGTCTTTTAACTGGGTTTTATTGATTAGCTATTTAGTTATTCATAAGTTCAGCGTAAAAAAAGCTATAATCGTTGATGTTTCGATTTACCTGATTTGTTGTCTTATTTTTGGTTTATCAGTTAAACACAATTGGGAATATATTTGGGGATATAGTTTTGTCAGTAATTTTGTCTCAATAGCAATTGCACCTTTTCTATTCAAAAAAATAATACTAGAAATTTATGAAAACAAATTTGATGTTTGGGTTGAGAATTAAAACCACCGCTTACAGCGGTTTCGCGCTATTGCTGGTTTTTCTTGAGTTGTACTTCTTTCTTCACGCAAATATTTTATCTTAGTTGAAAATAAGCCGTTCGCTGGCATCGCAATAGTCGCAAAGCCATGGCACATTGGCAGACAATTGACCCGAAAAACGTAAAAAGCAGACTAAATTAAAATGGATACAACGATAAGAAAATATATCAAAACGGATAAAGATGTTTGCATAGAATCTTTCAAAAGTAATGTGCCAAAATATTTTGCAGAAGAAGAAATAAAAGATTTTGAGAATTTTTTAATGAGAATTGAAAAAGAGGACAATAAAACACATTTTTATGTTATTGTTTATGACGAAAAAATTATTGGTTGTGGAGGATTTGGAGACAAAGATAACAATGAAATAATTTCATTGGCTTGGGGATTAATTCACAAAGATTATCATAAAAAAGGATTTGGTAAAAAACTATTATCACACAGAATTGAAGAAATTAAAAGGCTTAAACCTGGAGTTCCAATAATTATTGATACAACTCAATATTCATGCGGATTTTTTGAAAAGTATGGATTTTTCACAACAAAAATAACTAACGATTACTATACAATTGGAATGCATCGATACGATATGACATATAGATTTTAAACAAAAAATAGTTGTGTCAAGAAACGGAAAAACATTAAACCTAATTCCAAAAAGAAACGTTTTAATTAAAAAAACAACCGATCTGCCAACAGCGGTAACTGTTGCACCACCCCTGATTTTTTTTTAAAAATAAATCAAAAAAAACCTCGTTTGCATCTTTACATTACACCCCATGTTTGGAACACGAGAACATAACAACAAATCGACGAAAATGAGAAATCAAATCAGAATTATGCGCTGTGGGCTTTTGACAATTGTTGCTTCAACCGTATTGATGTCTTGTCAATTGGGACGCTACGTGTTTTACAACTTTGCGGACATAAAAGACCATAAAAAATTTCAATCAAGACCTCTAACGGCTGATACTTCTCCTTTCATTTTTCAATCTACTAACAAAGGTAAAGTTCCAAAACATATCAACAACATTCCGTTTGATAAATATCTTGAAGACAATAAAACGGTGGCTTTTTTGATTATTAAAAATGATTCAATCCGATATGAAAACTATTTCAAAGGGTACAACAAAGAAAGTATCGTTCCTTCGTTTTCAATGGCAAAATCTGTGACGTCAATTTTAATAGGCTGTGCCATTGATGAAGGTTTGATAAAATCTGTTGACGAACCGATTACAAACTATATTCCTGAATTGAAAAAAAATGGATTTGACAAAGTGACTATCAAACACCTTTTGCAAATGACCTCTGGGATTAAGTTCAATGAAAGTTATGTCAATCCTTTTGGCGATGCAGCCTCTTTTTATTATGGTCTTAACCTTAGAAAAAAAATAGGGAAAATGAAGTTAAAAACTGAACCCGGTACAACGTTTGAGTATACAAGTGGGAATACGCAACTTTTGGGCTTGGTGCTAGAGCGTTCTCTAAACGGAAAAACAATTACATCCTACTTACAAGAAAAAATATGGTCCCCTCTCGAAATGGAAAATGATGCATCTTGGAGTATCGACCGAAAAAAGAATGGACTAGAAAAAACGTTTTGTTGTTTGAACGCCACAGCAAGAGACTTTGCCAAAATTGGACGATTGTATAAAAATAAAGGCAATTGGAATGGAAAACAAATAGTATCGCAAAAATGGGTTGAAGAATCTACAAAACTTGATACATCCGAAGGAAGTGCAAACTTTTATCAATATCAATGGTGGCTACCCACACCCAATGAAGACTTTATGGCAGAAGGTATTTTGGGACAATTTATTTATGTCAATCCAAAAAAAGATCTGATCATTGTTAGACTGGGAAAGGATGAAGGAAAGGCGGATTGGTGGGCAATTTTCACCTCATTAGCTAAATTATATTAAACCTCTCGAAAACCTCGGGCTAGGATCAACCTACGACGCGGTAGTGTTCTTCATTCCTAGCGATTGTTTGGTGTAACGGTGGGAATTCCTTGCCTTTTTTACCTCCTTCAAGGTTACAAAAGCACGGTTCCTTACATCCATTTTTCTATATTTGTTGGAAAGGCTGTACCGTTTTTTCACGGGCTGACGTTAACAACCATAAAAATGAAACGACGACTTATCATAATATTACTTTTTCTCAGCTTTCAAGTTTTTGGACAAAAGATAACATACAATAACATTGTTGATACTGCTGATGTTGAAACCAAAAAAGTAATGAAACTTTTTGAAAACTACTTGGCTTCAAATCCCCAAAATAAAGAAAAAAATGCATTTTGGAATATTGAGGAGCAACAGAAACATAAGAACTACGACTTTTTAGAAAGCGAATTTCAACCTTCTCTTTATATGGGATTTCCTGTTCACGTTTTGAGTGTAAAATTTAAAGATAAAATCTGTCAAATTAAAGCACAGTTTTCCTATTGCAATGAAGATGGTAGCCCTTACATTTTAGCAATAGTAAACTATAGCGCAAAAATGGAAAATGGAGCATATAAATTATTCAATACTTTGACAGTAAACAAGGAAAATTGGAATTGTACAACCGTTGGATTAGTGGACTTTTATTATCCATCATACCATAAGTTTGACTACCAAAAAGCTGAAAAACTTAATGTTTTTATACAAGAGATTTGTAAAGATTTTAGTGTCAAGCCAAAACCATTTGAATATTATCTCGCTGATGACTATGATGAGATTCAAACCCTAAAAGGACTCGATTATTACATTGGTATGGGTGGAAAGTCAAAACCTAGCGGCAAAGCTACTGACGACAAAGTCTATTCTAGCGGTTTGGGTGAATATTATCCTCACGAAGTATTCCACATTCAAATAGACGAACACTTTCCAAATAAGCATTTTTGGGTATCCGAAGGAGTGGCGACTTTATTGGGTGGAAGCCGTGGGAAAAGCTTAGAATGGCATATAAAACGGACAAATATCTATTTAGAGAAACATCCTGAAATAGACCTAGATGATATGCTCAAGTTAAAAAATTTGGATGACGAAACTTCTTATCACTATGTTTTGGGAGGACTAATAGCGAAGAAAATTGTGGACAAAGGAGGTTGGAGTCTGCTCAAAAAGTTTATGTCAAGCGGAAAATCTGATGAAGACTATTACAGTGCTATTGAAAAACACTTAGGAATAAATAAATCTGAACTTAATGAATATATCCGGGAGCAATTACAAATTGAATCAAATAAATAACGGTTGCCAACATTGTACAAACTTGATACGAGCAAAAGTGTTAAATTTTATTGCATTGATTATAAACTAACATAGTGGTAAACTAAAAGTAAAGTGTTAATAACCTGCTGCTTAATGTCTCCTGACTTTGCGCTATAGTCAACGAATTGCAATAAAAGAATTAAAGTGACTTTTTAGATAATGTATTTTATTATCGATTATAATTGTTGTCATTATGTAAACGCCATGAAAAGAGGTTATGTCATTAGAAAACAAGGTCAGGCACATTTTTTAACCATTACAGTAGTAGAGGGGATTGATACATTTAAAAAAAGTTACGAAGATTTAAACTAGCAACTGAAAATCATTCTCGAAAAAAAATTATCACTTTGGGCAATACTGAAACCATGCGGAAGAAATTTTCTCTGAATTATTTTTATGGTCAACGTGAAATGATATTCTCATGAGTCCAGTTCGCGGTGGAATTGTTTCTACAATGGAAGACTATATTTATTCTAGCGGAAGAACTCATTGTAACGGAACGGGGACTTTAGAAATAGCATTGATTGAAATACCTAAAGTAAATACGCTAAAACCATCATTTTTTGAGGAATATATTAGATAATGTTGCTCAAAGTTAGGCGGCTTTGTTTGCTTCTTAAAACATGTTTCCCACCAACATTTTTCCTGAAAAGTAGGAAAACACACAGAAGTGTGACGTAAAACCAACCCTCTCCTTTCTATATACTTGAATTTCTTCGTATTACTACTACCATCCAAATAAAAAAACTTATCTTTATAAGGTAAAATCATACATAAATCGTATGAAAAGTTCGCTGCATGTTTATGTAAACCGAATAGCAGCTTTCATACATGGATGAATTAAAACCAAAACGTATGCATGCTTGGAACAAAATTGGAATCGTTATCACTTCGCTACTCATTATTAGTTGTGATAAATCGAACGATGGTAATGAAACTCAAAATTTAAGCTGTTTGCCCACTAATTTGCAAAATGGGGTCATTGCCTATTATGCTTTTGGAAATGGTTCGTTAAATGATTCTTCTGGAAACAATCACCATCTTGTTAATACTACTACCGCCAGTCCTGGAGAAGACCGCGCTGGAAACCCTAATTGTGCCTATCTATTTAATAATACGAACAATGAGTTTTTACAACATGTCAATCCAACTTTTTTGGACAATTTACCGGTAAACAACCTCTCCATTTCGTTTTGGTATAAATCCAATGATCACCCTGGAGGATATGGCTTATTTATCAGTAGAGGAGATCAAATCTCATGTTCTAATGTTACCCGTGGCGAATGGTCCGTTAGTTATTCGAATGGTTTTTTGATTTCACACCTTCCCAATGGCGGTATTAGTCATAATGGATTTGTAAATACAAGTTGGCAACATGTAGTACTAACATCTACTGCTACAAACAATCAAATGTATGTCAACGGCAATCTAGTTTCCGGTGGGTCTGGATTATACAATTGCCCCGTTTTAAATCAAGGGGATTTATTTCTTGGTAAATTTTATAACGGCTTAATTGATGATGTTATAATTTATAACCGAATTCTTTCGCCAACAGAAGTTGTTCAATTATCTACGCTAAGTGCTTGTTGCAATTAAGTATTTGATACCCTCTACACCTCAATGAATTATCTACATAATTATAAAAAAATGTATTTTACTTAAGGGATATTACACACAAATACAGCGACTTAAATAATATCTACATCCAGTAGATCATTCTTTTCAAGAAGTAATTTAAGCCCCAAACCAAAAGAACAACCCTTTGGTTGGTGACCCTAAAATTAACATCTTGAGTCCTTTGAATCCTAACAAAAAGAACAACCTATTAGAAGTATTTCTCGTTTTTTTTACCTTTACCTAAAACCCAATTAATTTTTCAATAGCTTCTATATCCATTGCTTTTAAATTCATCTAAAACCCTTATAACCATGAAAAATTTCTTCAAAACCACCCTGTATGTTTCCGTTTTTGCTTTAGCAGGCGTTCTTTTTCAAATCAGTTGCTCTAATGCTGACCAATCGAATCAGCCCAATGCGGTCAATGTAACCCCTATTGGAAAAATTGTAATAGCTAAACGACCATCAGGTTCCGATTGGCAAATTTGGACCTGTAATTATGATGGGACAAACATGACACAAGTCCCGATTACGTTGCCTCCCAATGTGGTATTTAATAATGCTAATCTTCAAACAAATGTGAAACTCTCCCCGGATGGACAAAAAGTGTTTTTTGTTACTTTAACAAATTCTGGAACACCAAATGGATATCCCTCTATACATTCCTGTGATATTAATGGAGCTAATCTTCAAGAAGTTGCCAATTTGGGTTTGGTTACTAACATGGAGTTGGGAGGGGTTTATTAAGATCGTAATTGGGTACCCTTAAAATGTGCTGTCTGTAATCTATTACAAGGATTTTTCATCGTTTTTTTCAATAGCTTAAACGAACGCTTATGTTGCGTAAATTCATTTTTCTTGGGCTCGTTTGGAGTGGTTTCACGCTCACGGCCCAAACGGAATCTTGTGACTGTAAGGCCAATTTTTTAACCTTACTACGGGAAACCGAAGCCAATTATGGGGGATTTCCCGTCAAAGTAACGCCGCAAACCCAAAAAGCGTATCAAAAGTTAGTCAACCAATTGGAGAAAGCAAGTGCAGGGGTTACCCATCCCAAGTCATGCTTTGATTTGATGGCGGCATATATTCGCTTTTTTAAAGACAAACATTTCATACTCTCCTACATTCCCCCAGCCGATTTTCCTTGGGGTGATACGCTACTGGAGGAGTCGAACTTTAAAGAACAGTGCCTCCAACCCCATCGGCATAGCTTGGAGGGAATTTGGACCCATCCTGATGGAAAACTCACTCTTGGAATTCAACGGGAAAATGACACAACGTTCAAAGGAATCGTCCTCAGCTCCCAAGTGGAAGCCTATCGCCCGGGCATGGTCTATGTTCAATTAACGGCTACCCCCAAAGGTTTTGTGTATCAAAATCGGGAAAGTTTTATCACAACCCCACGTCCCGCAAGGCAAATTGGCAATCTATTGCAGTTATGGAGCGATGAAATGTTGGGCAAAATCTTTCCCCAAACCATGACGTCGGCTGAGCGGCTTGAATTGGATACCTGGAAAAACCAACAGCACGGTCTTCGTTTTGAAAAGTTGTCCACCAAAACGGCATGGCTTAAAATACCAACCTTTTTAAACAACGAGACGGCCATACAAGATTTAGTACACCAAAACGAGGCGGCCCTTAAATCGTGTGAAAACTTGATCATCGACCTTACCGGCAACGGCGGCGGAAGTTCGGGATGGGTGTCGCTTATTCCTTACCTACTCACGCAACCGATTTACCAGCGGGACACTTATGTCCGTGTGACACCCGCTAATGTCAATTTAAAACGAAAAGACCTTGAATTTTTTGCTACACAACCCATACCCGAAGCGTATCAAAAATACTTTCCCCCAGCAACGGTAGCGGCGTATCGTAAAGCATACGAGGAATTGCGTACTACAAAACTGCCCTTCTACCCGATTCCTGGGGTAACTTTTCCCATGGACGTCAGCGAGGGCAATCCCAAAAAAGTGGCCCTACTCGTCGATGGTTTCGGGGGGAGTTCAACCGAATACTTTTTCTACCTCAGCCAACAAAGTGCAAAAACACAGCGCTATGGCACGCCTACTTATGGCATGATGGATTATGAAGGCATGTCAACGCCTACACCGCTCCCTTTTTCAAACTATTATGTAACCATACCCATTGTTAAATCGCATTGGACCGATACGGCGCCCATCGATAGAACAGGCTTTGTTCCCGAAAACCGATTGGACCAACTCCCCCTAGAAACCTGGGTAAGGCATGTCCAAGCAGTAATGGAAAAGGAATAGCAAAAAGATGTAATTTATAAACTTTAACCCTATGAAAACCCAAAAACGACTCAATGTATTTGCCCTTTTGATTGCTTTTGTAACCGGCTACAAATGCTATGTCCATTTTGACGTTGCAACGTTTACATTTGAAAAACCAGTATTGGATACGATTTATTTGATTGCGTTTTTGTTTTCCTTTGGGGTGCTAATTCGCGATTTTTTAACCACAGGCAAAGACAAACCATAAGGTTTTCATTTTTTAACCTGTAGTTAAAGATTAACTTCCCTATTCCTTTGGTATCAATTCAATACCTAAAAATTGGCCAAACGTAAAAGAGATAAGCCAAAGATAATCGCTACTTTTGTGGCATGTTACGAGCCGCCCTACGCCGATATATTGCTAATTTCAAAGGATTTTCCCGCGAAATTTGGATCCTTACCTTGATTACGTTTATCAATCGAGCGGGCACGATGGTCCTCCCCTTTTTATCAAAATACCTCAAAGAAGACTTGCATTTCAATTACAATCAAGTCGGTTGGATACTGTTTTTTTTTGGCTTAGGCTCGATGTTGGGGTCTTGGTTGGGTGGTAAACTATCTGATAAAATTGGGTTTTACAAAATCATGGTGTTTAGTTTGTTTACCAGTGGATTGGCTTTCTTTGGTTTGCAATACATCTACAGTTTTGAAGGCCTGTGCATCGCTATTTTCACCATTATGGTGATTGCCGATATGTTTCGACCCGCGATGTTTGTTTCCATTGGTGCATATGCCAAACCTGAAAATCGAACGCGTGCCTTAACCTTGGTTCGTTTAGCCATCAATTTAGGATTTGCTGCCGGCCCCGCACTGGGCGGTTTAATCATCATGGGCATGGGATACAAAGGCTTGTTTTGGGTAGATGGCGCTACATGTATTATCGCCATTCTCATTTTTGTGATAAAAGTCAAAGAAAAGAAACGTCCCCCCATCGATGCTGAGACCAAAGCCTCTTTGGAATCGCAACGAAAATCAGTATTCTCAGACGGTCCTTTCTGGCTTTTTCTTTTTTGCTGTGTAATTACAGGGATTTTATTCTTTCAACTTTTTACAACCATTCCGCTCTACCATCGTATTCAATTTGGATTGAGTGAACTCCAAACGGGGTTGCTTCTCACCCTTAATGGGGTATTGGTTTTCTTTCTTGAAATGCCTATTGTAAGTGCCGTTGAACGTAAAAAAATAGATAAAGTAAAGATGGTTACTTGGGGCTGTTTTTTTATGAGTATCAGCCTGTTCTTATTGTTGATCAATCAATGGGCGGGCATTCTCATCGTGATGATGTTGTTTATGACGTTTGCCGAAATGTTTGCTTTTCCCTTTTCAAACACGTTCGCATTGAGTCGTGCACCCAAAGGACATGAAGGCCGGTACATGGCCATATTTACGATGAGTTATTCTGCTGCACATATTTTGAGTGCCAAAATCGGAATGAACGTAGTGGATCGGTATGGGTATGCCGCCAATTGGTGGGTCATGGGACTTCTTGGATTGGTAGGTACCGCCTCAGGATATTGGGTATACCGTTTGGTGCAACAGGAGAAAACGAAACATCCTATGGGCGCCACTACATTTGCGCATCCCGCTGAGGGAGGGGAACGGGAAATTTAGCAGGGGGCGGTGTTCAGTGTTCAGTGTTCAGTGTACAGTGTTCAGTGTTCAGTGTACAGTGTTCAGTGTTCAGTGTACAGTGTTCAGTGTTCAGTGTTCAGTGTACAGCCCCGAAGGGTCGGGAGCAATTGGCAGTAAAGACTCAGAAGCTCAGAGTCTCAGCAACTCAGAAGCTCAGAAAATCAGCGGTTTTCTCTCGTTTGAGGCTGTTTAAAAAGTGGAAAGTGTGGAAAAGTGTAAGGGGACCTGCTAGTGAACAGACTCATCTACAGAAGACTTGCTCAGAATCTCAGGAGCTCAGCCTCTCAGAGACTTACCATATAACCTCTCACAAAAACCTTCTTTTAATAACTTCAAGAGACTGACTGGTGGAATTCCATTCGGTAAGAATTTGCTGGCGTACATGGGTCGAATCGCCTTCATAATAGCGTAACCATTGATCGTCTTTCAGATGCTGACGAATGACTTTTAGTCGTTTGAGTGTTTCAGGAGCCGTACGAAAAACGGTACTTTCAGGAAAATCTTTGCTCCACTTATGATAAAAATGAGCCGTTCGTTGGATAAAGTCGATTTCAATTGCATACAACTTTTCACTCTCATTATCTGGGAAAAAATCAGACCAGTTGGCATATCCCAACACACTGCCCTTGTAACGCGTCGTAGAAAGTGATTCCAACCTCCACTTGCAGTTGGCCGCCCGTCCCCAATGGTTGGAATAACGATAAACACCCGCATCCGTAAAATAGTATGAACTTCCCGAAGCACTAGTGTAATCGGGTTGTACCCCTTGGATAAGCGCAACATCGACTTCTTGGAATACACAAAAAGTATGCTTATGAAAATTATGTCGATGAAAGTTTTTTTGGCGCATGGGACAAAGGTAATCATTGTTAAAAAAAAGTACTTCTAAAAAATTAGTTAAATAACTATAAAATTAGTTTGTCAACTAAAAAAATAGTTGTAAGTTTGAATCACCAATTTAATTCAAAATTTAAATGCAAAAATTAACCAATAAAGAAGAAGAGATCATGCACATTTTATGGCGGCTGAAAAAGGCTTTTGTGAAAGAAGTGCAAGCTGAAATCACCGAAGACACCCCGCATTACAATACGCTTTCGACCATCATTCGCAATCTGGAAGATAAAGGCTATGTGGGACATATGGCCTTTGGAAATACGCATCAATATTTTCCAATCATTGCCTTGGAAGATTACCGAAAAACCTTTATGAAAACGGCTATTGCGAATTATTTTGGCAACTCATACAAGCAATTGGTGTCGCATTTTGCCGAAGAAGAAAAAATCTCTGCCGATGAATTACGGGAAATTTTAGCGTTAATCGAAAAGAAATCGTAGTATGGAAGCGCTCTTCATTTATGGGTTAAAGTCAGCAGGCTTACTCGCTTGTTTTTATGGGGTTTATTATTTTTTATTGCGTAAAGAAACCTTCTTTTCCAGCAATCGTTGGTTTCTACTAAGCGGTTTGTTTGTTTCCGCCTTTTTACCCCTAATGACATGGACAAAAACGGTCTACATCGAACGTCCTCAATGGTCAGCGGAAGATTGGATGGCGATGGCAAAATCCAATGTACCCTCCGCTCCTTCCCCAGAACCGATATTGGATTGGACATCGCTGATTATGGGAGGATATGCAATAATCGCCTTGGTGATCATCGGACGTATTTTAGTGCAGCTTATTTCAATTCTTGTTTTTTTGAAAAAACATCCCGTGATTTCAGAGGCATCGATTCGTTTGGTCAATGTACAACAAGAGGTGACTCCTTTTTCCTTTTTTAATTACGTAGTCATCAACAATCAATTATATTCAGAGGAAGAGCGCAACAGTATAGTGTTGCATGAAAAAATTCACTGCCGCCAATATCATTCCGTCGACATATTGCTTTCACACCTGTATTGTGGACTCTTCTGGTTTCATCCTTTGGCATGGCGTTACAAAAAAGCCATCGCGCAAAACTTAGAATTTTTGGCCGACCAAAAAGCCATGGAACAATTGCAATCCCCCACTGTGTATCAAAAAACATTGGTCAAAGTAGCCACAGGAAAACAAGCGCTTGCTTTGACCAATCCTTTTAATCAATCTTTAATCAAAAAACGAATTCTCATGTTACAACAAACACAATCACAACGCCGTAATTTATGGAAATACGGTATCATGCTGCCTGCATTGGTAGGTTTTATGCTCATTTTTCAAGTAAAAACAGTGGCGCAAGAACGAAAATCGGTGTACGAAATTAAATCCGAGATTCAAGAAACTTTTCAAATTCGTTGGGATAAAAACGCAACAGAAGCAGAAATGAAAAAAGATATTGCCTTTGCAAAAGCCCAAGGTATAATTTTAAAATACAGCAAATTAAAAAGAAATGATTGGGGCGAAATCACTCAGATTAAAGTCCAATATAGTGCTGGAGATTCCAAAGGAGAAACTACTATAATGTCGGATTCTGGAATAAAACCCCTTGTTTTTGTAAAATCCAATTCATACATCGGATTTGCAGCACCCAAATCGGAAACCATTATCGCTTCCAAAGTCGATAAAGAGGACATTCAAGGAAAAGAAATTCGTATTGAGGAACGTATTATCCGTAATGAGGACGGTACCGAAATCATCATTAACGATACCGACAATGCAAGTCAACCCAAAAATGGAGAGCGAATTGTCATTCGAAAATTTGATGCTTCTGACAAGCCTTTGGTTTTCATCAATGGGAAAATGATGGATGTCGATTTTGACCTAAACTCGTTAGACCCAAACACCATTGCTTCAATGAGTGTGTTTAAAAATAGTCCGGAGGCATTGGAAATGGGCAAAAATGGCGTCATAAAAATTATCACCAAAAAAGTAGTTACCAGTGACAATATAAAAGACGAAGAAGAAATAAACGCAGCGGTAAACCGAGCCAAAGAAGAAATTAAAAAAGTACTTTCAGAGGATAAAAGCACACAAGCTGACTGGGAAAAAGCCCGTCAAGATTTGGCTAAAGTGCAAGAAGAAATGTTGAAAATGAAAGCCGAGATGGAAAAAGCGAAAGCTGAATATGAAAAAGCAAAATCAAAATTAAAAAAGGACTGAATGCGTTAAAAATCTGCAAAAGTCTAGCGATGCAAATCCCTATTTTTTAAGTTTGTTCTTCCAAAAACAATTCAAAACTTGTAATATATGTCAGTTATTGTAAAATTATTTCATTGGTTTACCCTTGTGGTAGTGCTTTTGTTTGCTCAATTGTTGAGTGCTCAAAACAAAATGGATCTTACAGAATCCCAAAACGACAATGTGGTCATGACCTGGCGAAAAAATACGCCCGAGCAAGAGATGAAAGACGACATTAAAGCTTTGGCGGATTATGGCGTAACCGTAAAATACGCTGGTGTAAAGCGAAACAGTAAAGGAGAAATTACTGCCATTAAGGTGGAATACAAAGACCGTAAAGGCAACAGAGGAAGCTTGGAATACGATCAAGAGCAACCCATCACCGACATCGTACTTTTTAAGCAAAACGGAGCTATCGGATTTGGTTCTCCTGCGCAAAACAACGATGTAATTGCAATGAACGATATCTTTGGTCGTTCATTTGGCGGTAACAGCATGCGTCCGTTTGGCAATGGATTCTCGATTGAAGGGATGCCTGACATGAAGGAATTCAATTTTAATTTTGGAAATAGTGAAGGTTTTTCGGGAAAATCGAAAATGATTATTAAAGAAAATGGAAAAAAGCCGCTGGTCATTGAAGATGGAAAAGTGGTAGAAGGCGGGGATGATTACACCAAAGAGGAACTCGATGAAATTTTGAAAAACAACAAAATGTCCATCCAAGGATTTGGCGAAGGCAGTCCCCTTGAATTTGATTTCCGAAATTCAGAAGGGTTAGAGCAATTTAAAGAAAAAGTAAAGTCATTGCGGGGTGAATTTTCACAAGACAATCCGTCGGAAGAAGACTTAGAAAAAACCAGAAAAGAATTAGAAGCAGCCAAAGAAGAAATGGTGAAAGCCCGAGAAGAATTAGAAAAAGCCAAAAAGGCTTTGGAAAAGGAGAAAAAAACGAGTCCTACAAAAGCGAAAAAAGCATAACATGAAAAAGACCCTTTTTTTGAGGGTCTTTTTTTTATTTTTATACCAAAAAAAATGTTTCGATTTTTAGCACGATGCAACCGCCTGTTGTTACCTAGTTTTACTAAACAAGAATTGGACCCTGCCAAAGCAAAAAAGTGGCAGCTTGCCATTCTGGCTTGGCGGTATTATGTCACCTCTAGAGCCATAAATCAATAAGTCATGACCGCATGAATGGGACGATTATCGAGTTGGTGGCGCCCGTTTAAAAAGGTAAGTTCCATCAAAAACGAACACAAAACGACTTCGCCTCCCAATCGCTCTACCAATCGGCAAACAGCAGCAGCCGTACCTCCTGTAGCCAAGACATCATCATGAACGAGTACGCGATCGCCGGGCTGAATAGCATCCGTATGAATTTCTAGGCTGTCGGTACCGTATTCGAGGGCATACGACTCTGAAATGGTTTGAAAGGGAAGTTTCTGTGGTTTACGCACAGGGACAAATCCAGCTTCAAGACGATCGGCTAACAACGTTCCAAAAAAGAAACCCCGACTCTCTACCCCCACCACTTTATCGATGGCATGTGCATTTACAGCAGTTACGAGTTGCTGCAAGCAATGGGTGCGCCCCTCAGCAGATAAAAGCAATGGGGTAATGTCTTTAAATACAATTCCCGGTTTGGGAAAATCCTGAATATCACGAATATAGTTTTCTAAGTTCATTTTTTTAGGGAATTTTAAAAAAATTCGCTTGCAAGTTACACATTTATGCCTATATTTGCACCCGCAATAAAGCACTTACACGTAGTTTTGCTGTGTTGTAAAACTGCCTCGTGGCGCCCCCGAAGTATCGGGAGAATAGCGCATCTGATTTCGACTCAGTAGGCACATGTCGAAAATTACGGCCTCGTGGCGCAACTGAATAGCGCATCTGATTACGGCTCAGAAGGTTACAGGTTTGAATCCTGTCGAGGTCACGAATGAATCGTGTAAAACAAAAAAAACGCCAAGTTTACTTGAGCGTTTTTTTTGTTTTACACGATTCTCAAAGCGGAGCTTTGAAGGATGTTGCGCAGCAAAATCCTGTTGTGACCGCGACTTATTGTCTTTCTTTAAAAGCGGCCCTTTGAAGGATGTTGCGCAGCAAAATCCTGTCGTGACCGCGACTTATTGTATTACTTTCAAAGCGGCCCTTTGAAGGATCTTGCGCAGCAAAATCCTATTGCAACCTCGACTTATTGTCTTTCTTTCAAAGCGGCCCTTTGAAGGATGTTGCGCAGCAAAATCCTGTCGTAACTTCGACTTGCTATCATTTTTTCAAAACGAGTATGAATAAGGTCCATTGAAGCTTTATCAAACTAGGCCTTACCAACGCACCATTTTTCTTTGGATTTTATAAACCTGACTACACACTCCAACATTTAAGGAATAGGTAAACCTATAAAAAGTAGCAATTATAAAGCTACCTCTACAAATAAAAGTACGAAAAGTATTATATTTTATTTATGAGTTCGATAAATGATTTTGAAAATCCTTTTACCAACAGCAAAATTAAATTTCCAAAATAATGAATATCAGGTACTTAGGAAAAATACCTGTCGCGAATAGGAAAAATACCTAATCAATCGGGTATTTTTCCTATAGGATTTTACCTCTTCATTGGTCAAATTTGTGACACAAATAAAATCAACTCCTAACCTAAAACACCATTCGTATGAACCTCGCTCAAAACTTAACCCAACACATTGCCGATCCTGAAAACATTATTATTATTGATGGAGCCACTGTCAATGCGGCCTGGGCAGCCACTAATACGGCTTATCTTGCCAGCAATGTCCTTCCCAATCCCACTGTTCCCACGTATTATGTTGTCGACCTAAGTTTGATCAGTAATCAGTTTTCCGTGTTATCGCAATGGCTCACTAATCATGTGGCTAATATCAGTTTTATTGATAGTTATTCATTTATTCTTTTGGGTCATGAATTGGACAACACAGATTATAAAACCCAAATCAATACTGCCATTGGCCAAAGTGAATTTTACGGTATCGATGGAGCCTCATTGACAAAAATGGTTGGCGATTTTGATGAAACCTTCTATCCCAATTATGTACAAGTTGTCACGGACACCAATGGTATTCCCAAGCAACTTGACTTGATAACCAATTATTCCAATGAAAATTTATGTTTTTCAATACCCTTTTTCCAAGCCCTATTGCATGCTATGGATGGCGCAATGGAAAATCTTGAAGAGGTAAAATTCTATTTTACCAAAGTCACCAATACCAACGATAAAAGCACCGTAGCGTTTAAAGTTGTTTATGAAAATTTGGAAGGGTTTTATGATTTCTCAGGAGGACACGGATTTGATATTTTAAATAATCAAAAATCAAAGGCAGCAGCAATAAAATAAAATGCTTACTAAAGTTATTATTGAAACTTTTGGTGATTTGAAATTTATTATGTGGTTTGAAACCTTTGTTTTTACAACTGCAATTTTTCTTTTACCCTCAAGCAAAAAGATTAGTAAAATTTTAATGACGATTTTGCTTTTGTATGTATTTACTGAATTGAGCACGACAATTATTAAAACTGATGCCTTAGGTTTAGCGGATGAACTGAGAAATCGACTCACAAGTTTGATTTACGATATTACAATAATCCTTACATTTCCCCTATGGTTATATATTCTCCATTTAAATTTGGGTTTGATAAAAGCATTTAGATATTCACTTTTCATTTTTATTATTTTTATTGTAATGGATATCATTTTTTTTCAAAAAAATGATGAATTTAAATCATATATATTTTGTATGGGTTCCTTACTTTACATACTTCTATTTTTCATCTTGAGTTTTCAAAAATTAAAAAATGAGGAGTTTGTCTATTTATTCAGTAATGAATATCGACTAATAAGTTCCCCAATCTTCATGTTTTTGGGACTTTCCTTAATTTTTGCTTTTGTTGATGTAAATCTTCAAAAAGTGAAAATCTATAAAAACATAGACTTATATACTATCACAACGAATTACATCAATTTTATAAGCTACTCGCTCCTTTTATGGTACATTTACATCGAATACCGCAATCACAAACGAGTCATTACCGAAGAATAGCACCTATTATATCTTATGAGTAATTACAGTCTTGCCATTGGAATCCTTATCTGCTTAATTTTTATAAGCCTTATCACCACATTTAGTATAATGCTGGCGCGAATGCATATTGGGAAAGTAAAAAAATACACCCAACAACTGTTTGAAAAAGACCTCGAGTTTCAACGCAACATTACGCAAACCATCATTGAAACCCAAGAACAGGTTTTACAAAATATCTCGCGTGATTTGCACGACGATGCAGGGCAACAAATTACGGCTTTAAATTTTCAAATAGAGAATTACAAATACGACCATCCGGAACAATCCGAACGTCTAGAAAGTCTGAGTGAGTCGTTAAAGCGATTGTCACAATCTGTGCGCAGTATTAGTCACTCGCTCAACAGTCAATTGGTCTTACAACAGGATGTAGCCAAAGCCATTCGAACCGAAATGGAACGCTTGCAAAAAAATAGCAATATCCAATTTGAAATGGATTTGGGTGATGCGCAACCCTTTTTGAAAGATGATGAAAAGTTAATTATTTATCGTATCTTTCAAGAATCGATAAACAATTGCATCAAACATGCCCGGGCGAAAACTATCCGTGTGCAATTAGCCGCACAACCCAAGTTTCGCCTGCAAATTGAGGATGACGGGAAAGGATTTGATGTAACTACAAAAACGCTATCTTTAGGTTTGGTCAATATGAAAAAACGAGCAGAATTAATACAATGTTCGCTTATCATTGATTCCAAACCGGGACGTGGAACACAAATAACCCTACAACGCAATTAATACGCCTATGGAACCCATCCGCATTTGCTTAATCGATGATCATGCCATCGTTCGCCAAGGTCTCAAAGAACTCATTCAACGCCTCGGTGAATATCAGGTCGTCCATGAATTTGATGATGGCGATCAATTCCTAGAGTCTTTACCCCTAGTTCCTATTCCCGACATGTATATCTTGGTTTACTCCATGCCCCATAAAAATGGGATTGAAGTGTTGCAAGAGTTGGAAAAGAAAACAGGGGAATACAAAGTATTGCTGCTCACACAACACATAGACGAACAAATCATTGACGACGCCTACCACCATGGAGCACGTGGATTTTTACATAAAAATTGTTCGGCAGCCGATTTAAAATTTGCCATCGATAACATCATCAATTTTGGATATACCAACGTCACAGAAATTCTGAATCGGATTAAGAATTATGACGTTCGAAAAAATGAAGAGCTCCCCATTACCTTCGAAATGACCGATAAAGAGTTGGAATTTCTTACCTTGGTTTGCGACGAGAGAGAACTCACTTATGACCAAATGGCCAAAATTATGGAAGTAAGTGGAAAAACCATTGATGCCTATCGCACTACCTTATTTGACCGATTTCAAATTCGTTCCAAAGTAGGCTTAGTCTTGTTTTCCTATAAACATCGTTTAACGGAACCCTTTTTATAACAAAACATTTTTTTATACCCTAGCAAACCAAACTTGTCGCTTGAACGTTTGGTTTTTTTTGGGCTATTTCTGCCTTGAAATAATCAAAAAAGTACCTCTTAACTTGGAAGCTAATTTTGTATTTTTGCGCCACAAACTAACAATCATCGGATGAAAAATACAGCTTTAACTCCCATTCATATCCAATTAAGCGCCAAAATGGTTCCGTTTGCTGGATACAACATGCCTGTACAATACGAGGGCGTCAATGCCGAACATGAAACCGTTCGCAACGGAGTGGGCGTTTTTGACGTGTCGCACATGGGTGAATTTCTACTTTCGGGTCCCAAAGCACTCGACTTAATTCAACGTGTGACTACTAACGATGCAGCAACACTTGACATTGGACGTGCTCAATATTCGTGTATGCCCAATGCAACTGGAGGTATAGTCGATGATTTAATTGTATATCGACTGGGTGAAATGAGCTATTTATTGGTGGTTAATGCTTCTAATATTGAAAAAGATTGGGATTGGATTGCCCAACACAATACCGATGGAGCCGCGATGGAAAATCTTTCGGATACCTATTCACTTCTTGCCATCCAAGGTCCGAAAGCCGTCGAAGCCATGCAGTCGTTAACAACTATTGACTTAGCCAACATCAAATACTACCACTTTGAAATAGGTACCTTTGCTAGTATTGAAAATGTAATCATCTCTGCTACAGGGTATACAGGATCAGGCGGATTTGAAGTCTATTGTAAAAATGAAGACGCTGAAACGCTTTGGCATAAGGTATTTGAAGCTGGCGCCTCTTATGGAATCAAACCCATAGGACTCGCCGCTCGAGACACATTACGTCTTGAAATGGGATTCTGTCTGTATGGCAACGATATCAATGACACCACATCGCCTATTGAAGCTGGCTTGGGTTGGATTACAAAATTCACCAAGAATTTTACCAATCATGAAGCATTAAAAGCGCAAAAAGAACAAGGCGTAACCCGAAAATTGGTTGGATTTGAATTGACAGAACGCGGGATTCCACGACATGATTATGAAATTGTTGATGCCGATGGAAATGCCATTGGAATCGTGACATCAGGTACGATGGCACCCTCCTTGGGCAAAGGTATTGGTATGGGATATGTAGCTACTGAATTTGCTGCTGCGGGGTCTGAAATTTATATAAAAATCAGAAACAATCAAGTGGCCGCCCAAGTGGTTAAACTCCCATTTTACAAAAAATAAGTACACAAAAAAATAAAGGCAAAATTGATCATATCCTGTAAATTTGTCCTCAAAAAATAATTAACTGCTAAAGAAGAATTCCTATGGGAAGAGCATTTGAATTTAGAAAAGCCCGAAAAATGAAACGTTGGTCTGCTATGGCCAAAACATTTACTCGTATTGGTAAAGATATTGTTATTGCGGTAAAAGAGGGTGGCCCCAATCCAGAAACCAACGCTCGTTTACGCGCCGTAATTCAAAACGCCAAGGCGGCAAACATGCCCAAAGAAAATGTAGAACGTGCTATTAAAAAAGCATCCGATAAAGACACGGCCAACTATAAGGAAGTTTTGTTTGAAGGGTATGCACCCCATGGAATTGCCATTTTAATTGAAACGGCTACCGACAACAATAACCGCACCGTAGCCAATATCCGTAGTTATTTTAATAAATGTAACGGGGCGCTAGGCACCCAAGGTTCGGTTGAGTTCATGTTTGATCACACTTGCAACTTTAGAATACCCAATACAGGACAAGATATTGAAGAATTAGAATTGGAAATGATTGATTTTGGGGTAGAAGAAATTTTCGCCGACGAAGATGGTA
Organism: Flavobacterium sp.; assembly: GCF_027533505.1. Classification (GTDB taxonomy): domain Bacteria; phylum Bacteroidota; class Bacteroidia; order Flavobacteriales; family Flavobacteriaceae; genus Flavobacterium. Next base: position 59,054 of record NZ_JAPZUB010000011.1, on the reverse strand, counting down.
TTGTTATGTATGCGCCTTTTGAAAGTTTTGGCGCTATTCAAAAAGAATTAGAAAGCCGCAGTATTGAAATTTTATCTTCCGGTTTTGAGCGTATTCCGCAAGTCACAAAAGAATTAACGCCAGAACAAATTGCAGATGTAGAAAAATTATTGGAAAAAATTGAAGAAGATGACGATGTGATGAATGTGTATCACACGATGCAAGAATAAAATTTTATGCTTTTTATACTATAAAACCAACCCTACCGGTTGGTTTTTTTTATTTTTTAAGTGCCGTATAAATGTTAAAATTTTAGGATGAAGCCCTAATAACATATACCAGCAAAAGGGACAAACTAAAAAATACGCCCAAAAATTACACCCTTAATTTATTGATTTACAAAGGATTTGGTATTTTTCCCCTGTATTTCGGTATTTTTCCCCCAGAAGTACAGGAAAAATACTTTGAAATGTCAGGAAAAACCCTAGAGATTATTCAAAATAGGGGTAGTAATATTGCAATAACAATGACAAACATGATAACAATTCCATTTTGTCACGCAAGCCATTATTCGATTTATACGCCTTGGGTAAGTGAGGGTCTTCGGACCCTTACGTCGTACCCAAACTACCGAAAAGAAAAAAAACAAACCAACGCTTAGGAAAAATTTTTTAAACCAATACGTATGGTATGTGCAATAATAACGGGGGCGATAATGGGAATGCTAGGTCAAGGTCTTTACTTGTCTATTCATTATTTCTTGTGCGCTTTACAGCAATCCAAATTCTCTACCAACGATAGTATTCAAGCTGCCAAAGCGCTTATAGTCAGTCTTCTCATCGGTGGTGTATCAGAAATTCTCATTGTTCAACATGCTCCCACCACTACTTTTGAGATTATTCCGCTGTTGTTGGGTGCTTTTTTTCCCTTAGCGTTTCAAAAAGTTCGCGGGATTGGGCAGGATAAAGAAAAGCAAGGAGCTACATTTTAATCATAATTCCAAATCAATTTCCTATGGTTGCCATCGACACACAGCATTTGGGAGGTTATAATCGTTCGGGAAGGCTTATTGCCAGTGTGAATGCTTTGGTTATTCATCGCTCTTTACCGTATTCGACCACCAAATCATTAGACGATCGGTTACGGTTTATGAATGAACGACGGTACAACACAGAGCGTCAATTGATTCGGTATGCGCCGCATTATATCATTAACGAAAACACTATTGTGCAAACCCTTCCTGAAACAGAAGCAGGATATCATGTAGGTGCGGCCTTTTACAATTATACCCCTTTAGCCCGACAATTTATGGGAAACGAAAAATCGGCCAATAATGTTACCTTGGGCATCGAACTCTGTGCCGCAGAGGGTTCCATCCCCCAAAAAGTTTTACAAAATGCACTTCCCCTTGTGCAGCATTTGATTCAAAAGTATACGCTACAAAGACACCAAATCGTTCGCCCCTTTGAAATGGTTAAACAAATCCAACCCGACCTAATCATGGATGCCCTGCAATGGAAAGCATTTCTCGATGCTGTTTACCTTCCCGAGCGCGTATATTGATTTTTGAAATGAAGTTTTCTATAGCATGAGCGCTATTCCAACACAAAACTGATCGTCACCTGTGCTGTAATTTCGATTTCACCAATGGCAAACGTTTCTTGCGGTAAGGCATTGGCTTCTTTGGCAAAAAACCCTTCTGCACGTTGCACCGTTGGAAAAAAAACAGACCCTGTTTCTGAGATTTGATGCGCTTTTCCCACTTTTTGCTGTAAGGGAGCCGTGTAATCTTGTGCGCGTTTTAAAGCATCTTGAGTAGCCAGTTTGCGAACTTGTGTTTTGTATTCCTCCAGCTTGGTTGCTTTAAATTCAACCCCCGAAAGGGCATTAATCCCTTGATCGACCAATCCCATCACCAAAGCATCGTATTGTTTGATATCTCGCAAAGTAACTTGTAAATTTTGAATGGCTTGGTAGTTGAATTTATTCTTTTCACCGGTGTATATACGCCCTAAATGAACCCTCGTAGTTTGCATGTCGTGGGCAGCTAACCCAAACTTTTTCAAAAAACGCAATACGCCATCTACCGTTGCATCATTAATCTTCTTTACTTCTGCTGCCTCTTTTCCTTGGGTTTCAACCCCAAAAGAAATAACGGCGTAATCAGGAACTACTTTCATTTTACCTTCCCCTGAAACTGTGATTTGAGGAAGGGATTTTATGTCTTGCGCTTGGGCAAATAATCCAAAGCTTAGCAGCCATAGGGCAATAATTTTTCTCATGATAGTTATTTTTTTAGGTTTTTGTTTCGACTGCAAAAGTTATGCCTTTATTATTTTCGCTTTCTTTCAATAAAAAAAAGAATAACGATAGGTAATACCAACCCAGCGACCAAAAGGGGTTGTTTAAAAAGTAATTGAGGTGCTTTAAGCAACGTAAAAAACAATCCTGCCATTGCTCCGCCAAAATGAGCCGCATGGCCAATACCATCATTTTGCGCTTTCATCCCATAAATAGAATACAACAAATAACCAATTCCGAATAAATAGGCTTTGATGGGAATAGGTATAAAAAATAAATACAACTCCATATCGGGATTGAGTAAAATTGCCGCGTAAATAATTCCAGTTACCGCTCCCGAAGCGCCAATGGCCGTATAATGGTACTGATTTTTGTACAAGGCTAAAGTCAACATACTTCCCACCAACAAACTAGCGCCATATAAAAATAAGAACGTGTACAAACCCAACTGATATATCACTATTGGCGCAAAAAAATACAGAGAAATCATATTGAAAGCCAAATGCATGAGGTCGCCATGCAAAAACCCAGAAGTTACCATTCGGAAATGCTCCCCAGCGCGAATACTGCCCACATGAAACATGTATTTGCGGAAAAAAGAGGTATCCTCCCACCCTTTCCAACTGATCAACGCAGTGACTCCAATCAAGACATACAGTACAATCATAATTCTAATTTTGGGTAAAAATACAAACTTAAGAATTGTTAATTCGAAATAAAATCTTAAGGAAACCCTTTATATTTGCACAAATTTAAAGCATGCAATTTCTTGCCTATCTCCTCATATATCCGATAATTTGGTTGATTTCCAAATTGCCTTTTCCGCTTTTATACCTGTTGTCGGATGGTGTCTATTTTTTGCTTTACCGGGTGATTGGGTATCGTAAAAAGGCCGTTCGACGTAATCTCGCTTTGGCATTGCCTCATCTCAGTGAAGCCGAACGTTTGCACATTGAGAAAAAATCGTTTCAGCATTTGTGTGATATGTTTTTGGAAATGATAAAAACCTTATCGATTTCACGAAAAACCATGGAGAGACGGTTCACCTTTACCAATATGGATGTATATCATGCGCTTGAGGAAAAAGGAAAAAGTATTGCCTTAATGTGTGGCCACTATGCAAGCTATGAGTGGGTGATTTCAATGAATTATTATACGCGATTTAAGGGCTTTGCCATTTACAAACGTATAGCCAATCCCTACTTTGATCGCTTGGTCAAAAAAATCCGGTCGCGCTACAAAGCCTATCTTATTACCACCAAAGAAACCAAACCTACCATCGAAAAAAATGCCCGCGAAGGTGTTTTAGGACTGTATGGTTTTGCCAGTGATCAAACGCCGCGTTGGAGTGAAACAAACTTATATTGGCATCATTTCATGGGGATCGAAACACCCATTCATATTGGTGCTGAATCCTTGGCCAAACAGTACGACATGAATGTCCTTTTTTTAAAAGTGCGAAAAGTGAAACGAGGCTATTACGAAGGCACTTTTGAAATCCTTTCCGACAACGTGCAAGAAGTTCCCGATTACAAACTATCAGAAGCCTTCATGGCCAAGGTAGAGGCGCAAATATTGGAACAACCCGAATACTATATGTGGACGCATAAACGCTGGAAGCATAAAAAAAGAGTCTCATAAAAAAATCCCGATTACTCGGGATTTTTATTTAGGTATACATCTTTGCCCGTAACTCTTTTATTTTGGGATCATCCAGGTAATCGTCAAAGGTCATGTAACGGTCGATAGCGCCCTGCGGCGTGAGTTCGAGCACCCGAGTAGCTACCGTTTGCGCAAATTCATGGTCATGGGTAGTAAACAACACCGACCCTTTGAAGTTCTTCAAAGAATTGTTAAACGCCGTAATCGATTCCAAATCCAAATGATTGGTGGGCTCGTCAAGCATTAACACATTAGCCCGAAGCATCATCATGCGCGACAACATACAGCGCACTTTCTCGCCTCCAGACAATACATTACATTTTTTTAGCGCTTCCTCGCCCGAGAAAATCATTTTCCCCAAAAAGCCACGTACATAAACTTCATCACGCTCTTCCTCGGTTTTGGCCCATTGACGTAACCAGTCGACTAAATTAATATCCGATTGAAAAAACGCATGATTATCATTGGGTAAGTACGATTGAATCGTGGTCACACCCCATTCATAGGTCCCCGAATCGGCTTGCAAATGACCGTTCAAGATTTCATAAAAAGCAGTAGTGGCGCGAGAATCTTTTGAAAAGACTACAATTTTATCGCCTTTCGCCATGTTTAAATCGACATTTTGAAATAAAACCTCACCGTCGATCGAGGCCGCTAAATTTTGGATGTTCAAAATCTGATCACCTGCCTCCCGTTCTTGTTCAAAAATAATGGCAGGATAACGACGACTTGAAGGCTTAATCTCGTCCAAGTTGAGCTTTTCCAACATTTTCTTACGTGAGGTCGCCTGCTTTGATTTGGCCACATTTGCACTAAAACGGCGAATAAACTCCTCCAACTCTGCCTTCTTTTCTTCTGCTTTCTTGTTTTGTTGTGCCCGTTGTTTGGCAGCTAACTGACTCGATTCATACCAAAAGGTGTAATTCCCAGAGTAGTGGGTTATTTTTCCAAAATCAATATCTGAAATATGGGTACATACCGCATCCAAAAAGTGGCGGTCGTGCGAAACCACAATAACTGTATTTTCATAGTTCGCCAAAAAGTTTTCCAACCAACCAATCGTTTCAAAGTCCAAATCATTGGTCGGCTCGTCCATAATCAACACATCGGGGTTCCCAAATAATGCTTGTGCCAAAAGGACACGCACTTTTAACTTCCCTTCCATCTCCGCCATCAACGTATAATGAAACTCTGAACCAATACCCAAATTGGACAATAAGGCAGCCGCATCACTGTCGGCATTCCAACCGTTCATCTCGTCAAACTGAATTTGCAACTCCCCTATACGATCAGCATTTTCATCCGAATAATCGGCATACAACGCATCCATTTCGGTTTTAATCGCATGAAGCACTTTATTCCCCATCAACACGGTTTCCAACACCGTATGTTCGTCAAACATGTTGTGGTTCTGATTCAAAACGGACATCCGTTTCCCCGGCTCCAATATCACGCGTCCCGACGTAGGGTCCATATCACCTGCTAAAATTTTTAAAAACGTAGACTTTCCGGCACCATTGGCACCAATAATTCCGTAACAGTTCCCTAGAGTAAACGAAGTATTCACTTCATCAAACAAAATTCGTTTTCCAAACTGAACGGATAAATTAGATACAGTTAACATGTAACAAGTGGATTTTAAATTCGGTGCAAAAGTAAGCAAATAGGGCGACTTTACCCACCGTACGCAATGGTTTTTTTATCCTTCAAGACGTGTAGAAAAAGTCAATTGCTCGTTGGAAAAATCCCCAAAAAAACACCCTTACTATCACTATTAATATCAATCTAAACAAAAGGAGACTTTGACCTCTTCCGCTGATAATCCTAACTTGTATCACAATCAAAAAGGCAGCCAATGGAGTGGGCTTCACTTTTAACTAATGGTTAACAATATATTGCACGGGTACTAAATACATTTGCGAATTACAACAGAACTGTAGATGAATTTCAAAATTGCCTCAACGTATAGTGTCCTAGCTGCGGTAGCACTTTCTGTATTGACCTCCTGTAAAAAAGAGTTCGATGCCGACAACTATGTGGCGTATTTTGGCGGTGAAGTTGAAAATCCGCAATCGCGTTATGTCCTCTTTTGCCAAAACAATGTGGTATTGGACACGCTTCCGTTAAAAGCAGACAATACGTTTTTTGTCAAATTTGACTCCTTAGCGCCCGGCTTGTATACATTCAAACACGAGCCAGAGTACCAATACGTTTATTTTGACAAAAACGATTCCCTTCGGGTTCATATTGATTCCAAAGATTTTGATCAATCCATTATCTTTTGTGGTCGAGGCGATCAAAAGAACAATTTCTTGATGGAAATGTATCTTCGAAACGAAAAAGAAAAAAATAAGATTTTTGACGTTTTGGATTACAATGCCTCCAAATTTCTTTCCTACATCAACAAAGTCAATGCAGACAATATTGCTTTTTACAAATCCAAAAAAGAGGAAATCAAATGGAATGATGAGTTTGATGTCTACGCCCAAGGCATGTATCTTTTCCCCCACTACACCCGAAAAGAAATTTATCCCATCGTGCACAAAATGCGCACTGGCAATGACGTAAGTAAATCGCTTCCAAAGGATTACTATGATTTTCGAAAAACCATCGATTTTAGTGATGAAAAAATGACCGATTTCAGTCCGTTTGTCATGTACCTCAACTACATGCTCAACAATGTTGGGTCGATTCATTACCACAATCATTTTTCGGAAGTCGATTTGGCGTTAAAAACCAATGTCAACAAACTCAAAATTGCTGATACGCTTATCAAGAACGAAAAGGTCAAAAATATTGTCGTGAACAGCATTGCCTTTCAATACTTATTGGAAGACCAAAACATGGTCAACAACCAAGAATTTTTAAAACATTATTACAAAATCGCCACGGACAAGAGTAAGAAAAATGAAATCTTAAAACTAGGAAAAGCGATTAACCAACTCACCGATGGCAAAAAATTACCTTCAGTGACCTTACTCGATACGGCAGGTAAAAACGTTAACTCGTCTTCGCTAATCACCAAAAACACCATTTTGTTTTTCTGGAGCGATGAATTAAATTCCCACCTCGTTGCCGCGCACAAAAAGGCTTTGGAATTGCAAAAGAAATATCCCAATTACGAGTTCATTGCCATAAATTTGGATAAAAATCCGAACACTTGGAAAGAAGCCCTCACGAAGTATTCCTTTGGTCCTATTCGTCAATACCATTGCTCCGATTTTGAAGAAATCAAAAACAAATGGGCCATTACCAAAGTACATCGCACCATGATTATCAATAAAGACCTGACGATTAAAAACGGATTCACCAATATGTTTGATATCCGATTTGAGGAAGATTTACAATAAAAAAAGCCCTGACAAAGATCAGGGCTTTTTTGTAGCGTATCGAGAGTTACGAATTTCCTTTTTGGTAATCGGCAATAAACTGCGCCAACCCGATGTCGGTCAGCGGATGTTTTAACAAGCCCAGAATGGCCGACAACGGTCCCGTCATCACATCAGCGCCAATTTTCGCACAATTCACCACGTGCATGGTATGACGCACAGAAGCGGCTAAAATTTCAGTCTCAAAACCATAATTATCATAGATTTCTCGGATCTCCTGAATGAGGTTCAACCCGTCGGTGGAAATATCATCCAAACGACCTACAAACGGTGAAACATAGGTTGCCCCCGCTTTGGCAGCCAACAAGGCTTGACCCGCCGAGAACACCAGCGTTACGTTAGTTTTGATGCCTTTGTCCGAAAAATATTTACACGCACGCACACCGTCCTTGGTCATCGGTAATTTTACCACGATCTGCGGATGCAAATCGGCCAATTGCTCGCCTTCACGCACCATACCTTCATACTCTGTGGCATTCACTTCGGCACTTACGTCACCCTCCACAATGTTACAAATGGCCACATAGTGCTTCAAAATATTGTCCAAACCCGTAATCCCCTCTTTGGCCATCAACGAAGGATTGGTCGTTACACCATCCAAAATCCCCAACGATTGGGCTTCACGAATCTCATTCAAATTCGCCGTGTCAATAAAAAACTTCATAGTATACTAGTAAAAAAGTTGTGTTTACATAATCTATTTCGGGCGCTTCCCCTCCATGCTTCCGGGGTCGGGCTGTCGGGAGTCGCTACCCTCGTCACCTCGGGTGAGCTTCAACAATCCCTCCATCCCTAGCGCAACACTGCAAAAATACAACACCGAATTTGATTGAGGAAATTTTGTTGGAATTTAAGTGATTAGTCGTTAGACTTTAGACTTTAGACTTTAGTCGTTAGACTTTAGACTTTAGACTTTAGACTTTAGACTTTAGACTTTAGACTTTAGTCGTTAGTCGTTAGTCGTTAGTCGTTAGTCGTTAGTCGTTAGTCGTTAGTCGTTAGTCGTTAGTCGTTAGTCGTTAGTCGTTAGTCGTTAGACTTTTGGAATTTTAAAAATTGGAATTTGGAATTTAAGATTTTGGAATTTAAAATTTTGGAATTTGGAATTTAAGATTTTGGAATTTAAAATATTGGTATTTGGAATTTAAGATTTTGGAATTTAAAATATTGGTATTTGGAATTTGGTATTTGGAATTTGCAATTTGGAATTTGGAATTTAAGATTTTGGAATTTAAAATATTGGAATTTGATTAATTAGCCCCGAAACTCTGGGGGTGAGTAGTGATTAGTCGTTAGTCGTTAGACTTTTGGAATTTAAAATTTTGGAATTTGGAATTTAAGATTTTGGAATTTGGTATTTGCAATTTGGTATTTGGAATTTGGTATTTGGTATTTGGAATTTGGAATTTGCAATTTGCAATTTGGAATTTAAAAATTTGGAATTTGGAAATTGAAATTTGGAATTAAAAACATTGGAAATTGTGTAATTGGCAACTAGTCACTCACAACTCATAATGCTTCATTAGCATTTTCTCATACACCCGATCGGGCAATACCCGTTTCAAGACGATCGAGAACCGTTGCATAAAGGCACCTATCTTGTAATGTAATTTAGGCTGTTTGGCCTGCATAATGGTATAAATTGCTTGGGCCATTTCGCGCGGATCACTGCCCGAATCCACATGTGCGTTCATTGCGGCCAAAGTCTTGCCATAGGTTGTTTCATACGCCGAACCTGCCACTACGGGGGCATGATACCTGCCGGCAGCGATGTTGGTCGCAAAATCGCCTGGCGCTACATTGGTCACCTTTATTCCAAAACATTTTACTTCCATACTTACCGCTTCTGTAATGAGTTCTAACGCACCTTTTGAAGCCGAGTAGACCCCGCGATACGGCAATCCCATATACCCCGCTATCGATGTGATATTGATAATCAAGCCCGAATGTTGGGCACGCATGGAAGGTAAAACCGCTTTCATCACTTCAATCGGTCCAAACAGGTTCGTTTCAAAATTTTGGCGAATTTCTTCGGTCGGTATCTCTTCTATCGGTCCTGTAATGCCTACCCCAGCATTGTTGATCACCACATCGATACGTCCTGTCTGAGCCAAAACACGAGCAACGGCCGCTTGGATACTGGAAACGTCACGAACCTCCATGGGAACCAAAGGAAATTCGGAATGAGGATACTTTTCTGGTTGGCGACTCGTTCCAAAGACGTGATAACCCTTTTCGTGTAAAAATGTTCCAATCGCTTTTCCAATGCCCGAGGAAGCTCCGGTAATCAAAACCACTTTTTGCATAACCCTTTTGCTATAATAAATGTGTAGTTGCCCTTTGTGGGTATTTTTTATTCCAATTCTTGTCCAAATTGTAAAATATAATGATTGTTGTCATAAATGGCAAACTCCCGCATGCCCCAATCAAAGTCCTCCATGGGATACGCTACGTTTACCAAATCCTTGACTTGATTCCATAATGCGGTGACATCATCGGTTTTAATATAAAAGGTTCCCGTGAAAAACGGATGTTCAAAACGGGTTTGCGTCGTGGGTCGAGAAACCATCAATTCACACGCGTCGCGATGTAGGGTAGCCCAGCCCCATTCTTCACTGTAATTACCCAAATGGAAACCTAATTTTTCAGTGTAAAAAGCGACAGTTTCGTTCAAATCATGCGTCCAAATTAATGGGACAATGGGTTCAAATCTCATGAAATTTATTTTGAGTTAAAGATACTTATTTCCACCGAATACCTAAGCCCGGATCGGTTGATAATTCAATCACTCCTGTATTGATCGAAGTTCCCGTGGCAATATCCTCAGCAATGAGATTGGAACCGTCTAGGTCGGCATAATCGCACAACGGGGCCAAAACAGCCCCCGCCGAGATTCCGATTGTCGATTCGGTCATACACCCAATCATCACTTTGAAGTCCATTGCTTTGGCCGCTTTAATCATGGCTAATGCCGGAGTGAGTCCCCCACATTTCATAACTTTTACATTCACTGCAGGATAATGGTTAGCCAATAATACCAAATCGGTTTCATTTTGAGCCTCTTCATCGGCCATCCAGAGTACCCCATCAGCTTTTGATAAGTGTTGGTAGTTTGCAATCCCTGTAGCCATTGGTTGTTCAACATAACGAACGCGATGCCGACCCGACATTTGGATCCACTGCATACAATCTTCAGGAGTCCAACTCGCATTGGTATCCAAGGCGAAACTAAAATCGGTAGCCAGCAATTGTGCCAATTGTTCCCGCTGAAACCCATGGCATTTTACTTTAAAAGTAGGCCAATGCGACGCTTTCATTTTTGCTATTTGAACGGGTGCCGTATCCACAGAAATCGTCCAGCTTGAATGAGGAATACGGTGGGTAGGAATGGCATTCCAATCCAAAAAAGAGCGTTTTTCCAACTTCCCTATTAAATCCCAGTACGCACAATCTAAGGCCGATTTTAAAAAATTAGGCCATTGCCATTGGGTTAATAAGGCATAAAATTCGGAAGGGGAATGCAATCCAAAGTTGGAAATCGCTTTTTGATGCTGGAGTAATAGTTGCTCAAAGTGTTTTAAATCAATACCATAATAAGCTAGTGCTGTACATTCGCCATAGCCCGTTTCTCCGGCATGGGTCAACTGAACAATCAAGGCATCACGATAGGCGTATTGGCCATAGCTAATGGAAAAAATTTCCTTGAGTTGTAGCCTAACAATATGCCATTGAAGCACCATAAAGTAGTGTGAAAGAGTTGCAGAAAGAGCAAAAAAAAATGGCAAGCGACCTACATCGCACCGCTACAACCGCATACCTTTGCTATGTTCCCATCCTGGAGGATTTTGCAGGAGCTGGTCGTGTAGGACTTGCCGTGGCAAAGATACATTCTTTTTCATTTTTTACAACATCTTTAGCGCATAAATAATACATTTGTGCGGTATTAAATGCAAGGACCTTACTATGAAAACCATTAAATCCTTCACCATCATTTTGTTAGCCAGTCTCGGCGTCATTTCGTGTGCGCCCACCGAATCAGGATTGCGAATCGATACGTCGCAAATCAAGGCAACCTATACCACTGGCGCTACGATTTCACTAGCAATTACCAATCCAAATGAACTCAAGGTCGATAGTGTGGCGTATACCTTCAATCAAAAACGAATTGGAAGCACCAAAGGAACTACCCCTTTCCGATACTCGATTTCCGAGAAAAAATTAGGCACCTACCCTCTTGTTGCCGCCATTTACGCCGAAGGCAATACCACTCAAGACACAACATCGCTGGAAATTGTATCGGCTATTACCCCAAAAATTGTAACGTATAAAGTGGTGAATACATTTCCACATGACATTGGTTCGTATACCCAAGGATTGGAGTTTCACCAAGGCATCTTGTATGAAGGAACGGGACAATACGGGCAATCGAAACTGATGAAAACCGACTACAAAACAGGAAAACCTTTGCTCAGCACCCCTTTGGATGCAAAATATTTTGGCGAAGGCATTACCATTTTCAACAATAAAGTGTATCAACTTACGTGGCAGGAACAAACCGGATTTATCTATGACCCTCAAACGTTGCAAAAAATCAAATCGTTTTCTTACGACCGCACCATTGAAGGATGGGGGTTAACACACGATGCTACACATTTGTACCAATCAGACGGGACGGAAAAAATCTATCGTTTGGACCCCGAATCGCTCAAAGTAATCGATGTGATTTCGGTCTATTCTTCGGATTCAAAAGTTAAAAATCTGAATGAGCTCGAATGGGTTAACGGTAAGATTTACAGCAATGTATACCAACAAAATGCTATTGTTCGTATCGATCCCTCCACAGGAGCAATTGAAGCCATTTTAGATTTATCGGAGTTACTGAAACAAATCACGCAACTTCCCGAAACCGATGTCCTCAACGGTATTGCTTACAATCCTGCAACGCAAACCTTTTTCATCACAGGAAAAAAATGGGACAAGATGTTTGAAATTAAAATCGTTGAATAATGCCTTCGCCCAATGGTATTCCTAAATCGTGTGCTGAAAATTGGTTGGATTTAAATCCCACCGAAAAAGCGCGCTTTTGTACGTTATGTCATCAAAATATATTCGATGAACAACATTTAACCGAGGAAGAAGCACATGTGTTTATTGCCCAATGCAAACGAAACCAAGCGATGGAGACCAAGCAAATTTTTGGGCGAAAATAAAACGAAAACTAATTAGGAGTTAGTTCGATTCTGGGAGAATATCATACAAACCCCAATTCCGTTCAGGACGGTAGAACAATTGATCTCCAACGACTTCTAAAGGACAATCAAAATTATTAGCATACAACGCTCCGGTTCCCAATCCCTGAGGTCGGCTGGATTGTAAAGTGTAAGTCCATTGGGCAATTGCATTCAATCCAATATTACTTTCAAGAGCCGATGTGATCCACCAACCAATGCCCAACGATTCAGCCAATTCAATCCACTCCAGACTGCCACGAAAACCTCCGACAAGAGTGGGTTTCAAAATGATATACTGCGGACGAAGGGTTTCCAGCAATTCTTTTTTGGCCTCCCTACCCGTCACCCCAATCAATTCTTCATCAAGGGCAATGGGGATTGGCGATTCTTGGCATAACGTGCGCATGACTTCCCATTGATTGGGCGCAATCGGTTGCTCGATACTATGGAGTTCATAAACGGCCAGTTGCTTCAACTTTGAAAGCGCTTCTTCAGGAGTAAATGCTCCATTGGCATCGACACGAATTTCCAATTTTTCGGCATTAAATTGCGACCGTAAAAAACTGAGTAAGCCTAACTCTTGTTGGAAATCCAGTGCTCCAATTTTCATTTTGACACAGCGGTATTCGGCTTGAATTTTATCTAAAAGCTGACGATGCATAAACGACCTATCGCCCATCCAAACCAATCCGTTGATAGGAATGGCGGCTTTGCCTTCGGTAAATTCGGAGGGAAAAAGTAAGGCGGGATGGGAGCTACGCAAAGAACGAAAGGCCATTTCTAACCCAAATTGAATGGAAGGAAAATCGTGAAGCGCATCATACAAAACGGCTTCTCCCCATTGAATATGATCGCAAACCCATTGTAATTTTTCTTCATAATCGGGTCGGTCGTCAATACTCAAACCGCGAAACATACCGCATTCGCCTATCCCTATTTTCACACCATCATCAAGGGTTAAAAACCAAGTTTCTTTATATGCCATCTGCCCGCGGGAGGTCCCCACCGGACGGATAAAATTCATTTGATATCGCAGGTAAAAAGCTTCCATTTATTCCATCAAACGTTTGATTTTAGGCAAATCTTGGTTGGGTAATCCCGAACGTTCAAATTCGCGAATATCGCTGAGAACCTTGACTTTCCATGGGGTTCCATCGGGAAGATTTTGCATCACATATTTTTTATACAATGCTTTGGCTTCTGTGACTCTATCGGTAAACAAATACACATGAGCTTGTGCCAATTGCAGACGCAAATCGGTTGAGGACAAAGACGTTGCTTGTTCCATTAAGGCCGCTGCTTTGGTCATTTGCTTCGTGCGAAGATAGCAATAGGACAAGCCCGCATACAATTGTGGGTCTTGCATCCCTGATTGTAGTGCAGCTTCAAATTGCTCTATGCCTTCCTTGGTTTTTCCTTTTAAAAACAAACGAAGCGCTTGGTCGTGAATTTTTTGTGCATACTTGGCTTCTAATCCCAGCTGCTTTAATACCACTTTTTCCGATTTCTCAAGAAGTAATTCGCGTTCTTCGGGGTGCAATTGGCTGTAGGTTTCAAAATTCATTTGCTCCATCACTTGTTGCAATAAGGCCACCGAAAACGTTTCTTTTTGAGTGAGATAGAACGCAATGGGACGTTTTATAGCCATTTTTAAAAAAGTCGCTTTTCGGTCAGCATTCCAACCTGTCGCGGCCTGGGCATCTATCCATGGTACTACTTCAAGAACAATTTTTTGCTTCATCAACCAATTGTCACTTTGAAACACAAACCACAGCGTTTGAGGGGTATCTTTCATACATCCGTGTGTTGCCGATAACAATCGGGCCTCTTTGTCAATCGGATTGGGTTGACTGTAACAAGCTTGGGTTGGTTTTCCAGTGGTGAGGTAGGTTTTTGCAGATTTTTCATCCAAAAAAACAGCAAACGTGGCTTTGTCATTACCACTGACCGTAGAGGCAAGAAAAACGGCGCCAGCAGTACCTTGAGAAATCCCTGTGGGGTCGGGAATTGCTTTTAGAACAGAAACCAAACTCGAAGCTAACTTTTGATTATCGTCCATGAGTGTTACACGATACACAATCTCGGTTGTACCCTCTGGAAAAGCGTTGGTCTTAATCATTTTTCGTTCGCCGGCACGCACTTCAATGGTTTCCGATGTGGTCCGCATGGCATCCCAATATCCTTTGTTCTTTTGAGCCCATAATGGCGAAACAAAAAACAACAATACAACAAGAAAACTTCGAATATACATGGTAATCTTTTTTACAAACTTGTCCTCCAAAATCATGCCTTAGACCGAAAGGGTGGCGCCAATTGTCAACAAAGTGAGTGTTTTTCCCGCGGCTGCAAATGCCTTTTTGGCGGCTTCATGATCGATTTCAATGTAGCCAAATGTGTCATAATGATAGCCTAATACCTGAGCACACTGGACAAAGTCGGCCGCGATTACCGCATCATGCATATCCATCGTAAAATTATCGCCTATAGGGAGCACTGCCAAATCCAATGGGGTGCGCATCGGAATCAATTTCATGTCATAAGTCAACGCCGTGTCGCCCGCAATATAGATATTCTTTTCCCCTTCCAATACAAAGCCACCCGGTTGTCCGCCGTAACTACCGTCGGGAAACGAACTCGTATGAATGGCATTGACATAGCGCAACGTGCCGAAATCAAATCGCCAACTTCCTCCGTGATTCATCGGGTGGTACGGCAATCCTTTAGCGCCATAGTGGGAAGCAATTTCGTAATTGGAAATAATCGTGGCTCCTGTATTTTTAGCAATGGCTTCGGCATCCAAAATATGATCTTGGTGTGCATGCGTCAACAAAATATAGTCGGCTTTGAGTTGCAGAATATCAATATGTGCCGCATTGGGATTCCCAGTAATAAAGGGATCAACTAAAAGCGTTTTTC
Source organism: Flavobacterium sp. (assembly GCF_027533505.1). Taxonomy (GTDB): domain Bacteria; phylum Bacteroidota; class Bacteroidia; order Flavobacteriales; family Flavobacteriaceae; genus Flavobacterium. The sequence goes on along the minus strand of NZ_JAPZUB010000011.1, from coordinate 43,576 downwards.
CCTGCGTTGCAATTGAAATACAGGCGTGTCCGTAAAATGTAATTTCCATAATGTGTGTTTTGTGTTTTATTCAAATAATGTGGAAAGCAGGTACAAGGTTTCGTCGGAGAAAAAGAAAATAAGTTGCAACGCCATCACTACACTTATAAAAAAGGTACTCAAGGCGACCTTTTTTAACTCCGGATCCAATAATCGGGGTTCTGTGTTTTGACGCACCCGTTTTAAATGAAAAATTAGCGGCAAGTAAAACACCACAAAGAAATAATTATCAATATTCAAGTGGTGTGGATTAACATCATATTCCATATCAAACCAATAGGCAAAGGCTAAAAACAAAACCATGGCTGAAACAATCAAAAACTGATGGTACTTTTTCCCCCATGCCCCACCTTTTTTGACAATCAACGTATTTTTTCCAACTTTACGATCAGAGACTTCGTCGCGCATATTGTTCAAATTCAAAACCGCTACACTTAAAAACCCAATTGCGGTGGCTGGTAAAAATAATACAGGGTCCAATTCTTTTAATATCATAAAAGAAATACCAACCGTACTGACCCATCCGAAGAATACAAAAACAAAAATATCGCCCAAGCCGCGGTATCCGTAAGGATTTTTACCCACCGTGTAACGAATGGCAGAAGCTATGGCCAATATTCCAAGAACAAAAAAGATAAGGGAGTACAAAAAATTCTTAACCCCAAAAGCTTTGTAAATCAATAGAATGGCCGAAACCAACGTGAGAAATGCCGTCACAAAAATAGCGTAACGCATGGCACCCGGCGTAATTGCCCCGCTTTGGATGGCGCGTTGTGGTCCGACACGATCCGCGTTGTCTGTACCTTTCACCCCATCGCCATAATCATTGGCAAAATTGGACAATACCTGCAATCCCACTGTGGTCGTGAGTGCTAGAATAACAATTTTCCAGTTGAATCGGGACTGGGACATCGCAAAAAAACTTCCGACTAAAATACCCGAAATGGAAAGCGGTAAAGTGCGAACCCGAGCGGCTTCAATCCATTGTTTCATAAACCCATTTTTTACTTACATCCAATTGTGATTTTGGCTTTCTAAACCATAAAGCCAACGATTGACATACTGTTTTAACGTGTCAAAGTTAGCTAAATAAAAGCTGATATTTCCCGCTGCGGTGTGCAAAGTTACTGACCCAATATTCAAATTTTTATGCCAAAACAACTGTGCGGTAGTAATCGCCTGGATTTTGTCGGTTTCTAAAATGTCAATTGCTATATCCCATGCGCCCGAGCGGCGATGTATGTACTGATCACCCACATACAATGTATAATTTTTGTATGAAAAATAATGGTACCCCGATAGTAAAACAGTATAGACTGCCAGCACTCCAAAAAACAAACGATTTGAAATCTCTTCTAAATAAGGTTTGAAACAAATGGCTGCCACAAGGGGAAGAAATACTGTGAGAAACAGATTAAAAACCAAACGTCGCCAGTTGGCTTTCATTACCAAACCCAAAGGCGGTTGATGTCCGTAGATCAATTCTAAAATCGCATCTTTTTCGCGGGCATTACACCCTGGGACTTCAATTCGGTCTTTTTGTTGATTTTTTTCATCGCTGATGGCTTGACGAATTTTCATTTCAAGCACATTCAATTTTTTTTGAAAATAATTTTGAGAGACCATCACCGATTGTACACGCGAAGGACGCATCACCGTATTTTTTGTATTGATCAAACCAAAGGAGAGCAATAACGAACCCTGCTGTTGTTGCATGGTATAGTTAAAATAGCGAAGTACTGTTCGCCCTAAATTGATCAAAAAAACAATAGTAAAAAGGCTAGCAATTCCGAATACTATCGAATAGATTACCGATTGATACAGCCAATCTTGTTCCGCTATTTTCTCCTCAAGCCAAGCTTCTTCTCCTATTTCGTGTAATTTCCCCCAAATCGAAAAAAAGAAGGTTAGAATTAACCCCACACTTTTGACATAATTGGACGTGATTCCAATTTTAATCAGACTAATAAAATGGATCTTAAGAAAGGGTTTTGGCGCACTAATTTCTGGCTGATCTTCAAACGTTGCTTCTGGCGTTGCGGCCGTTTGATTTTCAATTAATGCTTTTTTTAAGGCCAATGCCACTTCCCGAGAAACCGCTTTGATTTGGGCTTCATGACGGTCAGCACCTGCAGTGTCTACTTGAATTCCATACACACCTATCAAGCGTTGTAAAAGATTTTGCGTAAGATTAACTTGCTGAATTTTTGAAAGTTGAATTACGGTTTTTGTTTTCGTCAAAATACCATCATAGACAATAAACTCCCCCAAAGCGCGATCAATGTGAAAGGTAAAATGGATAAACCGCAAGTAGGCAATGCAAGCCACCAACAAAAAAGTACCCATCAAAAGCATGAATAAAATAAAGGCACTAAGGGTTCCTCCTTTCAATACAATGATTAAAATGATTGGCGCTATGGCGCGTAGTATTTTTTGTAATGAATCGAGAAATAGAAGAAGTACCCCTACTTTGGATTGCTGCTGGGGTTCTTGAAACTGAAAATCCATCACAGTTCTTTTTGAATTTTACCCATCAACAATTGCTTAATCCGCTCGGCATCTTCTTTCAAAATTCCGGGAATTTTAATATCGCCCCCATGCACGCCGGCCGTATAAATTTCGACTTGTGCCAGCCCAAAATTTCGCGACAAAAACCCTTCGTGTAAGGCCACGTGTTGCACACGGTTGTAGGGAATGATTTTGGTGTTGGTCGCAATGATTCCGTATTGAAAAAGCACATCATGTTCCCGAAAGGCGTACGCTTTTTTTCGATAACTAAAGTACATCATAACCGCAATCAATCCGAGAACTATGATACTCCCGCCCCAAAAAACAAGCGCTTCCATTGATGAAAAATCATCGGCTTTAGCATACACAAAACAAGCCAAAAGTAGAAGGAGCACATCAAAACCTAAAGCTTGTAGCGCAACAACTTTTTCATACGAAACATGCAACGGATGCAGCGGAACGTGCTCAAACTGTGGGAGCTGCTCAATGGTCAAAGGTTCATTGGTAAATTCCATACAACATATTTTATAATCGGTATCCCAATCCAAAAGTTAACAAATGACCGTTGACATTATTCTCTATCGGTAGATAGGTATACCCCATTCGCATTTGCACCTCCGAAAAAAGAATCCATTCCCAACCCGCTTGCAACGTCAGCGTATGAAAACTTTTGGATTGCTCTATGGTAGAACCCGGCGTAAAAACGGGATCAAACGGATCGTTTAATTGCAAACTAGAACGCGGAATTTCGGACTTGATTTTGAAAAGGGCAACGCCAATATGGGCATACGGACGAAACTTGGTACTCAATTTAAACGAGGCTCCAACAGTTGGATTTAGCATTACCATATCGTTGACGGCCCATCGCGTAAAGGTTCGATCGGCATCACGACCCGATAAAAAATGCAAATCAATGGCCGAACGAAAATCAACACCTTGTGTTTGTGCAAAAACATAAGAAACATCCAAACCCAAAACGCCATTGTAGCTCGCACTAAATACATTTTCATTCCGAATATTCCCTACATAATGCAACCCAACGCGCCACGGTTTTTCAAGGGCTTTCATTTCCTCTTGGGCATGCAAAACACCCACCATAAGAAACAGACTATACTTTAAATAACGCAACATAATTCTCTGATTTTAAGGTAACCATTTTTTTTCGAAATTCGGTTTTCGCTTTTCCAAGAAAGCATCTCTACCCTCTTTTGCTTCGTCGGTCATGTAGGCCAAACGGGTCGCTTCTCCAGCAAAAACTTGTTGCCCCACCATGCCGTCGTCGGTAAGATTCATCGCGAATTTTAGCATTTTGATGGCTGTAGGCGATTTGGCCAAAATTTCTTGTGCCCATTCATAAGCCGTTTGTTCTAAGTCTTCATGCGGAACAACAGCATTGACCATTCCCATCTCAAAAGCTTCTTGCGCAGAATAATTTCGACCCAAGAAAAAGATTTCTCGCGCCTTCTTTTGACCTACCATTTTTGCGAGATACGCCGAACCATAGCCCCCGTCAAAACTGGTTACATCGGCATCGGTTTGTTTGAAAATCGCATGTTCTTTACTGGCCAATGTCATATCACATACCACATGCAAACTATGTCCTCCTCCCACAGCCCAACCGGGAACCACGGCGATGACAACTTTGGGCATGAACCGAATCAAACGCTGCACATCTAAAATATTCAACCGATGGTACCCATCGTCACCCACATAGCCTTGATGGCCGCGCGACTTTTGATCACCTCCTGAGCAAAACGACCAGATTCCGTCTTTGGTAGAGGGCCCTTCGGCTGACAAAAGTACAACACCAATCGAGGTATCTTCTTGGGCATCATGAAACGCTTCCAATAATTCTGCCGTAGTTTTTGGACGAAAAGCATTGCGGACGTTGGGACGATTGAAAGCTATTCGGGCAACTCCATTGTATTTTTTATACGTAATATCTTCAAATTCACGTACCGTTTTCCAAGCGATGGCACTCATAATTCTTCTGTATTTTTAGTTTACTTTTTTTATTTACCAAAGCGTAAAAATACACTTATTCTCGAGAAAAGTGCGCTAAATCAAATCCTAAATTTGGTTAAATTCACCGAATTGACACCGAAGAAATACCACGATTTTTTTAACCCTTTTTCGCTTTCCAATACAGGATTTCTATATTTTTGTAGTATAAAAAGCCCTGAACCCTAAAGTTGCATCGTATGACCCGTTTTTTTTCTACCAAAAACGCTTACACCACTACCCTTCTTTGGGTATTGGTGGTATCAATGTTAGCACTTCTCTATTTGACGTATCGCGAAGGAGAAACGCCTTTAATGGCAGCTGTTGTAATTGGATTGACTGTTGGTTTTATTGTTTGGGTCTTGTTGGATACCCGTTATGTGTTGCGCCAAAACTTTTTGTTCTATCGTTCGGGTCCAATACGAGGACGGATTCCGGTAGGGGCTATAAAATCTATTAAAAAACACAAAGGATTGTTTGTTCCTGTGACGTTGAAACCGGCGTTAGATATCCAAGGATTCATCATTACGTACAATCAATTTGATGATATTTTTGTGTCGCCACAACACGCGGATACGTTTCTGCAAGAACTGAAAAAAATCAATCCAACGATAGAGCTATTATAGTGCTAGATTTCACATGAGCTACATTCAAAAATGTAGAATCTATCGCTTACTCCACTCCTTATTTTAAAAAAATCCCTTGCGCCTCAATAGCAATACGGCGGTCTTTATAGAGTTGACCAATGGCTTTCTTGAAGGTCTTCTTGCTCATTTTCAGTACGGTTTTGATATCCTCAGGATGCGAATTGTCATGCAATCCCAAAAAACCACGATTCGCATGAAGTTCGGCAAGAATTTTTTGCACTGCGGCTTCAATTAACGACTCCCCCATCGGTTGAAAAACAATATCTACTTTCCCGTCGGGACGTACCTGTTTCACGTAAGCCGTGTAGGTCTTTCCGAAACGTAATGTTTCATCAAAAACCTGATTTTGAAACGCTAACCCGCGGTATTGATGCTCGATGATCACATTGACACCAGCCTCCGAAAAATGGGTAATCATCACACTCACTTTTTGTCCCGGCTCTAGTTGAACATCAGTTTCTTTTACAAAACGATGAATACGACTCGAAGCTACCAATCGATTGGTTTTTTCATCCAAAAAAACATATACCAAATAGCGTTTGCCTGTTTCCATCGGTTGGGCTTGTTCACGAAACGGAACAAATACATCTTTTTCCAGTCCCCAATCCAAAAATGCACCGTATGCATTGATGTAATTCACCTTTAAATGGGCAAACTGGTTTACCTGTACATACGGTTTCAGTGTAGTTGCTACGGGCCGTTCCATGTGGTCTAAGTAGACAAATACTTCCAGCATTTCCCCCACGGTATACACTTTAGGTTGATACTTTCTGGGCAATAATACGTCTGAAATGCCGTCTGTTAAAAATAAGCCGACGGTGGTTTCGCGGGCAATGGTCAATGAATTGGTCTTTCCGATTTGCATGAGGTGTGGTTTTTATTTTTAAACCAGAGATTTAAAAAAGGTACGTAAATAATGATCGTTTTGTTGTGTTGGAGTAAATATCTCCAGTAATTGTGGCCGCTCTCGTTCTCCAAAAATAGTAGCCATAGCGATTTCAAGCGATGGTTCGGAGGAAGCTGAATGGTAATCCAATCCATACATGGCTGCCAAATGTTGCGCTGAAAAACAATGGGATGTTTCAAAAAACGTGTTGAATGTTGGCGTTTCTTCATGCCCCGGGAGAATTCTGAAAATACCCCCACCTCCATTATTGATTACAATTAAAGTAAATGTTTTGGGAATGTATGCATTCCACAAAGCATTGCTATCGTACAAAAAGCTGATATCTCCTGTGATTAATGTGGTAGGAACCCCACTCGCGACCGCCGCGCCAATGGCTGTCGAGGTACTTCCATCAATCCCACTTGTCCCTCGATTGCAAAAAACTTCAACACTGGAATCGGTAGCAAACAATTGGGCATAGCGGATGGCCGAACTGTTACTGACTTGCAAATGGGTATGTGGAGGAATTTTAGGGAGCAGTTTTTCAAAAACTTTTAAATCACAAAAAGGAAGATCGGCTAGATACGCTATTGCTTTGAGTCGTCTATGATTTCGTAGGGTTAAAAAAGTATCCCGATACGAACTTGTTACCGCTTGGGTTTGGGGTAAAAAAGCACTTAACCATCGGCTAGGTGTAGTTTTAAAATGATGGGTCAAACACCCATACGTGTCATACGCCCGAAGTGGATCTATATGCCAATGAGCTTGAGGAGTATGGTTTCGCAACAAAGCTTTGATCCGTTTTGACACGACCATACCGCCAAATGTGAGCAGAATTTCGGGTTGAAAAGCCTCAATGTCTTTTGGATCAAAAGGAGTAATCAGGGTGTCAATCGAATCAATACAATCCGGATGATGCAAATTGGAAGTCGATTCGGTCATCACCAATACGGAAGGATCGCACATCAATTGTTGCCATAATTCGGCAGCGATGGAGTGAGGCGCATGGACACCAACCAGAACCAATTTGCGTTGGGCCTTATTCCATTGCACTACAAAAGGGGTATACGATTCTTCATGCACCGCAACATCTTTCTTTTCCACTGGAGGCGAACTCACCGTAATAGTGAGCTCAGGAACCGTTTCGTACAAGGGTTCTTCAAAAGGAACATTCAAATGTACCGGTCCGCTTTGAGCCATGGAGGCTTCGAGGGCTTCATAGATCAGTAGCTCATTTTCCACAGAAGCCATTTCGGTCAAATTGGCATTGTAAACGGTATGCTGTGAGAGCACATTAGACTGACGAATGGTTTGTCCATCACCGATGTCAATTTTGGATGCCGGTCGGTCGGCGGAAACGACAATTAGAGGAATTTGACTGTAAAATGCTTCGGCTACAGCGGGATAATAATTGAGTACGGCCGACCCCGAAGTACAGACGACGGCTACGGGCTTTTGTAATTGTTGCGCCAATCCAAGGGCAAAAAAAGCGGCCGATCGCTCATCCGCAATGCTGTAACATGTAAAAAAGGATTGTAATGTAAATCCGAGCGTGAGCGGTGCATTCCGCGACCCCGGTGAAATGACAATATGTTGAATCCCCTGCTGCCGGAATATTTCTATAACCGATTGTGCCAAAGGAATTTTTGGATAAACCATGATACTTCGTAATGGAGCACAAAGGTACGAAGCGTTTGAGGAATGGGAAACCTTTTTGAGAAAATTATAACGGACGTTTGTGTTTAAAAGGTATCTGAAAAAAACAGAAAGAAGAGAAATAAGAATCCGGTGAGGTATAACATTCGGCGCAATTGCATGCAGCGATCGCGATGGGTTTTTGAACATTGAAAAATAAAATAGTAGCCCAAGGTTAGTCCCAGAACCAAGCCAAAAGTCAGTAAAGCTGGCCCTAGGAACCTCCCTTGATCTTGCATACATGGAATAAAAAATCCTGTTATGCCTTGTTCGATAAGGAGCATTATCAAAGTCATACCGTGCAAAACTAGGGGATGAAAAGGAGTTGCGGTAGCGTAGAAATACCTGTTTTAAATTTGTATTTTTGGGCATGGAAACTACGATTCGACCCTATACTCCTAACGACTTGGAGGCACTTCTAGAAACAATAAACTACAACATCTTGAATGCCACAGCATTGTATGATTACAATCCGCGGACGGCAGCGCAGCAAGTCCAACTTTTTGAGGATAAATTGCATAAAGGGTTTCCTATTTTTGTGGCTACCCAGGGAAAAACCGTAGTTGGTTTTGGGTATTATGGCGAATTTCGATTTCGAGAAGCGTATCGATTTACCGTAGAGCATTCTGTCTACACGCATCCCGATTGGCAGGGAAAAGGAATCGGCAAAGCGTTACTGACTGCGTTAATCAATTCGGCGAGAGCAAACGGATTTCACACCATGATAGGTGTCATTGATGCTGAAAATACAGGAAGCATCGCTTTTCATGAACGGATGGGATTTGAAGTGAAAGGCATCCTCAAAGAAACCGGATTTAAATTTGATCGTTGGCTTCATAGCGTTTTTGTACAATTACTTTTAAACTAAACAACCAAAAACATGAACTATCCCCTACCTTTTCTTCTCAAAATTAGTTCCTTTTCACTGCAAAGCATAATTTTGTTTTGTGGATATTATTGGGGAATTGAAGTTTGTTTTACCCTAAGTTACCTACTCACGATCATATACAGCGTGGCTTTCTTTGTGGTACCGCTTTGGTTCCCAACTACACCCGATCGTAATACTTTTGTGGTCCCTAGACAAACACACCATTCGATTCTTTCTTTGAGTTTGGTAGCAGGCATTGCCTTATTGATTTTTACAGGATTGGGATTGCATTTTTTTGAGCAAACGTATCAAGTGCAAACAATTACAGTGTTTTTTGCCATCATTTTAATGACCAACGCTTTTGAAAAACCCAACGAATCTTATCTCCGTTGGAAAAAAGACGGCTTATTGATTGTGGGGACAACTTTTTCCAACACTTTACCCCATGAAAGTATCTTGACGATTGAAGTAGATGGCGATTCGATCACCCTTCAAACAAAAGATGGCATTACACATCACATTGAAAATATCGATTGGGACACCGAAAAAATGGAATCCGCCAGAGCTTTTCTTGAAAAGAAAATGGGATAATACTATGGGGTACTTTCTTCTGGAGGTACAGGAGTATGGGCAACTTTAAAATCGACATAATAATTTGCCTTAAATGACAACACAAAAGTCACACTACAATTTCCAACGTTACGAAGAATAAGCGGTTGGTATCGAAAGGCACTGGGATCTAGGGCATTTTTGCAATGCAAATAGACGCGAACTTCAATATCGCCTTTGCGATTACGGTAGGGAATACATTGTTTGACATAATCGTTTGACGGTTTTAAAACGTTTTTTTGTTCTTCAAAAACACACTGAATTAATTCGCGTACATAATCAAATGCTGCTCCATTCAAATCATAAGGCGTATTGCGATCCATTTTTTTGGGCATATAAGTAAAAAGTGCATAATCGGGAAAGGGATGTAAGTCTACCTGCGAACGCAAAGCCGTTTTGTTTTGAAGCACATCCATGCGAAAATTTTGTGCTTCCCCAACAAATTCAAGCATCCCATTTTTGAAAACCGCTTTATCACCTGCTCCATTCATGTCTTTTCGACTAAAATGGAGGGTATCCGACTGAAGATAGGCTTTACCCTCAAATTTTTCATATTTTGTATGCCCGTGATCTTTGGCTTTAGAATTGTATTCAAAGGTGCTGTCCGAATACCATTTCAATTCATGGCGGTACTCCACGATGTTTCCCGATTCATGACGTGCAAGGAGCAACAGTTCTTTTTGGGGTGCAGCCACTTCTTTCGGTGGTTCTTTACATCCGAGACATAGCAGCACTAGCACCAAAAAGACTTGAACTCGCATAGCCATTAAAAAGAAACATTATTCGCCTGTGCCCAAAAAATAAACCCAAATAGCAAACACAAATAGAGTGCAGTGTAAAGGAGCTCATTCCTAAAAAAACGAAACTGACCCGACCGCTTGTAACGGCGATACCCTCGAACCACGTGAAACAATCGCAGCAGGATAAACCCTGTAATGAGGAGAATTAAATAAAACGGTAGTCGCATGGATTTAGTTCTAATTAGCGTTCGAGTATTTTGGCTACATCGGGTTTGAAATAGTTGGGTCCTTTCATGACTTTCCCATCTTCGCGGTAAACAGGTTTCCCATCAGCACCCAATTTACTCATGTTACTGCGCTGAATTTCCTCAAAAACAGCCTCAATTTTATGTTGCAACCCATGTTCAAGCAGGGTACCGCACAAGATATAAAGCATGTCGCCCAAAGCATCGGCGATTTCAGTCAGATCCTTGTTTTGCACGGCTTCCCAGTACTCTTCATTTTCCTCCTTCATTAAATTAAACCGAAGACGATGGGTTGATTCGCCTAGGTCGGCTGTTGGGGTGTCGCGAATTCCTAAACCAAAAGCTCGATGAAATTCAGCTACGGCTTCTAATTGTCGTTGCATAACTCATTTTTTTACTTCGACAAATTAAAAAGAATCCCATGGATTACCTACCTTTGTTGAAAACTATTTTTGCTATGTTTACAAAAGGACAATTGGTGTTTGCGATTTTATTTGTCATTGCTTTTGTCATTGCTATGGTTATTGCCTACCGAAAAGACAAAGCATTGCATCAACTTTTTTATAAAGGAAACTATAAGATTTTGATTGCCTTTTTTGCCTTTATTGCCCTTTTATTTGTTATAAAATTTGCAACAAAGCATTAAGAGTACCTCTTAATTTTCATACCTTTACCCACCTAAGCTGCGGTTATGAAGATTTTACGCTACTTATTTTCTATTGCCTTACTCTTTTTATTGGGCACTGCAGTTTTTGTTGCTACCCAAAAGCCATCCTATTCCGTTACCAAAAGTCTTTACATTAAAAACAAACGCTCCGTAGTGTTTGATTATGTTAATGATTTGCGCAATTGGGAAACCTTTGCCGCTTGGATTGTTGAACATCAAGGAACACAATTCAAATACCCCGAAAGTTCCTCTGGTAAAAATGCGCATGCAGCGTGGTCGGGAAGTCGGGAAGGAAATTTAAAAACGCTACTTTATAAAGACGCTGAATTATTACGGTATGTAAGCGATGAAAACGGTCAACGAACATACTATACCTGGCAATTCAAAGATACCTTAGGCGGTACGAAAGTTCAATTAATCGCTAAAGGCTCCTTGGACTTTAATTCAAAAATCAAAGCCTTTTTTCAAGGGGGTGTACAATCGGCTATGGGTAATTTGTATGAAAGAACTTTGGTTGGTTTAGAGAAAAGTATTTCGCGAGAGCTAAAGTCGTTTCAAGTAAAAGTAATGGGATTGGTCAATCAACCTCAAACGTTTTACTTAAAACAATTTGTGCGGTGTAAAGAGAAAAATCTCACCCGAAGCATTAAAACCGCTTTGCCTAAAATGCAATGGTTTTTCAAAAAAAATACACTTCAAGCAGCGGGAAAACCATTTATCATCTACCACAAATGGGACAAAGAAGCCCGTATTGTCGATTACTCAGTATGCATTCCCGTCAAAGATACCATTGCCATTGAAGAAGGTAGCGATATTGCCTTTGGGGTGCTTCCACCGTATAAAGCGTTACGGGTGCAACTGAAAGGCGATTACTCGCATTTGCAAAAGGCATGGAATAAAGGAATTCAATACATTAACACCAAAAAATGGGCGCGACTAACCCATTTGAATGTAACTGAACAATACCGAAAAAATGGGGAAGACACGCCCCATCCTTCGCAATGGATAACCGAAGTTTACCTACCCGTGTTCCCTACAACAACGCGTCAACCGCGAACTGTAATTAAAGATACCGTTTCTGCAATAGCGCCGACGGAACCTACCGCAAATTCAAATCCCACGCCTTAATAAAACTGTATTTAAACCTTTTGTTTTTTGAAAGGTCTAAATCAAAAAAAGTAGTTTGGAAGACGAAAAAGCTTTTATTCAGGAACTATTGCATCCGAAAACCCGAGAAGCGGCTTTTGGAAAACTGCTCCAATACTATCAAAAACCGCTGTATTATCACATTCGAAGTATTGTTTTGGACCATGATGATGCCGATGATGTGTTGCAAAACACCTTTATCAAAGTATATACCTATTTAAAAGATTTCAAAGGCGAAAGCAAGCTGTATTCGTGGATGTACCGTATTGCTACTAATGAGTCGCTTACTTTTTTACAACAAAAAAATAAACGCCAAGGTTTTACACATTCAGAATGGCAAGAAAATGCTTTGGCTAAATTAGAAACCGATGTTTATTTTGAAGGCGAAGCTTTTCAATTGCAACTCCAAAAAGCGATTGCGCGGTTGCCTGAAAAACAACAATTGGTTTTTAAAATGAAATACTTTCAGGAGTTAAAATACGAAGATATGTCGGAAATTCTCGGCACTTCCGTTGGGGCATTAAAAGCCTCTTACCATCATGCCGTAAAAAAAATTGAAGAATTTATTAAAACAAATTAAACCAATCAACGCGTACAACATCTAAAGCATATGAATCCGATTAACTTAAATAACCCGCCCCAGAATCCCAGTGGTTTTACCGTACCCGAAGGCTACTTTGAAACGTTTTCGACAAGGCTTCAAAACCGACTTGAGGAGGAAACGCCGGTAAAATCGATTTCTTTTTGGAGTAAACATGCCAAAACTTTTTATGGAATGGCTGCCGTATTGGTCATTGGATTGGGCATTGGAATGCTGTGGCATTGGGAAGTGCAAAAAGAAGAAGAGGCCCATTGGAGCGCCATAGCTTCGTATGTAAGCGAAAACACCGACCTCACCGATGAACATTATTTGGAATTAATTGAACTCCAAAACACTGAAGTACCCGTTGCATCAGATACCGAAGCAAAGGCTTTAGAGGAAATGCTTCTTGAAAATGAAGCGTTGGAATACAGTATAACACACTAACATTGTAAATAGATCAAACTATGAAAACTATGCAAAATGCTTTTCGAATTTTTGTGCTAACCCTCATTTTTATGGGAACAGTGAACGCTTTTGCGCAACCAGGCGGGCGTTTACGGGAACGCATTCAAGAGAAAAAAGAACAAGTAAAGTCACAAAAAGTAGCCTTTATCACCCAAGAACTTCGCTTAACTCCTGATGAGGCTGCTAAATTTTGGCCCATATACAATGCTTTTGAAGACAAACAAGCCGAAATCCGTCGTCAAAAATTAAAAGCTTTTATGGACCGAAAGGACGATGATCAGTTGGATAAAATGACTGAAAAAGAAGCGCAAACAGTGTTGGCCCAAATGGAAACCAACGAAGAAGAATTATTCAAACTTCGCAAGAAATTGATTGCTGATTTACGAGGTGTTCTCCCCGCTTTGAAGATAATCAAATTGAGACGAGCAGAGGAAGATTTCAATCGAAAATTGGTGGAACAGTTAAAAGAACGCCGCAGAAATTAAGTATAAAAACAGCGCTTTTAAAGGGCTGTTTTTTTTTAATTTCGGTGCAATTGCAAACGAAAGATTTTGTTTTTACCTGCCACGATTACGGTTTGAGCATCGACAAATTGCAACGTATACAATTGTGGTTCAGACCACAAACATTTCCATTGTTTCCCTTGATCAATTGCATAATACAAGCCCCCTGCACCTACCGTCAACCATTCCTTGCCTTCACAATCCGGAATAAATTGAATTCCCGAAATATACCCAGGTTCTTGAGGTACATCAATAGGACTCCACGTACTCCCTCCATCGCGGGTATAAATGAGATTGCCCACTGTTTGGGTGGGGTGATCATAGTTCCCCCCCGCAGCTACGCCCCTTTTGGCGTTGTAAAAATCGGCTGAAAAAATTCCCTCCATAGCACTTCCTTGGGCGATAGGAACGGTTATCGGCTCCCATGTTTTCCCCGCATTATTGGTTCGCCATACGCGGGATTGCATTCCTCCGGTAAAAATCCAAAGTGTTTTTCCTGCACTACAAATTGTGGTATTGCTTGAAGCAAAAGCAGCTTCCCCAGGAGCCAAAACTGGAGCTTTGTCCTCAGGAATGCGCTCCCAATGGGCACCCCCATCATTCGACTTCAATAATGCCATCGCTTGTTGCGTCGGATCGCCCATGGCCCAGCCTGTTCCCTTAGCGGTAAAATGTAGTGCGTCATAAAATACTTTTTCATGCGACTCTTCATACAGCAAACGACAGCCTTCACCATCCATAGGCCCCGAATAAAGCAGTGCAGGATTCCCAATAGATAGCGCAAACCATTTTCCTTGATGTAAAGCCAAGGAACGAAATTCAGTGAGGGTCGCTGTGGGGAGTGTTTGTGGCCAATGTTTGCGTGTCACCAAATCGATTCGACCTATTCTACTGTTACTCCCCGCGTAAAAAACGGATTGCTCAGCAATAGCGATTGCACGAATACTCACGGTTTCAAAAAGTAACGTGTCTACGGTGACCGAAGTTATCGGTGGAGCCTCCTTTGAAGAAATTACAGAAGCACAATTCGAAAAAAGAAAACAACAAAAAAAGCCAAAAAAAACGCGCATGATGCCCAGTATTTCCTACGAAAATAAACATAAATGATGAGATGACAATTTTGATTTTGGCATTTTGGCACAATGTTTGGTTTTTAGGTAACGAACTTAAAATTCCACAGTTATGAAAACGAAACTACTATACAGCATGATGTTGGGCTTGAGTCTAACATGGAGTGGGGCTCAAAATCGGACAACGGTGAGTGCTACCGATTCAGAGATAAGCGATAATTTAGACCTTCGTGCCGTTGCGTCTATTTTTGGAGAAGCTCGTGACTTGGAAGATTTTGAACGTCGTTTAAACAATCCTGAAACTCCGATATCCAATTTGGATTTAAACCTTGACAATCAAGTTGATTATCTAAGGGTAGTCGAATCGATTGAAGGGAATCAACATATTATTGTGGTGCAAGCCGTGCTGGGACGCGATCAATACCAAGACGTAGCCACCGTTGAAGTGGAAAAAGATAGCCGCAACCGACGGGTACAAGTGCAAGTGGTAGGCGATACTTTTCTTTACGGGACCAACTATATTTACGAACCGGTTTATGTGGGAACACCTGTGATTTATAATTATTTCTGGCAACCCTATTACCAACCCTATTGTTCTTCATGGTATTGGGGTTTTTATCCAAGCTACTATTATGCTTGGCATCCTTTTCCCATTTTTCGTTACCGTCATCATATCGGATTGTGCATCAACTTTGGATTCCAATACAATTACGTGAATTTCCGTCGTTGCCATTGGGGCTATTCGCACTATTTTGGCCGACGCGGTAACTTTATTGAACGGCACCATCCACAACGAGGATTTGCTTATCGCAACCAAGGTGTTGCTAATCGTTATGAATTGGATCGAACCCGTACCGTTCGTAATGTGGCCTATCCCGACACCCGAAGTCCGTTAGCGGGTACCCGCGATAATCAAACTGCTACCCGACCCGAAACAGGGTCTGTACGGGGCAATTGGACCAGTGCTTCTGAAACCCGTCCCGTTCGTCAGGATTATACCAGCAATGCTGCAACCACTCCAAGACCTACTCGTGCTGATTACAGTGTAACTCCCAATCCGCGTCCCGTACGTCAAAATTTTAGCAACACAACTGCTTCGCCCCGTCCCGTTCGTGAAAACTATACTTTGGCTTCCAATACATCAACTCCAAGACCCACGCGATCGGATTACAGCACCACCACAGCTACACCTCGCCCCTCGAGACAAGACTACACGCCAAGTACAACTACCGTTAGTCCGCGACCTGTGCGTCAAGAGTATACGCCAAGTTCCAGCAGTGTTAGTCCGCGTCCCGTGCGTCAAGACTATAGTGCACCTACTCCACGTCCTTCGCGTCAAGAGTATACACCAAGTTCGAGCAGTGTTAGTCCGCGTCCCGTGCGACAGGACTATAGTGTACCTACTCCACGCCCTTCGCGTCAAGAGTATTCCAGCTCGAGTGCAACACGAAGTATGCGTTCAGAGAATGGTACTTCTTCGCGACTCTCAAGAAATTGATATGAAAATAGAGGTCGTTAAAAGAAAGTTAAATAAATCATACCCAAAGCATCGAATTATTTCGGTGCTTTTTTATTTTAGAACTTTGAAAAGTAATACATTTGTGAACTTTTTTAATATTTTTTTATGAGTTCGCATTCACATCAAAATCTTCACAGCAGACTTTCCGCTGCGGGATTATTGGTAACCTTGGGGATCATTTATGGCGATATAGGTACTTCTCCTTTATATGTAATGAAAGCCATCATTGGCGACAGTGTTATTTCGCAAGATTTAATTTTAGGCGGACTTTCCTGTATCTTCTGGACGCTTACCTTACAGACCACCCTGAAATATGTAATCATCACGCTTGGAGCCGATAACCACGGTGAAGGAGGGATTTTTGCCTTGTATGCCTTGGTCAAACGAACCAAAATTCAGTGGCTTATTGTACCTGCCATCATTGGCGGTAGCGCCTTGTTAGCGGATGGAATCATTACGCCTCCGGTATCGGTATCCTCTGCGGTAGAAGGTTTGCGCAATTTTAATCCCGACATCCCAACCATTCCCATTGTAATTAGTATCTTATTTGTACTGTTTACCATTCAACAATTTGGTTCGAAATTAGTTGGGAAATTCTTTGCCCCAATGATGCTAATTTGGTTTACCATGCTTGGTGTTTTGGGCGTAATTCAAATGACCCAAAATTTGGATGTATTTCGGGCTTTAAACCCCTATTATGCATACCATATGTTGACTAGTGATGTTAGCGAACAAGGGTTTTTCATTCTCGGAGCTGTGTTCTTGTGCACAACCGGAGCCGAGGCACTCTATTCTGACATGGGGCATTGTGGACGTAAAAACATTCGGGTCAGTTGGATGTTTGTCAAAACTACATTGATCTTGAACTATTTCGGACAAGGAGCTTATCTTCTCGATCACCAAGGTCTAACCCTAATGGAATTGGGAAGTTCCAATCCGAATCCTTTCTATTTAATTATGGCCAAATGGTTTCAACCCATCGGAATTGTGGTGGCTACCTTGGCAGCAGTAATCGCTTCTCAAGCCTTAATTAGTGGATCGTTTACCTTAATCAATGAGGCGATGCGACTTAATTTTTGGCCTAAAGTGCGCATCAAATTCCCTTCGGATCAAAAAGGACAATTGTACATTCCTTCCATCAACTGGCTTTTGTTTTTAGGATGTGTGGGAATCGTCCTTTACTTCAAAGAATCGAGTAATATGGAACATGCGTATGGTTTAGCCATCATTTTGTGTATGATCATGACCACTATTTTGCTCAATTATTATTTGATTTTAAAAAGAGTAAAGTGGTATTTTATTGCGCCACTGATCATTGTTTATTTAGCGATTGAATTCAGCTTCTTGGCGGCCAATATTGTAAAATTCATGGACGGTGGTTTTGTGACCTTATTCATTGCTATTGTCCTAATAAGCATTATGTCGACTTGGTATTTGGCGAAGAAAATTAGTAAAAGTTATACCAAGATTGTCAAAATCGACAATTACAAAAAAGTATTGGCTGAGTTGAGTTTGGATCTGTCTATTCCCAAATATGCGACCCATTTGGTATACATGACCAATTCCAATCGCGTCGATGAAATTGAAGAAAAAGTGATGTACTCCATTCTTCAAAAAAGACCCAAACGCGCCGATATGTATTGGTTTATTCACGTGAATGTGTTGAATGAACCCTATCGCAAAGAATACAAAGTATCGGAAATCATTAAAGACGACTTGTATCGAATTGACTTTTATCTCGGTTTCCGTGAGGCAACCAAAATTAATTTAATGTTTAAAGAAGTAATCAAAGACATGGTACAAAATGGCGAAGTAGATGTTACCAGCCGCTATGAATCGTTGAATAAAAACAATATTATTGGAGATTTCAAATTTGTGCTGTCCGAAAAGTTCTTATCCAACGACAGTGACATTACGTTCTTTGAAAATATTGTAATGAACTCGTATTTTGTATTGAAAAAATTCTCGCTATCAGAAGAAAAAGCCTTCGGTTTGGATGCCAGTTCAGTGAAAGTAGAGCAATTCCCAATGGTGCTGCATGCCCCTGAACGCATCGAAATGCGCCGCTTGGATCATCACGGTTGTGAGAATGAAAAATAAACCCAAAGCAGTTCTTCGGAGCTGCTTTTTTTTGGTCATATAATCCCTGTACACCTTCAACCTAATAGAAAAAAAGTTACCTTTGCAGGCTTAGATTTTGAATAATGAGATTACACCGTAACTTGGTATTTACGACCATTGATGCCCTGGATGCAATTTTTAATGAGGGAGAATACGCCGACAAAGTAGTAGCCCGTGCTTTAAAAAAAGACAAACGTTGGGGAAGTCACGACCGTAAATTCGTTGCTGAAACCATTTATGACATGGTGCGTTGGAAGCGATTGTATGCCGAGATTGCTGAAGTGAAAACGCCTTTTGATCGCGATAAATTATGGCGCATGTTTGCCGTTTGGGCGGTCCTTCGAGGCTATCCCCTTCCCGATTGGAAATATTTTGAAACTACACCCCAACGCAAAATAAAAGGTCGTTTTGACGAATTATCCAAAGTTCGTAAACTTCGTGAATCAATTCCCGATTGGATGGATGAATTGGGCGTTCAAGAACTCGGTGAAGCCATTTGGACCAAAGAAATTGCGGCTCAAAATCGGATGGCGGATGTTGTTTTACGTGTCAATACGTTGAAAGCTACCCGGGAACAAGTACGTGCACGATTGATGGATTTGGATATTGTTACCGAACCTATTCCACATCTTCCCGAAGGATTAATTCTTCCCGAACGCGCCAACGTTTTTATGACCGATGTTTTTAAAGACGGATGGTTTGAAGTACAAGATGGTTCGTCTCAAAAAGTGGCTGCTTTTTTAGAAGTGGAACCCGGGATGAAAGTCATTGATGCTTGTGCGGGTGCGGGAGGCAAAACCTTACATCTTGCGGCTTTGATGCAAAACAAAGGGCAAATCATTGCCATGGATTTGTATGAAAGTAAATTAAAAGAATTAAAATTACGCGCCCGAAGAAATGGGGCTCACAATATCGATTACCGCGTTATTGATTCGACCAAAGTCATCAAAAAACTTTATGAAAAAGCCGACCGCGTGCTTATCGATGCACCATGCAGCGGTTTGGGTGTATTAAAACGAAATCCTGATGCCAAATGGAAACTTCAACCGGAGTTTATCGATAATATTCGGGCCGTTCAAGCCGAAGTTTTGGAAACCTATTCCAAAATGGTAAAGCCAGGAGGGAAATTGGTCTACGCCACTTGTTCGGTGTTACCCTCCGAAAATCAAGAACAAGTACAACGCTTTTTACAAACCGAAAACGGGAAAGCATTTCAATTCGTTAAAGACGAAAAAATATTGGCCTCAGAATCTGGATTTGACGGATTCTACATGGCCTTACTTCAAAGAAAATAACATACATGAAAACAAATTTTTTATCCCTTTTGGCCTCCTGTGCCATCGGTATGGCATCTGCTCAAAACGGCGCACCTGCCTCTCCCTACTACAACGGGTTTAACTGGACGCTCACGGGAAGTGCATTACAAGATGCTTTGGCCAATAAAATTATTGATACCCATACCGTAGAACTTTCGTATACCCCTGGGGTTTGGAATGCAATCAAAGCGGTTGATTTAGACCCTACCAATACCAATAATGTTTTGCTCGTTTACGGTTGGGAAGCTGGGCAAGATAGTGATGTTACTAACGACCGAACAAGAGACCGAAATTCAAACAGCGGCAATAACGGCGATTGGAATCGGGAACATATTTATGCACAATCGTTAGGAAATCCTGATTTGGGACAAATGGGACCCGGAGCCGACGCCCACATGCTTCGCGCTTGTGACGTTCAACGCAATGCCAGTCGAGGCAATCGTTTGTATGCCAACGGATCGGGGACAGCTTCCTACACCATTGGCACCACGAGTTGGTATCCAGGCGATGAATGGAAAGGAGATGTTGCTCGAATTTTGATGTACATGTATTTGCATTACGGTGCACAATGTTTGCCCTCTATGGTCGCGGTGGGTAATCCTGTTGCCTCCGATACGAATATGATTGATTTGTTATTGCAATGGAATGCAGAGGATCCCGTATCACAATATGAAGACAACCGCAACACCTATATGAGCAATTTGTTTAACAACTTTGCCCAAGGAAATCGAAATCCGTTTATTGACAATCCCTATTTGGCGACACGCATTTGGGGAGGCCCCGTGGCGCAAAACCGCTGGCCTACTATTTTCTTAAATCAAAACACATTTGACACCACCGATGTTGGAATTTTCCCAAATCCCTCTTCTACCCATTCGGTCTATGTGCAAACAAATACGACTATTGACCGTATTGCGGTATATACAATCCATGGACAAGAAATCATGCGGTTGGAACGGCCTTCATTTTCCAATAATACACTGGAAATAAAAGACATCCCCAGTGGTTTTTATTTTTTCAAAATGGAATCAGGAAAAGAATCGATAACGCAAAAAGTAATTATTCAATAAAAAATAAGCCTCCAAATTTGGGGTCTTTTTTAATCTTCGTCTATCGTATGCGACTTTGAATAGGTACGCCATTTGTCAATACATTCGACTAAATCTTGAGGGATTTCCGAATCGAATCGCATAAATTTATTCGTTACAGGATGCATAAATCCTAAGGTTTTGGCATGCAATGCTTGGCGGGGAAGTACTTTGAAACAATTTTCCACAAACTGTTTGTATTTGGTAAAAGTCGTTCCTTTTAAAAGGGCATTTCCGCCATACCGTTCATCATTAAACAACGTATGTCCTATATGTTTCATGTGCACGCGGATTTGGTGGGTACGACCTGTTTCTAGCTGACAAGAAATTAAGGTTACATACCCAAAACGTTCCAAAACACGGTAATGGGTCACCGCGTGTTTCCCTATCTCAGGATCTTCAAAAACAGCCATTTGCATTCGATCGCGAACATGACGGGCAATATTTCCTTCGATTGTTCCGGCATCATCAACGACATTTCCCCACACCAAGGCAACATATTCCCGTTCAGACGTTTTTTCTTCAAACTGTTTGGCCAAATGCGTCATCGCCTGTTCCGTTTTGGCGACAACCAATAAACCTGACGTATCTTTATCAATACGATGCACCAAACCGGGTCGCTCTGAACTATTCAGCGGCAATCGGTTACCGTAATGATAGGCTAAGGCATTGACTAAGGTTCCTGTGTAGTTTCCATGCCCTGGGTGAACCACCAAGCCCGGCGGTTTATTGATCACCACCAAAGCGTCGTCTTCATATACGATATCAAGAGGGATATCCTCGGGAATTATTTTATGCTCAAAAGGCGGATGCGCTAAAACAATACGGATGATATCGTCGGGTTTGACTTTGTAATTGGATTTTACAGCGGTTTCATTGACAAGAACCTGACCGCTATCAGCCGCATTCTGTAATTTATTGCGTGAAATATTGGGAATTTGTAATTGCAAATACTTGTCGATTCGCATCAACCCTTGTCCTTTGGGGACTTCAAAGCGAAAATGCTCAAAAAGTGCCTCCTCGGGTTCACTCCATTCCTCTTTAAAGTCCATTGGTCAATGTATCTATAGGAGTTTCTATTTCGGGGATGGAATCGTTTTCAGTTTCTTGATACACCAACTTCCCATCACCCAAAACCAAATCAATTTTGGAGGATTTAAGCACCTTAGTTCCTGCCTTAATTTTTTTACCATCCATCCACATTTCAAGAACCATATCTTTCCCAATGTAGGGTTTATAGGTAATCGCACCTTCTTGCAGACCAATAGCTTTTAAAGTAGGAACAGCTTGACGATAGGTTTTTTCAATCAAGTCGGGCACGGCAACCATCGTGTAGGTTGAGGCATTCAATTTGATGTATATGGTTCTACCGCCTTTTACTTTACTTCCCGCAGTGGGCTCTTGTTGCACAATAGTCAGCTTGGGGAAATCAGCAATATAATCAACGGTATCGATAATTTCATAATCAAGATCGAGCTCATCGAGCTTAGCCTCGGCTTCTTCGGGCGTTAATTTACTTAAATTAGGAACTGTAATTTCTTGTCCGTGATTTGTCACAAAGGTGATCCAATGAAAAAAGAAAAAAGCCAATACCCCAACAACCAACAAGGCTGCTCCCATTTGGGCAAAAAACACTTTACTCGTTAGATACTTTCGCAAACTCATAGGTAACAATTTCGACAAAGATATAATTTTTAGTGGCACTTTTATGCTATTTTTGTGGGAATAGAAATTAAAATAAACCGAATGAACGTTGCAGTAGTCATGGGCGGATATTCTGATGAATCGGTAATATCGCTTCGAAGTGGTCAATTGATTTTAGCACAATTGGATCGCAACAAATACAAGCCTTTTGAAGTCCATATCCTCCCCGAAGGATGGCATGTTTTGGTCGAAGGCATCGCTTACCCAATCGACAAAAGTGATTTTTCATTTGTCTATGAGGGGCAAAAAATACAATTTCAGGTAGCCGTAAATACAGTTCACGGAACCCCCGGTGAAGATGGGCATTTGCAAGCCTATTGGGAGCTGGTCAATATGCCGTATACAGGTTGCAACTTTTATCAATCGGCATTAACATTCAACAAAAGAGACACCCTTTCTGTACTCTCAAAATTTGGAATTCCCAAAGCAAAGTCAGTCTACATCCGACAAGGCGATGGGATTGATGGAGCCGCATTGGTTCAAGAATTAGGACTTCCTTTTTTTGTCAAACCCAACCAATCGGGTAGTTCCTTGGGAGTGTCGATGGTGCAATCGTTGAGCGATTTGGATAAGGCCTTAGGATTTGCTTTCGCGGAAGATCCCGAAATATTAATTGAATCCTATTTAAAAGGTACTGAAGTGTCTGTAGGTGTCATGCGTTATAAAGGTGAAGTGACTGTGCTTGGCATTACAGAAATCGTTTCTCAAAATGCTTTTTTCGATTATGAAGCAAAATACCAAGGAAAGTCGGAGGAAATCACCCCCGCACGCTTGGATTCCACAACCGAGCAACGGGTGCGAGAAACAGCCAAAAAAGTTTATGAAGCCTTAGGGATGACTGGTTTTTCACGAACTGATTTTATCATTATGGAAGGGATTCCGCATTTTATTGAAATCAATACCAACCCTGGACTTTCTCCACAAAGCATTTTCCCGCAACAAGCGGCATTTGCACAACTAGCTTTCAGCGATTTATTGGACAATGAAATTCAGTTGGCCTTGGAACGAAAACCGATTTGGGAGAAGTTATGATGGTTATTGTCGGAACATCGACTTACCTTCGGTATCAAAGTACCTTTCAAGGAAAATGTCCCTGTTGTGATGTAAACAATACAAACCTTGAACTTCAGTTGTACTGCGACTATACGCATCTAACGCTAATTCCATTATTTCCTGTCAAAAGACACGGCAGTATACATTGTACAGCATGCAATACCCCTATTGCGTATGAAGATTTGTCCCAAGATTGTAAAGCTTTTGTTGATGCTATTGCCCAAAAAAAACGCCGCTTCCCTATTTGGACGTTTACAGGTTCACTAGCAATACTATTGTCCTTAAGTATATTGATAAAATATTGGTATGTGAAATCGCATACTGATTATCCCCTTGAGCAACTTCAAAAAGGAGATGTGGTTTTCTATGAAACGAAAAACGGCTATTATTCTTCATTTAAAATTTTGGAACGCAATGGCCCCGTATTTAAAGTAGTGCACAATGACTATATCCAAAATACTTTTTTTGATTTAGACGATTTGAATGAACCTGCCAATTACCGTAAACAGAAGGAAACATTGACTCTGAGCGACTTGAACACAATGGAGACTAAGGGTTTCATTGAGGGCATTGAAAAATCAAAGTTGAATTCATTCTAATTCGCTAACTTTACAAAACTTTTACACAAAGGTTATGAAACGAGCTATTTTTCCGGGTTCCTTCGACCCAATCACTTTAGGGCATTACGATATCATACGGCGCGGGGTATCGTTATTTGATGAAGTGATTGTGGCTATTGGCGTCAATGCCGAAAAAAAATACATGTTTAGCTTGGAAGAACGCAAACGTTTTATCGAAGAAACCTTTCAACACGAACCCAAAGTGCGCGTCATTACTTATGAAGGCTTGACCATCGACTTGTGCATTAAAGAAAAGGCCGATTTTATATTACGAGGATTACGAAATCCTGCTGATTTTGAGTTTGAAAAAGCCATTGCCCACACCAACCGAAAGCTATCCAAAATTGAAACTGTTTTCTTATTGACGGCTTCCAAAACATCCTATATTTCGTCGAGTATTGTTCGGGATGTATTACGAAATGGTGGCGATTATACCGTACTTGTCCCCGAGGCTGTTCGCGTAAAACGCTAATCTTGTTTATTGAGGCATTTTTATTTCCTCGAAAAGCAATTTGATGTTTTCATAGGAATTTTGCAAAGCTTCTTGTACTTGCTCGGGGTTAAGCCAAGCAACCTTTTCAATTCCTTCATTGGCTTGAGGAACGGGAACCCCTTCAAAATGGGTTTTCATTTCAAACCAATGGGTGATTTTTAAACGGTATTTCCCTCCTCTTTTAAAAATATGATAGGTTTTTTGAAGTTTTCGTGTAATTTTTAGTGGATAAACCCCCGTTTCCTCCTCGACTTCACGTAATGCCGTTTCATCAATTGCTTCATCACGTTCAACGCCTCCTTTGGGCAAATCCCATTTTCCGTTGCGAAAAATAAACAATACGTCGCCATTTTGATTGTAAACGAGTCCTCCACCAGCTTTCTTGACAGGGATTTTGGCTTTGACTTTTTTCAAGATTTCCTTTTCATCGGGATAGTACAAATAAGCCTTCTTAATCTTATTGTTGAACATCTTTACAATAAGCTGTTCGATGTCAATACTTTCCAATAAAAACAATTGAAAATCGGTTTCTTTCGCCACTTCGTTTGTCAAAAAAAGTGGTTTATCGTTCACAAAAACTTTATACATTTGTACTATGATTTTTAGTAACGCAACAGCCGAGAAAACCGCCGAATTGCTCCTACAAATAAACGCAATTAAATTAAATCCATCAAATCCTTTTTTATGGGCTTCCGGATGGCATTCTCCTATTTACTGTGACAACCGTCTAACCTTGTCATTTCCAGCGATTCGCAATTATATCCGCGATGAATTTGTCAAACACATTGAAGCAACCTATGGGAAACCCGATGTGATTGCGGGCGTCGCAACGGGTGCGATTGGTATCGGAATTTTGGTCGCCGAAGAAATGGGACTGCCTTTTGTGTATGTGCGCCCCGAGCCCAAAAAGCACGGCCGCCAAAACCAAGTAGAAGGTTTTTTACAAAAAGGACAAAATGTGGTAGTCGTCGAGGATTTGATCAGCACAGGAAACAGTAGCTTACTTGCCGTGGAGGCACTTCGAGAGGCTGGAGCCAATGTAAAAGGCATGGCAGCTATTTTTTCGTACGGTTTTCCAGTGGCGCAAGCCAACTTTGAAAAAGCGAAGGTTAATTTAAATATGCTCAGCGATTACGAGCATTTGCTTCCGTTGGCCGTGACCAAACAATACATAACAGAAAACGAATTAATTACTTTACACGATTGGCGCATGCATCCCGATACTTGGAATGTGGCCGTAAAATAAGAAATATGCAATTAGAAAGTCCCAAAGTAACCGTTCCAAAATCGGCCGAATACCTTTTCAACGCCCTGACAGATGTCAAAAACTTTGAAAAATTGATGCCTGAAAATATCGCTAAATTTGAAGTAACCGATGAAAATACCTTTTTGTTTGGCTTGAGTGGTATGCCTGAAATCAAATTGCGATTAAAAGAACAAACACCTCACAGTTACATCAAATTAGGCGCTGCAAGTGATAAAGTACCCTTTACTTTAATTGCCAATATCGAATCTACCGGGGCTGAAACTGCTACAGTTCAGTTGCAATTTGAAGGCGAATTCAATGCAATGATGGCCATGATGGTTAAAGGACCCATCACCAAGTTCCTAGAAACACTCTCCGCTAACATGGGGAAATTATAAAATGAAAAACCGACTCTTCTGTCGGTTTTTTTTAATACAACAGCTGAATTTCTTTGAGGTCAAAATGGCGTACCATCTCCCATTCATCTTCGAGAACCAACTGCCCTTCAGTTGTAACCCCTTGTATCTTTCCCATAAACCGTTGTCCATCGGGCAATTCAAAGGTTGAAGGCACCCCTTTTCGAAATAAATGGGTATGATATAAGTCCCACAACACTGCCACCTCTTGTTGGGCAATATAGGCATAGTTCACCCGACATTCGGCAACAATTTCCTGAGCAAGTGTTTCAATATCAAAGGACAGTTGTGAAACGTTAATAAGCGAAGTCGCTTTGGGCAAATCCTTAAAGTCGTTCTGATGCACATTGAGTCCGATACCTACCACAGCCTCCCATGATTGGTCGGATTTAATTAAATTCTCAATTAAAATACCGCCTAACTTTTGATTGCCTGACAAAATGTCGTTGGGCCATTTAATGCTTAGATTAGGAATAGGATAGCGTTGTAATACATTGAAAAGACTGACAGCCACAGCCACATTGAGATGAAAAACAGCAGTAGTAGGCACTTCATAACACTGTATCAATACACTCATTATCAGATTACTACCCGGCTCTGACAGCCAACGAGCGCCCCGTTGTCCCTTCCCGTTGGTTTGACTTTGTGCAAGTACAGTAGTGTAATTTTCAAGTCGTTGGGTACGTGCCAATGCTTTTAAAAAATCATTGGTCGAATCTATGGCATCGAGTTTGATTAACTGCATAGGGCAAGAGGGTAAATTTTCGGATTTAAACTTCTGTTAAGCCTCAAAAATAATGACAAAAAATAATACCTTTGCAAAATAAGAAGCAGTTTTAAATGATAAAAAAAGAAGTGAGTACCGATGTCCTATTGGCGGGCATTATAAAAGGAATCGAAGAAGTTAAAGGAAACGAGATTGACCTTTTAGATTTAAGAGAAATTGACACCGCAGTTTGTGATTATTTTGTTTTGTGCACAGGCTCTTCCAATACACAAGTGAATGCAATTGTAAATTCAATTCAAAAAGTTGTTTCTAAAGAATTTAAAGAAAAACCTTGGCATGTAGAAGGAACCGAAAATGGAGAATGGGTATTGATGGATTATGTTTCTATCGTGGTCCACGTTTTCCAAAAAGAGCCCCGTGAATATTATAATATTGAAGGATTGTGGGGAGATGCCAAAATGACCCGAATTGAAACGCAATACTAAAAACAAGGAACCCAAGTAAATTATGTCTGAAGATAAAAAACCTAACGGTATAAAATTTAGCCCCTGGTGGATTACGGGCGCCATCTTATTCATGCTTATTGTATTGAACATGATTGGAGGTTCCACCATTCAGGATTATTCTAAAATAAGCGTCTCTCAGTTTGACGACATGTTAAAACGCGGTGAGGTGCAAAAAGTAATTGTCTACAACAAAACAAAAGCTGAGGCTTACCTGACTGAAAAAGCGCTTAAGGAAAAAAAGCACCAAAAAGTAGCCAAAGACGTATTTGGAACGGTGAATAAAGGTCCCCACTACACGTTTGATATCGGAAATGACGAACTGTTTCAAAAAGAACTGGCAGAAGCCGTTAAGAAGAAACAGTTAGTTTCGTATGACTTTCAACAAAAAAGTGATTGGTCAGAATACTTCATTAACTTCTTACCCCTCATCATCCTTATTGGTGTATGGTTGTATTTCATGCGCCGAATGGCATCGGGAGGCGCTGGAGGGGGCGGCGGACAAATTTTCAACATCGGAAAATCAAAAGCGCGTTTGTTTGACGAAAAAAATGATGTTAAAGTCACTTTCAAGGACGTTGCTGGATTGGAAGGCGCTAAAGAAGAAGTCCAAGAAATTGTGGAATTTTTAAAAAATCCCGAAAAGTACACTACCCTCGGCGGTAAGATTCCTAAAGGCGCTTTACTTGTTGGTCCTCCAGGAACAGGAAAAACCTTGTTGGCCAAAGCGGTGGCGGGAGAGGCAAAAGTCCCCTTCTTCTCACTTTCAGGTTCTGACTTTGTAGAGATGTTTGTGGGGGTTGGAGCTTCCCGTGTTCGAGACTTGTTCAAACAGGCGAAAGACAAATCACCCGCTATTATTTTTATTGACGAAATTGATGCAGTGGGACGTGCTCGTGGGAAAAATAATTTTTCAGGATCCAATGACGAACGCGAAAATACACTCAACCAGTTGCTTACCGAAATGGACGGTTTCGGAACCAATACGCATGTTATTGTATTGGCAGCGACCAACCGTGCCGATATTTTGGATAAAGCCTTAATGCGAGCAGGTCGTTTTGATCGACAGATTTATGTTGATTTACCCGATATTCGCGAACGTAAGGAAATTTTCGAAGTACACTTAGCCCCACTAAAGAAGGCGGACGATTTGGATACAGAATTCCTAGCCAAACAAACCCCTGGATTTTCAGGAGCTGACATTGCCAATGTTTGTAATGAGGCAGCGTTGATTGCCGCTCGTAAAAATAAGACCCAAGTAGAACGCCAAGACTTTTTGGATGCTGTTGACCGAATTGTCGGCGGTTTAGAAAAGAAGAATAAAATCGTAACCCCCGAGGAAAAACGCGCAATAGCCGTACACGAAGCGGGTCATGCGACCGTGAGTTGGATGCTCGAACACGCGGCGCCACTCATCAAAGTAACTATTGTTCCTCGCGGACAGAGTTTGGGCGCGGCTTGGTACCTACCTGAAGAGCGCTTGATCGTGCGACCCAACCAAATGTTGGATGAAATGTGTGCCACCATGGGAGGTCGTGCTGCCGAGGAAGTTGTTTTTGATACGATTTCTACAGGAGCACTATCCGACCTTGAAAAAGTGACGCGTCAAGCACGGGCTATGGTCACCATTTATGGATTAAATGACAAAATTGGAAATATCACTTACTACGATTCTAGTGGGCAATCAGAGTACAACTTTAGTAAACCCTATTCTGAGGAAACCGCAGTTTTGATTGATAAAGAAATCTCTGCTTTGGTAGAAGGACAATACCAACGGGCCATTCAATTACTCAAGGAAAACAAAGAGAAATTACTTCAATTAGCCGATATTTTAATTGAAAAAGAAGTCATTTTTAAAGATGATTTGGAGGCCATTTTTGGCAAACGTCCTTTTGGTGAAATACACACTTTAACCGAGGAAAATCCATTATAATCTCTTTTTAACAAAATTTTAAAAAATCTTAATTCATGCACGGTTTTGAATTAAGATTTTTTTATCTTTGGAATTGTCCAACTTTTTAAAGAAGTATACCCAATATATGAGTCTTTTCAGAAAAATATTTGGTTCCGGTCAAGAAGGTTCCGAAGCGGAAAGCCAAAGCGAATACAACTCGCCCAAACCTTCCAATTTACCTGTAGATGAGCAATTTACCTTTAATTTTAAGAAAAATGGAGGGAAATTCATCTATTGTGAAAACTTAGCTGAAGTTAAAGAACAATTTGAAAATATATTAGAAGAAAACGATTGGTTTGAAAAAGAAGTATTGTGTTTTGAACCCAAACTTTTTAGTCTTTTGGAAGAAAACCGTCTTCCCCATCAATCGGTGAGTCAGCCTGCCTTCTTTTTTGCCAGTTGCGAAAATTTAATCGCCGACGAAGGCTCTGTGTTGTTTTCTTCCAACCAAATTAAGCAAAAGAAGCCCAACGAACTTCCAGATAACATTGTCATCCTTGCGACCACTAGTCAAATTTTGGAATCGAAAAGTGACGGTCTGCGGGTGATTAAAAAGAAATACGACAAAGAATACCCAACCAATATTACGACCATTAAATACTTTGAAAAAGCACAAGAAGAGGACTTTCTAACCTACGGGAGTTGCCACAAAAACCTCTATTTGCTGCTTTTAGAAGATTTGTAATCATGAGTGAATCCCTCACCCGATTCCTTTCAGGTATCGTTTATGTAACCTTGTTACTGGGCGCTACCTCCTACTCTATGGATAGTTTTTTTATCCTGTTTGGGCTTTTCATGCTCATTGCGATTTATGAATTCTGTGGATTGGTGCATATAAACCGAGTTGCTCCCTTGATTATCGGAGCTGTTGCCTTTTATTGGGCGTCTCAATTTCGAACCAACAAAACCAACGACATTTTACTGCTCATTGTTACGCTCTTCATATCCATCAAATGCTTATTGCTTTTGTTTAATTTCAAAAAAGAACACATCGGCGTTTGGTCTCGCTATCTTTTTACCTTGGGCTATGTAATTCTTCCCTTTTTGATTTT
Organism: Flavobacterium sp.; assembly: GCF_027533505.1. Taxonomy (GTDB): domain Bacteria; phylum Bacteroidota; class Bacteroidia; order Flavobacteriales; family Flavobacteriaceae; genus Flavobacterium. The sequence goes on along the minus strand of NZ_JAPZUB010000011.1, from coordinate 13,092 downwards.
AGTCAAAATTCCTTTTTCCAACAATGAATACCGTCCAAAAATCATTATCAGCATCTTTTTATTGATTTGGACCAACGACACCTTTGCGTATATCGTTGGAAAAACGATGGGCAAACATAAGTTGCTTGAAAAAATTTCACCCAAAAAAACCATCGAAGGCTTTCTTGGAGGGATGCTTTTTACGATTTTGGTTGGCTACCTAATTTCTCGTTATTATTTTCAACCCAAACCTGAGTATGCCGACACTTCGGTGTTGATTTGGACGGTAAGTGCCGCGATAATTAGCATTTTCAGTACGTTGGGTGATTTGATTGAATCCAAATTTAAACGGATTGCTGGTGTTAAAGACAGTGGGAAAATCATGCCAGGACATGGGGGCATCTTGGATCGCTTAGATAGTATTATATTTGTCACGCCCTTTGTATTTTTGTTTTACCAAATTTTAGATTATGTTTCATAAAGAAGGTGCCAAAATCATCTTAATCGCAACGTTTAGTTTTACGGTCCTCCTGCTCGGTTCACCGTATGTAATTGCAAACCTTTGGATTCTTAAGTCGGTGCAATTGGTACTGCTTTTTTTATTGATTATGGTATTGCAATTTTTCCGGAATCCGAAGCGTCCCTTGGAAGTTAATGACTACCAAATAATAGCGCCTGTAGACGGAAAAGTGGTCGTGATTGAGGAAGTTTTTGAAGCGGAATATTTTAAAGATAAGCGCTTGCAAGTTTCCATATTCATGTCACCAATTAATGTTCACGTGACACGCTATTGCACCAGCGGCAAGGTCAAATACAGTAAATACCATCCCGGAAAGTATTTGGTGGCTTGGGACCCAAAGTCCAGCACTGAAAACGAACGTACCACCGTTGTGATTGAAAACCGCATTTTTGGTGAAATTTTGTATCGTCAAATTGCGGGAGCACTTGCCAAACGTATCGTCAATTATGCCGAAGAAGGTATGACGGTGCGCCAAGGTGCTGATGCAGGTTTTATTAAATTTGGTTCCCGGGTTGATATTTATCTTCCCCTCGGAACGGAAGTAAATGTTAAACTCGGTCAAAAAGCTGTAGGTAATCAAACGATTATTGCTGTAAAAAACCATGGATAATCGCCCTTTGGAAGAACGATTCGATGAAGCTGTCGACATTGCCAATACAATGACTCAAGCTTCCCTGCCCCAAGACGTGCAGTTGCGTTTGTATGCTTTATACAAACAATCTACCTTGGGAAGGGCAACGCATCGTTTTGTGTATCCTCAAGACTTGCGAAATGCCTTTAAAATGAATGCATGGATTCAAATTAACCATCTCTCCCAAGACGAAGCCAAAGAACAATACATTCAAGCGATCATGGAATTGGCGCAAAAAAAAAGTAAGTAATGAAAAAGTGTATACTCTTTTTGGGATGTTTTCTCATTATTTCCACAACCTCGTGCAAACGGAAAAAATATACAGAAGTCGTTGAAGTGCCACTACCCTCCAAAGAGCAGAAAGTGACGCTTGGGGTACCCGATGATGTTAAAGCCCAAGAAGGTGCTTTTGAGTTGGTTAAACTCCCTTTCGGTTACGATGCCCTTCAGCCAGACATCGATGCATTGACCATGGAAACCCATTATTCCAAACATTATCTAACCTATACCAACAATCTCAATCAGTTGCTTAGCGGTACCGATTTGGAACCGTTACCCATTGCCGAAATTTTCAAAAAACTCGATGTTTCTAATGTCGATTTAAAAAATAACTTGGGAGGCTATTACAACCACAGTTTGTATTTTGAAATCTTAACGCCCAAAGGACAAGCCCAACCCAAAGATACCTTGGCCGCTACTATAGATCGTGATTTTGGTTCGTTTGATAACTTTAAAAACCAATTTATCGATGCCACGGGGAAGGTTTTTGGTTCAGGTTGGACCTGGTTAATCGTCAATAAATCGGGAAAACTTGAAATTACCAATACGGCCAACCAAGATAATCCTTTAATGCCTCGCGCAGAAGTTCCAGGAAAACCCATTTTAGGGATTGATCTATGGGAACATGCTTATTATTTGGAGTATCAAAATCGCCGAAAAAAATATGTTGAAAGTGTTTTCAAACATATCAATTGGGATAAAGTAGCCGAAAAATTTGAAGAAGCTACTGCGCTATAATTCATTCATCGACAGCTAAACCGCTTTCGTCGCAATATAACTCAGTCTTCGTCGATATAAAAATTTTATCTAAATGTTTTAGAGTAACTTTAATAAACAACGTAACGAACCGCTGCGGTAGGTTCAAGTCTTGAATATTAAATTTACTTGCTATGCTACACTTTTATTCTGCCTCTACACGTATTGTAAACACCAAGAGAAGTGTTACAGAATGTCTAGAAATTGCACTTGGAGATCAACTTAACCAAGCCTCACTCCTTATTTTTAACGCTTCTGTAGGGCATGACTTCCAAGATCTTATTGCGCATGCAACTACGCTGGCTCCTCATGCACAAATCGTAGCCGCTTCTTGTTGTGGCGTCGTAGGACGTGAGGGCGTAAGTGAGTCTATGAAAGATATGGCGTTGATGGCCATTACAGGAGATGAATTTGCACTCTCTGGAAGTACGGCTATCTATGGGCATAATTCTTTTGAGGAATGCGTTAAAATGGCCAAATCCCTTCAAGCGCAAAAAGCAGGAATTAATATGATTTATTTCATAGCTTCGGGGATTGACATCAACAACTCAGAATGTATTCGGGGATTTGAATCGGTATTTGGCGAAGAAGTAACGGTATTTGGCGCCACCACTTCCGATAATATGAAAGGGTATATTAGTTTTCAGGCCTTTGAGCAACAAGTCACCGAACATGGGGCATTTGCCATTGGATTTTGTGACCCATCCCTAACTATTGACACACAAGCAACTCATGGATTTATGGCTATTGGCGAACCTATTACAGTAACCAAATCCAACGGACACATCATTGAAGAGTTGAATGGAAAACCCGCTTGGTCCGCTTTTCTAGAGCGATTAGGATTACCACAAGAGGCCGATTGTGGTCACACCATTCCTGTTGGGGCATTGGCCGAACTTCTTCCTCCTGAAGTTGCTGAAGAATATGGCAATCAACATATTTTACGTGTGGTTACCAAGCATGAAGGTGAACACATTTACTATGCTACCACTTGTGACGTAGGAACCCAACTTTGGTTTACTATTCGGGATGAAGAATTGATTTTTAAAGAAATGGATCGTATGGTTAGGTCAATGAGCCAACGCGCTGCTGGAAAAAAACCAGTGGCTGTATTTCATGCCGATTGTTTGGCTCGAGGACGCTATCTAACCAACCGGATTTTGAAAGAAGAATTGGTCCACCAAATGCAAACTCCTTTTTATACGAATGAGGCCTGTCCGCCCTGGTTAGGGATGTATGGTTTTGGTGAATTCGCTCGACTACATGGAAAAAACACCTATCATAATTACACTACGGCACTTTATCTTCTATATCGAAAAAAGTAACATACTACTAAGTATTACGAATAAAAAACTTATATTTGTAAGAATACATTTATTTTTATGTATGGTATACTCATAGATGATGACGCCATTTTTAATTACGTTCATGAAAAAACAATACGTAATTTATGTCCCAACTGCACGATAAAAACCTATTTATCGAGTAAACAAGCGCTTGCTTTTGTTTTTGAAAAACTTCAAGAAGAAGTAAACACTCAAGCGTATATCTTTCTTGATATCAATATGCCTGAATTAACGGGATTTGAATTTTTGGATGAAGTCATAGCGGTTATGCCCGACTTTTTAAACCAACATAAGGTATACATTCTTACCTCTTCACTCAATGATAAAGACAAGCAAAAAGCAGAAACCTACCTTGGATTGAAAGGGTATTTAGAAAAACCTCTTGACAAAGAGCAGTTACTGCAAATTTTTGAATAAAGACGGTTTCAAATGGGTGGTAAATTTTATCTTTGAAAAAAAATTAATCATGCACCAAAACCGAATTTGCCTCCTATTTTTAAGCTGTGTTGTATCGCTTTTTGCACAAGAACACAACTTGAAAAATATTCAAAAACTAACTTTTGGCGGTGACAATGCCGAAGCCTACTTTAGTCCCAATAGCCAACTCCTCACCCTTCAAGTTACCAATAAAGCCTTGGGTGCGGAATGTGATCAAATTTTTAGCTTAAATCTCAACGAAAAAAACTTTTCACCCCAAAGTTTAAAACGCATTTCCAACGGACAAGGAAGAACCACCTGCTCTTACTTTATGCCCGATGGCAAACATATCATTTTTGCTTCTACTCATGGAGCGCAAAAAGAATGTCCAGCGCCTCCCAAACCTCGGGATGGAAAATACTTGTGGGCCATTTATCCAGAATTTGATTTATATATCGCCGATTTAAACGGAAACATTATCAAACAACTCACCAACACGCCCGGATATGATGCCGAGGCCGTAGTTTCGCCTGATGGAAAGAAAATTGCCTTCACTTCAACGCGTTCTGGGGATTTGGAACTGTGGACCATGGATATAGACGGCTCCAACTTGAAACAAGTGACCTTCGGTTTAGGTTATGACGGCGGAAGTTTTTTTTCGCACGATAGTAAAAAACTTGTTTTTCGAGCTTCACGACCCAAAACAGAGACTGAAATCAACGAGTACAAAGCGCTCCTTCAAGAAAATGTAGTCGCGCCCACCGAAATGGAATTGTACACCTGCAATGTCGATGGCTCCGATTTGAAACAAATCACTCAATTAGGAAAGGCGAATTGGGCGCCGTTTTTCCATCCTTCGGATCAAAAAATTATATTTTCTTCCAACCATCATGCTACAAGAGGGTACGACTTTCAACTCTACATGATCAATACCGATGGTACCCATTTGCGTCAAATCACTTTTGAGAGTGAATTCAACGCATTTCCCATGTTTTCCCCCAACGGAAAAAAGTTAGTTTTTTCAAGCAATCGCCAACAAGAAGCTGCCCGTGAAACCAATGTTTTCCTAGCCGATTGGGTCGATACCGATCCCGCTGAATACATCGATGAGACACTGCTTCAAAAACATATCACCTATCTAGCCTCCGATGCCATGAACGGACGTTTGGTAGGCTCTAAAGAAGAATTAAAAGCCGCTGAATATTTGGAAAGTCAATTCAAAAAATGGAAGCTCAAGCCCTATCAAGAGAAATCCTTTTTAATTCCTTTTGAATATACCTACAAAAGCAACGCAAAAGATTCGTTGCAAAGCCAAGAGGTCAAAATTAAAGCTCATAATGTAGTCGCCTACATAGACAATAAAGCCGCCAAAACCATTGTAATTGGGGCGCATTATGACCATTTGGGTCGCAACGAACACGGCAATTCTACCCAAATGAATTCGCAAGGACAAATCCATAACGGCGCAGACGACAACGCTTCTGGAGTCGCCGGTGTCCTGGAATTAGCGCGAATGGTATCCCAAAACAAGACCATTGAAAAAGCCAACTATATTTTTGCTCTTTTTTCTGGTGAAGAAGACGGATTAATCGGGTCAAAAGCGCTGGCAGACCTTATCAAAGCGCAAACACCCAACGTAGTCACCATGATCAACATGGACATGATTGGTCGCTTGAATGCCTCCAAGGACTTAATCATTGGGGGAACTGGAACGAGTCCCGAGTTTCCTAAAATTATCGAGAAAAACAAACCCGCAGGATTTCACGTTACCATGGAGGAAAGCGGCACAGGACCTACCGACCACACATCGTTTTATTTAAAAGATATTCCTGTTTTAAATTTCTTTACTGGAACGCATAGCGATTACCATAAACCGAGTGATGATGCCGATAAAATCAATTATTATGGGGTTAAAAATATTGTAGAATACGTGTTCCGCATTACGCAAACGCTAGACGCGATGGAACAAGTTCCGTTTACCAAAACCAAAGCAAACGCTGGAAAAACACGTCCCAAGTACAAAGTAACTATGGGAATCATGCCCGATTATACCGAGCATCCAGATGGACTGCATGTCGATGGCGTTACCGATAACCGACCTGCACAAAAAGCGGGTATTCAAGAAGGCGATGTCATTACCAAAATTGGTACGTTACCAATTAAAGATGTATATGGGTATATGGAAGCTTTAGCCAAAATCAACCCTGGCGATGAAGTTGAAGTGGTATTTTCAAGAAATGGCGTTTCGCAAACGGTGAAGGTTAAGTTTGAATAAATCATCAATCAAAATAAAAAAAGGAGTACTCGTTGAAGAATACTCCTTTTTTTTTGCTTTACATCTTTATTTCAAACCTGCCAAACTCGCCTCAAGCGTGGCAATTTTAGCTAAGGCATCGGCTTCTTTTTTGCGCTCCATTTCGATTACTTTTTCAGGAGCCCCCGAAACAAATTTCTCATTGGATAGTTTGGCCTGCACCGATTTCAAGAACCCTTGGGTATAGGTCAATTCAGCGGTTAATTTATCAATCTCAGCCGCAACATCGATGGCACTAGTCACTGGAATAAAATATTCGTTGGATTTCACGCGATAGGATAAGGCGCCCTCCACTTTTTCGTTGCCATAGGTAATAGAAGAAACATTGGTCAATTTGGCAATGACACTGTCAAAAAATGATGAACTTCCCTCTTTGTTGACTACCTTCAATTCAAGGACGTCTTTGAAGGGTATATTTTTGTCTTTGCGCATCGTACGTACTCCTGAAATAACCTCTTTGGCAAACTCAAAATCATCAACCAATGAGGTATCATAAGCAACCGAAGTTGGCCATTGGGCTATGATTAGTGCTTCTTCGGGAGTCCGTGTTTTGATGTATTGCCAAATCTCTTCGGTCAAAAACGGCATGAACGGATGCAATAATTTCAAATTGGTTTCCAAAAGTTCAATCGCTTTATCAAAAGTCATTTGGTCTATTGGTTGTTGGTAGCCCGGTTTGATCATTTCAAGGAACCAAGAACAGAAATCATCCCAAAATAACTTATAAATAGCCATCAAGGCATCGGAGATACGGTATTTGTCAAAATTATCTTCAATCGCTACTAAAGTATGTTGCAATTTAGCTTCATACCATGCTATGGCAGCACGAGAGGATTCGGGTTGTGCTATTGTGGCCACTTCCCAACCTTTGATCAAACGGAAGGCATTCCAAATTTTATTGGCAAAGGCTTTCCCTTGTTGGCACAATTCTTCATCAAACAAGATATCGTTTCCGGCTGAGGCACTAAGTAACAAGCCCACGCGAACACCATCGGCTCCAAAGCGTTCAATCAATTCCAACGGCTCAGGAGAGTTGCCCAATGATTTTGACATTTTTCGTCCTTGCTTGTCGCGCACCAATCCGGTTAAATACACATTGGTAAACGGTTTAGCATCAGCGTATTCGTAGCCGGCAATAATCATACGGGCCACCCAGAAAAACAAGATGTCGGGACCCGTTACCAAATCGTTCGTTGGGTAATAATACTTAAAATCATTACTTTCGGGATTCATTATACCACCAAATACCGCCATAGGCCATAACCATGACGAAAACCAGGTATCAAGGGCATCGGCATCTTGGGTAAGCTGATCTATAGTCAACGCTGCATTTCCTGTTTTTTCTTGTGCTAGAACTAGGGCTTCTTCCTTACTTTCGGCAACCACAAAATCCTCTTTTCCATCGCCATAGTAATAGGCGGGAATTTGTTGGCCCCACCATAATTGACGCGAAATATTCCAATCCCGAATGTTTTCTAACCAATGACGGTAGGTATTATTAAATCGCGAAGGGTACAACTTCACTTCTTCGGTTTCAAGAACCGCTTTGATGGCTGGTTTTACCAATTCGTCCATACGTAAAAACCATTGATCGGATAATCGGGGTTCAATCACCGCTTTGGTGCGCTCCGAGGTACCCACTTTATTCAAATGGTTTTCGGTTTTCACCAAAGCACCGATAGCTTCCAGTTCTACGGCAATTGCTTCCCGCACTACAAAACGATCTTTTCCAGCATAATGCAATCCGAAGCTATTTAGGCTCGCATCTTCGTTCAAAATATCGATGATTTCCAAATGGTGCCGTTCCCCCAATTCTTTGTCGTTAACATCGTGAGCGGGAGTTACTTTTAAGCAACCGGTGCCAAATTCAGGATCGACATAATCGTCAAAAATAATGGGAATCACCCGGTTACAAATAGGAACAATAGCCTTTTTACCACGCAAATGTTGGTAGCGCTCGTCTTCGGGGTGAATACAAATAGCGGTGTCACCCAAAATGGTTTCCGGACGTGTAGTGGCAATAGTTACGTAGTCTTGTGTACCCTCGATGGCATAACGCAAATGATATAGCTTTCCTTGGCGTTCTTCGTAAATCACCTCTTCATCAGAAAGGGTGGTTTTGGCTTCGGGGTCCCAATTGACCATACGATAGCCGCGGTAAATTAATCCTTTACGATACAAGTCGACAAACGAACGAATCACAGAAGCCGACATATCGGGATCCATAGTAAACTTGGTACGACTCCAATCGCAAGAACAGCCCAATTGTTTGAGTTGCTCCAAAATGGTACCGCCATATTTATCGGTCCAATCCCAAGCGTGTTTCAAGAATTCTTCACGCGTTAAATCATTTTTTTGAATACCTTCACTTTTCAATTTTGCCACCACCTTAGCTTCTGTGGCAATCGAAGCGTGATCGGTACCGGGAACCCAGCAAGCATTAAATCCTTTCAAGCGCGCGCGCCGAATTAATACATCTTGAATCGTATTGTTGAGCATGTGTCCCATATGCAACACGCCAGTAACGTTTGGCGGAGGAATGACTATGGTATACGGTGTACGATGATCGGGTTTGGAGGTAAAATAGTCGTGTTGCATCCAATAGGCATACCACTTTTGTTCGACATCTTGGGCGTTGTACTGTGCTGGAATCATGTGTGTGAAATTTTGAATTGGAATAAAAAACTCCCTTTTTAGCCCCGATTGAGCCGATATCCACGTAACGCAGTGAAGTGATAAAGGCGAAAGCGGGAGGTGATGTGGATAGTACAACCGCAGTTGATGCTCCTGACACCTAAAATTTTGGTATGTTTTTTGTACCTATGCGGGCAAAAGTACTGAAAATAGTACGTTACGAAAAATTTAAGATTTAAAATTTTGTACCCCAACGGAAAGTAGTAATTTTACAAAAAACAGTGTCATGAAACGATTCTTACCTTATGGTCTCCTTTTATTTACGGCTTTTGCAATGGCGCAAACAGGGCCAAAAATTGTTTTTAAGGACAAAGATAATACGATAGATTACGGGACTGTCACTAAGGAAACCGACAACGGAGAGCGGATTTTTGAGTTTACCAATACGGGCGACCAACCGTTGATTATCAAAAATGTGCAATCAACTTGTGGATGTACGGTGCCTAGTAAACCCGACAAACCGATTATGCCGGGGAAAACAGGAGAAATCAAAGTGAAATACAATATGAATCCGGGCCCCATTCGCAAAACCATTACGGTTGAAACCAATGCGGTCAATGTAGAAGGCGGTATGGTGGCACTGAAAATCAAGGGAGAAGTAATTGTCAAACAGGAACCGAATCCGCTGGAGAAAAAAACCAATATTCTGATGAATCGATCGTAAATAAACTACCTGCTTCGGCAGGTTTTTTTATGGCAGAAGATCTTTTAAAATTAGGGTTGTAGTAACAATTTTCCCACTTCGAATGTATTCTATTTCAACCGTTTTTCCATCGCGCATTTTGAGAAAGCCGTTAATCTGATCGAGGGAGAGACTCGTACAGGAATAGCCGTTTATCTTGTAGAGTTGATCCCCTTTACGCAGCCCCGCTAGGTCCCCTGGGGAATTCACCCGTACCAATTCTACTACATAGGTGGGTCTAAGGGCAAATAAAACTTTAATTTGATCATTAATGCGTTGTCCGCTGTTGGAAAATACATTTTTGGCGTAGATCGACTGGGTGGATAAATCTTTGGTTTCGGTTACCCACTCCAAGCCGCTATGCACGATTTCAAGACCCGACATGTTGTACAAAAAAGGGGCGCTGCTATTGGCATTGGGACGAACGTAAATCGTTTGATTGGGATAATCCCAAACCAGATGAAACCGTTTCAGGAGTTCGTTACCCAGCGAACCGTTTCGACCCTTAATTTGGAGTAAATGCTGTATAAAATCGCCTTTCGGAAACGCCACCAAAGGTCTTTTCACGCTGAACGGTCCCAGTGCAATAGAATCTATTCGGCCCCGCTTCCCATAAATATCACCCGACAAGCCCCGTCCAAGATAATCGTCTACAAAGGGATAAGGTTGAAAAGTAAACGTAGGTTCCGCGTTGGGAAACAGCCACGCTACATCAGTATTCCCCGTGTCAAGCAAATAAAAGGCAGGAGTGACTTTTGAACCCAAAGCGGTCATCGCGTGGAGATAGGGTTTGTTTTGAATGAACGTCAGCGGAATCGCTACAAAAGGTTCCCGGCGCTTCATAAGTCTGTTAACCTCTCGCGAAAGAATAATTTTTTGTCTAATATAATCGATACGAACGCTGTACGATTTAAAAAAGTGGTACCCAATAATACCATTAATCGGTATCCCTACGGAGGTAGAAATATTTACGCGTTCATCGAGAATCAAGTATATTTTGTGCGCCAAATCGGTCATGGAACCTATTTCCAACCGATTATTTTCAGAGCTGTAAGCGTCGATGGCATCCAAGTTTCCAAGGCCGCGTACTTTCACCGCTTCCATCTGATTTAACTGCACTTTATCGGTATCCTCCAAACTGAACAAAAGCGTATGCTCGACGCCGGTATCGAGCATAAAATTCAGCGGAGTCCCATTAAGAACAACGGGGATGATGATAAGATTTTGAACAAAGGTAAATGGAAGTACAATTTTCTTTCGGTGCTCAGGCAACTGAAATCCCCCTTGGGCACGAACACCAGTTACATGTAAAACCAACAAAAGAAACAAGATTCGGGACTTCATAGGGTAATTTTTCTAAAATTAAAAAAAATAGCGCTTTTTACGATAGCATTAACGTCAAAATCATCTTAAAATTTGCAAATTTGCACAGCTAAAACAAATCACTATGCCAAAGATTTCGACCAAAGGCCAACAAATGCCCGAATCGCCCATCCGTAAGTTAGTTCCCTATGCAGAAATTGCCAAAAAGAAAGGGGTAAAAGTCTACCACTTAAACATTGGGCAACCCGATATTAAAACCCCTGAAGTAGCCCTACAAGCCGTTAAAAATGCAGCTATTGAAGTGCTCGAATACAGCCACTCCGCGGGATTTGAGAGTTACCGAACCAAATTAGCCGCTTCGTACCGCTCCTATGGTCTTCCTGTAGAAACACAAGATATCATTATCACTACCGGCGGATCGGAAGCCTTGCTTTTTGCCATTGGTAGCACTATGGATGCGGGTGACGAAATCATCATTCCTGAGCCGTTTTATGCCAATTACAACGGATTTGCAACAGCCTCAGGAGTCAAAGTCGTTCCGGTCATTTCCACGTTAGAAGAAGGCTTTGCCCTCCCTCCTATGGCCGCTTTTGAGCAACTCATTACGCCCAAAACCAAGGCGATACTTATTTGTAATCCTGGAAATCCTACTGGATACTTGTATTCGCAAGAAGAAATTCAACAACTTGCCGCCATCGTTAAAAAACACGACTTGTTCCTGATTGCCGACGAAGTGTATCGCGAATTTATTTACGATGCCGATGTGCAACACCACTCGGTGCTTAATGTGCCTGGCATTGAAGAAAATGCGATTATGATTGACTCTGTTTCCAAACGATACAGTATGTGTGGCGCGCGTATTGGTTGCCTAGTTTCCAAAAATAAAGAAGTGATGGCAACGGCTATGAAATTTGCACAAGCGCGTTTGAGTCCCCCTACCTATGCCCAAATTGCTAGTGAAGCGGCTCTTGACACACCTCAATCCTATTTTAAAGATGTCATCGCCGAATATAAAGACCGTCGTGACCTTTTGGTTGAAGGACTTCAAAATATCCCCGGAGTTAAAGTCGCTGTCCCCAAAGGAGCATTTTATTGCATTGCACAATTGCCTGTTACCAATGCCGATGACTTTGCGCAATGGTTGCTTGAATCGTATGATTATCAAGGTGAAACCGTAATGGTGGCACCCGCCGCAGGCTTCTACTCGACGCCCGGTGTAGGGTTAAATGAGGTGCGTATTGCTTATGTACTCAAGAAAGAGGACCTACAACGGGCCATCGCGATACTCGAGGCAGCGCTTAAAACTTATAACGCAAGCTAAAGTTCAAACCCTTTTTTAAATGATTCACCTGCATCGTACTCCTCTACATGCAGGTTTTTTTTATTTTCTATTGCCCCATTGTCACATCGACACACCTGCCAGCCGGCAAGCAGGTTGACAAATAGACTCATTGACCCATCTCCCCATCGCCCCATTGACACACCTGCCAGCCGGTAGGTAGGTTGCTACATTCATTAGGGCGCGCCCCCTCAATTCTCCTCCCTCATACTAATGAAATTCACCCCTCGGGGTCGGGTCGTTCGTTGCAATCTTGCCTCCGCTGCGCTGCGGCAAGGATTTCCACTGCCACCCCTCGCGCGGAAAGGAATTAGGAATGAGGAATTAGGAGTTATGAATTTTTAGAAGCAAGAAGAAAGAAACAAGAAGAAAGAGGGGAGCGTTTATAGAAATTCCCTGCTAAATAGTTCAATCATTTTCAGGGCTATACCTTGTGAAACATCGTGAAAATAAAGTGCCACATTGTACTCCAATACCATCCATTTATAATTTAAAACCTGCCGGCAGGCAGGTATATTGTAATAAAAAAGCCGCTCATTTCTGAGCAGCCTTTATATCTAACGTCTAAAGTCTAACGACTAATAAATCAACAACCGAAAACCGACAACCAGCAACCGACAACCAGCAACTAATCCCCCCCGAAGTTTCGGGGCTAGGGGGCTCACTACCGCTTCAACGAGAAGTGCGCTCTAAATTCCTTCGGCGCATTCCCCTCAAAGTACTCCACCAAGAACCAGTAGTCGGTGGCAGGCATCAAGGCACCGTTGTAGGTACCATCCCATCCTGCTGCCGTGGGACTGATTTGCTTTAAG